>CAZIAK010000003.1:43828-83611 GCA_964537035.1 uncultured Phycisphaerales bacterium | reverse complement strand
GTGGCGACTTCGAAGGCCTGGGCCTGTTCAACGCCAACAACCTGGCCAGCTGGAGTGGCAACAGCTGGGGCAGCTTCGGTACCGGGGTCAACGACGTCGTGCGCGCCCTCACCGTGGCCGATGCAGGGGACGCCAAGGGTCCCGTGGTCGTCGCGGGTGGCGATTTCACCATTCAGCACAGCGCTCCCCAGAGCAGCTCGCTCATCGCCCGGTGGGGAGGCTGCTGGGCCGGCATCAACAACTGGACTGACCTGGGTTTCGCACTGGCGGGCACCGCCGGCGACCCGCTGCTCACTGGCACCGGCAGCCTCGCTCCTGCCAGCTACAACACGGTCAAGCTCGTGAACGCCAACCCGTCATCCCTGGCCGCGCTGTTCATCTCATTGGCCAGCACGCCCATTCCCTTCATGGGCGGCACCCTCGTGCCCAACCCCTTCATCGACCCGCCGATCTTCGTCACGACCTCGCCCTCCGGCAAGTTCGAGCTGGGCTTCGTCATGCCCGAGGGCGTGCCGCCGGGCACCGACCTCTTCGTGCAATGGGCCATCGTCGACGGGGGCGGGCCCAACGGAGTGGCCATGAGCAATGCCTTGCGGGGCGATGTGCCCTGACGCTCGGGGCAGCGTTGCTTCCAGACTCAGCGTTGCTGGATCACCTTCTGAATCGGGTTCGACTTCTGCGACGCCGGGCCCGCGAAGGCCAGGGCCTGGAAGGCCAGCACCGAGGTCTCCAGCCCGCCACTTGGCATGACGAACGACAAGCTCGCCAGTCCCATGGCGTCGGCGGTGGTGATCCCGAGCAGCAGCACCTGGGGCTCGCTCTTGGGCGTCAGCTTGAAGGGCTGGAGGTCCAGGCAGAGCGTGCCTTCGAAGAAGCAGGGCCCGCCGTCGCCGATGCCCCGCAACGACACGAACCAGATCAGGGGCTGACCCGCAGAGGCGCCGATGAAGTCGAGCTGGGCCGGTTGCCCGTAGACCATGTTCGTGGCCGTGAGCAGCAGCTCGCAGGAGTCGGGGACCGAGTTGCCGTTCAGGTCGAACTCGGTGCCAGCGAGCAGTTCATCCACATCGCTGACGCCGTCTTCGTCGCAGTCCGCATCGGGAGCGGCACTGATCACCCGCCGCACTTCGCCCAGGTAGCTCACCAGCAGCAGCTCGCCCCGTCCGTCCTCGCCAAAGGACGTCACGAAGCCCAGGCTGCCCGCCGGCGGACTGAGTTCGGCCGTGCGATCGATGCTCGGACCCAGGAGCTCCCCTTGGGTTTCAGCCGACCACACCTTGCCCGTGCAGAAGTCCCCGTAGAAGTAGTGCCCCTGCAACCCGGGGATGTCCGTGCCGCGATACACGTGCCCGCCGATGATGGCGCAGCCCTGGTTGTGGTCGTACTCCATGGCGGGAGCCACAACACCCAGCATGGGGCATTCACACCCCGCGGCGCCCGTGCAGTCGCTGCCCTCCAGGCAACGCCAGCCGAAGTTGCGCCCCCCCTGGCCCGCGAGGATCGCGTTGACTTCCTCCTTGCTCTCCTGGCCCACGTCGCCGATCCAGGCGTTGCCAAAGATGCGATCGATGGAGAAACGCCAGGGGTTGCGCAGGCCATAGGCGTAGATCTCCTCCCTCGCACCGGGCACGCCCACGTAGGGATTGTCGGCGGGGATGCCATAGGGCGGCGCAGCATCCACGTCGATGCGCAACAGCGATCCGAGCACGGTGCTGATGTTCTGGGCGTTGTTGAGCGGGTCGCCAGCTCCGCCGCCGTCACCCACGGCGATCCACAGCATGCCATCGAGTGGGCTGAAGGCCAGGCCGCCGGCGTTGTGCTGGGCGAAGGGCTTGGGGATCGTCAGCAGCACCTGCTCGCTGCCAGCCAGAGCCCTGTTCGGATCCGTCGGATCCACCGCCCACTCGGTCAGCATGGCGTCGCCGGAGAGAGTGTTGTAGTAGATGAAGAAGCGACCGTTCGTCCCGTAGGACGGATGGAACGCAAGACCCAGCAGGCCCTCCTCACCGCCCAGCAACACCTGGGAGGTGATGTCGAGGAAGGGCGTGGGCAGCACGGTGCCGAACTCGATGATGCGGATGCGCCCGGCCTGCTCCACCACGAACACACGATCAGGGTCACCCCACGGAGCGGTGGCGGCCACCGTTCCTTGGAAGCCGCTGGCCAGCAACTCGGTGGAGAGCATCACGCCGTCGGCGGCGCGCAGTGGTGGGGCGCTGAGGCTCATCAGGCACGTTGCGATCAAGCCCAGCAGAGGCAAACCCAGGGGAGGCGAAGCGGAGGTGCGTTGTTTCATCTGGTGAAGCTCCTTGCCCGACGCAGACCGCCGATCCTGGCTCCACCTGCCCGGCGGTCGACGCGCCTCGTGAAACGGCTCGCCCCCGAAGGACGACCCAGCCTGTCTCCCCAAGGTCGGGGCATCAGGCCCCATCGTCAAGGGGAACGGCTCGATTCCATGGGAGAAGGCGCTCAGCCGACAGTGGAGTCATGGGAGGGGATGGCCGGAATCACCCACCGAAACCTCTCCCAACGCCCTCCTGAGCGACGGCGTAGCTAGCAGCCCGTGGGCTCTGTCCAGCAGGCCTTGACCCGGTCTCCACCTACTCGAGATGCGCATGCCTTCCTCGCCGTTCTCCACTGTCACTCCCCGGCCCCTTGCGTCGGTCCTGCAGATGACCCTGGTGCTTGTCCTTGCGGGCTGCGCCTCGACGAGCATCGAGAGATCGAACGGCGACGGCGTGTTCGCCGTGCCCGGAGACCAGCAGAGCC
Organism: uncultured Phycisphaerales bacterium; assembly: GCA_964537035.1. Taxonomy (GTDB): domain Bacteria; phylum Planctomycetota; class B15-G4; order B15-G4; family B15-G4; genus CAZIAK01. The sequence continues at coordinate 80,842 of CAZIAK010000003.1, read as the reverse complement.
ACCATCGTTTGCGCTTCGCTGACGGCCAGGTCTCCCCCAACGACAGTTGCATGGTGAAGCTCGGCAACCGCCTCAACCGCGAGGTGCCGCCGCTCTACGTCAACGGACTGCCCATGGCCTTCTGCTGAACGCCGTGCCCCGACGTCTTCGTGCAAGACGTCCCCGCCGCGCTCAACCGCAAGCAGCTCAGCTTCTCTGGCTACATGGATCCGACACGGCCAGCCATCATCGACGAGGCCCACGCAGCGCGAGTCAACTACGAGACCTATCTGTTCGCTGACACCGCCAACCAACAACTCTTCAGCGGTGACATCGTGCGTTTCTGTGGCCTGCTCACGGACCCCATCAGCAAGCAGCGCTTTCGCCCCACGGTCGAGTCGCCGCAAACCGAGCACGATGGCGTCGTCTATTACTTCGAGAGCGAGTCAGCACGGGAGATGTTCGAACGGTCCCCAGAGGACCATCGCCTGCCCGGCTTCGAGATGTAGCCGCGGCGCTCGCTCGCGCGAAGGGAGAGAGCTGTGGTCTTGTCGCAGGGCCATCGTGCAACCGGGCTTGCCCCGCGGCGCTCCTCCAGCTCGCCGCCCATTGGCGAGTTCCACCGTAGTGCACGACCGGCGAGCCGTTCGCGGGACGAAAAACCTATGCTGGGCGCCGCGAGATTCCGCTTTCGACGCGCTCCCCCATGAGGCCCCGGCCAACGTGCTGATCACCGATACCCCGACGCTGGCTTCTTTCTGCGACGCACTCCGCGATGCTCCATACATCGCGGTGGATACCGAGTTCCTGCGCGAGAAGACGTACCACGCCGTGCTGTGCCTGGTGCAGCTGGGCCACGGCGATCGCTTCGCGGCCGTTGATGCCCTGGCGCCCGGCATCGATCTGGCGCCCCTGCTCGCGTTGATGAACGACCCGACGATCGTGAAGGTCTTCCACGCGGCGACGCAGGATGTAGAGATCTTCCTGCGCCTGTCCGGCTCGGTGCCGGCGCCGCTGTTCGACACCCAGATCGCGGCGACGGTGTGTGCCTTTGGCGAGCAGCCCGGCTACGCGACCTTGGTCAAGGGCATGCTCGGTTTCGACCTGGACAAGGCATCGCAGGTCACCGACTGGACCGTGCGGCCCCTGACTGAGCGTCAGCTCGACTACGCCCTCGGCGACGTGATCCACCTGTGCCCGATCTACGAGACCTTGCAGCAGCGCCTGGCCGAGACAGGCCGGGACGCCTGGGTGCAGGAGGAGATGGACGGCTTGCTGGACGAGGGGCACTACCGCAAGGATCCGCTGGAGAGTTGGCGGCGGATCAAGATCCGCCGGCCGAGCCGGGAGTCGCTCGCCGTGCTCCGGGAGCTGGCGGCGTGGCGTGAGCGGACGGCCATGGAGCGCGACCTGCCCAAGAACTGGGTCGTGCGTGACGATGCGTTGGGCGAGATCGCGCAACACCTGCCCCGGGATCGGCAGCAGCTTGCGCGCACCCGCGGGCTGCGCGAGCCTGTGGCCCGGGGAAAGGACGGCCAGGCCATGCTCGCTGCCGTTCAGCGGGCCCTCTCGCAGCCGGAAGACGAGTGGCCGGAGCTCCCAGAGCGGCGTGAGCGGCTCTCAGGGCATGAGGCGATGGTGGCGCTGTTGCAGGCGTTGTTGAAGCTACGCTGCGAGGCGGAGGGCGTGGCCATGAAGCTCGTGGCCACCCGCGCCGAGCTCGATCTGCTGGCCACCGCCGAGGAGCCTGACGTCCGTGCCGTGCAGGGCTGGCGGCGCAATATCTTCGGCGACGATGCCCTCGCCCTGCGCCACGGGAAGCTCGCTTTGACCGGCGACGGCAAAGGGGTCACCGCGGTCATGCTGGCTGATCGGCCGTAGCCGGTTATCCTGCCTCAGCGCGCCTCGGGCTCACGGGATCACCCCCACGCCCTTTCCCATTGGGAAGCACCATGACGTTTGACCTGGCCATGAAACTGTTGGCTGTCGGCCTTTACGCCGCCATCCTGATCGTCATCGGTTACCTGGCCTCGAAGCGGGTCAAGAACATCCGCGACTACTTCGTCTCGGGAAAGAACCTGGGCTTCTTCAACGTGGCCTTCTCGGCTCGGGCGACGGGTGAGAGTGCCTGGTTGTTGCTCGGCCTCACCGGCATGGGCTACGCCGTCGGCGTGCAGGCCTTCTGGGTCGTGGTCGGCGAGGTGCTGGGCGTGTGCGGCGCGTGGGTGCTCATGGCCCGCCGCTTCAAGCGCCTGACCGACCGCTACGACTCGATCACCGTACCGGACTACCTTGAGAGTCGGCTGCGCGACTCCGGTCACAGCCTGCGCCTGATCGCCGCCTTCGCCTTGGTGGTCTTCGTCCCGATCTACGCCGGCGCGCAGGTCTTCGCCACGGGCGCGGCCTTTCACGCCTTTCTCGGCTGGAACCACTACGTCGGCGCCACGGTGGGCTTCGCAGTGGTCCTGCTCTATATCACCCAGGGCGGTTTCACCGCGGTGGTCTGGTCGGATGTGTTCCAGGGCAGCTTGATGGTCATCGGCCTGGTCGCCCTGCCGCTGGTCGCTCTGTGGCACGTCGGCGGGCTTGACGAGGTGGTCACCTCGCTGCGCGCCATCGATCCCCACCTGTTGTCCTGGCACGGACCGGGCGCGAATGGCCCGAGCACTGGCGGCTGGGACACCTCGACCATCGTCAGCATCCTCGGCATGGCCGCGATCGGCATCGGCTTTCTCGGCTCGCCGCAGGTCTTCGTCCGCTACATCTCGATGAAGGACGAGAAGCAGATCCTGCCGGGCACGCTCACCGCGGGCGTGTGGACGGTCCTGGCCGACTCCGGCGCTGTCCTCGTGGGCTTGTTTGGTCGGGTCATCTACACGCCAGACGCGCTCGGTGGCAACGTCGAGAAGGTCTTGCCGGTGATGGCGCAGGGCCTGCTCCCGGCCTTCTTCGCCGGGCTGTTCATCGCCATGGTCCTCAGCGCGATCATGTCGACCATCGACTCGCTGCTGGTCGTGGCCTCCAGCGCCGGTGTGCGCGACTACTGGCAGAAGTCGAAGAACCCCCAGATGAGCGACGAGCGGCTGATGACCTTGACCCGCAAGGTGACCCTCGGCCTGTCCCTGGTGTCGTTCCTGGTCGGCATCGGCATCATGATGGTCGACAGGGAGAACGGCGTCTTCTGGACGATCATCTTCGGCTGGTCCGGCATCGCCGCGACCTTCTGCCCGACCATCATCCTCAGCCTCTTCTGGGCGAGGCTCACCGCGCTCGGTGCGAAGTGCGCCATGGTGGCCGGTTTCCTCGGCGTGCCCCTGTTCAAGTTTGCGCTCCCGCCGCTGCTGAACAGCGCTGGCCTGGAGCAGTGGTCCGGATACCTCGAGTCACTGGATGTGCTGATGCCCTCATTCCTGGTGGGCTTCCTCGTCGCCATCGTTGTCAGCTTGTGCGACAAGAGCGGTCAGGCGCGCGTGGCCGGTGTGGCCGAAGAGCTGCGCGGGCTTTGAACCCCGGACGACACTCGTTTCCCCGTGCAGGCACGGCTGGTGGTGTGACACCGACCCGGCGGCGACGTCCGCCTCGATCCCCGGAGCATCAACCATGCTGCCCTGCCGATTCCGGAGAGATGGCCCGATGACCAGGCGACTCCGTTTGACGACGAAGAGCCTCGTCAGGTGCGCGGCCCTCTCTGCTTGCCTGGGCATGTCTTCGGGCTGCGCGGCGCCACCGAGCCCTTGGGCTGACGCGCAGCACGATGCCAGCCGAGGCTTTCAGGACCAGCTCCTCGACCGCTTCGTCGGGGACTGGGTGCTGGAGGGCATGATGGCGGGTGGCGACGTGGTCCATGACGTCACCGCCGAGTGGGTCACCGGCCACCAGTACCTGCGCATCGTCGAGTTGTCACGTGAGCTCGAGGAGGACGGCGCGCGCGCCTACGAGGCCATCGTGATCATCGGTCGGGACGCCGAGAACGAGCGCTACGCGTGCCTCTGGCTCGACTCCACAGGTGGCAGCGGGCTGGTGAACGGGATCATCGGTGACGCGGTTTCCGACGGCGACAGGCTGGCATTCCTGTTCGACTTCGACGACGAGACCCGCTTCCACACCACATTCCTCTACGACCGTGAGGGCGATGCCTGGGAGTGGCGGATGGATTCTGAGCAGGACGGTGGCCTGCGGCCGTTCACCCGCGCCACCATGACCCGTCGCCACTGAGCAAGCTTCGGTCCCGAAGACGCTCGAATGCACCGCGGATCTCGGCGCTTAGGCCGATGGGACGGCGAGGGTGTACCTGGTCTCGTTCACAGAGTGGCCGCCGATGGTGACGCTGCGGCTGCGGTCCGGCTCGAAGCCGAGCGCAGCGTAGAACGCCCGCGCCCGTTGATTCTGGGAGAACACCCAGAGCACGAGCTGGGTGAAGCCTCGGGCGCGCGCCTCGTCGAGCGCCTGCTCGTGCAGCGCGCGGCCGATGCCTCCGCGCCAGTGGGCGGGGTCGACGTACAGCCTGCGCATCTCGACGGTCGACCGGACCGGACGGCCGTTCGCGCGCAGCGAACCGATGGTGGCGAACCCCACGACCCGACCTTCGAGTTCGGCGACAAGAGTCCACGTGCCCGGAAGCCCCAGCCAGTGCGTCCAGTCCTTGGTGCGTCGCTCGACGGTCACTCCCAGAAGCACTTCCTCCGGGAAGATGTCCCGGCACCCACGGCGCCAGGCTGCGACGTGGATCTCCGCGAGCCGCACCGCGTCGGCATTTCGAGCTGGCCGAATCATGTGCGTGTCTCCTCGCGGCTCCCGCGGCGGGCTTGCCGTGCTCTGACGACTGCAGCGCCGACCACGCCAGCAGCGGCGGGAGCCCATGCTGGCCGCCGCGGCGCGGCTAAGGCTGCCCTCTCCAGTTCGTGATCACGTTGATCCGACTCCCGTCCGGCGGGTTCGGTTGCTTGATCACGTAGAGCTTCTGCCCGTCCGAGGTGACGTCGAAGGAGCGGCCGAGGGTATCGATGAAGTCCGTCTCGAAGGCGAGGGTCGGCGCCCTCCAGGTGAGTTCGGGTATCGGCGTGATGCGTACCTTTGCGGGCTTCAGGTCGCGGTGGATCACGTCGGCGTCGTGGGCGGCTTCGAGCTCTTCGGCGGTCTGGCGGCAAGTCTCGACGTCCTCCGCGAAGTGCTCGGGGAGCACCTTGATCGCCACCTCGCGATCGAGGCGGGTGTCCTTGGCGCGATAGACCTCGCCCATCGCCCCGGCGCCGAGGGTCCCGCGAATCTCGTAGAAGGAGAGGGTTTGACCGGCGATGAGAGGCATGGGGAGTGAGTGTAGCCGAGCTGGCGTCCGCGCTCCTCTCCTGCCTTTTCTGCTCAAGAACCTGGCCGAAATGGTGATTCGAGGCCCATGCCGGATCAATTCAGCCAGCCACTGTCCGGTCTGCGGCTGGATCCCGATCAATGCCACAGCCGCGCACCTCTGCCTGCGGCATCTCGTGATCCCACTCCGGAGGCCCAGTCATGCTGCGCACCTGTCGACACCTTCGCCGATCCTTCGCGGTCGGCATGGCTGCGCTGACCATGCTCAGTGCGGCCGCTACAGCCCAGATCAACATCTCCGGCACCATCGCGGATGGTTCGGGCGGCCCCCTGCTCTCTGGCCAGGTCTATCACGCCACCAGCTCGCTGACGGTGGCCCTCGCGCAGACGTTGACGGTCCAGTCAGGAGCCATCGTCAAGTTCGCCAACGGGGCCCAGCTTTCCGTCAGCGGGACGTTGGACGTGAACGGCTCCACCGGGAGCCGGGTGAAGTTCTCGTCCATCACCGATGACGCCGCCGGCGGCGACACGAACGGGGACGGAGGCGCGACGATTCCCGTGCCGGGGGCGTGGCGTGGGGTCCTGGTCAACGCGGGCGCCACGGTTCATCTGGACGACACTGACATTCTCTACACGGGCAATGCGGGGTTCTCGGCCGTCCACGTCAACGGCTCCGGAACCACCATCTCCATGGATGGCTGCGCCATCTCCGATGTCTCGGCGGACGCCTTCGAGTTGGCAGGCCAGTCCTTTGCGAGCTTGAGTGTGGCCAACAGCTCGTTCGACAACAGCGGTGGCTACGCGGTCTCCGCGGTTCGGCTCGAGCTGCTGCCGAGCTTCTCCAACAACACGGCATCGGGCTGTTCATCGGGGGACTATCTCCAGATCGCGAACGGCAACGTGGCGGCCTCCACGAACCAGGTCATCACCCTGGACCAGCTGATCAACGGTGTTCTGGTGATGCATACCTCCGTGACGATTCCTCTCACGTCCTCACTGAGCTTGCCGGCGGGTCTGCTGGTCAAGATGTTCAATGGTGCGCAGATGTCCATCAGCGGGACCTTGACGGGCAATGGCACGAGCCTCTCGCCGTTGCTGATCACGTCGATCAACGATGACTCCCTGGGGGGCGACACGAACAAGAACGGTGGCGCCACCGTGGCCGTGCCAGGCGCCTGGCGAGGGCTGCTGGTCAACGCCGGCGGAGTCCTGGACCTCCAGGACGCAACGGTCTTGTATACAGGCAATGCTGGCTTCTCAGCGGTGCATGTCAACGGCTCGGGAACGGACATCACCTTGAGCGACTGCATTTTTCGTGACGCGTCCGTGGACGCGATGGAGATGGCTGGCCAGTCCTTCTCGGCCCTGAGCGTGAGCGGCTGCTCCTTCTTGGATGGTGGAGGGTTTGCCGTCAACGGAGTGCGCCTCGACCTGCTGCCGAACTTCTCCAGCAACACAGCCAGCGGCAACACCTCCGGCGACTACCTGAAGATCTCCAACGGGACGCTGAGCGGCTCGACGAATCTGGCCGTCACTCTCGATCAGCTGCTCAACGGAGTGCTGGTCATGCATACGTCCGTCACCGTCCCGTCGGGAGGATCTCTGACTCTCCCGGAGGGCCTGGTGGCCAAGATGGTCAACGGCTCCCAGTTCTCGGTCAGCGGCACGATGGTCTGCAACGGAACTTCCGGTTCACCGATCGCGATCACCTCGATCAACGACGACGCGATTCTGGGTGACACCAACAAGAATGGCGGGGCGACCACTGCCATTCCCGGCGCTTGGCGTGGGGTGCTGCTCAACGCCTCCGGGACGTTGACGATGACGGACACCGAGCTTGCCTACACAGGCAATGCAGGTTTCTCAGCCGTGCACATCAACGGTACGGCGACCAATCTGAGCCTGACCGATTGCCTGTTGCGTGACTGTTCGGCCGATGGGCTGGAGCTGGCAGGTCAGACGTTCGCTTCGATGAGCGTGAGCGGCTGTGCCTTCATCGACAACGGACAGCTCGCCGTACAGGGCGCCCGCCTGGATGTCTTGCCAGGCTTCTCGGCCAATACGGCCACGGGAAACACCACAGGGGACTACATCAACATCGCGAATGGGACCACGCTGCCAGGTCTGCAGACGGTCTCCCTTGATCAGCTGCTGAACGATGTCCTGGTCATGGCCACGAGCTCGACCATCGCATCGGGCAACACCTTGCAGATCCTGGCAGGCGTGAACGTGAAGATGGCCAACGGAAGCCAGTGGTCTGTCAACGGCACGTTCGATGTGGATGGCTCCGGCCAAGATCCCGTGACCTTCACGTCCATCAACGATGATGACATTCTGGGCGACACCAACAAGAACGCTGGCGCCACCGTGCCGGTTCCCGGTGCGTGGCGTGGCGTCCTGGTGAACCCCAACGGCACGCTCGATCTGGATCACGCGCTCATTCGTTACTGCGGGCAGTCTGGTTTTGCAGCGGTCCACATCAACACGGCGACCGCAGAGGTCAGGCTGGACGCTGTGCGGACTGAGCACGCCTCCAGCGACGGCTTCTTTCTTCAGGATGCCGAGTGGGTCAGGGACTGTGTGGCCTGGAGTTGTGGTAGGGATGGCTTCAGCCTGCCCAACAACACCTACGACCTGATGCGTTGTACGGCGGTCGCCAACGGTCGCTACGGCGTCAACAAGGGCGTCAGCCACACCGGCATGATCTTCAGCACCGTGTCCTGGAACAACACGGTGGCCAACTACGACGGCCTCATCCCAGGGGAGCTGCTGAGTTCCTTGGGTGATGCCACGTTGGCCGGGGGCAATGGCAACGTGAACACGGACCCGTTGTTCGTGGATGAAGTCAACGGCAACCTGCGCCTCACAGCGTCCTCCATCTGTGTGGACAACGGTGACCCACTCGATGCGCCCTCGGGCTTCGATCCGTCCAACTTCCCGCGCTTGCTGGACGGCAAACTCAACTTCTTCCGTCGTGTGGACATGGGCGCCTACGAGTTCGGCCACATCGAGCAGACCGTGACGGGTGTGGTGAGCCCAGGCAACACCATCAACCTGAACCTCACTGGCACGGCGGGGATGACCACCTACGTGTTCCTGGGGGTGGCTACCCTTGAGCTGTCCTTCAAAACCTTTGGTCCCCTGACCGTGGATGTGAGTCAGCCCTCGATCATCTTCAACTGGCTGCCTCTTCCCAGCTCCGTGCCCCTGGCCATCCCCGTCGATTTTCCCGTGGGCATCCCGGTGTATGCTCAGTCCCTGGGGCTCGATGGAGTGACTTCCTTTGACCCTGGCAACATGTCCAACCCGTTGACGATCATCGCTGAGTGAGACCGTTCACTCGGATCGTGGTGGGTTGAGTGCAAGCGGGATCGTCGGTGGGGGCCGACGGTTCTGCTTGTGCTTTTTTGCAGGAGGGGCATTTCCAATGCACAAGGGCATTGCCGTTTCTCAGAACACGTGTATCCTCGGGCCCAGCATCAGCAGCTCCCCTCATGCGTCACAGCCGCGAGACAGTGTCATGACCGTCTTCATCATCAAAGACTTGCCGCGGGGCCGTAAGGCTTCGTTGAGCGACGGCTGACGCACGACCCACGATTCATTCGACTGGTCCCGGAGAAGCCCGCTCACCTAGCGGGCTTCTTTCGTTCTCCGCCCTCGTCGGAGCGAGCCCGCAGATCTCGCCAGCCCAGCAACAAGGGGTCGGCCATCGAGGGCGAACCGATCTTGTCGTGGACTGGCGATGCTCAGCTCTCATCTTTCACTGATTCACGGGCAACGGCTGCGCTACGGCGCGTCCATGGCCTCCATGGCGTTGGGGACGGTCTTCGGGCTCGCCGTCCCGCTGGTCACCATGGCCGTGCTGGACGGCGTCCTCGCTGACGGCTTGGGGGCGGCGTCGACGGCAGGCGGGGGCGGTGGTCCGGCCAGTCCATCAGGGCTCAATGGCCTGATCACCGGCACGGCCCGCCAGCTGGGAACACAGCTCGGCACCCAGGCCACCCTGATCTGGGCTGGCGTGACCATCGTTGGCCTCACCGCCCTGGCTGGCTTGTGCGACTACCTCCGGGGGCGCTGGGCCGCCACGGCCTCCGAAGCCATCATCGCCACGCTCCGTGAGCGCCTCTATGCCCACCTCGACCGATTGCCTTGCGCCACTCACGACCGCCTGGAGACGGGCGATCTGGTGCAGCGCTGCACCTCGGACGTGGAGACCCTGCGCGTCTTCCTGGCCACCCAGGTCGTCGAGATCGCCAGGGCCCTGCTGCTCCTGCTCATCGCCCTGCCCATCCTGTGGGCCCTCGATGGAGTCATGACCGCGGTCTCCCTGTCGCTCTTCCCGCTGATCATCGCAGCCGCCGTGATCTTCTTTCGACGGATCAAGGCGCTCTTCACCGAGATGGACGAAGCCGAAGCCGAGATGACCAACGTGCTGCAGGAGAACCTGACCGGCCTGCGGGTGGTGCGCGCCTTCGCCAGGCAGGACTACGAGTGCGCCAAGTTCGGCGACGCCGCCGGGGAGTTTCGGGACAAGAACCACCGCCTGATCCAACTGCTCGGCAACTACTGGGCCCTCTCGGACCTCACCTGCCTGGCCCAGGTCGGTCTGTCGCTGTTCTTCGGTGCCTGGTGGAGCGGCCGAGGCGAGCTGAGCCTGGGGGAGCTGGTCACCTTCGCGACCACCCTGGGCCTGGTCATCTGGCCGGTGCGCCAGCTGGGCCGGGTGCTGGCCGACTCAGGCAAGGCTGTGGTGTCCCTGGGCAGGATCGGCGAGATCCTCGACGAAGCCGAGGAGTCCGAACTGGACAGCGACGACAGCTCGTCGAAAGATCCGCTCCCAGGCCGAGGACATCTGAGAGTCGAGAACCTGAGCTTCTCCCACTCATCGGGCGAAGCCGTGCTCAGTGACGTCTCGTTCTCTGTGCGCCCGGGGGAGACCGTCGCCCTGCTGGGGCCACCGGGCGCGGGCAAGTCCACCCTGGTGAAGCTGCTGCTCAGGCTCTACGACCATGACACCGGCTCGATCACTCTCGACGGGCAGGAGCTGGCCACTCTCAACAGGCGCGCGGTGCGCTGGCAGACGGCGAGTGTCCTGCAGGAGCCCTTCTTGTTCGCTCGCTCCGTGTCGGAGAACGTGCAGCTGGGACACTGGGACGCAAGCCATCAGCAGCTCGTGGAGAGCACCACAGCCGCTGACATACACGCTGCCATTCTCGACTTCTCTCATGGTTACGACACGCTGGTCGGCGAGCGGGGGGTGACCCTGTCCGGAGGACAGAAGCAGCGACTGGCCATCGCTCGAGCGCTGCTGCGCGACGCCCCTGTGCTGATTCTCGACGATGCTCTCAGCGCTGTAGACCTGGCCACGGAAGCACGGATTCTTGCGGCCCTCTCTGAAGGGGCGGCGAAGCGGTCGACGATCCTGGTGTCTCACCGCCTGTCTTCGGTGGCTCACGCTGATCGCATTCTGGTGATGGAGGCCGGGCGCATCGTCCAACAGGGACGTCACGAAGAGCTGGCCAACCAGCCGGGCCCGTACCAGCGCCTGTGGCGCATCCAAGGCGTGCTCGAAGAAGAGCTCCGCCATCAGGGCAGCCAGGGCACGCCCGAGACCATGAGTGGACAACCGTCATGAGCGATCACGACCAAGACCTTCTCGACGACAGCGAGGCGCCCGCCACGGAGCTCGACCTCGTGCTGTGGCGTCGGCTGCTGGGCTACACCCTGCCCTACCGCGGGGACCTGTCCGTGCTGGCCCTCTCGGCCGTCTGCACTGCAGCGGCCGACGCGGGCTTTCCCCTGGTCACTCGAGCCCTCATCGACGAGCTGTCCTTGCGCGGCGCTGCGGCGCACTGGCAGCCCATGGCGGCGGCGTACCTGTTGCTCACCGCGGTGCTCGTGGTCTCGGTGCGCGGGTTCATTCGCGCCGGCGGGCGCATCCGCACACACGTGAGCCACGACATTCGGCAGGCAGGGTTCGCCAACCTGCAGCGGCTGTCTCTCTCGTTCTACGATCAGCGCCCGGTGGGCTGGCTGATGTCGCGCATGACCTCTGATTGCGAGCGCCTCTCGAACATCCTGGCCTGGGGCGCTCTCGACTTCATCTGGGGCCTCACGCTCATGTCAGGGATCGCCGCGGTGATGTTCACACTCGAGCCCGTCTTGGCGGCCTGGGTCCTGGCCATCGTGCCCCTGTTGATCTGGGTCAGCCTGTTCTTCCAGAAGCGCATCCTGCTCAGCTCGCGCCGTGTGAGGGCCGCCAACAGCCGGCTCACCGCGGCTTACAACGAGGCCGTCATGGGCGTGACCACCACCAAGCTGCTCACTCGGGAGGACGAAAACCTGGCCGAGTTCTCGGGACAGTCCCGGGCCATGTTCAATTCTTCGGTGTCCTTTGCCTTGCAGTCCGCGATCTTCTTGCCCCTGGTGCTGACCCTGGCCAGCCTGGGCACAGGCCTGGTGCTGACCCTGGGTGGCTATCGGGTGGAGAGCGGTCTGATCACGCTGGGAACCCTGGTGGCCTTCATGAGCTACACCCTGCACTTCTTCGAACCTGTCCAGCAGATGGCCCATTGGTTCGCCGAGATGCAGATGGCTCAGGCCTCCGCCGAACGTGTGCTCGGGCTCATCGACGCAGAGCCAGAGGTCCGGGACAGCCCTGCAGTTCTCGCCGCCATCGACGCACAACGAGAGGCCAACGAGCGCCGAACGGTGGACGTCCCCGTGACGTCCGTGGGCTGCGCAGAGGATGGACTGCCCAACGCCATCGGCATCATCGAGTTTCGCGGAGTGGGCTTCGCCTACCAGAACGGCGTGACGGTTCTCAGCGACATCAACTTGACCGTGCAGCCCGGGCAGACCATCGCCCTGGTGGGGGCCACCGGTGGGGGCAAGTCCACCCTGGTCAACCTGCTCGCGCGGTTCTACGAACCCACAACCGGCGCCCTCTTGATCGACGGCATCGACCTGCGCGAACGAAGCCTGCACTGGCTGCAAAGCCACATGGGTACGGTGCTGCAGACGCCCCATCTGTTCAACGGCACCATCGCTGACAACATCCGCTACGGCCGCCTGGACGCCACGGATTCAGAGCTCCGTGCGGCGGCTCGGAGTGCTTGTGCCCTGTCCTTCATCGAGGCCCTGCCCCAGGGCATGGAGACCGAAGTGGGCGAGGGCGGCAACCGACTCAGCACGGGACAGAAGCAGCTCCTCTCCATCGCCAGGGCGATCCTGGCCGACCCACAGGTGCTGATCATGGACGAGGCCACGTCGTCCATCGACACGGAGACCGAGGAGCAGATGCGCAGGGCTCTCCGTCATGTGCAGGCGGGGCGCACGAGCTTCGTCATCGCGCACCGACTGTCGACGATTCGGACCGCCGATCGCATCCTCTACCTGGAGAACGGGCGCATCGTCGAGCAAGGACGTCACCACGAGCTCATGGCACTCAACGGGCGCTACCACGATCTGACCACGCGCCAGGCGTTGGCCACCGCCGATTTTCAGGCGCCAGGCCCGCCTGCTCATTCGCCACAGTGAGCGTGGCAAGATGAGCTCGTCGCTGGCTCGCCTCCCCCTCGCGACCCAGAATGACGGACACCATTCGAGGTCGCGAGGGTCTACTGCTTCGGCCTTCAGCGACTCAACGTGTAGGTCGCGTCCAGGGCCTTGGCGATCCGTTGCTGGATATCCGCCAGGTGGGCGGCGCCGTAGGGGTTGTCCGACGTGGGGCCATTCTCTGCGATCTCGGAGATCTGGCGTAGCTCCTGGGTGGCCAGGGTGCTGATCGATCTCAGGGACGGGCTGGACGTTCTGCCCAGCAGGGACAGATCGATCATCCGCTCGACGTGTTCCCGCTGCAGGTTGCGGCGGAAGCTCGACGGGCTGTCGTCATTCCAGATGGCTTCCCGCACGGTCTTCACCAGCTCCGCCAGGGTCAGGCTGTCGCTGTCCGATCGGGTGCGGAATTCGTTGTCGTAGACCCGCCGCAGGGTGGTCGGGTTCAGGAGCAGGGTGAGCCCGATGGCCTGAAACTGGCCCACGGCCTCGTGCACGTTGAAGTTGGAATCCTCCATCAACTCGTCGAGGCCTTCTTCATCCCACCAGTACTCCTTGCCCATGTGGCGCATCAGCTCGGGGGAGAGCCCGAAGGCCTCATCGCGGAAGCTGTTGTCGATGATGAGCTGCAACGCCCTGCGCTGATCGGCGGGGGCGACGTCTTCGATGGCCGCCCGATGGCCCGGGTCACCCTTGAAGTCGTAGTTCTCGTAGGTGCCTCCGATCCACGGTGCGGCCGTGAACAGGGCGGACAGGTGGCTGCCGGCCAGGGTGTTGTAGCGACGCCTCACCTGAGCCCAGGGCTCGCCGTCCTTGACCAGGTCTTCGATGAGCTTCGACCGCAGGTCGGCCACCAAGGCCAGGCGGGAGACGCAGAAGTCGAGGTTGTTCGAGCCCATGTCCCAGGTCATGTTTCGCGGGTCGCTACCCACCGACATGGCTACCTGGCTGATGTAGATGTGTTCGGGCTTGCTGACCTCGGCGAGAACGTCATCGACTTCGTCCTCTGGGCCATAGCCGAAGCGAATGGCCCACTCATCGTAGGGGCCGACAGAAGGTGTGGCGTAGGGCCCCTGGGCCGCGCCCAGCTCGAAGTTGATGTTGGCGGCGACGTAGTCCATGACCGAGCCGATGGTCGGCCCCTCGAAGTCGCCCGAGTTGACCTCCTCCAGGCTGTGAATGGTCGAGGCCGCCATGTTGTGCTGCAGCCCCATGGTGTGACCGACCTCGTGGGCGGAGATGTAGCGGATCATGGCGCCGAGAAACTCCTCGGGCAGGCCGTCCAGAACCTGACCACCTCCATAGGAGGGGATGAGCTCGGCGCTGAAGGCAGCCCCGGCCAGGGCCATGTCCATGGAGAGCCGATTGCCGATGCGACAGGCGTGGTTGGTGAAGTCATTGGCGCCTCGGGTCCAGGGGTGATCGGCGCTCTGCAAGGCGGTCTGCACGGCGTCAGCTGCTGAGAGGGCGAGCTGCCGGAGCCGTTGCTCACGACGGGCCGGGCTCGCCGTGCGCACACGAGGGTCCCAGTTCGGGTGCTGCTCGAAGAAGGCCAGGGTCTCGGGGTGGAAGGCCTCGTCGACCAGGTCTTCGGAGAGTTCCTCCAGCATCGAACGCACGGACCGGGTCAGCCCCTGGTTCCAGACGATGTCGGCGTCGAGGATCTCGCCCGTGAGCGGGTTGGTGCGGCTCGGGCCGATGGCGTAGCCTTCGTCGCTCGTGTTCCAGCGGAAGAAGTTGTAGCGGGCGTCCTCGGGGTCCTTCTCCATGTGGGCGCCGGTGCTCGAGTCTTGCTGGTAGACCTCGACGCCGTCGGCGATGCCCACCGAGGCGAAGGCCTTGTTCCACATGCGGATGCCGTCACGGACGTAGCGTCGGTAGCGCACGGGAGTGGTGTGCTCGATGTACCAGACGATGGGCTTGGTGGGGGGGCTCATCTTCAGGGAGGCGTCGGCCTTGGCCATGTGCCAGCGGGAGATATAGCGCTCGGTGAGTTCTTCGTCGCCGGTGCGCCCGTAGTCGACGTGCCAGTCGTAGAAGTAGCCCACTCGGGAGTCGGCCTTGCGCGGCTGGAACCCCTCTGTGCCCTTCAGCTCACCGACCGCGTAGGTCACCCTGACCAATCGCCCATCCGAGCGGGGTGCTTCATATTCGACGATGATGTTCTCGGGAAAGGCCTTGGCCTTGGTCAAGCTGGCCAGGGAGACATTGAGCGGTCCCATGGTCGGGCCGTAGCCGCCGGGGGCGGTGGGGTTGAAGAAGCTGGTGGCTTTCTGCGTGGCCATGTGTCCGAAGTCGATCACCGGGCGCTTGCCGGGGGCCATGGCCAGGATCGGCAGAGACAGCAGCACCCGGCCCGTGAACAGCGCGTCGACGGAATCGGAGGCCTGCTTGTCACCCTCGGTGCGCACGCCGAGGTTTGGTTCCACCAGCGCCAGCTGCTTGCCGATCTTGCGCCACTGGACGTAATAAGTGGGTCCCATCACGCCAGCCTCGGGGTGACCACCCGAGACGGTGCAGGCGATCATCAGCAGCTGCTTCGCGTATCCCGCCGAGAGCACGGCCAGCAAGCGACCGCTGTCTTCGTCGGCATAGAGGTCGTAGAGAGAGGCCTCGCCGTCGGTGGTGGAGACGACCTTCTCGAGGCCCTCGGTCACGGACTCGAAGGACGGATAGTCGGACTTTTTCTGCGCTTCTTCTGCCGGGGACAGGGCGGCGGCACCCTGGGCCAGGCCGCCGAGAGCGACGACGAGAATGCTGAGCGATCGGAACATTGTCAGGCGACTCCGCGAGGGGGGCACGAGCCCGTGCTTGGGCCAGGGCCCGGAGTATCACCGTTGCGCGGCGACACCTGGGCTGCGCCACGCACCGGCCACAGAACCCTTGCGGCCGTGGTGAACCCGTCCGACGGCGCATAGCTCGTCGATGCTGGTGCTCAGCGCCTCTTCTGCGCTGCGTCTGGAGCTCAGAGCGAACGACAATCCCCCACACTGCGAGCACAAGTCGTTCACAAGGGCGGGGAGGTGCCGGGCAAGAGGTGGGCGGGCAGCCGCCGCAGAGCACGTCAGTCAGCGAGCGCCGCCGGCAGGTGACGCCCGTCCCGGGGCAGCTCGTTGAGGATGCTCACCATGCGCCAGATGCCGTCCCGGCGAGCCAGTTGAATCGAGTCCACGCCCCGGCGTGGGGCGCGCTCCTCGCCGGGGAAGCCAGCCTCGTAGAGCACGAGCACATGGGCGATGTCGCCGATTGTGGTGGCCTCGCTGCGCACGATGCGCTCGAAGAAGCCGCGACGTTCCACGTCGGCGTCCGTGACGAAGCGCTGAAAGTCATCGATCCATCCGTCGAGGTCAAGGGTGTCGGTGGGCTCTGCGCCGGTGCGCAGTACGAATCGCGCCGATGCATCGAACAGCGCTCGCAGAGACGCCCAGTCGATGCCCTCGCCCGGTTCGGTGCTGACGCCGCTGTAGAGCGCGTCGACGACGGACTCGGCGGACATGCTTGACACCTCCGGGGCTGAGGGTGTGGGCGCAGCTCTTAGTGCACTGTGCGGACAGGTTGGTAAGCCTCGATGGTCGGCTTCTCCGGTGGGGGAGCCACTCGACAAGCGGCCGGGATGAGTCGCAGCAGGGGGATCTCGCGGAGAGTGGGGTCGCGCCCTGAACGAAGTCGAGTCCTGGATGGCATGGACTCCAGTCTGCCTCAACTCTGTCCCCGGCGGCTATGACCGTATCCGACGGCAAGTTCTGGCCGGGTCTGGGGCAGCCGCCAGCGCGGACCAGCTTGTCTGCGGTCTGGACGCGGCGTCCAGATCGGAGACAGCGCTGGTGCTGGGCGAGTTGCGCAACGGTCTCCGGCGGAGCTCGAGACCGTCCTGCGCCTCTGTTGTCGCGCTTTTCGGTGCCGTGTCACCTATCGGCATGGGCCTTGCTACTCGTTCGGCATGGACCGCGAGAGCCAAGGCAGAGACCAGGAGGGGATGTCGGTGCCCCCCCACACGGAGGGGTTGCTTGAAGCTACCTATGACGACCTGCGACGGCTGGCCAGTCGTTATCTGTCGCGTAGCGGTCCTGGCCACACACTCCAGCCCACCGCCCTGGTCCACGAAGCCTGGCTCAAGATGGACAGCGGGGAGCGGGGGAGCTACGCCAGTCGCAGCCATTTCCTGGCCGCCTCCGCGCGGACCATGCGTCACGTGCTGGTCAATCATGCCCGGGACGGCTCGGCTGCAAAGCGTGGTGGAGGTCGGTTGCGGGTCACGCTGCAAGAGGGCGTGGCCTTGTACGAAGACCGGTGCCTCGACCTGATCGCGCTCGATGAG
This sequence comes from uncultured Phycisphaerales bacterium, assembly GCA_964537035.1. Taxonomy (GTDB): domain Bacteria; phylum Planctomycetota; class B15-G4; order B15-G4; family B15-G4; genus CAZIAK01. The sequence continues at coordinate 63,684 of CAZIAK010000003.1, read as the reverse complement.
GCATTGCTGCAACTCTCTCAAGCCGCTGCTCGGCAAGCCCACATTGTCGAACTGCGCTTCTTCGGCGGGCTGAGTTTCGACGAGATCGCAGAGTTGCTCGATGTTTCGTGTCGGACTGTCGAAAGGGGCTGGCGCAGCGCCCGAGCCTGGCTGCGCACCGAGATCGCCTCTGCGGACGACAGAGCATGCACGCCGAACAATGGGAACGGCTGAACGACCTCTTTGAGCAGGCCCTCGATCATCCCCATGATGGTCGCCGCGAGTTCGTCGACCAGGCTTGCCGGGAGAACCCTGACCTGGGCGAAAAGCTCTCCGCCATGCTCGCTGCCGACGCCGTGGATGATGAGTTCATCCTGCCGCTTCAACCGGCTCTGTACGAGGCAGGACCGCGTCGCGACGGGTGGCCAACCTCTGTTGGCGCTGTCCGTGGGGATGTCTCTGACGACGAGCTGATTGGCCAGCGCCTGGACAGCTGGCTCATCGAGCGGCGCATCGGCTCGGGCGGAATGGGTGACGTCTATCTTGCCAGCCGCGCCGATGCGACCTTCGACAAAATCGTGGCGATCAAGGTACTCAAGCGCGGCCTCGACACGGAGGAGCTGCTACGTCGCTTCGATGTGGAACGCAAGGTGCTGGGAGCCCTCGATCACCCGGGCATTGCCCGCCTGATCGACGCCGGGTCGGTCGCGGATGGGCGGCCCTACCTGCTGGTCGAGCACGTCGAAGGCCTGCCCGTGGATCGCTATTGCAGCCAGAATGCCCTGGCTCTGGAGGCCGTGCTGCGTCTGTTCCGCGAGATCTGTGCCGCTGTCGAGCACGCCCACGGACATCTGGTGCTCCACTGCGATCTCAAACCAGCCAACATCCTGGTCGGCGCTGGCTCGTCGCCCAAGCTACTCGACTTCGGCATCGCCAAGCTGCTCGACGAGCAGGCCACGTCATTGACACGTACGGGCACCCAGCGCCCGATGACCCTTGAGTATTCCAGCCCGGAGCTGATCGAGGGCGGAGCATTGAGCACGGCGTCAGATGTCTACTCCCTCGGTGTGGTGCTGTACGAGTTGGTCACTGGGCGCTCGCCCTACCGCTACGACACCAGGGCCGAGTTGCATCGTGCTGTTTCGGAGCAGCTCCCCACGCGACCCAGCACGAAACTGTCGCCAGGGCCCGAAGTGACCCAGAGGCGCTGCACGCTCTCGTTCCGTCAGCAAGACATCTCGCCTGAACTGGACACGATTGTCCTCACGGCGTTGCGCAAAGATCCTGGCGAACGCTACGGGAGCGTTGAGCAGTTCTCTGAGGACATCAGACGTCAGCTGGAGGGCCTGCCCATCCGGGCTCGCCCGGCGACCCTCGGTTACGTGGCGCGCAAGTTCGTGGGTCGCCACCGCTGGACGACCGCCGCGGCGTTCATCACGCTGGCCTCGCTGATCCTGGGCCTGCTCGGTCTGTTCTGGAAGGCTGAGGAGATCGCCGTGCAGCGTGATCGAGCCGTGAGCGCTCGTACGGAGGCGGACGATGCCCGTCGTGCCATGGGGTTGGCCCTGGCGGATGCCCGCTGGGCCCGTGAAGAGTCGGAGAAGGCCAGGGCCGATTCGGATCGCAGTCGCGACGCTGCCGACCAGGCGCGGCAGCAGGCCGAGAGCGTCATCGCTTTTCTCGAGAACGTGCTCTCCAGCGCCGGGCCGGACCGGCTCGGGCGTCGGGGGTCACTGCTCGAAGTGCTGGCGGATACCACTCGTACGGTGGGTGAGCGTTTCTCCCAGGAGCCCCTGGTCGAGGCCACGGTGCGCACGGTGCTCGGACGCACCTGGTTGGCCCTGGGGCGGTTCGATGAGGCCCAGCAGCAGCTCGAAACGGGGCTCGCTCAACGGGAGGCGCGGTTGGCACAAGATCATCCTGACGTGGCCGAGAGCCTTGATGCCCTGGGTCAGCTGCGCTACGCCCGTCAGGATCTGGCCGGCGCCCTCTCACTATTCGAGCGCACCCTGGCCCTGTCTCGAGCGAGCGCCGGTGGGGACCGCCTGCAAACCGCCATGGCGCTCAACAACATGGGCGCGGTGTTGAATGCGCAGGGGGAACACGTACGAGCGGAGGAGTGTCTGCGCGACGCACTGGCAACACGCCGGGCGCTGCTCGATGATGCTGACCCGCTGATTGCCGAGACCCTGGTCAACCTGGCGGCCAGTCTGCGTGCCCGTCAGGCTCTCACCGAAGCCGAAGAGGTCTTGCGCGAGTCGCTGTCCCTGCGCCGCCAGTCGCTGGGGCCCGAACACCCGTTGGTGTCCCAGAACCTCTCTAATCTCGCCGTGGTACTGATGCAGCGGGGCGAGCTGGACGAGGCGGCTCGCCTGCTTGAGGAGGCGGTGGCCATACAGCGACAAGTGCTCGGGGACGACCATCCCGACCTGGCTACCGACCTGAGCAACTTGGGCTCGCTGCACCAGCTGCGAGGTGACCTCCAGGCCGCCGAGCAGGCTCTCCGAGAATGTGTGGCCATTCGCCAGCGGAGCTTTGACGCCGAGCACTTCTTGATCACTTCCGCCGAGGTGCGCCACGGCATCGTCCTGGTCGTCTTGGGACGAGCGGCCGAGAGTAAGCCGTTGCTCGTGCCAGGCGCGGAGCGCTTCGTGGCCGCCGTCGGCCCTCGCGATCAGCAGGCACGGACCGTCATGGAGGCCACGGCCCGCATGTACGAGGCCACCGGTCGCCCCGGGGATGCGCGAATCTGGCGAGATCGCCTCGCCAAAGGCGCGGTTCAAGGCCCTTGACCACCACCCTTCACTGCTGTTTTTCGGTCTTTGGACCGGTCTCTGTTCCGTCTCGGCGATTTTCCGTGTCGGTCAACGCGCCCCAACCGTGTGGGTGCACATAGGGATCTGATCCCTCGCCAATCCTCAGGCCTCACCTTTCTGGAGCCTCCTCATGTCGACCGACACCTTCGCATCCACGCGTGACCTGCTGGCACGAATGGGCACAGCCGCGCTGCGCGATCACGCCCCGGCCAGGTCCCTGCTGCTGGGTCTGGCCTTGGCGTTCACGACTTGCCAGGCCGGCATGGCTCAAGAACCCGACTGGCGCCTGATCCGCCCCAGCAACACGGGCATTCCGGGGCAGCAGCTGCAGTTCGCCGAGGTGGACCAGAATGACCACCTGTGGGTGGCCGGGCGCTTTCCGTTCTGGTCGGAGGGCGGCATCGCCGACTTCGACGGTACGACCTGGACCACCTACGCAAACATTGACTCGCCGATCCCGGACCAATGGGTGAACGACGTGGCCTTCGGCCCTGGCGACGTCAACTGGTACGCGACCAGCGGCGGCCTCGTTCGGCACGCTGGCGACGACTGGCAGGTCTTCGACGAGGAGAACTCGCCGCTGCCCACCAGTCAGGTCTTCGACGTGGACGTCGACATGAACAGTGGCACGGTCTGGATGCGCTACGACAAGACGCCCTTCCAGACCAAGGGCATGGCCAGCTTCGACGGCACCACCTGGGAGTTGCATACGCCCGCAGACATGGGGCTCAACGATCTGGCAGGGATGTTCGGCCCGGCGATCGACAAGAACGGCGACGTCTGGGTCTCCTCCAACGCGTTCAACCAGCCCGACAGCGGCGTGTCGCGTTTCGATGGCGCGAACTGGCAGGTGTTCAACGGCTCGACCGGCCAGAGCAACGCCGTGGCCAGCCACATTACCACCGACGATGCTGGTGACGTCTGGGTGCGCTGGTGGCAGGGCATCATGCGCTGGGATGGCAGTGACTGGATCGACGTGCCGGACCCCCAGATCCAGGATACCTGGTTGGCCTTCAGGGTGGTCGGTCCGTCAGATATCTGGGTCGGCACGGTGAACGGCTTGCTCTCACACTACGACGGCAACAGCTGGAACCTCGTCCTCGAAGACGGGCTGCCCATCTCGTCGTGGATCCTTAGCATCGACTTCGAAGCCGACGGTGACCTCTGGATCGCCACACTCAACAGCGGGGCCAAGCACCGGGACGCGATCACTGGCGAGTGGACGACCTACAGCCACCTCAACACCGGCCTGCCCAGCTACTTCATCGAGGACTTCGCCGAAGACACTAATGGCGACATGTGGATCGCCAACGTCGGCGCCGGCGTGGCAAAGATGGAGGGAACGGCCGATGACTTCAAGGCCGCCACATGGCGCTGTTTCAACGCCGACAACGAGGGCTTCGAACCCTGGCCCTGGAACTTCGGTGAACCCTGGGGCAATGACAGTGCCCTGGGCGTGGTGGCCGATGACGCGGGCGGTGTGTGGGTCGCCAGCAGTGGAGTGGGTCACTGGGACGGCAGCAGCTGGGACCTCAAAGTGCCCGCGAATTCCGGTATATCCAGCCAGTTCGGCAGCGACCACGTCAGCCTCGATGCGGTCGGCAACCTGTGGGTCGGCTTCGACCTCTGGGGCGTAGACCGTTTCGACGGCACCGCCTGGGATCACTGGAGCACGAGCAACGGGCTGCCTGGCAACTTCATTGACGATCTGGGCGCCGCGCCCACGGGCGAGCACTACGCCGCCACGAACGGCGGCCTGGGCGAGTTCTCGAACGGCGCCTGGACCAACATCACCTGGCCGGCGTCTCTACCCTTCTCTGCCACGGCGGTCGCCGTCGGTCCCTCGGGCGAACTCTGGGTCGGCACTGCCGGTGGACTCGCCCGCCGCATGGGCGGAACCTGGGACGTGTTCACGCCCGACAACACGGCGCTCCCCGCCCACTGGGTCAACGACATCGTCGTCGACGACGATGGCACGCTGTACGTGGCCACCTTCGAATCTCAGGTCTTCCCCTACCCCGGCGGAGTGACCCGCTTCGACGGCACGACCTGGACGACCTGGAGCAAGGACGACTCGCCCCTGCCACACAACCAGATCACCGACCTGGCTCTGGACAACGAGGGCAATCTCTGGATCGCCGCAGCCAGCGAAGCTGTGGCGGTGATGCTGTTCAGCGATCCCTGGACGGATGTGGGCGGCTCCCTGGCGGGGGCGGGCGGTGCGCCGCTGCTCTCCGGAGCCGGTGAGCTGACTGCGGGCAGCACAGCGACGCTCACCGCGAGCAACGCCGCGCCGCTGGCGAACGCTACGCTCGTGGCTGGACTGAGCCAGCTCTCCGCGCCCTTCAAGGGCGGCGTGCTGGTGCCGAGGCCTGACGTGCTGATCTCAGGCCTGACGACGACCTCGTCGGGCGGCCTGGTGTTCTCCGGTTTCTGGCCGGCGGGAGTGCCTAGCGCCGCCGAATTCTTCTTCCAGCTCTGGATCGTGGACGCCGGAGCCCCCGCTGGACTCGCGGCCAGCAACGGCGTGAAGGCGGTGACGCCGTGACCTGGCTCCGTGCACGTCATGGTGCGTCGCCGCTCGACGCGGCGCCGTCTTCGCCTGGCCCTCGCTTGCAGCATTCCTCAGCAGACCTGATTGCGATGACACATTCCATCCCCAGTCGGTCAACCGCACGGCACCAGCCAGTGTTCGCCGCCATGCTCATTGTCTGTGCATGCTTGTCATTCACCGCCGACGCCTTCGCCGGCGGCCTCCCCGTGCTGCCCGCTCCGGGGCAGACCGTGACCTGGTCCCTGGCCGACAGCCCGGTGCAGGTGGGGGGGCAGCTCACCATCCCAGAGGGGGGCACCGTGCTGGTGGACCCAGGCGTGGCGCTGGTCTTCTCCTCAACGTCTCGGCTGTTTGTCGAGGGCACCCTCAGCGCCGCGGGGACGCCGTCAGATCCGGTGACGATCGTGGGTTCGTCCAGCGGCTGGCTCGTCGCCAAGGGCACGGTGCAGCTGTCCTTCTGCACCATCGACAACACCATCGCCCAAGGCACCAACGGACTGTTTCACATCACCGACAGCACCTTCGGGCCTTCGAGCTGGACCTTGACCGACTCCATCAGTGGGCCGACCGTGGCCATCCTCGAGCGCTGTACGGTGCTGACGCCGTTCTTCAGTCTGGTGGGCGAGGTGCTCATGCGAGACGTCGAACTCTTGGGTCTGCAATCGAAGGTGGGTGGCTACATGCGCTTCGAGAACGTGACCAGCTCGGGCTCGCCGCTCGAGCTGTGGCGGGAGTATCAGCCCATGCTCCTGGATGGCGTACAGGTCAACGGCGTCGCCGGCCCGGGGCTACTGCTCGACGGCGGCACGGACTTCCTGATCGACTCCAGCGTGGCACTGACCAACAACAGCTATCCACTGCAGGTGAAGGGCGCAGGTCTGCTTCCTGGCAGCGTGCTCCCGACGAGCGGCAACACCAACAACGCCGTGTTGGGTCCTCAGGGCAACAAGGTCCACAAGGGGGCTTATACGTTTCCCGACGTGGGGCTGCCTTATGTGCTGCTGAACAACACCGACTTTGGCGGACCACTGAGCGTCGAGCCGGGCGTGACGCTCCAGTTCGGTCCGTCGGGCGGACTGCTGCTGCGGGGCGACTTCTTCAGACACGGCCAAGCTCTACGGGGCCTGCCCGGGCAGCCGATCCGGCTCGAAAGCGCCACGGCAGGTGCCACCTGGCTGGCCCTTGGAGGTGCGGGGGGCGATTACCTGTTTGAGCATCTCGAGATCGACTCCGCGGGCCTAGGCGTCTCGTCTCCCCAGTCGCAGGTCTTTCTCAACGAATGCGTGATCAGCAACTGCCTCACTGGCGCCTCGCCGTCGGGTCTGGGTGGCATCACGGCCCAGGGCGTGCGCTGGATCGACAACGTTGTTGGCGCTGAGGGCGACATGGCCATCGTGTCCAGCAATGGCCTGTTCCTGGATGGCTTCGATCGCCCGAACGTCTTCACAGGTAACGGTGTGGCGGTCAAGAAGGGCAACCTCACGAGTGTGGGCATCCCGGCTCGAGGCAACTGGTGGAACCACGGGACCGGGCCCTTTCAGGCCACCAGCAATCCGGGCGGCCAAGGCGACACTGTGGGGTTCAATGTGGACTTCACCGGTTTCCTCGCCGATGTGCCGGATCTCTCGGACACGCCTCCCATCGTGCGCGCCGAAAGGAGCTACTTCCTGGCTGACCCCGGGGATCCCCTGTTGGTGCAATGGCAAGCCAGCGACGATGTGGCCGTGGCCTCCGTGGACATCCTGCTCGACACCAAGGGCGGCGGTCAGTCTGAGTTCCAGACCGTGGTGAAAGGCCTGTCAGGCGACACGACCCAGTACGCCTTCGTGATGCCCGACCCGGGCTTCAATACCTTCGCCAAGCCGGCTCTGCTCCGAATCGTGGCCACGGACTCGGCCGGCCAGACGTCGTTCGACGAGGTCACGCTGCACGTGAGTTCGGCGCCGTACTCCGGCACCTTCGCCTTCAATACCGACCTCAGCGGTGTCTTCGAGCCGTTGGAGCGCTTCAAGATCTGCTGGAACGCCTTCGGCATCGCCGGCGCCAACATGCGCGTGTACCTCGAACTCGGCGCCGATGAGCGCAGGGTCCTCGGACCCGCTGGATCCCCGGGAAACTCGTGCACCTTTTCGAACCTGATCATGCCCTACGTCAGCACGGACACGGCGCGGCTTGCTGTCATCGCCGACGGCAACGGAAATCAGGACGAGTGGTTCTTCAGCGAGCATTTCACGATCCGGCCCAACGCCCTGCTCGGTGACCTCGCGCCCACTGTGCAACTGCTCGCCCCAAGCGGCGGGGAGACCTTCGCGCCGGGCGCTGTGTTGCCGGTGAGCTGGACCGCCGCGGACGACGAGGGCTTGCGCAACTTCAAGGTGCAGGTCTCGCTTAACGCTGGCCGCACCTGGCAAACGGTGGCTCGCGATCTCCCCAGCAACGCGACCAGCTTCGGATGGACGGTGCCCGACGGGATCACCGTTGCCGACGCACGGCTGCGCGTCATCGCCATCGACCACCGCTTCCAGAACTCGTCGGACGGCAGCGAGACGAGCTTCTCCATCGGCGGCACCACGCTCTGGGCGAACCTCGGCCAGGGCCTGGCGGGTAGCGGGGGAGTCCCTGTGCTCAGCGGCGACGGCGACCTGACCGCCGGATCACCCACAACACTCTCCGTCGCGGGCGGCCCGGCTGGTGCCCAGGCGTGGTGGGTGCTTGGCCTGACTGAGCTGTCAGCGGCCTTCAAGGGTGGCACCCTCGTGCCCAGCCCAGACGTCATCGTCGGGCCGGTTGATCTCGGTGCCTCGGGAGCCCTCAGCACACAGTTCAGCTGGCCATCGGGCTTGCCGTCGGCAACTTCATTGTACTGGCAGACCTGGGTCGCTGATGCCGGGGCCGCACAGGGTTTCGCCGCCACCAATGGCTTGGCCAGCACGACGCCCTGAGCATGAAGCCCGGTCTCTCGCGATTCTCTCTCTGTTGGAACGCGGCGACACTGTGCCGGCTGGCGTCCGATCTAGCGTAGGCTGTCGACCAGTGCTTCGCTCAGGCGTCGATATTCTGCGCCCAGCTCACCACCGGTCGCGTTTGCCAGGTCGATCGCCTTCTTGGCCGCGGCCATGCAGCCCTCTTTGTCGCCGAGCTTGGCCAGGATCAGTCCCTTGCGGTATTGGATCCAGACCGCTTGGGGCTGCTGGACGAGGCCCGCGTTGATCCACTGCAACGACTGCTCGAGGTCGATGTCATGGGCGTAGTAGAACATCGCGGCGGACAGGTAGGGCTTGGGCTCGTCGGATGAAGCCATGGCGGCTTCGATCTTCGGGACCAGCATGTCCACGATGTTGACCTCGATGGGGACCGACACGCGGGTGTGCTCCCAGGACAGCTCGAGTTGGGCCGAGGCGTCGGTGAGGTCTGCGAGGCCGAGGCGCAACGTCTCGACGGGTCGCTTCATGTTCTCGGCGTTGACGCTGACCCGCAGGACGTCCTGGTCGGGGTTGTAGCCGTAGGATCCCCATTGCCCACTCACCCGATTCAGGATCACCGTCCACTCGATCGTGCCAGGGATGGTGAAGAGCGCGTAGGTACCGGCGGCCACCGCTTCGCCCCCGAACACGACGTCCGTGCTGAACGTGATCCGCGTGGCTTCGTTGGCGCCGGTGCGCCAGATTTCATCGAAGGGGATCAGCCCCCCGAAGATCTTGCGCCCCCTGGTACTGGGCCGTGCGTACTCGATCTCAACGGTGGTCAAACCCACCTGTTCACGAACCAGGGCCGGCGGGCTGGCCGCAGGAAACTCAAGGGCATCGGACTGTGCCGCCAACCGGGAAGCAGAGCCCAAGGGGCACAGGCAGAAGGCGGCGAAGACGAGCAGGCAGAGTATGTTCTTCATCATGGCGGGTCCGGAGTTGTCCGTGGAATGCGGGGTGTCGAGAGGCAGCTCGAGCGGTCCCGTGAGTTTATTGCATCTCTCGGCACCACACCGATTGTGACAGAGCTTGCGCTGAGCCGTCTGTGTCGGGCAGACGTCGGGTGGGGCCTCGACGCTCTGACCCTCCCGCGACGGCCTTCAGCCAGCGGCCCTGGCGGTGCGTCACATCCCGCGCCAGCTGAGTTCAACGGGCTTCGCCCTACGGCTCCACGGAGATGGCCACGGGGTTGCTGGCCCAGGTGAGCGTGCTGGTGCCGGGGTTGACCGCCAGCGCTGCGTGGTGCAGCACAAAGCCCACAGCCGACGCCGGCAGCAGGCCCGGGGTCACGTTGAGCGACGCGGTGGCCCGTCCGTTGCCATCGAGCACCCCGACGGTGTCGGTCAGGACCGCCGTGTTGGCCAAGGCCAGGGTCACGTCGGTGTAGGCGTCCCAGTTGAGCGGCACGTTGATGAAGGTCTTGGTGAAGCCTGGCGTGGTGCCGCTGATGGAACCCAGCACGAAGTACTGCTGGCCGGCCTGGGCCGAACCCGCGATCAGGTCGAAGGACACGTTGCCTCCGCCACTCACCGACACGGTGGAGGCGTCGTTCCAGAGGGTGCGCTCGACGATGGTGGCGCGGAAGACGGTGGGGGTGCCGATCTCCCAGACGTTCGTCCCACCCGTGGTGATCTCGAAGATGCGCCCTTGCAGGCTCGAGCAGATCAGCGTGTTGCCATTGGGTAGACGCTCGGCGCTGCTCATGATGGCCGAGTTCATGGCCGGGTCCTGGTAGGTCCAGACGGGGCCCGCCGGACCGAAGACACCACCCGGGCCGAAGATGAAGTTGCCCGACCCGTCGAGGGGCAGCTCGATCTCTTCGACGCGGCTCGAGGGTGAGATCTGGTTGTTGTAGAGGATGATGTTGCCCTCACCGTCCAGGCCGGGACCGATGAACTTGACGCCGTGCTGCCGGAAGAGCTTCTTGTCCGCACCCGTACCCGCGCGGTAGGCCTGGGGGTTGCCCCAGCGGTAGAGCAGGTCGCCGCCCTTGCCGTGGTCACCGCCGGTGTGCCCTGCGGCCTCCGAGGTGGTCGTGCTGTGATCCACGATCCAGAACTCGTCCTGGAAGTTGGCGCTGATGACGATCCAGTTGTTCTCCGTGTCGAAGTCGACGCTGTTCACGTGGTTGAAGTCGGAGCCGTTGTTCGGCGGGAAGTTGATGTCGATCAGCTCGGGATGGGCCGCCGGGTCGCCGAAGTTCGCCTGGCCGTTGTCGAAGTCCTGAATCAGGTGATCCCAGACGTGCCACTCCCAGACGATGTCGCCCGTCGTGGGACCGGTCTGCGCCACCTCGATGATGTGGTCGGGCATGAACGATGCGCCCGTGACCAGGGCCGGGTTGCGGCCAGCGGCGATGGCCTGGGCCTGGGTCTTCACCTCCCAGGCGACCATCAAGACGTTGCCGTTGGGCAGCGACTCGACGTCGTGGTGGTGGATGTTTCCGCCGGTGTCATAGTCGAAGCGCCACAAGACGGTGCCGTCCAAGGCCAATCGCTCGACGCCGCCACCGACGCCACCGGGGCCAGACACGCCCGTGCGGATCGTGCGCAGCATGACGCCGTCCTCTTCGACGTACACCGTGTTGCCCGGCGCGTTGCTGCTCGGCCAGGTGTGCACGGTGGCGCCCTGGTTGTCGACCAGAAAGGTGTTCGTCTGGCCGTTGGGCGAGTAGACGCGGTGGCCCGCGGCCGGTGTCTGGGCCCCGACGCTCGCGCTGAGCGGCACGAGCAGCAACGATGTGAGCAGGGAGGCCGTCAAGGACGAGGCGAGCCTTGTGAGCGTTGGCACGATGGGAAGACAAAGAGTGGGAGGTGGGAGCGGCGGGGCGGAACGCTGTGGCTGACCGGGTCAGAAGCAAGCGTTGGCCTCACGACTCGCCACGGTATCACCACCCGGCAATCCCGTCAGGATTCGGGGGTCGCGGGCGAGATGTTTCAGGTGATTGATCAAGGAAGAGCTGCTGGGTGGGCTGGCACGGCCAAGAGAAGGCCGTGCACACGCAGGGGCCCAGCGATGTCAGATCGGCCAGTTCGGATCCGTCACTCGCGATCGCACTCGCCGCAACCCCGTTCATGGGCAGACACGGCTCTGCCACGGCGAGGTGGCCGTCTCCGTGGCACACTCGGCGGAGAGCGGCGCGAGTCCCTCGATTCATGAGCACCCTGGCCGGCGCGTGGCGTGTCGGCGTAGCCTCGGCTTCTCAAGAGAGAGACCATGTTCGTTCAGTCCTTGCTGGTGCTGTCGCTGCTGACCACGACTTCCCAGGCCCAACTTGACGTCGTCGGTTTTGACGGCGTCAGTGCGCCCGGAGCCTTTCATCAGATCTTCCCGGGGTTCGCGAACGGCCCGCACCTCGAGTACCCGGGAGTGACCCTCGACGGTGGTGTGATCCTCATCGACGTGCTGTTCGACAGCGCCGCCACGTCGGGTGACAACATCCTGGCGACCTGCGACACCTGCGGCCTGGGCGACAACCCGCCCTCGGGCTTGCCCGGCGACATCACGGGCGTGTTCGACGCGCCCGTGTCGCACATCGAACTCGATGTGATCAACGGCTTCGGCGGTTCGGGCGCCGTGTTCACCCTGACAGCGCGGGACGCCATGGGTGTGGTGATCGGCGAGTCGTCGGTGACCACAGGGCCAGCAGGTTCTCCCGGTTCATCGGGTCACCTGTCCTTCGACGGCACGGCCATCGCCTCATTCGTTCTGGGGACCGGATTGGGCGGGGGATACACCTTCGCCATGGACACCCTCGTGTTCGGTGATGAGCCGGGCGACTGGTTCGATCTGGGCGGGAGCGTCGGCGGCAGCTCAGGCGCTCCGACCTTGCAGGGCGAGGGCCCTCTCGTCGGTGGCACCGTGGCGGTCGTCACGCTTTCTGGAGCCCCGGCCCTGGCCTCGGCCACGCTGGTGATCGGTCTGTCGCCACTGAACGCGCCGTTCAAGGGCGGCGTCTTGGTGCCCTCCCCTGACCTGCTGGTACCGGGCCTGCCGGTGCCCGGTGATGGCCAGATCGTCACGCCCTTCGTGTGGCCGAACGGTGTGCCCTCCGGTGCCATGCTGCTCGTGCAGTACTGGATTCCCGACGGCACGGCGGGCGCGGGTTGGGCTGCGAGCAATGGCCTGGCTGCTGTGGCTCCCTGAGGGAGCTCGCGGGCGGTCAACCGCTCATCTCCTGCTGGATGCGTTCGGGTCATGACGGACGCAGCCCATGGAGAGGCTGCCAGCGCAGCGCAGCCAACGGGTGCTCTTCGGGGTGGGGGTGCGGGTTGGGGTACGCTCGTCCCTCCACCCCCAGCCCGGAGCGATCTGTGTCCCCTCTCCTGTGTCGTCCGACGCCCGCCCTCGCCCAGGTTCTGCCAGCTGTGTGCCTCGTCATGGTCGCCTGTACAGCGACGACGCCGGTGCCCATCGACACGGCGTACGTCACCGAGGGGCCCCGCGATCTCGAGGCGCCGCGGGTCCTGGCCGTCGTGGCCCACCCCGATGACGACGTGGCCTTCGCCGGGCTGATGTACAAGAACGCGACGCACCTCGGAGGGCTGGCGGATGTGTGCGTGCTCACCAACGGCGAGGGCGGCTTCAAGTACGCCACTCTGGCCGAGTCGATCTACGGTCTGGAGCTCACCGACGAGGACGTGGGCCGTCGCGAGCTGCCCGCCATTCGCCGCCAGGAGATGGTCGACGGAGCGCGAGTGATGAACGTGCGTCGGGTGATGTTCCTGCGGCAACAAGATCATCGCTACACGACCGACGAGTTCGAGATCATGGGCGAGGGTGCCGAGGTCTGGGATGTTGATGGGGTGCGCCAGACCCTGGCCGCCATCATGCAGGAAGGTGGCTACGACTTCCTGGTGACGTTCTTCCCCGACGAGGGCACCCACGGGCACCACAAGTCGGCGGCGCTGCTGGCGCTGCAGGCGGTGGAGAGCCTGCCGCTGGAGGAGCGGCCGGTCACTCTCGGTGTACGCTTCGTGCGTGATGACGACCCCCGGGCCACCCCGAGCGGCCTGGCTGGATGGCCCATCACCGACGCGACCGAGGGCGCACCGACCTTCGACTTCGAGCGCGGTCAGGGATTCGGCTATCAGGACAAGCTGAACTACCACATCATCGCCAACTGGGCGATCGCCGCACACCGTTCCCAAGGCACCATGCAGCTCTTCATGGGGCGGGGCAGCGACATCGAGAACTATGTTCTGTATGCGCACAACCCACCGGGCGCCGCGGCGGCCACCCGCGCCTGGTTCGAGCGTCTCGCGGAGCCCCAGTTCGTCACGCGCAGCTACGGGCCCTCAGCGGGTGCGCCGCGGCCGTAGATTCGTCCGGCCTGGCCAGTGCACCCTGGGCGGCCAGATCTGGAGTGGCCCGCCGTTGACGATGCCCCTGCCTCCGCCGATGGCTCGCCGGCCACACTGCTACCATCGTCCACCATGCCGCCATCCTTCGACATCGCCGCCGCGCTGCGCTCTTGGGATGGACGGGACGTGCTGGCCTTCACCGAAGTCGCGAACGTGTTGCCTGCCGAGGCTGCCAGTGTGTCCGAGCTGGTCAGGCTCGTGCGACGAGCCGAACGAGCCCGGGATGGTGACGAGGCCGTCCAGGTGGGGGCCACCTGGGTCCTCAAACGCTGGCTCGAATCTGGCCACAGCTTCGACCGCCGCGTGGGGGGGCAGGTCGCCGCCCTGCTGCAACGTGAACTCTGCTGGGGCGCGACGTTGCATCTGCTCGTGATGCTTCCGCGGCTAGACCTCACCACGGCGCGCCTGCTCAAGCTGCGGCCTCGCCTGGACGTCTACTGCGGAGCGGCCAGCCCGTTCGTGCGCGCCTGGGCCTACAACGGCCTGGGGTTGCTCGCAGCCCGTGACCCCGGTCTTCGCCCGGAGATCGAAGCGCTGTTCGACGAGGCCATGGCCAGCGACCAGGCCTCCGTGCGTGCGCGCATCCGCAACGTGCGCAAGAGCTGGTAGGCCAACGCCAGGTTTCGTCCACGCGCGCTGCCGCTATGGGTTCGGTGTGCGAAGGCCTCGGCAGTCGGCCGTCCCTGGGCGCTCGATGAGCTGACTCAGGGCGCCGTGGCTTTCAGCCCGTTGGAAAGCGTGATGCCCCCGGGCACCGTGGCATCCTGGACCAAGAACTGAAACCAGCTCTGCGTGCCGGGGGGGACGCCATCGGGCCAGGTCGTGAAGGCTGAGAAATCGCCGCTGCCATCTGCGACGAACGGGATCTGGGCCGCGAAGGGCACAGCGTGCACCGTACCGCCCAGGACGTTGATCGGAGTCGAGGTGAGTGAGATCCAGAGCAGCAGCGACGCGTTGGGCGGAGCGGCCTGAAGATCCACCGTGGCCACGGATCCAGCCAGGAGCAGCCCGCCTCCCTCAAGGGTGGGGCTGCCGTTCGAGCCGCTCGTGCCGCCGCCCAGGTCCGCCCATGTGCCGGCGGGCTCCGACAGGCCGAGGTCGGGCCGGTAGTGTTCGATGCTGCAGCGCATGCGCAGGATCTGCTCCGGGCTGAACTCGGTCATGCAGGGGTCCCCGTAGCTCATGTAGTTCTCGAAGGGGTCGGGGACGCCGCAGCTGTTGATGGGGTTGCACACGAACGCCGATGAACTCGACGGGTTCGTGTCGCAGACGCGATCGCCCTTGGACGCGCAGCCCACCGGGTGATGGCAGCCCCCTTGAAAGGTGTGGAACAGGCCCAGGTAGTGGCCGACCTCGTGGGCGGCGATGGTGCCCTGGTCATAGGGGAATCCGATGGGGGCGGAGGCGCCCACGGTCGACCAGAGCAGAACCACCCTGTCGGCCGGGTTGCCCGCCACCCCTCCACCTTGCTGGGGCAAGAAGGGGACGTAGCCCAGGAAGCCGGCTGCGTTGTTCATGTAGATGTTGAGGTAGCGGTTGGTGTCCCAGGCCAGGCTGTTCCAGTACTGGCCGCCGTCGTTGAAGAACTGATCGTTCTGGCGGTAGTCGATGCCCGTGGACGGGTTGCCGAACTCGTCTTCGGTAGCCAGGTGAAACTGGATCATCGTGTCGTTGCCCATACCACCGACTCCCCCAGCGAAGGCTCGAAAGCGCTCGTTGAGCTGTTGCACCTGGCTCACCATGGCTGCTTCGGGGACAAAGCCGGTGCCGTCGGATGCGAACATGCAGTGCATCACCACGGGGATCTCGATGATCGTCGTGGGTGCGTATTCTTGGGATGGGTTGGTGAAGTTGTAGGTGCAGTCAGACGGGTCGGCCGAGGCGTAGGCGGCGCCTTCGGGGTGCTCGGTCTGGCACCTCAGCCCTGCGTCCCTGAAGAGATCCGATCGCTTGTACTCGTCCCAGGTGAAGAACTCCTGGCCCTGAACTGTCATGACCGGGCGAGTGCCGGGCGGGACCTCTTGGGCCGTGAGGTTGGCGAAGAGCGGGGCAACACAGAGGAGCAACAGGCAGCGCAGCATGGGCAGGTCTCTCTTGAGGGCGCTTGAGAGAGGGCGCCGGTCAGGGGCAGAAACGATGAGGGTGATCGTAGGGCAAGGGCGTGATTCCGGCTAATTGTGCAGGGCCACCCCCGGGTGGCTGCTTGCGAGCGACTCTCCGACACATGGGGTCAGAACAGCCCTCAGCTCCGCTCTCATGGAGCCCTCGAGTTTCCGTAGACTCCTGGGCGACGGTGGTGAGCGGCCGTCACGGAGCGTCAATGATGACCACCCCACGACGATCAGTTGCTGGCCCGGCAGCGGCTGGCGTGGCGGTGGTGGTGATGCTCGTCGCCGCCGCGCTCTGGCTGGCCGGGGAGCCTCGGACTGGCGACGTGCCAGCAGCTGTCGTGGCCTTGCCCGCACATGATCTTGGCCAGGATCTCGACCCGCCCGGCGATGTGCCCGCCCAAGCTGACGACGACCGGAGCGAGGTGCCCCTTCCCGCGCCCACCTCGCTGCTCCCCGATCGTCCCGGCGCCGAAGGCCTGGCGCCGCGGCTGCGGGTCATGGACAGCGCCGGCCGCCCCGTGCCATTTGCCGAGGTCGTTGTGGGCGCGCGCCCCGAAGTGCTGGCCGTGGTCAGCGCTCCCGATCTGGAGGCCGCCGCACGGATCCACAACGTGGCCTTGCTGCGCGCCGATGGGGCGGGCCGCTGCGTGGTGCCCTTGCGCCGTGCCGACCACGCGGTCTTCGCCTGGGCTCCCAGCCTGGGCACATCGGCGATCTGGGGCGCCTCCGCCATGTTTGACGATCCTCGGGACGACTTCGAGCTGACCCTGCAGCTGCCCGCCTTGCTCGCCGGTCAGGTGCTCGCGTCGGACAACACGCCCCTGGCTGGCGCCTACGTGAGCTTCGAACGACAGGATGGCAGCACCCCCGACGACAGTGCGGCCGGCCAGCTTCGGGCGCGCCTGCCTGCGCCGTTGTACAGCGACGCCGCGGGCAGTTTCAGGGCCTTCGTGGACGCACCCCAGACCCTGAAGGTCAGCGCCGTGCACCGGGGCAGCCCGACCAGCGCAGTGCTGGTGAACGTTGTGCCCGACGGCTACCACGAGGCGGTGTTGGTGAAGACCGAGCAATAACGACAACGAGGGGTACCTGCGGCATCACCCTTGTTGGCCTCCTCAAGAAAGACCCCGGGCCGCACGCTGTGCGCACGACCCGGGGTTGTCATGGTGTCTGACTGACATCTCCCGGTTGTGACAGCAGCCGGGGATGGTGTGCAGGGTGACCGCCGAACGACGGCCACCCCGCAGGCCGCGGAGGAACTACGGCCAGAGGATCTCGGAGGCGTCGTAACCGAGAACCTCATAGTTGGGGACATAATCAACGACGGGCTCAAGCACCGGCATCCATGGCCCGCCATTCCAGGTGAGATCGGCCGGGATGAGGTTTGTGCCGGCCAGCGCCGACGGATCGTCGGCGCGGCGGTAGCCGTCCGGCGCGTCGGGCGCGAACCAGTTGAGCACGAACTCGGAGTCACTGTCGCGGACGTACATCGTGTCACCATCGATGTCGACATCGACGGTTCCCGCCAGCACCGACTCGGCGCTGACCACCAGGCCGAGGTCGATCAGGTCTTGCACCTGGTAGTACTTCCAGGCGTACACAGGCATCTCGAGGGTGCCCATCGGACCCATGTTGGTGGGCACCTTGCGTCCAACCGGCACTGGCCGTGACAGCACACCTTGCGAACCGTGGCAGTCGAGGCACATGACTGACGAGGCGCCCAGGGCCTCTTCCTTCGGCGTGACACCGTGGCCGCCCAGGGTGATCGCCGAGTAGGACGGGTAGTTGTCAACGGCCGCCAAGAACGCCGCCTGCTGGTCGGGAGGCAGGTTCGCCGCCTGCATCGCCAGGAACATCTTCATCAGGCTGCCGTCGGGCAGCTTCATGCTGATCACCTCGGACACGTCGTTGAACGGCGGGTACCACTCGTAGGCCTCCGGGAAGCCCATGGGCCGGTTGAAGCCCTGGAACAGTGCGAGGCCGGCGTTGGCTGCGGCGAGCATGTCGCCCAGCACCGGCTGGCCCGCATCGACCAGACCGTCACCGTTCGCGTCCCAGACAGAGTCTGTGCTCGTGAGATAGTGCTCGAAGCCGTACGTCTCCTTGTCGAAGTAGACCAGGTTGGGGAAGATCTGCATCAGCGCCATGGTCTGCACGTCTGGGTCCGGGTTGCTGAAGTCGGCCAGGGTCACCTGGCGTGCGGCGTCAGGCGACATGGCCAGCAGGCCCAGGCCGCTGAAGGCCTCTGCGTTGGCTCCCTCCGCGAAGAAGCGGTACATCGAGTGGGCGTTGTAGGGCGCTCCCGCTCCGTTGGTGGCCATGACGCCGTCGAAGTAGCGGGCGTCGAAGACCATGCCGTTGGCCATGGGCTTGAACGGTGTGATCTTGGCGTTGGGCATGCCCCGCGCCGACAGGGGCTGGGCCAAGAACGACGTGCCGCCGTCGAACCAAATGAGCGTGGGCGAGACCCGGTAGGCGTCTACATCGGCTTCGATGTCGCTGCCCATCTGGTTCACGTACATGTCGGCCACGACCAGCTTGGTGTCCTTGCCTTCAGCGTTGCGGGCGAAGCTCACCTGGGCACCGTGCCCGAAGAGCGAGTAGGTGATGCCGCTGCCGTAGGGGATGTGGCAGGTTTCGCAGGCGATCTTTGCCAGGTGTTCGCTGGTGTGGAACTCGTCGTTGGGGCCGCCCATGGAGTCGTGGCACTTCACGCAGCTCACGTCCGTGGGATCGTTCGGGTCGACCGGGACGCCAGGTGGCGGTGGCGGGTAGTCAGCTGCCGCCAGGTCGCCGCCCACGGCGTGTCCGCGCGCGAACTTGTGCTTCCAGAACTGGTGGCACACCGTGCAGCGGTTGTTGGCGCCTTCGAAGGGGCCACTGTCTGCAACGGAGTGCACGTCGCGACCTTCCATGAACATGGTGCCGCGCTTGTAGCCCGTACGGGCGTGCTCGTGGCAGCGCAGGCAGGTGTGCTCGTTCGTCGGGCCGATCGAGGCCAGGGCTGCGGGGCTGCGGTCCTGGGCCACGGTGGGCCAACGTGTCTCGGGCATACCGTCGCCATCGGCGTCCATCATCAGGGGCGCGTCGGGGGTGCCGTCGCCGTCCATGTCGATGACCAGGTCAGGGATGCCGTCGAGGTCGAAGTCGCCGTCGTCCCGGGCGATGCGTGCAGCACCGGTGGGCGTGGGCGAGGAGCCGTCGGCGGGAGCCGTGCCGCCCAGAGAGGCCAGGATGCCGTCCTCGGGGTACGAGCGGTAGGTCTCCGAGTGGCAGATCAGGCAGTCGATGCCCGCGTTGACCAGCTGCTCGGCTTCACCAGCGGGGTCGGACACGCCCATCTGGGCGAACATCCCGGAGAACATGCCTTCCATCATGGGCAGGTAGCGGCCCACGTGGCACTTGGCGCATTCGCCCAGGTTGACGTCACTGTGCGAGTTGGTCAGGCCGGTGGTGGCGGGCAGCCCGCAGGCCCGGTCGATCATGCCGTGGGCACCGCCGCCGGGGAACATCACCCGCGGCGTGGCTGCGGCCAGCTGGAAGTGCACCGAGGTCTTCACCTGACCGGTCTCGTTCAGGTGGCACTTGCCGCACAGGTTGCCGACGAGGTCACGGCGGACATCTCCCACCGAGATCGTCTCCCCCAGAACATCGAAGGTCTGCTCGCGCTCGTCGTAGGTGATGTAGTGCAGGGTCTCGGCCGAAGAGACACCGCCGGAGGAGGAGCTCTTGTGGCAGCCTCCCAAGATCGCGGTGAACGTGACCAACAGGAAGACGACGCCTTGGGCCCGCATGATATTCCTCCGGGAAGGGGCTGACGTTTCTATTATCGGACATAAAGGTCGGGGGAGATATCGCCTCCAAAGGGGGATTCACTCCCCCCCCCGGGGGACTTCCCCCCAGAGCGCCTACGAAGTTTGGCGCATCAATTCTCACCCAAGCCGCGCCCCAGCAGTTGGTGCCCCAATCGTTGCGTGAGCTGCGTCGTGGCAAGGCGCAGTGGCCCGGCACCGCGGAGGCAAGCTGTCGGTGCCCCAATCGTTGCGTGAGCTGCGTCGTGGCAAGGC
>CAZIAK010000003.1:0-43728 GCA_964537035.1 uncultured Phycisphaerales bacterium | reverse complement strand
GCGGAGGCAAGCTGTCGGTGCCCCAATCGTTGCGTGAGCTGCGTCGTGGCAAGGCGCAGTGGCTCGGCACAGCGGAGGCGTGGCGCGAGCCACGTTGAGCATGAGCCGTAGCCGCTGCAACGCAGCCACGGCGCAGCTCACGCAACAGAGTCAGGCCACGCTCTACGACACCAGCTCGTTTTGGATGGCAAAGCTGATGGCTTCAGCCCGAGAGTCCAGGCCGAGTTTGGCGTAGGCGTGCTTCAGGTGGGTGCGCACGGTCGACGGCGAGATGTGCAGGGCCTTGCCGATGTCGGCGTTGGCCATGCCCTCGCCCACGTGCCGCAGGATGCGCAGTTCTTGCGCGGTGAGGCCTTCGGTAGCCGCGGTGGGGGTGAGCATCTGTCCCTCGGTCATGTCCAGCAGCCGCCGGGTGGCCTCTTGGGACAGCTCGAGAGCCACGGTGCGCTCGGCGGTGATGTCGCAGAAGAGCACAGCCCGTCCCATTCTCGAGCCGTCGGGGGCGTGGCATTGGGTGGCGTTGACCTTGAGCTGGCCGCGCCGGGGCCAGTGGATCGACACCTCACCCATGACCGTGTCGCCAGCCTCCTGGGCCTCATGCCAGAAGGCTGAAAACTGAGGGTCGCGCAGGACATGGGTGAAGAGCTCGTCGATGACCTCGGTCTTGTCGATGCCGAGCAGGTCCTCGGCGGCCCGGTTGATCCAGGAGACCTTGCCCGCCTCGGTGAGCATCACCAGCCCGACGCACATGCCGTCGAGGGCCGACCCGACCATGCAATCGACCAGGCAGTCGCTGTGGAGGCTGGTGTGGTCACTCATGACGGGATTGACGCTGAGGGTGCGTTGACAGGCTACTCATGATACTCCCCGAGCCGACTTTTCGCGTACGCTTCATGGCCGCCAGCCGTACGCATTGCAACCCATCGAAGCAGAGCATCACGTCACACCGCCACGCCGTGTTGTCTGGGGGCAGGGACGAGTCTCCTGCCCCTCGCGTCCTCCGTGCGCATGAGATCGATCGCTGTCAGCCATGGCTTGGGCTGGGAGTCGAACAGGAACCGTGCAGATGAAATCGCCCCGCATTCTCGTCGTCGAAGATGACCCGGCCATTCGGCGGGGGCTGGTCGACGCGTTGGGCTTCGCCGGGCACGATGTTCGCGCTGTGGACGACGGGGCTGAAGCCTTGCAGGTGGTGGCCGACTGGTTGCCCGATCTGCTGCTGCTCGATGTGATGCTGCCCGGGTTGGACGGGCTGTCGGTCCTGGGCCGTTTGCGAGAGGAGCACCCGCGACTACCTGTGATCATGGTCACGGCGCGAGGCAGCGAAGATGATCGGGTGGCGGGCCTGTCGGGCGGTGCCGATGACTACGTGGTCAAGCCGTTCAGTGCGCGAGAGCTGCTGGCCCGGGTGCAGGCTGTGCTGCGGCGAGCACCTGAACGCCCCCAGGTGGGAGGCAAGCTGACCCTGGCCGGCCGAACCGTCGATCTTTCCCGTCGCACTGTCAAGCTGACGGATGGGGCGACGCGGCAGCTGGCAGATCGTGAGGTCGCGTTGCTCACGCACCTGGCTCGCACCGGCGAGCGCCCCGTCCCTCGGGACGAGCTGCTGCGCGATGTCTGGGGCCTTGACCCTCGCGGGCTGAACACACGAACGGTCGACATGCATATCGCCCGCCTGCGGGAGAAGCTGTGCGACGACGGCCAGCTGATCGTCACGGTTCGGGGGCGGGGTTACGCCTTGGGTGCGGGGGTTCGGGTGGACAGATCATGAAGAAGCGCTGGTGGCTCGTCTTCGCGGGGTGCGCCGCCGCCGTGGTGGCTGCGATGTCATGGGAGACGCTGCGTGTGCTCGAGCTGGAAGCCGCCGAGAACCGGGCTTGGGATGAAGCGGCGCGCCAGGAGGCCGTGCGCCTGGCCCTGTGGCGCATGGAGGGGCGCCTGGGGCCGTGGCTGGCCACGGAGGCCGCCCGACCCTACTTCGAGTACAGCGCCTACTACCCTCTTGAGCGGCCCTACGATGCGTTGCTGGAGCCAGTGCGCGCGGGCGAGATCCTGGCCAAGTCGCCGCTGCTGACGTTTGCGTCGCCGCTGGTCTCTCTGCACTTTCAGATGAACGCCGCAGGGGTGGTGACCTCACCACAGGTGCCTCAGGCCAACCAGCTGGCCCTGGCCTTGACGACTTGCATCGGCCCCGATCGTGCTGATGACAAGGCGCTGCACCTGGACGAGCTGGCGAGGTCCCTCGACGAGCAGGTCCTGCGGCGCGTGGCGTCCGCAGGGGCTGCATCGTTGCTCCCTGGCCAGGCTGCCCCGGGACCGGCTCTCACTGCGAATTCCAGCGAGCAAGTGCTGCTCAATCAGCGCGAGTTTGGCAAGCGCTCGCAGAGCTACGTTGATGTGCAGACCCAGAACGCCGCAGTGGGGGACGGGCCTTCGGGCCAGCGCATTTCGGTGGGGGCCTTCGCGCCGCTGTGGTTCGGCGTCGCAGAGGAGCAACTGCTCTTCGTGCGCGAGGTGCAGCGGGGTCAGACGCCGCTGCTGCAGGGGTTCGTGGTGAACTGGCCCGCTCTCTCAGCCGAGATGCTGGGCGAAGTCGAAGACCTGTTTCCGTCTGCCGCGTTGAGCGCCCTCTCCACCCTGGACTGCGGCGTGCCCAGCCAAGGGCTGGCCTTGGCGGGAGTGCCGGCCCAGCTGGTGCCCGGCGAGCTCTCGGCGGCGTTGCTGGTAGCTCGTCCGCTCAACGCTCGCTGGTCGCTCCTGGCCACATGGGCTGCTGTCCTTGGCGCGTTGCTGACCGTGGCCTGGAGCCTGCGCGCTGCACTGGTCCTGGGCGAACGTCGGGTGCGCTTTGCCTCCGCGGTGACACACGAGCTGCGCACGCCGCTGACCACCTTTCGCCTCTACACGGACATGCTGGCGGACGACATGATCAGCGACCCAGGCCAGCGCCGGGAGTACCTGCAGACCCTGCGAGACGAATCAGAGCGACTGTCGGGGCTGGTAGAGAACGTGCTCGCCTTCGCGCGGATCGAAGAAGGCCACTCACTCTCACGCAGAGAGGACACCACCGTGGGTGAGCTGCTCACCGCGGTCGGGCCCGTTCTGGAGCGCCGGGCGGAGGAGGCCCAGATGAGCCTGGTCGTGGACGCCCACGAGTGCACCGAGCTGCTGCTGAAGACAGACGCCACGGTGGTCGGCCAGGTGTTGTTCAACCTGGTGGACAACGCCGCCAAGTACGCAGCCGACGGGGCGAATCGGCGCATTCATCTGCACGCCGCGAGCCAGGACGGCTCGGCGGGACTGTCGATCCGAGACCACGGTCCGGGGGTCACCAAGAGCGGGGCCAAGCTGCTCTTCAAGCCCTTCGAGCGAGAAGAGCACAGCGCCCAGCCGGGAGTCGGTCTGGGGCTGTCGCTGTCGCGGGCCCTGGCCAGGGATCTCGGCGGCGATCTGGTGTTCGAACCCGCGACCGAGGGCTGCTGCTTCCGTCTGGTGCTCCCTGCAGGCTAGTGATCAGCCTCGTGGCACGTGGCACAAGACATGTCGAGCTGAGTGATCAACATGCCGAGCTGGGCTTCGTCCGGCGTGTCGGCCCGGGCTTCCCGCGCCAGCTCAAGTGCGATGGAGCGCGTGTTGCTCGCCATTTCGATGTAGGCCGGCTTGCGGCGATGCCGCATGTGCACGTTGGACAGCTCGGCGATGACCTCCGACCAGCCGTTGATGGCGTCGAACCGGTTCTCCTCTTCGGTCTGGGGGAAGACGTCGCGCACCTTGCCGAAGGCCGTTCCGATGCCCTTCATGAGGCTGGAGATGCGAGCCACCGGCTTGAATGGAGGCACCTCGCCAGCGTCTTGGGGCGCGTTGTTGAGCCGCTGGGCGACGGGCGCCAAGAAGCCGGCTGACGCGGAGTCAGGCGTCGCGACCTGCGTGCCTTGAAACCAGAAGGCGCTGACAATCGTGACCGAGGCGAAGGCGGCGCAGAGGAGACGGGTGACGGACATGGGGCAGATCTCGAGGGGAGGAGGGCGAGGGCTCAATGATCGCCCATGCCGAGTGGGCGCCGTGTCACGTGCTGGTAACGGCCGCGCTCTTGAGCTGACCGCAGCCGGAGCAGCGCTCGTCGAGAGGCACTCGATGGCCAAGAGACAGCACCATGAATCGGAGACACGCGGACCTCGGCTTGTTCGAACTGATTGCCATCGCGCTCGGCGGCATGATTGGCGGCGGCATCTTCGCCATTTTCATGGTGCTCAACATCGTCAGCGTGAAAATGACGGGGCGGGTGGAGGACCTGCTTGTCTACACGAAGCTCGTGCTGCTGCTGGTCGTGATGGCCGTCCTCTTTCGCAGCAACGGCGCACCCGAGACCCTGCCGACCCTCCAGCAGGGCGGCTCCTTTTCTGGCCTGCTCGTGGTCGCCAGCGCACTGCTCGCCACATCGAGTGCGATCAGCGGAACCCTGTTCGGGGCTTCCCGCCTCATGGCCGTCATCGCTGACGATGGCTACCTCCCCCAGGCCCTGTCTCGGCGCATCCATGGGCATACGCCGGTCTGGGCGCTCGTGTCGCTGGCGACCATGGCCTTCATCGTGGTGGCCACGGGCGGTCTGGAGCTGATCCTCGAGTTTGGCAGCTTGACGTTCATCCTCGTCTCGTTTCTGGTGGCCCTGGCGAACCTGCGCGTTCGGGAGAAGACCGGGGCGAGCTTGCTGGTCTGTCTCGCTTCGCTCATGGGACTGGGTTCGGCGGGTGTGCTGATTGTCCACTACCAGCTGAAGACAGACCCGTTTCACCTCGCCGTCACCCTGACCCTCTACGGGATCATCACCCTGTTCTCGGGGCTCCATGCTCGATGGGTAGCTCGTCCAGGGCGTCGCTCCTGACCAGACAGGAAGCCCTGTCCTCACGTGGAAACCCGGCGGCTGTCAGTCAAGCCGCCCGGCCTCTTTGGATGGCAGGATGCGTCAAGTCCTGTCGCTCACGGGCTTGATGGGAGGACGGCGTTCGTTCGGCACAGTTGTGCCCGGCCCCGCCACTGGTCAGGATGAAAACGTCCCATTGTCCGCACGCTTTCCTCGGCACTCTGGCGCTGGCCCTCTTGGCCAGCTGTGCCAACCTGCCCAGCAACTGAGTCCGACCCGGGCTCATCCATAGGTCTGCTTTGTCCAGGAGCGGGAGACGGATCGCTGGCCGCTGTCAACGAGCTGGGTGAGGTGACCCGGCGGGCGCCTACGTGGTGCTCGACGATGGGCTGGCGCGGCTCGTCGAGGAGAACGAAGCCGAGGGCCTCCCCATGTTCGTCATCGGTGGCAAGGCAAAGGCGGGCGAGCGCCTCGAGACCTGGGACGACATCAGCCATGCAAACGGCATCCGCTGGGAGGCGCTGCCCGGGACATGGCCTGACCCCGCACTGACCTCCGTCGGGGGAGGCGGGGCGTTCCAGGCCATGCCTCACGTCAGCGTGGGCTGAGATGCCGGTCGCCGGGCGATTCCGATCCTGTTCCCCGCTCCTGCAGCACCAGGGTTATGCTGCGGGCCCGAATCGTCAGCTCCCCCCTAGAGATTCCCCCGATGCGTTTCCTCCCCGTTCGCGGGACAGGGATGGCGTGCGCTCTGGCCGCGATGATTGTCGTGTCCAGTGCTGCGTTCACCCAGTCCGACATGTCCTTCCCCATGACTCCCCGTGGTGCTGAGGGGGTTGACCAGATCTCCGGCTTGCGGGCCCTCGAGATCGATGCGGGCGCCGTCCATGCCCTGACTCTGACCGACGATGTTGTGCTGCGCGGATTCGAGCTGAGCAGGGGCGCCTCTGTCGACCTGGCCTTGGAGAAGGTCGACCTCGATCGCCTGGGCTTCGGCTTCCAGGTCGACGGGCAGCCTGCTCCCGGGCTGCTCGACGGTCTCGACCTGTCGGTCTGGCTAGGCAAGGTCGTGGGTGATTCCAGTTCGGAGGTTGTCTTGTCCTTCTCGACGCGCGGCGCCCGAGGATGGGTGACGACCGCTGGCGAAGTGACCCACCTCATGCCGCAGCCGGGCTTCGGCAACGACTGGAGCGACGGTTACTCCGTGGTGGCTCGCGAGGTCGACCTGACCGAGCGGGGCCTCTCCCTGGGTGACTTCTGTGGTGCCGAACAGCTCGACGCTGAGGCCCAGGCAGTGGGCGCGGTCGCCCAGGGTCCTGCGGAGGGCTATGCGGGCGGCGGTAGCTGCAATGTGCTCGAGTGCAAGATCGCCATCGAGACAGACTTTCAGCTGTTTCAGATCTTCGGCGACCTGGGTGCGGAGACGACCTACGTCACCACCCTGCTCGCTGCGGCCAGCGCCCGCTACGAAGAGCAGATCGACACCGTGCTGACCTATCCATACCTGCAGTTCTACACCAACTCGAACGACCCCTGGAACACACCTGACAACGGCGGTGACTCCATCGCCATGTTGAACGAGTTCGTCGGTGCCTGGACGGGCAACGTGCCCGCCGGTGCGGTGCTGGGCCACATGCTCTCCGGCGCCAATCTGGGCGGTGGCGTGGCCTACCTGGGCGTGCTCTGTGACACGGCCCAGGCCTCGTCCTTTGCCGTCAGCGGCAACATCAGTGGCAACGTGCCCTTTCCCATCGCAGTGGGGCCGCTCAACTGGGACTTCATGGTCTTCACCCATGAGACAGGGCACAACTTCAACTCGCCCCACACCCATGACTACTCGCCCCAGATCGACGACTGCGCCGGGGGAGCGTGCATCACCAACGGCACGATCATGAGCTACTGCCACACCTGCCCCGGTGGTCTGTCCAACATCACGACGTACTTCTATGACCCGACCGTTGTCAACGTGATGAAGGCTCACGCCAACAGCTGTCTGCCGTCCTTGGCACCCCTGGTGGTGTCGGCCGCAACTCAGCCCACGTTGATCGCGCCCACCACGCCGACCCAGGTGACCGTGACCTTGCAGGGCACGCCCGTGGGCACGGTCGACCTCAACGCGCGGCTCTCCTCGGGTGCCTCGTTCACCGTCACCGCCATGAGCGATCTGGGTGGTGGTGTTTACGGCGCCAACCTGCCGAACGCCAACTGCGGTGACGCTCCAGAGTGGTTCTTCTCCGTGACCGATCAGGTCTGCGGTTTCTTCCAGACCTCCACGTTCTTCGCCGAAGTGGGCACCGAGACGGTCCTGGCCTTTGACGACTTCGAGGTCAACCTGGGCTGGACCGTGGGCGGTCCCAACGACGACGCCACCACGGGCGTCTGGGTGCTCAGCGATCCCCTCGGCACCGGCGCCCAGCCTGAGAACGACAACACGCCTGCGGGTACGGACTGCTGGTTCACGGGGCAGGGAACGCCCGGTGGGGGGCTCGGCGAAAACGATGTGGACGGCGGCCAGACAACCCTGACGTCGACGGTGATCGACATGTCCGGTGGTGACGGGCGCATCGGCTACTGGCGTTGGTACGACAACGCGTCTGGCAGCGCACCCAACGCAGATGTCCTGGTGATCGACATCTCGAACGGCGGCTCCTGGGTCAACGTCGAGACCGTCGGCCCCGCCGGCGCCGGTACAGGTGGCGGTTGGATCTACCACGAGTTCACCGTGTCTGACTTCGTGACGCCCAGCGCCTCAGTGCAGGTGCGCTTCATTGCGTCCGACGAGGGCTCGGGCTCGATTGTTGAAGCTGCCATCGACGACTTCAAGGTGTTCGACGTCAGCTGCGGCGAGACCTGTCAGCCCAGCATCGGCTTCGGCGGCCCCGGCACGGGTGTGTTGACGCTCTGCGGCGGCGATCTGTCCACCGGGACTTCAGCCGACCTGGCCTTGAGCGGCGCGACTCCCGGCGCCTTGGCCTTCGTCTTCGCTGGCGTGGTCAACAACCCCGTGCCTGCCAAGGGGGGCTTGCTTGTACCCGTGCCCTGGCTGCTCGACTTCCCCCTTCCCCTTGATGGCAGCGGTGCGTTCGACCTGCCCGTGCCCGGTGGGAACGGCCCGCTGACGGTCTTCATTCAGGCGGTCTACGTCGATGGAAGCCAGAGCGCTGGATACGGCTTCAGCAACGCGCTTCAGGCTCAGTTCTTGCCCTGACCGCTGGAACCGCAGCGCCGGCGGCAGTGCCGCCGGTAGGTTCCACGAGACGCCGGCGCTCCCCCGCGAGGTGGGGCGCCGGCGTTTCTTGTGTTGTGCTTGCTTGCCGGAGCGGACACAGCTCTCTCGAGCTTGCGGGGTGGCTCCACCTTCTGCGAGCCGGCGACCGTGCACATCACCGGTGCACAGCTGGGCAGCCTGGGCGAAGGGGCAGGACGCGCAGGCAGGGTCAGCCTGTGCTGCCCGTCATCTCGGTGTCGTCTGTGACCTTTCAAGCTGACGCTGTCCAGAGTCTGCCCGCGCCTCTCTGGAGAGATCACTGCGACCGCTCGGTAAGCCACTTGAGCTCTCTGGATGAGCCTGGCTTATCCCCCCCTGGCCCAGAGTGTTCAGCCCCGTTCGTGGCGCTGCTCGGTGGGACGCTGGGGGGGGGCACCCAATCGCCGACCGGGGCGACAGCCTGTAGCTCACCGTGTTCGCGACGATCGATCGTGAGTTTCATGGCGGACCGAGCACCCTTGCCGGGGCGGCCGACTTGGCGGCTTGGGAAATCATCTCCCTGGATGACCAGCTCGCTGCCATCCGAGCGCTGGGCGCCAAGACGATTCCATGCTTCGACGACATGCCGTTCACGTTGAGCGCGTAGCAGATTCCGTTCAGGCCCCACAACCTGGGTGTGACCAACCCCAAGCTCTCGTTCTCGGATGGCATCCGGAGGGCGCCTCCAGCAGACCCAGGCGTCTACGCGCGGGTCGTGCGCAACACAGCTCGGCCTGTTCAGCACGGGGCCGGCGGCGTCGAAGCCGGTGACAGACATCTACCGCGCCTTGAGTCTGCTCAACACGGCGCCGCTGGCCCTGGCGACGAGCGCCCCGAATGGCAGCTACGTCATGGCAGGCAAGAGCGCCGACGACAGCCGCGTGGTGGTGGGCTGGGTCGGCGAGGACCCCGGCGCAGGGCGGCAGACGCGGTTGGACCTCACGGTGAACGCACTGCCCTGGGGCACCTCCCCCTTCAGCGTTGCGCGCTACGAAGTCTCTGACGCCACCTGGGCCACCGGGCTCGGCGTCGTTGCGGCGGAGGCTCGCCCTGGGATCACTGGCCCCGCCTTCGTTGGTCACGCCACTCTCGGACCGGGGCCCGGCGCGGGGACGCTCGTGCTCTGGGAACTCGTGCGGGATTGACCTGCCCACGGGCACCGGAGCACCCCGGCGGCGAGCGCAGCCTTGGCGAGTTGACGGCCACTCACTGTCGGCATAGTCTTGCTCGCTCGCCAGTTACAGATGTGGGACGCTGGCAGAGCCCACGCTCTTCATGTGGCATCGAACAGAGAACGCCGTGCATCCCGGACTCATGAAGCTGCGATCCCGCTGCCTCTCGGCGATGGTCCTCTGCTGGGTGTGGCCTTGCGCCGTGGCCTGGTCCGTCGTTGGCCGCTACGGCTTGGCACCTGGTGAAGAGCGGGCCCGGGATGACATCTGACTCACGAGGAGAGCGACTGGCCCGGCATGAGCGGCGGCTGCGGTTGCTCATGCTCCATCTCACGGGGCCGGCCCTGCGCGCGCGTGTAGAGATCGACGATCTCGTCCAGGAAGTCTACGTGCGCATCCTGGGCTTGGCCTCCTTGCCGCCCCTCGATGTGGAGGGTGCTGGAGACACGGGGCTGTGGCGCTTGCTCACACGGCTGGCACGCAACACGGTGATTGATGCAGCCCGGGCCATCCGGGCGGCCAAGCGATCAGGGAACACCGCCCGGCTGCAGCACTCCGCATGGAGCGTCGCTGGTCTGCGCGCCAGCCAGATCTTGGCGGTGACCTGGGGCCCGTCGACACGGGCGCTGTCAAATGAGTTGAAGGTTCATCTTGAGAGCCGGTTCGTGGCGCTCTCGGCCGAGCATCAGCGGGTCATCGGTCTGCGGCAGTTCGAAGGGCTCTCGGCCCTGGAGGCCGCCAAGCGCATGGGACGGAGCGAGAGCGCGGTCCACTCGCTGTATCGCCGAGCGCTCTCGTCCTGGCAGGGCGACACCTTTTCTTGAGAAGCCTCGACGAATCGGTCGTGGCATCGCGCTTGATAGAGACATGGATACGCAAGAACAGATGGACGATCTGCTGGACCGCTTGGTTGGTGAGTACTCCGATGCGCTGTCTGCAGGGCGCATGCCCTCCCGGGCGGACTACCTCGCTCGAGTAGAGAGCGCTGCCCGCCCAGGGCTTGAACGCTGTCTGAAGATGATCGATGCGGGGATGGCAGCGGCGCCAGCCGGGCTCTCGCCCCTGGCCCCCGACGAGCGACTCGGGCGCTACATTCTGAAGAGAGAACTCGGGCGAGGTGGTATGGCCGTCGTCTGGCTGGCTCTGGACACCGAGCTGGAGCGAGCCGTCGCGCTGAAGATCTTGCGCCCTGGGCTGGCCCTGGAAGGCAAGCACACCGATCGCTTTCGCCGGGAAGCCTTGGCCGTGGCCAAGCTTCAGCACCCCAACATCGTGCAGATTCACGACGTGGGTTCTGAACGGGGCTACCACTACCTGGCCATGGAGTTCATCGAGGGGCCTTCGTTGGCCACGGTCCTGGAGGCAGTGGACAAGAGGCGCTTCTCGGCTGACGAGCTCCGTCGTGCTGTGGGCGCGTCGCGCTTGGCACCCGGTGCCGCCAGCTTCGAGTCGGCCCTGGCCTGCCTGTTGGCTCAGGTCGCCGACGCGTTGGCCGCCGCCCACGACAAGGGGCTTGTCCACCGGGACATCAAGCCCTCGAACATCCTGCTGCGCTCAGACGGCGCCGCTGTGGTTGCCGACTTTGGCCTGGCCATGAGCGAGGGCGACCCGGCGCTCTCAATGACCGGCGATGTGCTGGGGACGCCGTACTACATGTCCCCTGAACAGGCTCAGCTCGCCGAGACAAAGGTCGATCACCGTACGGACATCTACAGCCTCGGTGTGACCTTGTATGAGGCCCTCTCGGGAGTGCGCCCGTTCGAGGGAGGGAGCGCGCTCGAAGTTTTCGAGGCGATCAAGACTCACTTGCCTCGTTCGTTGAGGGCGCACGAGAAGCGCGCGTCGAAGAACGCCGCCGCCGTGACGCGCATGGCCATGGCCCACGATGTGGAGGAGCGCTACGAATCAGCCGCCAGCCTTCGAGACGACTTGTTGGCTCTGGTCGAGGGCAACCCGGTGCGCGCGTGGAAAAAGCACGGCGGTAGTATTCGCCGGCTCTGGTCTGAGATCCGCTGGGCCTGCTCTGGTCGTCCGTTCGAGTACAAGTCCAAGGCGAGCTGCCTGGGTTTGCCTTTGGTGGAGGTGTATTCGGGCCGCCGTGCTCCTGGCCAACCATGGCGGGTGGCCAAGGCCTGGTTTGCCGTGGGCGATGTGGCCTACGGGGCGCTGAGCGTGGGCATCTTCTCCGCGGGGCTGATTTCTTTCGGCTCGGTGTCCTTGGGAGTGCTGAGCTCGATGGGTGGCCTGACCGCAGGCCTGATCCTCTCGTGCGGCGGGATCTCCTGGGCGGGAGTGCTCTCCATGGGCGGCATCTCGTTCGCCCAGTACCTGGCCATTGGTGGTGTCGCCCACGGCTTCGCGGCCATCGGCGGCTACGCCCGGGGCACCTACGCCATGGGCGGCAATGTAGATGGTGAGCACGTCATCGGCAGCCACCGCGTCGATATGACCGAAGCAGAGTGGTGGGATGGAGCTTCCGAGCCCTTTCGGCAGTGGCTGGAGGCGTGGCTCGGGGGATAGTGGCCTGTGAGCGAGCGAAGCGGTCAGCAGGTGCTTGGAGGCCTGCTGTCGGTGGCCACCACTCACTCAGCCATGAGTCGGCGGCGCGACGCCTGGTACGCGGCGTGGTCACGCTCGTAGTCCTGGGCCTTCTTCATGGCCAGCCGGCTGGTGAGAACACCGAACACGACGAAGAACACGCCGAAGAGGGGGAAGAAGCCGGGCGCACCGAGAGACGAAGCGAAGAGGGTCCAGAAGCCCCCGAAGACGATGACACCGATCATGGCAATGCGTGAGCCTTGAGCCGTCGGGATGCGGCTGACGCCGTGCTTGTCACGGACGACGTGGTTTTCGCGAGAGGCGGCCCACTCCTGATCAAGGCGGATCAGTGCGGTGTAGCGTTTGATCTGCTCGAGGTCTTCGTTGATCTCCTCCAGGGCTTCGGTGAAGACCGCCGCGCCCTCGCGCTGGATCTGCAGGCGGGAATTGCAGAAGGAGCAGGTGACAAAGCGCGCCTTGCGGGGGACCTCAAGGGGAGCTCCACATTGATTGCAGTTCAGGTCGAGGACGCGCATGGATGGATCAATCTCCTGAGTTCGCTGCCAGCCGTCGCGCTCGACACGCCCGCGCTCCCGCACCGTCGTCGGCCAGCAGCTCGTTGAGCGCTGCTCGCAGGGCGCTGCCGTCGTCTGGCTTGGCCTCAGCGAGGCGCTCTCGCAGCCTGGGCAACTCGTAGAGGAACGCGCCCACGCTGTCGGCAGTGGCGGCTCGGCCGTTCTTGCCCAGGCCCAGCTCCTCCAGCAGCACGGCGTTCAGTTCTTGCTCGAACTGGCCCGCCATGGGCAGGGCCAGCATGGGCTTGCCCAAGGCCATGGCCTCGGTCATGAGCGTGAAGCCCGCGGTGGAGATCACCGCCTTGGCGCCGGCCAGGTCGTCGAGGAAACCGTCGCGACTGGGAGCCTTGAAAGTGAGCGGACCGTCGCTGCCCTCCCGTCCTGCGCCGTAGACCAGGAAGCGTTCGTTGTCGAACTGGGCCAGTTGTTCGATGAACGGTTCGAAGCCCGAGGTGAAGTAGACCAGCAGGTGTCCGTCGTCCCGGGGCTGCAGCGCTTGTACAGAACGGCGCAGGATGGGAGGAAAGAGGAATGTGCGTTCGTTGCTGACCTCGCCGAACCAGAACGTGGTCACCAGGTACACATCCGGCTCGGGGACCATGAGCTTGATCACTGCCCGGGTCGTTCGCGCGTCGTTCTTCAGATGCTCGGGGCAGGGGTGTCGCATGTGGCGCAGGCGGTGCTGGTTGTCGATGGAGACCAGGGGCAGCTCGTAGTGCCGGGCCAGATACGCCGTCATGGGCTCGAAGTCGGTGAGCACCACGTGGGGGCGATAGTCTCTGAAGCCCACGTGGCGCAGCTCGCGGAGCTTGGCCGCGCCCTTCGACAGCCGCGAGATGTTGTCGGTGAAGGTCTTCACCATGGAGACCCGGTTGTCCACCGAGGCGATGTGCAGGCCCTCGGTCTCGAAGACATCGAAGTCGTCGGCCAGGTTGCGATAGCCCCGGTCGTAGCTGACCATCTTGACCTGGTGCCCGTCTTCGATCAGCCAGCTGGCCACTTCGCGAGCGCGTGAGCTGTGCCCCGAGCCCTCGCCCGAGACGCCGTAGAGGATGCGTGCCATGGCGGGATGGTAGCCCGTGCCAACCTGGCATGGCGAGGGGGGATCTGCACCTGCCGCGCCCGTCGCGCCGTGTGGATGGCAGTCTCCGGGCCCTCTCATCTTCCTCTCACAGAGCCACCGCTACTCGAGGTCATTCAGCACCTTCTGAGCGGAACACTCATTGAGAGAGGACAGATCATGACCAAGCCCCTCGTTGCATTGACTCTCGGGATCACCTTCGCTTTGCCCACTGCCGTCGCGGCCCAAGCGCCCGCCGGCGAAGAGGCTGCCCTCGGCCGGGATCGCATCACCCAGGCTCAGATCACGTCTGGTGCGTTGAGCACGAAGGACATCCGCAAGAAGGGCATGGAGATCTTCTCGACGCCATTCAATCTGCTCGACGGCTGGGGCGACGGCCCGCTCGACCGATTTGAGCTCGACAAGACCAGCCCGGGCAATCGTCCATCGATCGGCAGCGAGCAGACCCACTTCATGCGCGTGAACGGCATGGACACCCAGTCGTGCCTTGAGTGCCACTCCGTGCTGAGCATGGCGACGATCCCCGCCACCTTCACCGTGGGCGGCGCGGGGGGCATCAACAACGTGGCCATGCCTGGTGCCACCGAGTTTGACGTGGACGACTCGGACGGCAATGGCTTCGCTGCGTACAACGGGCGCGTCATCAACCCGCCCTTCGTCTTCGGTGCAGGCGGTGTCGAGCTGGTGGGCAAGGAGATGACCATGGAGCTGCAGACCCAGCTCTTCGCCGCCCAGTTTCGACCGGACGTGGCCCTGCCCCTGCAGAGCAAGGGCGTGAGCTTCGGCTCGATTCGCTATGACTCGAAGACCCTGAGCTACGACTTCTCAGGCGTGGAGGGCATCGACGACGACCTGGTGGTGAAGCCCTTCGGGCGCAAGGGCTGCTGCGCCACCATCCGCGCCTTTGATGTGGGCGCCCTGCAGTTTCACCAGGGCATGCAGCCCACAGAGGTCGTGGGCGCCAGCATCGACGAAGATGGCGATGGGGTCGTGGACGAGATCCTGCCCGGCGAGCTGTCAGCCATGCACATCTTCAGCACGGCGCTTGAGCCTCCGAAGCGGGTGAAGGGCGGCCCGGTGGGTCAGCAGGGCTCCCGGCTCTTCGAGCGCATTGGCTGCACGGATTG
Source organism: uncultured Phycisphaerales bacterium (assembly GCA_964537035.1). Classification (GTDB taxonomy): domain Bacteria; phylum Planctomycetota; class B15-G4; order B15-G4; family B15-G4; genus CAZIAK01. The sequence goes on along the minus strand of CAZIAK010000003.1, from coordinate 29,127 downwards.
CCATGTGCCCACTCTCAACACGGACTTCAGGATGCTGCCCATCGCCTTCCCTGAAGTGGACACCGACCCCACGGCCAACGTCTTCTACACAGTCGATCTCACCGACAAGCCCACCAGGTTCCCGAAGAACAACGCGGGAGGCGTGCGCGTGAACATGTACTCGGACCTCAAGCGTCACGACATGGGTGCGGAGCTGGCCGAGACCACAGGCAGTGACGACGACGCGCTCTTCATCACCGCCCGCCTGTGGGGCGTGGCCGACACGGCACCCTACCTGCACGACGGCAGGGCCACCACGCTGACCGAAGCGATCGCACAGCATGGCGGCGAGGGGCTGCTCGCCCGGGACAACTATCTCGCCTTGCCCGCGGCAGAGCAGCTGAAGCTGCTGTCGTTCTTGCGCACCCTGCGCACGCCGAAGCAGCCCAGCAAGGACATCCTCAGTTCCGCCCGGCCATGACGCCGCCGTCCACGTCCCAGATCGCGCCGGTGACCCAGCTGGCCTCGTCAGACAGCAGGAAGTCGGCGACCCCTGCCACGTCCTCGACCTGGCCCACGCGACCGATGGGATGAAAGTCGTTGAAGCCCTGCAGCTCGCCTTCGATGTTGTCCGGGTTGAGGAAGGCGCCGTAGATCGGTGTGACCACCACCGCGGGTGCGACGGCGTTGACGCGAACGTGGATGTCGGCAAGCTCCATGGCCAGGTGCTGGGTGAGTGCGTGGAGCCCGGCCTTGGCCATGGAGTAGGCGGAGGACGGCGTGGCCTTGACCGCTTGCCGCGCCCACATCGAGCCGATGTTCACGATGGCTCCGCCGCCATGCTCGCTCATGTTTCTGGCCACGGCCTGGGTGATGAAGAACAGCGCCCGGTTGGTGTCCTGGTACGTGTCGTAGTCAGCGCCGTCGTGCTCAAGAAACGGCGTGGGCTTGAACACTCCTGCTGCGTTCACAAGGTGTGAGACATGGCGCTGCTCACTGGCGATGCTCTCGATGAAGGCAGAGGTCTGCTGTGGGTCGTGGAGGTCGACGGCCACGGTCTCCACGTCCCCGAGCACCGAGAACTCGGCCTCGGCGGCCGCGAGCTTGCTCTGGTTGCGGCCGAGCAAGAGCACGCCGACGCCGCGCTGCAGCAGCTTCTGCGCCGTGGCCTTGCCGATGCCGCTGGAACCTCCGACCACAAGTGCGATGGATGAGTCGTTCAACAGGTTGCTCCTGATCAGTCCGTCTCGGGCCGACGAGCCCATCGGTGAGACGACAGGGGACGAGGATGCCGCCGGTAAGGGCGGCTGGGGTGGCTCAGCGTTCCCTGTAGAGAACCCCGTGCCAAACTCCGCTCCGCTCACAAGCCAATACCCTGTGAGTGCGTAAGTGTTGACCTGGTCGTGGACTGTGGGCCCACTGAACTCTCGCTTGCCCTCGGCCCTGCTGACGACATTCCGCGAAACGCGAGATATCGCTCGGGGATTTCACGACATGTCATGAACGGCGCACGTCAGAGGGCTGGTCGTGGTCTCATCGAGCCGCCCGGCGGCCCCCTCCGCGGTCGACCATGCGCACGTCCTGTGGGCTGCCGTAGGCGAACGCATCGAGATCACGCGCCCGGGTGACCATGGCTTCGCGGGCCAGGTCGATCAGGCCCTGGCCTTCCTGGGGAGAGACCTGTCGCACGGACAGGGGCGCCTGATCGTAGGCCTGGAGCAGGTCGGGGCGCGCACGGAGAGCTTCTTCTCGAACACGCCCAGCAGCTCGGCGGGGGAGACGAACGACTCGATCCAGGCCAGGAGCTGAGCTTGCGCACGATCGTCGACGGTCTCCCAATCGATCTGCAGGTGCTCGCCGAAGCTCTTCGCCAGCCAGCTCGCCATGGGAGCGAAGAAGAGGTCGTGGATGTCGGTGCCAGCCATGCCGCTGTCTGCGAGGTCTTTTCGAAACCGTCGGGCGTCACTGCGTGACGAGAAGTCATTCAGCCCGTTCGCTACAGCGGCGAGCACCTCGCTGTCGTCCGGGTGGGCCCGCAACAAACAGAGGGCTTCGTGGTAGTCGACGACCTGCTGCATGGTGTCCAGCCGCTGGCGCCTGAGCAGGGCCGGGCAGCGGAGCTTGGCTGCGGCCACGGTCACATCGTCGATGCCCAGATCGGCCTCATCGCCATGGGTCATGAACAGGCGTCGCAGCTCGCGCAGCAGGGATCGGGGGCTGGTCAGCGCTGGTGACATGGAGGCTCTCACGGGAATGGAAGTCCCCTGGTCCCGCCTGGACGCTCGTTGGTATCAAGAACGGCCCCATGATCGAAGGGCCAGGGAGAAGGTACAGAGCCTCTGTGTACTCCCATGAGCGTAGGTGCTGAGTGACTTGTGAGAGTCGCTGCTACATTGCTGGTCACGGAGACACGCAGCGACGAGACCGCTGAAAGCGCCGTTTGGGTGAGATCTCGGCATGCGCTGTCGTTGTATTCCCGACTCCGAGTGATCGAGTTGTGCGCCGAGTGAGTGGGAGAAATCTCTCATCAGGCCGAACGGGCTCTGGTGTGATTCTCGGATTGCGTTAGCATCGGGCCTCACTGACTAGGGAAGGTCCGGACGCGACGGCGCCCGGGTCAAAGGTTGCTGTATCCCGATGTCTCATCCAACCTGGAGAGATCACTCATGTTAGGTACCAAGCATCTGCTCACGACGCTCGCGCTGTGCGTCATGGGGCTCTCGGCAAGCGCACAGGACGTCATTCCGGTCGACGACATTCGTTACGCGGGGCGCTATGACGTGGCCACACAGACGTTCCATCCCTCGACCACCCAGCCCGACACGCCGCAGTACGCGGGCACGCCGGTGGTGCTGTTCAACAACACCTCGACGAACGGTTCGTTGTTCGTGGGCAATGGGGCCACAGAGCACTTCCTCGATTGGGGGACAGCCGACTTCGGCGGCGGTGGTGCGTCGGTCACAGAGATCCAGATCGGTTACGCCACGAACCTGCAGGCTCCCGGAACAGTAGACCTGCGCGTTCGCCTGTACCAGGGCGCTGCTGGCTTCGGCGTTCCGGGCACGGTGGTCGGTGACTACCTGCTCACGGGCCTGCCCAACTCGGCATCTGGTGGGTTCGAGGGCTTCCTCATTGATGTCACCTTGCCCGCCGCTGTCCCCATGACAGATGGCGCCATCGGTTGGAGTTACAACTCCGACGCGTCCGATCCGTCTGGCACGGGCCCGCTGCTTGTGGGTCCGCCCAACGAGGCGGGTGTGCAGGACGCGTTTGACCGCTACCTGGAGGCGGACGAGTCGTACCTCGGCACGTCCTTCTTCGGTGGTGCTCCCTTCGCGTCCTTCCCCATGCGCCTGACCGGCACGCCCAACGTGGTCGTGCCCAGCGCCTGGACGAAGTACGGCGCGCTGAAGAAGGTCATCGTGCTGAGCGGCATCGGCCCGGGCACGCCCGACTCGGACAACACGGTGAAGATCAAGTCGACGATCCCGGGCAAGCCGGTGATGCTCATGGTGGGCATCGTCCAGTCCGACACCTACGTGGCCAACTTTGACATGCAGTTCTACTGCCTGCCTTGGCTCGTTCAGATCGGCCCCCTCGTGCCCAACCCCTCCAACGCCTTGGCGTTGCTGCCGTTCACCATCCCGTCGCTGGGCGTGGTGAATCCGGGTGAAGAGGTCTTCATGCAGGCCTTTGGACAGAACCTGTCCGGTGCCTGGGTGAACTACTCGAAGGGTCTGAAGCTCACGATCCAGTAGTTCTCGCTGGATGAGTCGCCGGTCCGTGGAGTTCGAGCCACGGAGCCCGGTCGATTGGCTGCCCGCGCCCCGTCTTCACGGTGCGCGGGCAGCCTTCGTTTTGTCGCACTGTGAGGGCGCTTGCTCGGCGGGCGAGTCCGCGGGCCTGGCTGGCGGCGAGCCAGGGCAGGACGAGGCTTGCCATGACGGCTCAGGCCGACGACCCTGTCTTGTGCGCTTCGGCTTCTGATCCCACGGCCTGGCGTCTCCAGGGTGTTGCCCATGCTCATGGGCGGAGCTGAGGTGGGGGAGGCTGCTGCAAGGACCGGCGCTCACCATCGTGTGTCGTCCGACGGAGACCGGAGGTCATGTCCCCAGAGCCACACGGCGGCGACGAGGCCCGGCAGCTTGCCGACCGCGCCCTCTCCCTGTTTGGTGAGGCGCGAGAGAGCTTCATGGAAGAGACCTGCAGTGGCGACACGTCCCTCCGTGACGAAGTCGAAGCCCTGCTCGCGGCGAGGGAACAAGCGGCCCTGGCGAGCAGCCCAGGGGAGCGCCCGCTGTCCGACCTCGAACTGAACAGTCAGCTCGGGCCCTACCGGTTGCTTGAGCTTCTGGGTGAGGGTGGCTTTGGTTCGGTCTACCTGGCCGAACAGCGCGAGCCCGTGCGCCGTCGCGTGGCGCTCAAGGTGATCAAGCTGGGCATGGACACGCGCGAAGTGATCGCCCGCTTCGAGGCTGAGCGGCAGGCGCTCTCGATGATGGCCCACGCGAACATCGCCAGGGTTCTGGACGTCGGGGCCACCGACGAAGGCCGCCCCTACTTCGTCATGGAGCTGGTCAGAGGGGTCCCCATCACAGAGTACTGTGAGACCCAGCGGCTGAGCCTTCTGGAGCGTCTGCAGCTCTTCGTGCCCGTTTGCCACGCTCTGCAACACGCGCACCAGAAGGGCATCATCCACCGGGACATCAAACCGAGCAACGTCCTGGTCACCGTCGAGTCCGGGAGCCCGGTGCCCAAGGTCATCGACTTCGGTATCGCCAAGGCCACCGTCCAGGTGCTCACAGACAAGACCCTGGTGACCCTGCAGCAGCAGCTCATCGGCACACCCGCGTACATGTCTCCCGAGCAGGCTGAGCTCACGGGCCTGGACATCGACACCCGCAGCGACATCTATGCTCTGGGCGTCTTGTTGTACGAGCTGCTCACCGGGGCCACGCCGTTCGACGGCCGCACTCTGCTCGATGCAGGGCGCACCGAGATGCTGCGCATCATTCGTGAAGACGAGCCTCGCCTGCCGAGCGCGCGAGTGGGCCAGGACGATGCTGAGGAGAAGAGCGAGCGCCGCCGTCCCCCTGAAGCTGATCTGATCAAGCGCCTGACCGGCGATCTGGATTGGATCGTCATGAAGTGCCTGGAGAAGGACCGCACACGCCGCTACGAGACCGCCAGCGAGTTGGCTGCCGACGTGCAGAGGCATCTGTCCGACGAGCCCGTCCTCGCAGCAGCCCCATCGGCGGCCTACCGCATGAGCAAGTTCGTGCGCCGCAACCGGGCTGGCGTGGTCACGGGCCTGGTGGTGGTGTCCCTGCTGCTGTTGGCCATCGCCGGCACCACCAGCGGCTGGCTCCTGGCCCAAGAAGAGCGGGCCCATGCGGAGGCGTCCGCCGAGGCAGAAAGAGAAGCGCGTCTGGCGGCGCAGGAGAGCGAGAAAGAGGCGACCCTGGCCGCAGAGCAGGCCACCCTCGCGGCGAAGCGTGCGGACAATTCGAGCAAGCGGGCCCAGCTGGCCAGGGCCGAGAGCCAGCGCCGTGCTGATGAGCTGGAGATGGTGATCGCGCTGCACCAGGCCCAGCTTCAAGACGTCGATGCAGAGCTGCTGGGACTGGGCATCCGTGACCTCATCATTGAGCAGGTCACCACGCGGGCCACAGAGGACGGGCTACCCGGCTTGGCGAGAGAGGCCACCGTTGAGCGTCTGGAGTCGCTGCTCGAAGGTGTGAGCTTCACCAGCCTGGCGCTCGAGACAGTGGTCATCGGCTTGCTGGACCCGACGCTGACGGCTGTGCGTGAGACCTTCGCCGACCAACCACTCACCCGGGCCCAGATGGAGCAGACCTTGGGCGAAGTGCTCTCGTCGCTGGGTTTGTGGGAGCGGGCTGAGTCGCCCTTGCGATCGTCCCTGGAGACGTTTCGTGCCGAGCTGGGCGAGGACGGGTTGCAGACACTGGAGGCCTTGACCGAGTGGGGCAAGGTGGTCGAGCAGCAGGGCGATCTTGACGCAGCACTCGACATCTTCGAGCGCTGTCACGAGGCTCGACGGAGGGTCTTGGGCGAGGAGCATCGAGACACCCTGGCCAGCGCCTCCCTGATCGCCAACACACTCCGGGAGCAGGGCCGCCCAGAAGAGGCGCTCACCCTGCACCGCCGTGTGCTCGACGACCGGCTGCGTCTGTTCGAGCCCAACGACCCCGACGTCCTGGACTCCCTGGCCGAGATGGGCAGCACGCTCTTCGCACTCAGGCGCTGGGACGAGGCGCAAGACTTCGATCAACGGGCTCTGGACGGGCGCCGCGAAGAGCTGGGAGCAGGCCACGAGGACACGCTCTCGTCCATGAACAACCTGGGCCAGCTCCTGCTTCAGCAAGATCAGAAGGGCCCCGCTTTTCTCCTGCTGCAAGAATCCTTCGAGGCAGCGCGGCTCCGCTTTGGAGACCGCCACGGGGCGACCTTGACGGCGACCATGAACCTGGCCAGCGTGCTCCGTGAGCTGGGCCGCCTGGATGAGGCGGAGGCCCACGTGCAGAGGGCCCTGTCCATTCGCCGTGCGCTCCACGGCGAGCGCCATCGGGACACCCTGTTCTCGGTGGCTCAGCTGGGCCTGCTCCGATTCGAGCAGGGCCGTTGGGACGAGGCGGACACCCTGTTGGCGCAGGCCGAGAAGGGCCTGCGGCAGCTCCTGGGTGACGATCACCACGAGGCGCTCAACGCGGCGACGCTCCTGGCGCAACAGCGGATCCGCAGCGGCCAGCCCCTCGCGGCCGCGCCTCTCGTCACCGAGACCGCCCACCTCTGGAGAGCCCGTGGGGAGGGCTCCGCTGGCAGCGCCCAGATGGCGTTGGACACCGCGGAACGCCTGCTGCAGATCATGCAGAGCGAGTTCGAGTCCCTCTCTGGCCCGCCCCAGGAGCGCTTGGCCTGGCTCAATGCGGTCGCCGCCCTGGCCAACGTGCTCGGCCAATACGAAGTGTCAGAGACGTTTCTCCAGGCCGGGCTCTCGCTCTTCGGACGGGACGGCATCGGGGTGCCACCGTGGCTGCTCGATGAGAGTCGCAGCCTGCTGGGCGAAGCTGCCGCGGGCCAGGAGCGCCTGGACGAGGCCCAGTCTCTTCTGCTGGAGAACCACGAGGCGCTGCAGAACCACCTCCCTGACGAGCATGATCGGGAGCCCCTGATTCGCTCGGCCCGGCGTCTGGCGCGCTTCTTCGAAGGTCGGGACGACACGGTCTCTGCCAAGGCCTGGTGGGCACGCGTGGCTGAGTGGAATCAGTCCCTGGACTGACCCCTGAATCTCGGGGGCGTGCAGGCTGTTAGACTGAGCCCATGTCTTCCACGCCTCATCACGCGGATCTGAACCGCTCGATCTACGACAAGCTGCACAAGCTGGCCAGCGCGGCCATGCGCTCGGAGCGGGTTCAGCACACCCTGCAACCCACCGCGCTCATCCACGAGGCCTACATCAAGCTGGCCCGGGTCGACAGCACCATCGTCGACGAGGAGCACTTTCTGGCCCTGGCAGCGCTGCAGATGCGCCGGGTTCTGGTAGATGGCGCCCGCTCGCGACAGCGGCAGAAGCGTCGCCCGCCAGAGGGTCGGGTGCTGCTGCAAGGGCCTGACGACATGGAGATCGACCAGGTCCCCGGTGCCCGCGCCCCGCACCTGGACGAGCAGGTGCTCCAGGTCGACGAGGCCTTGAAAGAGCTGGCGGCCGTCTCGCCCCGGCGAGCCCAGCTGGTCGAGCTGCGCTTCTTCGGCGGCCTGTCCGTGGGCGAGGCTGCCAAGGCCCTGAAGCTATCAGAGCGCACAGCGGCCCGAGATTGGGACGTGGCCAAGCTGTTCTTCCAGCGGATCCTCGGCGGCACCTGACCGTGACCCGGCTGGTCATGACCCTGCTGGTGCGGGACGAGGCGGACATCGTCAGGGAGAACCTGGAGTTTCACCTGAGCCGCGGTGTGGACTGCGTCATCGTCACTGACAACGGTTCGACCGATGGCACGGTAGAGATCCTGGAAGAGTACGTGAAGCGCGGTGTGGTGCAGCTGCTGCACGAGCCCGACGACACTTACGCCCAAGGCCGCTGGGTGACCCGCATGGCGCGCATGGCCTACCAAAGCCACGGCGCGGACTGGGTCATCAACAACGACGCCGACGAGTTCTGGTGGACCGATCAGGGCGACCTCAGCGAGAGCCTTGAGCGACTGCGGCCCGAGACAAACGTGGTGGTGGCACAGCGCTTCAACTTCGTGCCCCTGGCGCCCGACCAGCAGCCCTTTTACGAGCGCATGGTCTATCGGGAAGTGCGCTCCCTGAACCCCCTCGGTGCGCCACTCCCGCCCAAGAGCTGCCATCGCGGCCACGGCGAGGTGACCGTCCACCAGGGGAATCACAGCATCTCCTGGGATCAGCCGACGCTGGAGGCACAATCTCACCCCATCGAGATCTTTCATTTCCCCCTGCGCACCTTCGCCCAGTTCGAGAACAAGATTCGTCTGGGTGGCGCGGCGTATGCCCGCAACACCGAGCTGCCTCCCGGGATCGGACGCACCTGGAGGTCGCTCTACGACGAGCTGAGAGCGGGGCGGCTTGACGCACACTATCGTGAGCAGCAGTGGAGCGCCGAGCGGCTGACCGGCGGGCTCGGCGACGGCACGCTCGTCGAAGACCGCAGGTTGTGTGACGCCCTGCAGCGCCTCGCCGAGCTGCCTGCCTGCTGACGACTCGTCGCCATGACGAGCCTGTAGCCCAGCTGAGCCCGCTCGACGAACCTGGCCCGTCAGGCAGGCCCGTCGCCCGACGGGTCGCGCCCCCGCTGTGCCTCGATCAACTGTTGCTCAAGCGCCGCCACCTGGGCGTCCCGTTCACGGAGCAGCCGGGTGATCCATGTCTGGCCCGGCCACTGGGCGGAGGCCGTGCGCAGCAGCTCGGCGGAGGCCGTCGACAGCGCTGGCACCTCACCTCGAAAAGCGCTGCCGTCTCGAAGCGCAGCTGACAGCCGCTCGATGCTCTCTGATGGGGGCGCTTCGCTGCCCGCGGCTGCCTCGGCGCCGTGATGGTCGAGGGCAGGGGCGACGAAGCTCAGCAAGGCGTCACGGTCGGGCAGGTGGAGAGCTGTCGCGCCCTGGTCGACGAGCTGTTGCAGCAGACGTTCGGCGGCTGCCTCCGGGTCTCTGGTCAGCTGCTCGTAGGCGATGTTTGCCCGGGGCAGGCCAGAGCTGGCTCGCAGGGCCGAGAGGTTGTAGTGCTCCCAGAGGGCCAGCCCCAGGGGCAGACGGATGCCGTTGCGCTTGCGCAGCGAGAGGGCAGAGGCCATGGGGTCGCGATGGACGTACACGGTGATCAACGGGTCGACGAAGGGCTTCCAGGCTGGCAAGGTGAGGCAGAAGCGGGGGTCTTTCAGCACCCAGGGCTGGGAGCTGTCCAGCTCGCCGACGATCTTCTTCGCGCTCCAGGCGAACTCTCTCACCTCGCTGGACACCACGCTGTCGAGATCGATGGTGAGGCAGTCGACCCAGCTGCGGCCCAGGGCGGCGAGCAACCTGTCGTTCGTGCGGCGCACGTCGAGGCGCTCCCAGAAGCCTGCGGTGTTGTCGTGGGCCGGGGCGGCGACGGACTTGTCAGGGCCCAGGCTGCAACCCATGAGGTTGAGCAGCCGGGTCACGGCGGACGTGCCGGAGCGGTGCATGCCAAGAACCGCGAGGCCCATGGTCAGGGGGATCTCGTCATGGTCTGTCCTGCCGATGGAGGCTTTTCGGTGAACGGCGCGGCCGCCCGGTCTACTCTACCGCTTCGATTCCTCCCCGGCGACTGACCCCACGGAGCCCCATGGCACTTGAGAGCCTGACAGAGCCCCGGCGAGGCCGGGGCAGCGATGACCTGCTGGCGTTTCTTTGCGTGCGCAACGAGTTGCCTTTGCTGCAGCACGGGCTGGCTCACCATCGGGCCCTGGGCATCGACGAGTTCGTGGTCGTCGACAATGGTTCCACCGACGGCACGACCGAGCACCTCGCCGCTCAGCACGACGTGAGGCTCTACTGCACTGAGGACAGCTACGGAGCCAGCCGCTGTGGCATCGACTGGATCCACCCGCTGCTGCATGAGCACGCCTGCGGGCACTGGGCCCTCGTCCTCGATGCAGACGAGCTCTTTCTGTACCCGGGCTGCGAGCAGCTGAGCCTGAGAGAGTTCGTGTCCTCGCTCGATCAGCGAGGGGTGGACGGGGTGGGCGGGTTCCTGCTCGATATGTACTCAGATCGTCCGATCGCCGAGACAAGACTCGACGGGCTGAACGATCTGCTGGCTGCCTGCCCCTTCTTCGACGGCGACGGCTACGACTTCTTGCAGCCGGGGGCCTCCCTGACTCCCGAGCACTTTCGCGGTGGCCCCCGGGACAGGGTCTTCTGGGCAGGCCGCGAGCGGGAGCTGCCGCCGCCGTACCTGGGCAAGATCCCCCTGGTGAAGTGGCACAGGGGGCGTGAGTACAAGGCCTCGACCCACCTCATCGCGTCGGAGCGTCTGGCTCAGGAGACCTGCGTGCTGTTGCACTTCAAGTTCTTCGCGGGCTTCTCGGAGTCTGTGGCGCGGGAGGTGCAGCGCAAGGAGCATTGGAACTCGGCGATCCAGTACAGCTCGTATCTAGAGGTCGTCGAAGAAGACCGTGCGCTGAATCTGCTCTACCCTGGGTCCGTTCGCTTCTCTGGGACAGCCCAGCTGGTCGAGCGGGGTTTCATGCGCGAGGGGCCGCGCAGCGAGCCGTAGGGAAGCGTGGGGCTCAGAGAGCCGTGACCGCTCGGGCTGACGGGCAGTCAGTCGTGCGAGTATCCCAGTTCTCGCTGCAGGGCCAGCTCTTCCGGACCCATGGGGACATGGGGGCCTGCTGCGCTGTTCATCCTGGAGCTGTCCACCAGCCGGGAGGCGTCCTTGAGCCAGGAGGCGTCTGGCCGCAGGTCGACGAAATTGGCCAGGGCCTGCAGCGTGGTCTCCGGCTGGGTGACGAAGTCTTCGTAACGAAACTCGCGATAGGTGTGGGCCTTGAGCCGGGTCGCGCCCTCACGAGCACGGTGAATGCGTTGGCGCCACAGCCGGGCGAAGGTGTCCAGGGGGATCGCCTCTCGGGTCTCGATGACCGAGTGGTAGCCGTTGAACGACGCAGGAACCCAGGAGAGCTCGCCCGCGGAGGCCAGCCAGCGATAGCCGGGGTGATGGGACATGGACCGGGCCACGGCGCGACCGTCCCGGACCAGATGCACGATCTTGCAGTCGTCGAAGATCAGCTGAAGGGTGCCCAGGGAGTTGGTGTAGTCCGGCGTCTTGTCGGCCCACAGGGTCTTGCCCACTCGGGCCGCCAGCGCTCGGCCCAGGCCATCGCTGAACTGTCGTACCGAGACCGCTGGGCCCAGGCTGAGCAGCACCTCTCGCAGCTCGTCGTCGACGGTGGTGGTGGGCTGGCCCTCGATGAAGCAGGTGCGGTCGACCACGTCGAGCATCTCGGCGGGTGGGGCCGTCCCCAGCCCGTAAAACTCGAAGAGCTTGGGATGCCAGTGGGTCTCGCGAAAGACGAACAGGTCGGGATGGAGGTTCAGCATGCGCCAGAGCATGGTGGTGCCACACCGCCCTGAGCCGACGACGAAGAAGCGCATGAGTGTTCTGGCTCGGCGGGAGGGAGCGGAGCAGCGCAGCTCGCAGGGCAAGGTCTGCGCTGGTGGGCCCATCAGATCACACTGGATGACGGTGTCACCAGCAGCCTCCCGCTCTGGTACGTGAGTGGCGGGGCCGCCGACGCCCGTGAAGGACACCGAGGCTGCTACCATGCGGCCCGGCGGCTTGCCGTCGCCGCGGGAGGGGCGCCCGTCGCCCACTCGCCCTGGCTATCGAGACTCGGAGCATGACGTTGCGCACAGCTGCCCCCGCGGCCCAAACGCGGCTGTTGCTGCTGCTGTCGGCGTTGTTGTGCAGCGGCTGTGGTCCCGCAGAGGGTCAGCTTCCGGAGACGCAGGCTGCGGAGGGCCAGGGCTCCCGGGCCAGCTCGATGCAGCGCTCCGCAGCCTATGGGGAGGGGCAGAGTGGCGTCGCCCAGGGTGCCTCCAAGGGTGTTGCTCCCGGTGCTGCGCTGGCGGCCCGCTCCCCGCGATTCGAGGATGTGGCGACCCAGGTCGGGCTGAACTTCGTCCACGACAACGGCATGACCGGCCAGTACTACTTCCCCGAGATGACCGGGGCGGGGGCTGCCGTGTTTGACTACGACAACGACGGCGACCTCGATGCCTATCTGGTGCAAGGCGGTGCCTTGGGCCCGGACGGCGAGGCGGGCCGTGGCCTGCTGGCCCTGCCTCCCGATCAGCCCCCGGGAGACCGGCTCTTCGCCAACGACCTGACCGAGGGCGGCCGTTTGCGCTTCTCGGACGTGACCGAGATCAGCGGCCTTGTGGCCCGGGGCTATGGCATGGCCGTGGCCACCGGCGACGTGAACGGCGACGGCGCGGTCGATCTGTTCGTCGCCAACCTCGGCCCGAATCAGCTCTTTCGCAACAGGGGAGACGGGCGCTTCAGCGATCATTCGGCAGACCTGGGCAAGCGACCATCACGGTGGAGTTCTGGGGCCTCGTTCTGCGACCTCGACCTGGACGGTGATCTCGATCTCTACGTTGTCAACTACGTCACCTTCGATCTGGAGCGCAACCCGACCTGCTACGCCAGCAGCAGTCGCCGGGATTACTGCGGCCCCTCTGCATTCGAGGGCCAAGGCGACGTCCTGCTGCGCAACCTGGGTGACGGCCGTTTCGAGGAGGACACGCTCGCTGCTCTGGGCGCGTCCCATGCAGGGCCGGGCCTGGGCGTGGTGGCCAGCGATGTCGATGACGATGGCTGGCCCGACCTGTTCGTGGCCAACGACGGGACCGCAAACAGGCTCTGGCTCAATCAGCGTGACGGCAGCTTTCTCGACGATGGCTTGCTGGCCGGAGTGGCCCTGAACGGTCAAGGCCAGGCCGAAGCGAGCATGGGCGTCGATGTGGCCGACTGCGACGGGGACGGCGACGATGACCTCTTCGTCACCCACCTCGCCGGAGAGACGAACACGCTCTACATCAATGACGGAGGCGGCCTGTTCGTGGATGGCACCAGCGCGTGGGGGTTGGGATCCCCCAGCCTGCCGGTCACCTGCTTCGGCACCGCCTGGCTCGACGCTGACGGTGACGGTTGGCTCGATCTGTTCACCGTCGGTGGGGCCGTGCGCCTGCTCGATCAGCGCCTGAACGCAGGTGATCTCCATCCCCTGGGACAGCGCAAGCAGCTCTATCTGAGCCAAGCTGGCCAACGCTTCGAGGAGCTCGCCACTGGAGGCGGTGACGTCTTTCAGCGCCTCGATGTCGGCCGCGGCCTGGCCGCCGGCGACGTGGACAACGACGGGGACGACGACGTGCTCGTGGCCAACAACGGGGGGCGAGCACAGCTGTTGCTCAACAAGACAGACACGGGAGGCTCATGGGTGGGGCTGCGACTGGTCGACGGTCAGCCGCCCCGTGATGTGTTCGGCGCGAAAGCCAAGGTGCAGCTCTCCGACGGCAGCTCCCAGTGGCGCAAGGTGCGCACCGATGGCAGCTTCGCCTCCGCAAGAGACCCTCGGGTGACCGTGGCGTTTCCACCCGGCCTGTACGTGACAGGGCTCACCGTGGTCTGGCCAGGGGGCGAGAGCGAATCCTGGGCTCCTTCGATCTCGGGTCGCTACACCACCCTGATCAAGGGCACCGGCGCACCGGCCAGTCCCGATGACCGCGGCGCGGACCGATGAACGAGAGCACGCGCCTGGTCGCACACGGACGAGGCATGGGGCCGCGGGGCGTGGCCACCCTCCTGGTCTGCTGGGTCTTGGGCGCTCATCCGTCGCTGGCTGCAGTGACGCTTCAGGACGGGGGCGCAAGCCTCGCCGTGCAGGGCCGCCTCCCGCCGATCTCTTCGCCCCGTCTGGACGATCTGGAGCAGGCCGTGCAGCACCAGCTCCTGGAAGCCCGGGCGACCTTCGAGACGTTGTTCGCACGTCCAGACAATGACGCTGCCACCTTGGCTGATGCCTACGGCCTCCTGGGCCAGCACTACCACGCCTATGATCTGGGTGAGACCGCCCTCGGCTGCTACGAACGGGCGGCGTTGCACGGTCCACGAGATGCTCGCTGGCCCTACCTCATGGCCGATCTGGCGCGAAGGCGAGGCGATCTTGAACAGGCCGCCACCCATTACCAGACGTGCCTGGCTCTCGCCCCTGAGGACATCCCAGCCTTGGTGCAGCTGGGTGAGACGCAGTGGGAGCTGCACCAGCTTGAGCACGCAGAGTCCCTCCTGGGTCGTGCGCTCGCCGCAGACCCCGCCTGTCACAAGGCCCGGGCGCTGCTGGGTCAGATCGCGCTCTCCCGTGGGCAGCATGAGCGAGCGATCGCGTGTTTCGAAGCGGTGCTTGCCGAGGTGCCGGCGGCGGACCGGCTCCACTATCCCCTGGCCATGGCCTACCGGGCGGCTGGCGACCTGGAGAAGGCCCGCCAGCACCTGGCCGTCGTGGGAGAGAGCGGGGTGGGGCTTGTCGACCCCCTGATGAGCGCGGTGCAGGCGCTGGCCACGGGAGAGCGGGTGCAGCTGTTGCGCGGCCGGCTGGCCTTCTCGGCAGGGGACTACGGTGGGGCTGCGACGGCCTTTGAACGAGCGGTGGCCGCCGACCCGCAGAGCAGCCGAGCGCGGATCAACCTGGCCACGGCCTTGGGACAACTCGGCCAGCTCAGGGCCGCCATCGCTCAGTGTCGCCTGGCCCTGGAGCTGGAGCCCGCAAACCTCACGGCCCAGTTCAACCTGGGCACCATGCTGTCCATGGCTGGTGACGACGCCGAGGCTGAAGCGCGGCTGCTGATCGTGCTCGCTGCGGACCCGGACGACGGCTCGGCCCACCGCGAGCTGGCACACGTGTTGCGTCGCAGTGATCGGCCGGAGGTCGCCTTGCTGCACTACGATGAAGCGATCAGGTTGTCTCCGGGTGACGAGGGCGCTCGGCTGGCCCAGGCAGCGTTGCTCGTCTCGGTCGGCCGATACGCCGAGGCGTTGTGGTGGCTCGAAGAGGGTCACGCAGTCTTGCCTGGGGCCGGGCAGCTCGCTGCGGCGTTGGCCAAGATCCTGGCGGCGAGTCCTCGCGCTGACCTGCGGGACGGCGCACGGGCTCTTGATCTCGCCTTGCGCGTGCACACCGCCACGGGGCAAGCTGGTCACGCCGAGCTGGTCGCCCTGGCTCTCGCCGAGCTGGACCGCTGCGACGACGCGGCACAGTGGCTCGAAGAGGCCGCCGTCGCCGCCGAGACTGCCGGTGACCTGGTCTCGAGCGAGCGCTTGCTGGCAGAGGCGGCTCGCTACGCCTCTGGGGACCCCTGCGCCGTGCAGGCGTCCCCAGGGGCGAATCGCTGAGTGTTGGCCCTGGTCACGGCGGCCTGGCGACGAACCTGGTGTGGGACGCAGGCCGGCCATGAGCCATGTAGCGACCCGGCTGACGGCTGAACTTGTCGCCAACGTGAAGGCAAGTCGGGCATACGTGTCGGGCAAAGCTCGGCTATCATGCAGCCCTCTCGAGAAAGGGCTCGGGTCGTGGGTCGGCTAGGGGCTGTCCCACAACCTGTGGCCGACACGTATCTGCGACGTTGGAGATGGACCATGGGCAATGCTGTGAGATGGACGCTCGTCTTGGCCGCGATGTTTGGCAGCTCTGCATGCCTCACCGCCCAGCAGGATGCCCAGGTCTCAAGTCCGCTGGGACTGCATGCAGCGCACCCTGTGGCCAGCGACATCGCGGTGGCCAACTACGACAGTGACAACGGGTACCTGTCCTGGGACCCGGTGGTGGGCTACGAGAGCATCGCGCTCGTGGTCGACGGTCCCGGCGATTGGCTTGAGACTCACGAGTTCAGTGCTGGCACCTTGCCCTTCCTGCGGGCCTATGGCGCCGATGGATCGCCCCTGCCTGACGGCGGCTACGACTGGGAGCTGACCCTCACTCCGCTGATGGATCCGCAGATCAAGGCGGCCCTCGCCGAGGCTCGGGCGAACGGTGCAGATCAAGTGCCCCCCGAGTTGTTGGTCGCGCAGGGGCCCAAGCGCAACGAGTTCGTTCAGTCGGGCCACTTTCATGTGCATCAGGGGCTGCTTGTGGTGCCGGGGCTCGTCGAGTTGCCGCCCCAGAGCCCGCAGCGCACTGGCTCTGGCGCGGCGCCCACGTCAGGCACACAGGGCTCCACCCCGGGCTCAGGTGGCGGGCCCACCGAAGATCCAGGCGATCAGGTGATTCTCGACGATCTCATCGTCGATGGCAGCCTCTGCGCTGGGCAGGACTGTGTGAACGGCGAGAGCTTCGGCTTCGACACGGTGCGCTTGAAAGAGAACAACCTGCGTATTGGTGCTGTGGACACGTCCAGCTCGGCCTCGTTCCCGAGCAACGACTGGCAGATCACTTTCAATGACTCATCCAACGGCGGCGCCAACAAGTTCAGCATCGATGACATCACCGGCGGCAAGACGCCGTTCACCATCGAGGCGAGCGCCCCGAGCCACTCCCTGTTCGTCGACGATGGAGGCCGCATCGGTTTCGGCACCAGCACGCCGGTGGTCGAGCTGCACCTGAAGGATGGCGATACGCCCACCTTGCGCCTGGAGCAGGACGGCAGCTCGGGCTTCACGCCTCAGACCTGGGACGTGGCTGGCAACGAGACCAACTTCTTCATCCGCGATGCCACCAACGGCTCGACCCTGCCCTTCAAGGTCTTCCCTGGCGCGCCGTCCAACGCGCTCACGGTCGAAGGGACCGGCGACGTGGGTGTGGGCACGACGAGCCCGGACGCGACCCTCGACGTGGAGAGCAGCGCGTCGTTTGTGAGCATGCGTCTCACGGCCTCCGGTGCGTCGCCCAACACCGCGGCAGACATGACCTTCACGGATGGCGGAGACAGTGGTTCCTACCGCATCAACATCCAGGACGGTGACAACCAGGAGCTCGAACTGGACCACAACGGCAACATGATCCTGAAGAGTAGCCAGTCGTTCATCAACCTGCGCTTGCAGGCTGACGGGGCTTCCCCGAACAACGGCGCGAACCTGACCTTCACCGACGGGGGCGCCTCCGGGTCCTTCCGGATCAACATCGATGGCGGCGACAACCAAGAGCTCGCCCTCGATCACGACGGCAACCTGGTCATCGACGGGTCGCTGACCACGGCCTCCCAGACCCTGCCTGACTACGTCTTCAAGCCGGACTACAAGCTGTTGTCGTTGTCCGAGCTGGCCGAGTTCATCCAGCGCGAGCAGCACCTGCCCCGGGTGCCCTCTGACGCTGACGTGCAGGCCGCGGGCTCGATCAACATGAGCGAGATGCAGCTGGCCCTGCTGGAGAAGGTCGAAGAGCTCACCCTCTACACCTTGTCCCAGCAGTCAGAGCTGGACGGCCTGCGTGACGAGAACGCTCAGCTGGTGACGCGCCTCGAGGCCTTGGAGCAGGCCCTCTCAGCCTCTACCAAGTAGGATCGACGGGCGCTCAGAGGACGCACAGGCACTCAACTCGTCGCCGACGTCGAGGGTGGCTGCTGGTCAGCCGTGGAGCCCTCGGCGGCGGTGGGCAGATGGGCGATGGAGTTGGCGTAGTACTCCAGCAGCGCGGTCTCGCTCGCCCCAGCGGCGAAGAGTCCGTCTCGTTCTCCCACCAGCCGTCGCAGTGTCAGCATGCGCAGGCCACACTCGATGGCATAGCCCCGGTCAGCTCGAGGGATATAGAGGTGGGCGCCGCCGTGTTCGAGCTGCTCCATCCTGGCCTGCACCCGGGTCTTGATCTCCAGCAAACTCAGCTGCTGTCCAGGGTCTGTAGCGAAGACCTCTGACACCAGGGCCACCGGCAGCACGGGAACCACGCGGCCGATGGCGTCCATCAGATCTTTGCCCAGGGCGCCCACGTGGGCGATGCGCTCTTCTTTTGGCAACGCCTGCGGGTCGATGCCTCTTTGCTTGAGCCAACCCTGCAGTGAGAGGGGTGAGCCGAAGTTCACGCAGGCGTAGCCGAAGCGGTGCCACTTGCTGCGCACCATCATCCACAGGTTGCGCGAGATGAACGAGAGCGTGGTGGCCAGCGCTCGGATGCGGCCCACTTCGGGGCGCTCACCCTGTGCCGAGAGCAGCAGGGTGCGGTCCTCGAAGGTGCGATCGTAGTTGAGGCCCACGGGGACGAAGACCACGTCTCGTGCGCCGCTCGCGTCGAAGTCCCGGACCATGTAGTCGAGGATGCCGAGGCGCGGTTCTTGCAGATGGCCGTCCCGGGTCAGCCGCCCCTCGGGAAAGACGGCCTGAGTGACCCCTGAGGCCGTGGCCATCTGCACGTAGCGCTCGAGCACTTTGCGATACAGGGCGTTACGGGAGCGGCGACGCACGAAGTACGCGCCCATGGCTCGCACCAGCTGTTGCAGGGGCCAGATGCGGGCCCACTCGCCCACCGCGTAGGAGAGCGCCGTGCGGGACGCGGCCAGGTACGAGACCATGACGTAGTCCATGTTGCTGCGGTGGTTCATGACGAAGACCACCGCCGTGCCCGGCGCGAGGTCGGCCAGACCCTTGTCGTCCGTGAAGCCCAGGCGCAGGCGGAACAGCGTGCTGGCCACCTTTCGGGAGAGCCAGTAGCCGAAGGCGAAGTAGGCGTAGGCGTTGAACGCGGGGACGATCTCTCGGGCGTAGCGTTCGACCCTGGCCAGGGCCACGTCCCGGGGCATGTCTTCTGACTCGGCGTAGGCGTCCATGGCGGCCAGGACCTGGGGGTCGTAGAGCAGCCGGTCGATCAAGACCTGCCGCTTGGTCAGCTTGAAGGGCTGGATGCGAATGTGCAGGCCCCGGTCGACCCGCTCCAGCACCCGGTGGACCCGACGGCGCAAGAACCAGCGCGCGCTGGGGAGCAGGAACACCGTCAAGGTCGCCCACCCGGCGAGGGCGACGAGAGAGAGCAGCTGCCAGAGCGGAAGGGTGACGGGGTCGTTCATGTCCGCTGGCCAGAATAGGGGGCCGGGAGCTTGTGGGGAAAGCGTCGCACCCTGAACAGGGCTCGATGGCGCCGGCGCCGCGGCCATGGCCAGGATGACCACGGTCCGGTGGAGCCTCTGCGGGGGAGCTGCTAGAGTTTCGCCGATGAAACGCCGCCTGCTCTCGCTGTGCCTTGGAGTCCTCGTCGCCTTTTTCGGCCTCGAGGGGCTCATGCGCGTGGTGATCGCCCTGGGCGATGGGGTTCCCGACGCCACCACCGAATCGCAGGAGAACGAGTGGGAATGGGCGGCTGAGCACCTGGAGGCGGGCACCGCCGTGTTCGACAGCACCCTGACCTACGACCCACGCTTCGGTTGGCGCAGCCGGGCAAACCTCGACACGGAGCAGCTGGGCACGAACTCCGAGGGTTGGCGTGGGCGAGCGGAGCACAGCCAGCCCAAGGCCCCGGGCGTGCGCCGTCTGTTGCTGGTGGGTGACAGCTACACGTTCGGTGCGGGCGTGGCCGACGAGGAAGCCTTTGCTCACGTGCTGGGTGTCATGCTCGGCCCTGGCTGGGAGGTGGTCAACATCAGCGCGCCGGGGTGGGGCACCGACCAGCAGATCCTGGCCTTCGAAGAAGAAGGGCTGGGCTACGACCCGGACATGGTGGTGCTCGGCTTCTTCGTCCGTGACTACTCACGCAACCTGCTCTCGTTTCGCCAGTACTTCAAACCGCGCTTCGCGCTGGAGGGGAACGGCCTGCGCCTGGTGGGCGGCTCCGTGCCCACACCTGAGGCTGTCTTTGACGAGTACGTTGGCGGCGAACGGCAAGTGGGTGGCAGCTGGTACCGCAGCCGCTTCATCGACAAGTGCATCGGATCCTGGCGCAAGTTCAGCGATCGGAACATCCACAGGGGGGCCGTGGGCTGGGAGCTCGTGGCTCGGCTCATGGAGCGCTTTCACAAACGCACCGGCGCAGAAGGCATGGACGCCTTGTGGATGGTCATCCCCACCGACGAGACCGTGGCTGGCACCGCTGATCGCTACATCACCTTGGCCGGCCTCTGCGAAGAGCAGGCCGAAGCGCTGGGGCTCGAGCTCTTGAGCCTGACGCCAGAGATCATCGAGCACAATCGTCTGCATCCCGATGAGTTGGTCAGCCGGCCCGCTGAGTTGGGCGGCCATTTCTCCCCCGCTGGGCATCGGCTGGTTGCGGAGCAGATCCATCGCTGGGTCTTGGCGAAGGGCGGCTGACCAGCCCAGCGTTCGCCTGCAGGGCGCATTCCGCACAGCGTGACAAGGCTGGTGGCCCGCCGGGGGCGGTGAGCGGCGCTTGCTGGGGTTGAGCTGCAGCTGACAGCCGCTTGTGTGACCTCCCTGTCACCGTCCGCTACACACCGACGATGCACGTGGATGTCCCAGGGCCAGCCCGTTCCGAGGCGCGGGTGAGTGGTCATCGCTCCCTGGTGGACGCCCTCGGGTCCTTGGCCGGATGCCGACGAGGAGACGACCCATGTCACAGCAGCTCACGCTGATCGCACGTCCTCCCGAAGCGACGCTGGAACAGTCCCTTCGCGAGCTGTTGTCCAACGCGCCCTATCTGGGGGTGGCCCTGGCACTGCATCTGTTGGTGTTGTTGGTGTTTCTGAATCTGACGGTTGAGCTGCCAGAGCTGGAGGTGGGCACGATCGTTCAGGCCAGCGTGCCGCCGGCGCCCCCCGAGGTGGTCACGATCCCCGACCCTGTGGAGCCGCCGGAGTTCATGGACCCGACGGCGACCTTCTCGGAGGATCCTCTGCCCACCGAAGTGAGCGCCGAGCCGACGCTCCTGCCCAGCGACCTGCCGCCCAGCAACGCGCTCTCGGCCTCCATGGGCGTCGACTCCGTGCTGGGCCTGGGCAGCGGGCCTGCGGGCGACTTCGGCGGGGGCGGACGGGGCGGTCACGGAACTCACCACCCCGGGGAGCCCAACGTGCAGGCGGGCCTGGCCTGGTTGGCGGCCCATCAAGACCCGGCGGGCTTCTGGTCGGCCAACGGCTTCGAAGACCAGTGCGGTGTCCTGGGTGCCGATGGCCCATGCGGTGGACGGGGCAGCCCGCGCTTCGATGTGGGCGTCACCGGCCTCGCCTTGCTGGCCTTTCTTGGCGCCGGACACACGGACCGCCACGGCGACTACAAGGCGGTGGTCAAGGACGGCCTGCGCTACCTGAGGGACATCCAGGCCAGCGACGGCAGCATGGAGTCGCCCAGGAGCAGCCAAGGCACCTACGACCACATCATCGCCACCCTGGCGCTCTGCGACGCCTATCACTACAGCCGCTCACACAAGCTGCGGGGGCCCGCGGAGGCCGCCTTGGCCCACATGTACGAGCTGCGCACACCCGGCTCGGGCTGGCGCTACGGTCCAGATCACGAGACCGCTGCGATCCCGGGGCAGTCGGCGGACACGTCGGTGACCGGTTGGGCCATGCTCGCCATGGCAGAGGCCAAGCGCGCGGGTCTGCGCTTCGAGCCAGCGGCCATGGAGGACGCCCTGCTCTTCCTCGACGAGATGACGAGCCGCGACACCGGGCGCACGGGCTACGTGCATCCCGGTGGCAACTCGGCTCGGGAGGACGGTCTCGAAGTGGTCTTTCCGGCCGAGCAGTCCGAGGCCATGACGGCCGTCGCCCTGCTCTCGCGCATCTTCGCCGACCCGGATCTGGCCCGCCCCGGCCATCGCGAGCTGATCGAGAAGGGCGCGGATCTCCTGGCCGCCTTGCCGCCGATCTGGGATGACGATCGCCCAGGCCGTCGTGACTACTACTACTGGTACTACGGCACCTACGCCCTGTACCAGGTGGGCGGCAAGCGCTGGCGCCAGTGGGAGGCGGCCATCATCGAGTCCATCGCCAAGCATCAGCACCGGGACGGCGAGCGGACCGGTTCGTGGGACCCGCAGCTCGATCCCTGGGGACATCTCGGCGGCCGGGTCTACTCCACGGCCCTGCTGACCCTGACCCTCGAGGTCTTCTACCGCTACGAGACGGTCATGGGCGGCTGAGGCCATGGCTGTGTGCGGGGCACGGCCTCGCTATGATCGGCGCCGTGAACAACGACTTCGAATCTCTCGCCCTCTCGCCAGAGCTGCTCGCCGTGCTGGGCGAGCTGGGCTACGAGCAGCCCACAGCTGTGCAGGCGGCGAGCATCCCCACGCTGCTGGCGGGCAAGGACCTCATCGGGCAGTCGAAGACGGGCAGCGGCAAGACGGCCGCCTTCGCCTTGCCCATCCTTCAAGACGTCAGGCTCGGCTCCCGTTCGCCTCAGGCCTTGGTCATGTGCCCTACCCGTGAGCTGTGCGCGCAGGTGGCCAGAGAGGTGCGCAAGCTGGGGCGCAGGCACCCAGGGCTCGTGGTGCTCGAGCTGATCGGAGGCCAGCCCATCGGCCCTCAGCTGGGGGCTCTGGAGCGCGGGGTGCACCTCGTGGTCGGTACGCCCGGGCGCATCCTGGATCACCTGCGGCGCGAGACGCTGCGCACAGCTGGCGTCGTCACCGCGGTCCTCGACGAGGCCGACCGCATGCTCGACATGGGCTTCGGCGACGACGTGCGGCAGATCCTCAGCGCCCTGCCGAAGAAGCGCCAGACGGTCATGTTCTCGGCGACGTTTCCGAAGTCGATCGAAGAGCTGAGCTCCAGCTGCCAGCAGGACGCGACCCGGGTGACCATCGCTGGCAGCGAAGAGGCGAGCCTTGAGATCCGTCAGCTCCGCCTCGTCACCGAAGCCAACGAGCGCTTTCATGACCTGTGCTGGCTGCTGCACAAGCATCCCCACGCCTCGGCGCTGATCTTCTGCAACTACAAGACCACGGTGGCTGAGCTGATGGGGGCCCTCTCTGCGGCGGGCCTGAGCGTGGGCCGACTCGATGGCGACCTGGACCAGTTTCGCCGGGATCAGGTGCTGGCCCGCTTTCGAAACCAGAGCCTGCGCCTGCTCATCGCGACCGACGTGGCCGGGCGGGGGCTCGATGTGCAAGACCTCGATCTGGTGATCAACTACGAGCTGCCCCAGCAGTCCGAGATCTACGTGCACCGCATCGGGCGCACGGGGCGGGCGGGCAAGAAGGGTCTGGCGATCTCGCTGACCACGGCGCGTCAGGAGGAGCGGGTGGTGGCCATCCAGAGGCTGACGGGCACGACCATGGAGACGTTGCGCCGCACCCATGGCAACGATCCGGGGGTCGAGGCGCTGCTCAAGGACATCGCCAGGCCGCCCGTGATGGAGACCGTGCTCCTCTCAGGCGGGCGCAAGGACAAGATCCGCCCCGGGGACATCCTGGGAGCGCTCACCGGCGAGGCCGGGGGGCTGAAGGGCGAGCAGATCGGCAAGATCGAGATTCAAGACCGGCTGTCCTACGTGGCCGTGGCGAGAGCCGCAGCTCAGCACGCGGTGGCCCAGCTCAACGCTGGGCAGGTGAAGGGCCGGCGTATCAAGGCCACGCTCGTGGGCACCAAGGGCGCGGGGCGATAGGAGAGTGCGGTCATGACAGCTGAGCAACCGAAGAACCCGCTCCACGGCATCACGCTCAAGGCCATCGTCGAAGACCTGGTGGAGCATCGGGGCTGGGATGATCTGGCCGACCGCATCCGCATTCGTTGCTTCACCGTCAATCCCAGCGTGGCCTCGTCGCTCAAGTTCTTGCGCAAGACGGAGTGGGCGCGCAAGAAGGTCGAGCGGCTCTATCTCGCGGACAAACGCCGGCGGGGCTGAGCATGGCAAGGCCCTGCCGCGTTCAGGGCGTGGTGGCCTGCAGGTCGTCAGAGAGCACGATGCCGCCAAAGCTCGAGCTGGCGTCGGCGATCAGGTACTGGAACTGAATCTGTGAGCCGGAGGGGACCCCCGCAGGCCACGGAGAGGCGAGGAGCAGGCCGCCCGCCGGACTCGTCTGCAGGAGGACGGGAGTGATCGACGGGACGGCAAAGAGAGTGCCTCCATAAACCGGCAGCGGCATGGAGGCGACAGAGACGAAGAGGAGAACCTGGGCGCTGGGTGCTGCGCTGGTCAGGTTCACGGAGATGAGCGAACCCGCGCTGAGCGCTCCGAGCCCCGTCAGGGCAGGGACGCCGGACACGCCGATCGTACCGCCGCCCAGGTTGTCCCAGGACCCTGCGCAGCTCGGATCGCTGAGGCCATTCTCGAACCACGAGATCAGGTCGGACGTCGAGATGGCGGAGACGATGTCCATGTCGCCGTCGCCGTTGATGTCTGAAGGTACGGCCTGTCGGCCCTTGCCCAGGACGGCCGGGACCACGTGATCGAGCCAGGCTGTGCCGTCTCCGGAGAGGTTCTCGTGCCAGGCCACGGGTGTGGTGGGGATGTGAGATTGAGCCGTGATCTCGAAGGCTGATGAGACCGCGTCGAGATCTCCGTCTCCGTCCATGTCTGCTGGAGCCACGGAGATGTACTCGCCGCCTTGGGTGTTGATCAGACGCTCCGCCCAGGTGAGTCCGTCGCCGTTGACGTTGTCATGCCAAGCCACCTTTTCATCACCAAAGGAGGCGGCCATCACGTCGAGGTCGCCGTCCCCGTCGACGTCGGCGGGGGCCACAGAGTGTGCGCCGATCGCGTTGGTGTTGATGGTGACCTGGAGCCAGTCGAGCCCGCTGCCGTCCACGCTGAGGAAGCAGCTGAGCGTGCTGTTCTGGGAGTCGGCTGCCACCACGTCCAGGAAGCCGTCGCCATTCATGTGCGCGCCTGCGACGGAGAGCATCTTGCCTCCGCTGCCGATCACGTGGGGAGCCCACACCACTCCCGCGCCGCCTTGGTTCTCATACCAGAGGACGAGACCATCCGACTCGGAGCCAGCGAGGACATCGAGATCACCGTCGCCATCGACGTCGGCTGTTTGAACGGACCGAAACGACATGGCCGCCGAGGTGATCACATGGGTGTTCCAGACGAGCCCATTGCCGCCGACGTTCTCGTACCAGGCCACAGGCGTCGCACTCAGGCCGCCGGTGACCGCGTCCATGTCGCCGTCGCCGTCGATGTCGCCGCCGCTGACGAAGTACATCTGTGTGTCAGGCGCGATGGGATGCTCGATCCAGACGGAGCCGTCTCCCGCAGCGTTCTCCTTCCAGGTGAAGGTGCCCACCAGGGCTGCGGTGAAGATGTCCATGTCGCCGTCCCCGTCGATGTCGACGCTGGCGACGGAGAACGGAAACTCGGACTGGGTGGAGACCGGGTGGTCCGTCCAGCACATCTGTGCCGAAGTGCATGGGGTCAGGGACAGGCAACAGAGGGCGAGCTGGGCTACGCGTCTGGTCCACAGGCGTGCGCGACGTCGAACGGAAACCGGTACTCTGATCCTGCGCATGGCTGGAGTCCTGCTGGTTGTCGTCTGCTTGGCGCCGTACCCGGTTGCAGGGTGATCCCTTGTGGGCGCTTTGCAGAGTCTATCACGGTCTGAAGAGCCTGCACGGAGCCCGCGATAGGGTCGGTTTTGAAAGGACTATCATGTGATCGAGCGCGAGAAGGCCTCCCAGGAGAGATGAGGTGATCGACCCGAATGAGCTGGTGCAGAGCTTCCTGGCTGCGAGCGAGTTCGCCGTGGTCGGTGCGTCGACGCACCGGGAGAAGTACGGCAACAAGGTGCTGCGCTGTTACATGCAGCACGGCCACGACGTGACTCCGGTCAACCCTGGAGAAGACGAGGTGGAAGGCCTGGTCTGCGCCGGGAGCCTGACCGAGCTGGCACGGCCCACGGCTTCGGTGTCGATCATCACGCCGCCGCGGGTCACTCTCGCGGTGGTGGAGGAGGCCGCTGCGGTCGGCTATCAGCGCTTGTGGATGCAGCCCGGCGCCGAGTCGGCGGAGGCCGTGGCACGGGCCGCAGAACTTGGCCTCGATGTGATCCACTCGGGCCCCTGCTTGCTGGTCGTGCTGGGGTATCGGGACTGAACCCTCGCCGGTTCCTCCCTTTACCAGGGCCCGGCCGGGGCGCAGGATGACGGGCCATGAGAAGCTCTCCCAGTGGACCCTCCCGGCTGCGCCTCATGGTGGTGCCGGACGCGGACGCGGCGACCGAGGTGGTCTACCAGCTCTTCGCAGCTGCGCTCATGCACCCCGCCCCACGGATCGGGCTGGCCACGGGCCGATCCTTCGCCCGCTTCTTCGACCGCGTGGTCGCCGAAGAGGTGGGGGGGCGAGCAGATCTGCGCCAGACGGCGTTCACGCACCTTGACGAGTTCCTGGGTCTGCACCCAGGGGCCGAGGGCAGCATGGTGCACGAACTGAACACGAGGTTGTTCTCCCGCCTGGCGGGGGGCGTGGCCGGGTTTCACCCTGTGCCCGCTGATGGCGTCGACCCCATTGCCGAGCTGGTCGCGCTGCTTCAGTCTCTCCCTCCGCTGGACCTGCAGCTGCTGGGCATAGGGCAGAACGGCCACGTGGCCTTCAACGAGCCCGGTACGCCGTTCTCAGTGCGAGCCCAGGTGAGCTCATTGCACGGGCAGACCGTCGCGGCCAACGGCGCTCGGTTCTCCGCCATGCTGGGCTCCGAAAGGGCGCTCACCATGGGCCCTCAGGCGATCTTGGATGCGGGCCAGATCGTGCTCCTGGCCACGGGAGAGTCCAAGGCCGAGGCGGTCCGGGCCATGCTCGAAGATCCGATCTCGCCCGCCTGCCCCGCGTCCCTGGTGCGCTTGCATGGGCAGGCCAAGGTCGTCCTGGATGCCGCCGCTGCCGCCGAGCTCACGGAGCGTTCGTGGTGGGCGCCGACACGGCTGCCGGAGGTCGTGTTGCGCACTCCCGACCTCAATCCTGAGGGCCCCGTGGTGGTGATCTCTCCCCACCCCGACGACGGGTCTCTCTCTTGTGGTGGGCTCCTCGCCTCGCTGCCACCGTCGGTAGAGAAGCACATCCTGACCTTGACGACGGGCGCGAGGGCCCGCACCCCAGGCGGCGCATCAGCCCAGGCGGTGGCGGCGCTGCGAGAAGCCGAGGCCCGAGAGGAGGCGCAGATCCTGGGCTGCGGCGCCTACTTTCTGCGCGGGACGTTCTACGACTCAAGAGCCTTCGAGAAAGATGACGTCGACCGCCTGCTCGCAGAGCTGTTGCGTCTCCGCCCCGCGTGGCTGCTGGCCCCGGCACTGCACGACCCTCATCCCACCCATCGTTTGGCCCGTCAGATTCTCGACTCTGCAGCGGAACGCCTCGTGGCCGAGACAGGCGCGCCTGTGGAGGTCTGGACGTACGAAGGCGCCTGGCACCAGCACCTCAGCTCAGCGGTCAACGCCCTGGTGGTCTTCAACGACGATGCCGAAGCGGTCAAGCTGGAGGCCGCTCGGGCCCACAAGAGCCAGCTGGCACGGGTGCCCTTCGACGAGGGCGCGGCGGCCCTGGCGCGCCTCCGCGCCGTGGGCTTCTCCGAGTCGCACCTGGGTGGCAAGGAGGTCGGCGTGCTGCGCGAGCTGCCCTTGGTCGAAGCCTACGTTCGAGAGGCCTACGGAGTGGCCTGAAAGTGGCGGTCGCCCGGGACAGAGACGCGCACCCGGGGCCGTGATCATGTTCGCCGAGGGGCCTCTCCTCGTGGGCTGTGGGGGCGCTGGTGGCGACGTGCGGTAGACTGCGCGGCTCGCTGATGCCACGCCTGATTCATCGTCCAGGCGCTCGTGGAGATCTCCTGCCTTGACCGACCGTGACACTCTTCCGTGGTGCTTGAGTGCAGCCCTGGTCTCCGTGCTGTCCCTGGCCGTGGCTTGCGGACCTGCAGAGACGGGTGATGACCCTGGCGCCGCGCCCGAGCCAGAGGGGCGCAGGCCCAACGTGGTGCTGATCATCGTCGACACCCTGCGCGCGGACATGCTGAGCAGCTACGGCCATCCCGCGGACCCCTCTCCTGCTCTGACCCGGCTCAGCGCTGGTGGCGTGCAGTTCGAGTCGGTGATCTCCCAGACCAGCTGGACCCTGCCATCGATCGGCTCGATGCTGACCTCCCAGTATCCCCGCACCTTGGGGCTCTACGCCGAGTTCGACCACGCCCTGCCCGAGCGCTTCGACGTGCTGGCTGAGCTGCTCCAGAGCAACGGCTACGCGACCTTTGGTGCCACGGCGAACCCGAACATCAACTCCCGGGCCCAGTTCGACCAGGGCTTCGACGAGTACGTGGACAGCATCTACGTCTTTCGCCGCTCCCGCGATGACGTGGAAGAGGGTGAGATCTTCGCCCGGGACGCGAAGCTGCATTCGGCCCGAGAACTGATGAAGAAGGCGGTCGACTTCGCAGCAGCCGCAGACCCGTCCACCCCGGTCTTTCTCCAGCTGAATCTGATGGAGGTCCATGAGTACGCCGACCTCGACATGCTGCGGCCCGCCTACCGCGAGCTGTTCCAGGGTGTCGAGGGCGCACCGTACCTGCGCATGGTGCGCCAGGTGACGGACGACATCGAAGCCTTCGTGAACAAGCTGCGGGCCCAGCCCGGTTGGGAGGACACGCTCTTCTGCATCACCAGCGATCACGGCGAAGGCCTGGGAGACCACCCGGGAGTGAAGAACTCACGGGGGCACGGTGGCTTGCTCTACCCGTCCATGGTCCACGTGCCCTGGATGCTCTTCAGCTCATCGTGGACGCCGGCAGTCCGACGGGTCACGCAGACCGTGCGCCTGCTTGAGCTGGCGCCGACCCTGCTCGAGCTGGCGGGCGTCGCCCCACCTGCTGAACTCGTCGGGGTGTCCCTGGTGCCGCTGATTGAGGGCGTGGAGGCGCTGGCTCCCCTGCCCGAGTACATCGTCACCGAGACGTATTTTCGCGACTTTCGCAAGATCTCTGCCATCGGCCCGTCATGGCAGTACCTGAACAATCGCACCCGGGTGCAGGGGCTGCCGGTGCACGAGCTACAGGCCCGGGCCGAGACCCCCAACGGGGCCGAGACGGATGTGGCCGCCGATCACCCAGAGGTGCTCAAGAGCATGCAGCGCTTCGTGTCCCTCTGGGAGTCCCAGCACGAAGAGGCCGAGTCGATTGCGGTGGGGGCAGAGCTCACAGACGAGCTCCGTCAGCAGCTCAACGCCATTGGCTACACCCGCTAGCCTGCTGCGTGGCCCCCGGGTATGAGACCCGGCCGCAGCAGAAGCTGGTGA
>CAZIAK010000002.1:0-206982 GCA_964537035.1 uncultured Phycisphaerales bacterium | reverse complement strand
CCAGCAGGCCCAGTCGGACCCGTGGCTCCATCCATGCCATCAGCTCCCGCAGCCCCATCAGCACCGGCGGTGCCCTGTGGTCCGGCCGGGCCCTGGGGGCCCACGAGGGTCGCCGTGGTCTGGATGCTGTTGTCAGCGAACTTCAGGCCGGTGGTGGTCTCCACCATGCCGTTCACCAGGACATTGCCAGTGCCGAAGGTGATGTCGCCGGACGCGGTGGAGATGTCGGCTCCCAGCAGGGTGCCGTCAGCGATGTCGGCTGGGCCCACTTCGCCCTGGTTGTCGTTGACGAAGAGTGAGTTGTTGACCTGGGGGCTGAAGGCCGCCGTGGTCTGGATCGAGGTGTCGGCGAATCCGATACCGAGGTTGGTCTTGAAGAAGTTGGCCTTGCTCTGCAGCGTGGTCTCGAACAACCCGTTCACATACACGTTGCCCGGGCCGAAGTCGACGTCGCCTGACGTGGTGGAGATGTCCGCGCCTGTGAGCGAGAAGTCGAGGATGTCATTGGGCCCGACCTCATTGGCCTCGTCGTTGACGTAGAGGGCGTCCAGCAGGGCCTGGTTGATCGCCATGGGGCTGACATCGGAGGCTTCGCCTTGGGGGCGCGTGTGTCCGGGCGTGAAGCCGTCGCCCGTGCCGCCTGCCGTGGGGCCGGTCGGGATGTCGCCGCCCGCTGTGCCGAGGGAGCTGGGCGCAGAGTTGTCCGTGGGCAAGCCAGGCCATGGGCTGCCGATCACGGGCGCGTCCGCGTCCCGTTCGAAGTGTCCCCCTGCCCGCGCCCAGAAGATGACGTCGTGGGAGACGTTGTGCAGCAGGAGCTCAGCGGGCTCCACGCCGTCGAGGTCGATGCGCTCGGCTGAGACGCCGGTGCCCAGGTCGCCCAACCCGAGCCACTCTGTCTTGTCGAAGAGAGAGCCCGTGCCGTCACCGACCAGGGCGACGTTGCCGGCTGGAGAGACGAGGTAGAGGTCGGTCACACCGTCACCGTCGAGGTCGCTGGTGAGCACGGCCGTCACGTGGACAGAGGGCAGCTCCTGCCACGTGGGCGCGAACTGTCCGCGGCCGCGATTGACGGACACGGACAGCGAACCGTCGAGATCCAGGTAGATCTTGTCCGCCAGGCCATCACCGGTGAGGTCGATGAGGCGGTAAGGAGAGGGGGGCGTGGCGGTGCTGGGTTGAGCTGCCAGGTGGGGCGTGACGAAGCACACGGAGAGCAGCAACGGGGTGAATCGAAGCATGGGGGAAAGCCTCAATGATGGGGGGGCACGCCGAGGGGGTGGCCGCGGTCAGCAGCCATCGGCGTGTTGGCGCGGAAAGAGTGCCCGCACTCCGCGTCGACAGACTATGTCACATATGAAATTCCGTCCACATGACGGTTTTGTCCCTCGGGTCTCTTGGACCCGTGGCGTGTGGCGTTGAAGCTACGCAGCGACGTGGCTCCGAGGCGTTTGGGCCCCTGAGCTGGAGGGCTATGATCCAGCGGATGCGATCCGTGACAGAAGATACGAGCCTCCGATCTCGCGACCCGGCCCTGTCCCCGTCGACGGTGACCGACCAGGGTCGGCGGCGACTCGGTGTGCCCTCCCTCGGGGCCATCGTGGTGGCCAACATGATCGGTGCGGGGGTGTTCACGACCTCGGGCTTTGCCCTCGCCGATCTGGGTTCTCGGGGATGGGTGATGGTCGCCTGGGTGCTCGGTGGAGCCGTCGCCTTGCTCGGGACGCTCTGCTACGGGGCGCTCGCCGCACGGCTGAAGGAGTCGGGCGGCGAGTACCTGTTCCTCTCCCGCACCGTGCATCCCCTGGCCGGCTTTCTCGCGGGCTGGATCTCGCTCTGGGCAGGCTTCACGGGCGCCATCGCCCTGGCGGCAGAGGCGGCCGGGGCCTATCTCTCTGCCTGGCTCCCCGACGGTACCCCGCTCGACCTGGTCGGGACCGGGGCGATCGTTGCGGCTGGCGTGCTGCACACCCGGGGCGCCGGGCTCGGCAGCCGAGTGCAGAACCTGATCGTGGCCACCAAGATCTTGGGACTGCTCGTGATCATCGGCGTGGGCGCGGCTCTCCTCGGCCCCCAGCCTGCGTCCCCGCCCGCTTCCTTCGAACTCGGCACGTTCGCCGTCACCTTGATGTGGGTCTCGCTCAGCTACTCGGGCTGGAACGCCGGGGTCTACGTCGCTGGCGAAGCGCGGGACCCGGCCCGCACCGTCCCCCGGGCCATGTTCGGCGCGACCCTCGCGGTCACGGCGCTGTACCTCGCGCTCAACACCGTCTTCCTCTATTCGGCGCCCATCGATCAGCTCGCGGGACAGCAGGACGTGGCCGCCGTCGCCGCCGCTGCCCTGGGCGGCCCGGGCCTCGAGGCTCTGGTGCGCGGCGTCATCGTCTTGGCCCTGCTGACGTCGGTCTCGTCCATGGTGATGATCGGGCCACGGGTCTACGCCCGCATGGCGGACGACGGTGTCTTCCCCAAGAGCCTGGCCTTCACCGGCGCGGTTCCGGCCTCTGCCATCTGGCTGCAGGTCGCGCTCTCGGTGATCGTGCTGTGGGCGTCGGGCCTGCGGGAGCAGCTCACGAACCTGGGCTGGATCCTCGGCCTGTCCACGGCCTTCGCGGTGGTGGGGTTGCTGCGGCTCCGTGCGCGAGAGGGGGCCGAACGGGTCCCGATCCCTGGCTACCCATTGGTGCCGTTCGCGTTCCTCGGGCTCGTGCTCGCGCTCACCGGCTTGGCGCTGCACACGGCGGGACGCATGCTGCTGCCGGCGCTGGCCGTGCTCGGGAGCGGGCTGGTGGTCGAGCGCCTGCTGCGTATTCGCCTTCTTGGAGACCCCTGATGTCCTTCGCTGCCATGATGTTGCCCGAGATCGACCATGAGATGGCCGGTTTGCGTACCTCGCTCGAACGTGTCCCCGAGGGCCAGCTTGACTGGACGCCACACGACCGTTCGTTTTCCATGCGTGGCTTGGTCACCCATCTTGCGACGATCCCGCGCTGGGGCCTCATGGTCCTGGAGCACAACGGGCTCGACATGGATCCAGAAAAGGATCGCAACGAGCCCGTGGCGTCGGTGGCCGCTGCCCTGCAACTCTTCGACGCTGAGCTGGCGACTCTGCGCCAGGCGCTGCAGTCCACTGACGACGAGGACCTGCGCGCCGAATGGACCTTCAAGGTCAAGGGGCAGGTGGCGTTCGCCATGCCGCGCATGGGCGTGATGCGGGCCTTCGTGATGAACCACATGATCCACCACCGGGCCCAGCTCGGCGTCTACCTGCGCCTGCTCGGGGTGGCCGTGCCGTCGCTCTATGGACCCTCTGCCGACCAGGGCGATTCGCCGGTGAGCTGAGTTCGCGAGGGCCCCTGGCGAGGGACCGTCAGGGCAGCCCGTCGCCCCCTGCCCGTTTCGGGCATACTGCGCCGCTTCGCCGCGCTTCTTCCGACCCGGTCGCGAGAGAGCAGGGCCCAGCCCTGGCCCGGCGGCATTGACCTCCCCATTGCATGCAACGAACAGGCCCCGCCATGAGTGATCGACTCGTCGAATGCGTCCCCAACATCTCTGAGGGGCGCGACGCCTCTGTGATCGATCAGATCGTGGCTGCCGCCGGGGCCGTCGATGGCGTCGACGTCCTCGATGTCGACCCTGGGCAGGAGACGAACCGCACGGTGATCACCTTCGTGGGCGAGCCAGAGGCCGTGAGCGAGGGCGCGTTTCAGCTCATCGCCAAGGCCGCCGAGCTCATCGACATGTCCGTGCAGACCGGCGCCCACGCGCGGCATGGCGCCACCGACGTGTGCCCCTTCGTGCCTGTGGCCGGGGTGACCATGGCCGACTGCGCCGCGCTGGCGGCAGGGCTGGGCGCTCGGGTGGGAGGTGAGCTGGGCATCCCCGTCTACCTCTACGACCAGGCGGCTCTGCTCCCTGAGCGCCGTTCGTTGGCGGTGGTGCGCGCGGGCGAATACGAAGCCTTGCCCGACAAGCTCTCACGCCCGGAGTGGAAGCCCGACTTCGGCCCGTCGACCTTTCTGCCCCGCACCGGCGTGGTGACCATCGGCGCCCGCGAGTTCCTGATCGCCTACAACGTCAACCTGAACACCATGGTCAAGGCCCAGGCGGACGACATCGCCTTCGAGCTGCGGGAGAAGGGCCGGGCGGTGCGTCGGGGGCAGACCACGCCGTACTACCAGAGCGGCCAGCTGCTCAAGTACCGCCCGGACAAGGGCCTCTTTCCCAGCGCCTACGACGACTTCGTGGGGGGCTCGGTGGCCGAACTCGCCGAGCACTACACGTCGATCGGGCAAGATCTCGCAGCCGACTTCGCCCTCTTCGGTCGTGACCCCGAACAGCTGCAGGGTGTGAACGTCTGCAAGCGCGGGCGCTTCGAGCATTGCCGCGGCGTGGGCTGGGTCATCCCCGAGTACCGCCGGGCTCAGCTCTCGTTCAACCTGACCGACTTTCACGTGACGCCGGCGCACACGTTGCTCGACGCCTGCCGCGAGCTGGCAGGGGAGCGGGGGCTGCAGGTGACCGGCTCCGAGGTGGTGGGCATGGTGCCCTACGAAGCCCTGCGCGAGTCGGGCGAGGCCTACCTGGCAGCGCAAGGCAGCAGCCGGGGACTGCCGGTGAGCGACGTGATCGAGACAGCGGTGCAGTCCATGGGACTCCGCGACGTGTCCGACTTCGTGGCCGAGAAGTCCGTGCTGGGTTTGCCGAGCACGGACGGCAGCCTGGCTTCCATGCCGGTGAACGCTCTGGTCGATGAGGTCTCCCGACCGTCACCCGCGCCCGGTGGTGGCTCGATCGCGGCTTTGGCCGGTTCGATGGGGGTGGCCTTGTCGTCCATGGTGGCCAACCTCTCGTTTCACAAGCGAGGTCTTGAGGCTCACAAGGAGTCCTTCGAGCAGCTGGCCGTGCGGGCCCAGGTGGTGAAGGACGATCTGCTGGGCGCGGTCGACGCAGACACCGAGGCCTTCAACGATGTGCTCAGCGCCATGCGCCTGCCCAAGGGCAGCGACGCCGAGCGGGCCACGCGCACCGCCGCCATCGAAGAGGGCTACAAGGGCGCCACACTGGTGCCCTTGCAGACCGCCAAGCTCTGCCTGGAGGCGCTGCAGCTCTGCCGCCAGGCCGCCGCCGATTGCCTGCTGGCCTCGGTGACCGACGCGGCGGTGGGGGCGCTCATGGCCCGGGCCGGGGTGCTCGGCGCGGTCCTCAACGTGCGCATCAACCTGCCTTCGATCGCAGACGCGGCCTGGGTGGCCAGCCGGCGCACGGATCTGGACGAGCTGGTGAGCAGCGCCGAGACCCTGGAGGCCGAGACTCGGCAGATCGTCGAGCGGCGCATGGCTGGCTGACCGCCACGACGGCCCCCAGCACGTGGCCGGAGAGGAGAGCTGACGGCGCCAGCGGCCAGGTTTGCTGCCAGCGGGGCGTGGCATGGGCTGCAGAGCCAGCCCGTTCGGCCGATCCCCTGGCTCAGCGGCAGGGGCAGCGCTTGCACCGCTTGCGCGGGGGCTTGTCGCAGCAGCTCTTCTTCAGGCGTTTATGCTTGGACATGGGTCCGATCCGGTTCGTGAAGCAGGTGGGTGAGCTTACTCTGTTGCGAGTGAGTCGCAAGGCCAATTGCCCAGAAGTTCTGGGCTTGCTCGCCAGGGGCGAACGGCCCAGGATGTCGCCCATGGACCTCACAAAGCCCGACCCCAAAGTCATCAGTCTCCTGGCCGAAATCGTCGAGTTCGAGCTCGCCGGTGTCGTGCGCTACACCCACTACGCGCTCATGGTGCGGGGGCCGTATCGCATCCCTATCGTCGATTTCCTCCAGGCTCAGGCCGATGAATCCCTGGTCCATGCCCGGCGAGTGGGTGAGCTGCTCACGGGGCTGGGAGGGCATCCCTCCCTGGGCATCTCCAAGCTGATCGAGTCTGACCGCCACGGCGTCTCAGACGTGCTTGAAGAGTCCTTTGCCCACGAATCGAAGGCCATCGAGTACTACGCGGCCCTGCTGGAACTCACCGCGGGGCAGAGCGTGCTGCTTGAAGAGTTCGCGCGGGAGATGATGTCGGCTGAAGAGGGGCACTTGATGGAGTTGCGCAAGATGCTCCGGGACCTGGAGTAGGGGCAGCGCTACAGGTCCGCAGGCCTTGGGTGCTCCGGCCGTGCCTGTTTCTCACCAGGGGGGCCGTTTCGCTCAGACAGGGTCGGCTTCGCCTCCACACTCGCTTCAGCCCCCCCCTGGTGAGAAACAGGCACGACCTCGTCGGTGGAGGGCCTGGCGACTGTTGCCTTTCGGGGGTTCACTGCTTGGCGACCATGTCGTTGGTGGGGCTGGGCGCCTTGGGAGGGATGCCCGCCTTTAGAACACAGCAAGCCTGGAACCTCTGATGGACCAGCCGCGGGGGGGGCTACTAAAAAAGATGGCCGCTTGGAGCTTCGCGGGGGGGGCTTGAGCTTTGGCGCGGGCCTCTCGACCGGACTTAGTCGAGGTCGGGGAAGAGCGAGCCTGTGCCGTCTTTGGGTTCGCCGTCGGACTCGCTCTCCGGGGGTTCGATGACTGCTATGGCGATCTGGTTGCGGCCGGCCTCTTTGGCTTCGTAGAGGGCCTGGTCGGCTGCGGTGATGAGTTCGGAGGCGGACTGGTCGCTTGTTGGCACCATGCTGGCCAGTCCGATGGAGACGGTGACGCGCTCGCCCAGGGGTGAGGCCAGGTTGACGATGTCCTCCTCGGCCAGGCGATCTTGGATGCGCTGGGCGATGGCTCGGGCGCCCACGGCGTGGGTCAGGGGCAGGACCACGGTGAACTCCTCGCCGCCGTACCGCGCCACCGCGTCACCCGGGCGCTGCACTGCGCTGCGTAGCACCTTCGCCAGTCGGGAGAGCACCGCGTCGCCTTCGGGGTGACCGTAGTGATCGTTGAAGGCCTTGAAGTGGTCGATGTCGATCATCAACAGCGACATGGTCGATTCATGGCGCCGGGCTCGGGCCCACTCCGTGCCGAGCACCTCGTCGAGGCGCCGCCGATTCATCAGGCCCGTGAGCCCGTCGGTGACGGCCAGCTCGCGCAGCTTGTCCTGCAGCAGCTTGTTCTCGGTGATGTCCCGGCAGATGCCGACGACGCCCATGCACTGACCCTGATCGTCGAGGATGGGCGCCTTCACCGTGTCGAGCAGCTTGCGTTCGCCGTCGGGAGTGTCGATCCATTCGTCGGTGCGCAACACCGAGCCGCCCTCGGTGACCTCACGATCGCGCTCCGCGACCCGGGCCGCGTGCTGCTCGTTGAGCATGATCGAGTCCGTCTGTCCCTGCAGCTCTTTGAGGGTGTAGCCCATGGCCTTCTCGTAGGCCCCGTTGCAACCCAGGTAGCGACCATCCAGGTCTTTGTAGAAGATCGGATCGGGGGCCGCGTCGATGATCGCTCGCAGCAGCCCGTGCTGCTGGGCCAGCTGTCGCGCGAGCTGCTTGCGCTGGGTGACATCGCGGCTGCTGATCACCACCGCGTCTTTCACCGGGCCGTCTGGCAACAGGCGGGCCAGGGCTTCCATGTCGCGCCAGTGCCCGTCCTTGTCTTTGAGCCTGAACTCGAGCGAGCGGGTGGCGCTGCTGCCCTTCTCGGTCATGGCCCGGTGGGCCTGCTCGATGGCGTCCCGGTCGTCGACGTGAAGATGGTCGAGGGCGAAACGAACCGACGGGTCGTCGTCGCCGATGAGCTCTGCTGCTGACGGGCTCTCGTAGACGGTCTCGCCCCCGGGCGCCCGCACCGTGATCAGGTCGGACGAGTTCTCGAGCAGTGATCGATAGTACCGCTCGCCCTTGCGCCGCTCCTGGATCTCGTGGTTGAGCGAGTGGGTCAGCTGCTCCTTCTCGGCCTGGGTGGTCATGCCGCGCTTGGCGGTGGCTCGCGTGCGGCCCATGACCAGTACC
Source organism: uncultured Phycisphaerales bacterium (assembly GCA_964537035.1). Lineage (GTDB taxonomy): Bacteria > Planctomycetota > B15-G4 > B15-G4 > B15-G4 > CAZIAK01. The sequence goes on along the minus strand of CAZIAK010000002.1, from coordinate 199,071 downwards.
AGGACTGCCGGGAAGACCAAGGCTGCCAGAGCCAGGTGCAGCTCGGACTGGCTGCCCCGGGTGAAGTGCCAGGCCGCCACGGGAGCGAAGAGGGTCAGTGCGTAGGCGTTGGATGCACCCGCAAGCCCCGAGAGGATGGGCACGCCGGCCAGGCCGAGCGATGTCAGCACCAACAAGAACGAGGTGCGCTGAGCCGGGTCGAGGGAGTCGGCGAAGCCGTAGTAGGCCATACCCCAGCCCATGCCCAGGAGCCCGGAGACCAGCAGGCACATGTCGGCAGTGGCCTTGTCGTCTTCCTTGCGCTCGGCCACACGGCGAATCAGGGGGGACGAGAGCCCAGACACCAGAGAGATCACCGCGGCGAAACTGAGCAGCCGCCCCGGAGGGATCCGTGACCAGAGCACGGGGAAGAGCACGGCGCAGGCCACGATGTGCATGGGTAGCTGGGCGAAGATGCGGTTCATCACCAGGCGCACGAGGCGGGCAGACACCCGCTGCTTGAGGGCCTGGTCGGCCAGCTCGGCCTGGGTGGCTCCGTTCGGTCCCATGGTCAGGACTCGTGGCCTTCGCGGACCGCCTGAAGCCCGGTCAGCTCACCGCATCCCTGGTCGAGGTCTTGCCAGCCCCGGGGGAGGGTGAGCCGGGCCAGGGACGCGGGGGGAAACGCCCGGCCCCAGCTGCCCATGGCCAGGGGCTTGCCGGAGAGGTGTTCGACCAGGGCATGGAGGCCGGGGTTGTGGCCCACCAGCAGCACCCGAGAAGGGCAGCCTTCGATCAGGCGCAGAATGGTCAGCAGGCGTCCGACGGGGGCCAGGTAGAGCGAGCTGTCCCAGGTGACGGTGGGGGCCTGATCGCCGAGGGCGTCCAGCACCTGCTCGGTGGTCTGGGCCGCTCGCCGGGCCGTGGAGGCCAGGACGGCGTCGGGGTGCAGGGCCTGGGCGTGGATCCACTGGCCCTGGCGGGTGGCGTCGGCCAGGCCCGCGGGGGTCAGCGGGCGTTCGCTGTCAGCGCCGCCAGCCGGACCGTGGCCGGCTTCGGCGTGGCGCAGGATCAGCAGCTCTGTCTGGAGGCTCGGCACAATGGCCGCACGTTAGCAGGACACCAGGCCGGATTCTCCGCCGTCGACGAGAGAACAGTCGTCCAGAGATCAGGTCGCCGAGAGAGGCTGGCCAGGGGCCGGCTCGGCCCGGGGAAGAGCGTCGCTCAGCCCTGTTGCTCCCGGAAGCCCTGAGCCGCCGTCTGGGCCAGCCCCAAGGCCTTGTCCAGGGCTCCGTCCGCGTCGACCTCCACGTCGGGTTGCACGCCTGTGCCTTCCCAGTTCGTCCCCGTGATGGGGTTGATGGCCTGGCCCGCAGGGATGAAGACCGAGAGGCTCTCATGCAGGGGCGAGGAGCCGCCGGGGTGGGCGCCGCCCCCCGTGTTCTCGCCCACGATGGTGGCCCGTCCCAGGCACTGCAGGTTGTAGGTGAACTCCTCGGCGGCTGAGAAGGTGTAGGCGCTGGTGAGCACGAACACGGGCACGTCGGCCATGCGTTGGCCGAAGACCTCGTCGAGGGTCCAGAACTCCTCCAGGCTGTCCTCGGCCCTGAAGTAGAGGCTGTTGAGGTGCGTGCGTTCGTCGAACAGGTAGCTGCTGATGAGCTGCACCATGGCCGGGTCGCCGCCGCCGTTCTGGCGCAAGTCGACGATGAGCGCGTCGCATGACGACAGAAAGCCCATGGCTGCCTGGGCGACATCCCGAGCGGGGCCATCCGCCTGCTGAAAAGCTCTCAGGTCAAGCAGGCCCACGTTGCCTGGTAGGCGAAAGAGCTGCTCGAAACCGTAGTTGCCTTGCCGGGACTGCTCTGCCCGCTGTGCCGCCCGGAGCTGCTGCTCCTCTTCGCTGGGCTCCATGGTGCGGGGAGGCGTTGGTCTGACGCGCAGGTGCTTGTCGTGGCTGACGTCCTGCAGCTCGGTGGTGAGCGCGGCGCCCAGGGCAGCAAAGGTGCCGAGCTCGTCGTAGTGTCCGTCGGCCAGGTTCTGGAGCAGCTGGTCGCCCATGGTGTCGGCCACGTCTTCGAAGACGTAGCGCTCTCGCAGCAGCTCGTCGAGGCGTTGAACGATTGTGCTGCGATCGTCAGCGCTGAGCTCGTCGCCGTACTGGGCGGTCGCGGGCAGGGCCAGGGTCGCCATCGTCAAGAACGTGGCGGCGAGGGGCAGGGCCAGAGTGGCCAGGGCCACGCAGCTGCCGGCCATGCGGCGGGTGACTGTCAGCGGAGTGGGTCGGACAGGGTCGGCGTTGCGGCGGGCCGCGGTGCGAGTAGTGGGCGAGCAGGTGCGATGAGACATGGGTCAGCTTCTCTGGAGACGGTGGGTATCTAGGAGCAGGGACAGCCGGCAGGGTCGGGCGGTGGTGTTGGTGAAGGTCAGCGGGCGGGTGAGGCGGTAGCTGGCGCAGTCGCCGACCTTCAGCACGCGGCTGCCGTCCGGGTCGGTGAGCTTCACCGACCCGTTGAGCACGGTGACGTGTTCGCCGCTGCCGTGCGGGTTGGGCGGAAACGCCGCCGAGCGCTTGCCCTGGGCGGACACGTAGCGCACGGCGTCGGGGCTGCGGTGCATGGCCGTGCCCGCGGGGAGCAGGTACCAGACCAGCTCGATGCCCGGGGGCAGGTCGGGGGTGGGCAGGGTGCGGCGCTCCACGCCGCTGGCCTTGTGTGTGACGAGGGCGTGTTGGTCGCCCCGCTCGACGAACAGGCGTGCAGGTGCTTCTTCCTCGAAGAGCTGAGCCACCTGGCAGCCCAGGCCCACGGCGATCTGGGTCAGGATCTTCACCGTGGGACTACGCTGGCCCCGCTCCACATCAGACAGCATGGCCCGGCTCACCCCGCTACCCCGGGCCAGGACCTCGAGGGTCAACCCCTGGCGGCTGCGGAGGGCGTGGATGCGGTGTCCGATGTGGGGTGGCATGCACGCAGGGTATTCCGCGATGACGGAAGAGTGTTCGCTATTGCGGAGAGGTCACGGGTTCGCCAGGGGTGGGTGTGGGGGGAGAGGCTTTGGCATGGACAGGGTCTACTGCCCGACCCAGCGCAGACTCAGGTTGGTCTGCTTCGTCGCGACGACTTCCCAGCCCAGCGGCCCGTCTTGGAGCATCACCAGCCACTGAAACGGATTGGGTGTCTGGATGCGCCAACCCTGGACGAGGACCAGAGCCTGTCGCCCGGTCTCGTCGAAGCCCACGCCGGTCGCGACTAGCAGGCCTGACCTGCCCTCCTCGGCGGACTCACGCAGACACCACCAAGCCTCCACGTCGCCTGGGTCGGCGGTGAGAACGGGCAAACCCAGCTGGATGCGCGACGGATCCAGCGCCACCTCAGTGCTCGATGCCCTCACGAAGTCGTCGATGAGGTCATCGCTTGGCAGCGGCACCGTAAGGGTCTCCCTCAGCGGTGGCCAGCCACCGCTGAGGAGCTTCCCTTCATCGTCACTCCAGTCGATCACGACCGTCTGCGGCGGGACAACGTGGTACTCCGCATCGAGAGCGCCAAGGACACTCATCATCTGGGCCTCGTCCGCCATCGCAGAGGACCAGATGGCGTGGAGTGTCTGCTCCGGGTCATTGATCACGAGTGTGGAGGACGGCGGTTCAGATGGCGAAGCCTGGTCGTACGGATGGGGGTGGCGCTCCTCGCACCCGGCTGCAGAGAGAAGGAATCCGCACGCAAGCCACGCTGAGCTTGCTGTGATTAGGCGGGCACCCGGCGGCTGGCCAGGACATGCGCGGCAGAACCTCATGGGAGATCTCTCCAGGGTCGGGAGTACTGCGATGTCGTTTGGTTCTGGGACATGCGAAGGCGTTCGCTCCCTGTCGACTGCACGGCGGGCGGGGGTGGACCTCACCTGAAACCCCACCCGCCTCTTCGGGTTGCGCTCCTACGATCTGGGTGTCCATCAACCCAGGCAGCAACTGCTACCCTCGCCCCCATGGACCGCCACGCCCTGGCTGCCGAGGTGCAGCGCTTCGACCCCTCCTTGCCCATCGAGCGGGCCCTCACCCCGCCCGCCAGCTGGTACCAGGGGCAAGGGTTCTTCGAGCTGGACCGGCGCGACGTCTTCGCCTCCCAGTGGATCGTGGCGGCGCGCCTCGACGACCTGACCGAGCCGGGCAGCTTCGTCGCCGGGGACACCATGGGCTGGCCGTGGGTGGTGGTGCGCGACGCCGACGGCGAGCTGCGGGGCTTTCACAACGCCTGCCGCCACCACGCCACCGTGCTGCTCGACGGCGTGGGGCGGTGTGAGCGCATCGTCTGCCCCTACCACGGCTGGAGCTACGGCCTCGACGGCGCACTGACCACGGCTCCGCACATGGCGGGGGTGGCCGACTTCGAACGCGACGCCATGGGACTGGCTCCCCTGGGCCTGCGCACCTGGCGCCGCTGGGTGTTCTTGCGTCTTGATGGTCCGCAAGAGGCCGACGTGCCTCGCTCGCCAGAAGACCAGGACTTCACCGCAGAGCTGGCACGCATCGACACCGAGTTCGAGCGTCTCGGCGCAGACGAACTGATCTATCACGGCCAGCGCACCTACCAGGTCCACTGCAACTGGAAGGTCTTCATCGACAACTACCTCGACGGCGGCTACCACGTGTCCCAGCTGCATCGGCAGCTGTCGTCGCGCCTCGACCTCGACGGCTACCAGACCGAACTGCTCACCCGCTCCGTGCTGCAGACCTGCCCGGCCAAGGCCCAGACCCGCAGCGGCCGCCTGGGCCCGGGCGCGCTCTACGTCTGGCTGCACCCCAACCTGTGTCTCAACCGCTACGGCGACGTGATGGACGTGAACATCATCCGCCCCCTGGGCCCCGAACTCACCGAGGTGATCTTCGAGGACTACCGCCACCCCGACATGAGCGAAGCCGCCATGACCCGGCACCTGGCCGAGAGCGAGCGGGTGCAACAAGAGGACATGGACATCAGCCGCTCGGTGCAGATTGGCCTGGGCTCGCCGGGCTACGACCGGGGTCGCTACGCGCCGGGCCTGGAGGGCGGCGAGCACTTGTTTCACCGGCTGTTGCGAGGAGCGTACGACGGGGGCCTGCACCGAGTTCCATGACCTCTGGGCTCGCGCTGGAATCCCTGGCGGAAGTAGGCGAGCCGATCCCCGTCGGGGGGGAGCTGGGGGTGCGCCGTTCCACGGCCGTTGTGCCGCCGGTAGACTGCTGAGGGTTGGCCACTGGCATCAGCGAGCCACCGTTCAACGCCAAGTGCCGGGAGATCCCCGGAATCACCAGCAGGCCGCCCCCGGAGCCCCCGACCGTTGAGCACCCATCCCCTGGCCGGAAAGCTGGCCACCGAGTCCATGTTGGTCAACGTGCCTCAGCTGGTCTCGTCGTATTTCAACCAGCAGCCTGACCCCGCGGTGCCCGCCCAGCGCGTGGCCTTCGGCACATCGGGACACCGGGGCAGCTCGCTCAAGCGGGCCTTCAACGAGGACCACATTCTCGCGGTGTGCCAAGCCCTCGCTGAGCATCGCAAAGCTGCGGGCATCGACGGCCCGCTGTTTCTGGCCATGGACACCCACGCCCTGTCCGAGCCCGCCCACAGCACCGCCCTCGAAGTGCTGGCGGCTCACGGCATCACGGTCATGATCGCCGCCGACGGCGCCTACACGCCCACGCCCCTGCTCTCTCACGCCGTGGTCAGCTTCAACAGAGGGCGCACGTCGGGGCTGGCCGATGGCGTGGTGATCACGCCCAGCCACAACCCGCCCGGCGACGGGGGCTTCAAGTACAACCCGCCTCACGGTGGTCCCGCAGACGGTGACGTGGCCACTCCCATCGAGCAGCGGGCCAACGAGCTCTTGGAAGACGGCAACCGCGGTGTGCTGCGAGTCTCGCTGAGCGACGCGCGCGCCGCGGCGACGACCCAGGTGTTCGACTACGTCACGCCCTACGTCGAAGACCTGGGCTCCGTGCTCGACATGGAGGCCATCGCTGCCAGCGGTCTGAGCATCGGCGTCGACCCCATGGGCGGCTCGGGCATCGGCGTGTGGGCACCCCTGGCCGAACGCTGGGGCCTGGACATCACCGTGGTCAACCCGTCCGTCGACCCCACCTTTCGTTTCGTGCCGGTCGATCGGGACGGCAAGATCCGCATGGACTGCAGCTCGCCCTGGGCCATGGCCGGTCTGGTCGAGCTGAAAGACCGCTTCGACATCGCCTTCGGCAACGACACCGACTACGACCGCCACGGCATCGTGACCCCGACCGCGGGCTTGATGAACCCCAACCACTTCTTGGCCGTGTGCATCGAGTACCTGTTTCAGCACCGCCCTGATTGGGCCGCCGAGGCGGTGGTGGGCAAAACCCTGGTGAGTTCGTCCATGATCGACCGGGTCGCCGCGGACATCGGGCGCACGGTGTGCGAGGTGCCCGTGGGCTTCAGGTGGTTCGTGCCCGGCCTGGCCGACGGCTCGTTCGGCTTCGGCGGCGAAGAGAGCGCGGGCGCGTCGTTCTTGCGCCGTGACGGCAGCACCTGGACCACCGACAAGGACGGCATCCTGCTCGACCTGCTCGCCGCGGAGCTCACCGCGGTCACGGGCAACGACCCGGGCCAGCTCTACGAGTCGCTCACTGAACGCTTCGGGCGGCCGGTGTATGAGCGCATCGATGCGCCGGCGACGGTCGAGCAGAAGGCCAAGCTCAAGGCCCTCTCTCCCGAGCAGGTGCAGGCCACCGACCTGGCGGGCGAGCCGATTCAGGCCAAGTTGACCCGGGCGCCGGGCAACGACGCGGCCATCGGCGGGCTGAAGGTGGTCACCGAGAACGGCTGGTTCGCCGCCCGTCCCTCGGGGACCGAAGACGTCTACAAGATCTACGCCGAGTCGTTCCTGGGCGCAGAGCATCTGGCCGCGATTCAGGACGAAGCCCGGGCCGTTGTGTCCGCGGCGTTCGAGTCCTGAGTGATGCTCTCTCTGGTGCGACGGCCGTTGTTGCCGGTGCGGCCGTTGCTGCTGCGAGCGACCGGGGCGCCATGAGCGGCCCGCCACAGGCCCTCGACCTCTCGTCGGTGCAAGCAGCGGCCGCGCGCATCGCCGGGCTCGCCCATGTGACGCCGGTGATGACCTGCGCCACTCTCGACAAGCTGGCCGGGCGGCAGCTGTTCTTCAAGTGCGAGCAGTGGCAGAAGGTGGGAGCGTTCAAGTTTCGCGGCGCCGCTCACGCCGTGTCCCAGCTCGATCGGTCGGTGGCGGCCCGAGGCGTGGTGACCCACAGCTCGGGCAATCACGCGCAGGCCCTGGCCTTGGCAGCGCGCATGGCCGGACTGCCAGCCTACGTGGTCATGCCCAGCAACGCGCCCCCAGTGAAGCAGGCGGCGGTGCGGGGCTACGGCGCGACGGTCACCCTGTGTGAGCCCACGCTGGAGGCGCGGGAGACCACGGCCGCTGTGGTCATGGCAGAGACCGGGGCCACGTTCATCCATCCCTATGACAACGCCCACGTCATCGCTGGCCAGGGCACCGCCGCGCTGGAGCTGCTCGATCAGGTGGACGACCTGGCGGGGCTGCTCACGCCCGTGGGTGGGGGCGGGCTGTTGTCGGGCACGTGCTTGGCGGCCACGAGCAAGAGCCCACGGCCCCGGGTCTTTGCAGCAGAACCGCAAGGTGCCGACGACGCTGCGCGCTCCCTGGCCGCGGGCCGTCGGATCTTGCAGACCGGCCCGGACACCATCGCCGACGGACTGCTGACCAGCCTGGGCGAGCTCACCTGGCCGATCATCCGCGATCACGTGGAGCGCATCATCACCGTGAGCGATGCGCAGATCCGCGCTGCCATGGAGCTGCTCTGGTTGCGGGCGAAGTTGCTGGTGGAGCCCAGCGCGGCCACGGTGCTGGCCGCCGTGCTCACCGACGAGTTCAAGGCCCTGCCCGGCCTGCCGCGCCTGGGGCTGGTGCTGTCCGGGGGCAATGTAGAGTTGCAGGGCCGCTTCTGAACGAGGTCGTGTCTCGGCCCCATGAGAGCGGTGTGCCTTGCCCGGGCCTCGCTCAGTGCTTGCTGAGCACGATCGTCGGGCCTCCTGCCGCGCTGGGCGACGGCCTCGCAATGACAGCGCCTATGATCGCCGCCTCGGTGTCACCTCTAGCATGCAGCTCTGCCAGGCAATCGTCCGCCCGCTCGTGGGGGATGGTCAGCAGCAGCCCGCCGGAGAGCTGGGGATCGAAGAGCACTTCGCCAGTGGCGAGAACCGTGTCGCTGGCCGTGGGATCGGGTTGCACCTCTGCACCGAAGGCGCGGCGGTTGCTCTCCGAAAGAGCGACCGGTGGAGAGTTTCTGGAGAGCTGCAACGCCCCGTCGAGCAGGGGTACTTGCTGCACAGCGATCTGCGCTCCCAGCCCCGTGCCGTCGAGCAGCTCGACGAGGCCTCCCGCCAGGCCTCTTTGATCGATCATGGTGAAAGCGCTGGCACCGTGCTCGGTGGCGCTGGCGACGGCGCTGGCCACGGAGCGCTCCATGGCCCACAGGGCATCGAGAACCCAGCGGCCCATGGCCTGTCCCCGGTACGCGGCCTCGAGGATCAACCCGCTGCCCAGGGGCTGGGTGAGCAGGACGATGTCACCGAGCGCGGGGGCCGGTCGGGTCTCTGCCGGACCGTCACCGATGACATCATCGCTGGCGCCGTCGGCGACGCCCTCGACGCCCAGGGTCACGCTGAAGTCGTCGCCGTAGACCGGGTCGCCCGAGGTCAGGGTCGCTTCGTGGTCAGCGAGAACTGCTCTGGTGCCGGCCTCGATCTGCCCGAGGGTCAGGTCGTTGGCCCTGCTCTGGCTCCCCGGCAGACAGACGGTGAGGTGGGCCCCCCGTGGACGGCCGCCCCTGGCCAGAAGCGCGCCCAGTGCGTGGGTGGCGGCGATGCGCCCGAAGGTCCAGGGGTCATCCACCGGCGGACGCAGCAGGAACGCAGCACGCAGTGTGACCGGCTGACCGGGCGAAGACGCACCAGCGCCGCTCGCAGAGAGCTGCTCAACCAGTGGCAGGCCCGGGCCGTCAGACCCCGCAGGTTGGGGCAGTCGGGAGAAGAGGGCCATGAAGCGGCGGTCGATCTGGTCCTTCCAGCGCCACATGAGCCGACCCTTGAGCGACCACGATCCCCGGCTGGCCACGGCGAAGCGATCGCCGGTGGAGACGATGGTGAGAAAGCGTCGCTGGGGCTCGAAGGGTTCGGGGCTGTTTCCGGACATCACCCGGCGCAGGTTCTCGGTCAGCGGCGGGCCCTGGCGCACGGCAAAGACGCCGGCCTTCTCCCTGGGGTGGGGGAGCACGGCGGCCACATCCCCCGCGGCGAAGACCTCGGGGTGGGAGACCGATCGCAGGCAGGCATCCACGGCGAGGAAGCCTGCGGGGTCTGTGGTCAGGCCCGAGGCGGCGATCCAGGGCGCGGCCCCGGCCTGGGTGACCCAGAGTACCTCGTCGGCCCGGTGCCTCTGCCCGTCGGCGGCGACCAGGGCCTCCGCCTCGACGGAGGCGATGCGCGTGGACGGATGCAGGGTGATGCCCCGCTGCCTCAAGATCTTGGTGAGCAGGCGGCGCAACCGGGGCGGATGGGTGGGCAGGATCTCAGCCGAGCCAAAGAAGAGGTGGCAGGAGAGGTTCTGGGCAGAGCGTCCCTGGGCGGCGAGGGCGTTGGTGAGCCGGTGGTGCACGGCCAGGGTCAGCTCAACCCCGCCAGCACCGGCGCCTACGGTGGCCAGGTGCACGGGCTCGCTGCTCGCCAGCACCCGGCGGTGCAGCTCGTCCCAGCGGGGCAGGAAGCGTGCGATGGGCTTCACCGGCAGGGTGTGCTCTCGGGCGCCGGGCACCGTGTCCATGGACGGGGTGGAGCCCACATCCAGGGAGACCACGTCATAAGGTAGGGGAGGGCGTTCGGCGAAGGTCACCAGGCGCTCGCCCGGGGAGATGCCGGTGATGGCGTCCCGGATGAGGCGCACCCCGGCGGCTCGGGCCAGGGGCTGGAGGTCGATGTGGGCGGCGTCGAAGCTGTAGTGCCCGGCGATCATGCCCGGCAGCATCCCCGAGTAGGGGGTGTGGATGGCCGCGGCGATGAGGGTGATGCGGGCTCCCGCTAGGGGCCTGAGGGCCAACTCTCGCAACACGACGGCGTGGGCATGGCCGCCACCGACCAGGGCCAGTTCTTCGGGGTGGGCTGGTGGTTGAGGGCTCATGGCGCGACATCCTGGAAGGGCCGTGAGGCTCTGTCCATGGCCAGTCTGGCGGGGCAGGCTGCGGCAGCCGATCCGGCAACTGGAGAAGAAATCAAGATACATCCATATATCTTCAGCGCCGGCAGGGGGGCGTAGTAGTCTCTGCTACGTCCCCAGCTGCGGAGCTGAGCGGGCAGATCCTCTCTATTGAACTTCATCGTCCCTGCAAAGGGGCATCAATCGCAGGAACGGCCAAGAGTGGCCCTGCGGCTCTTCGCCCGCAGAACGCGGTTCTCTCCCGAATCATCCTCTCTCTCCTTCTCTCCACCCGATTTCGAGTCCTGCCATGCGCAACCTCATGACATCTCTCCTGGTCGTCGGACTGACTGTCCCGACCCTGGCCCAGAACACCCAGAACGTGGTCTTCGTCAATGACGGGGGCACGGACGTGTCCACCACCACCGCCAACACCCGGCGCGTGGCCTGGGTCGACTACGACAACGATGGTGACCTCGACTACTTCGAGCTCAACTACGCTGGCCCCAACGCGGTCTACGCGAACCAGGGCGGCGGCGTGTTCAACAAGGACACCACCCCCGGCAACGCCCTCCTGGGTACCAGCCGGGCCAAGGGCATGGCCTTCGGCGACCTCGATGGTGACGGTGACGAGGACGCGGTGATCGCCAACGGCAACGGCGACGCCAACACCGTCCTGCTGAACCTGAGCGCGGCGCCGGACAACCAGGCGGGCATGTTCACCACGGTGGTCAGCGGCATCGAAACCGAGCTGCACCAGTCGTACGACGTGGCCATCGGTGATCTGGACGGCGACGGTTCGGCCGACCTCGTGGTGGTCAATCGCTACGAGAACAACGACGTCTACCTGGGCAACGGCGACGGCACCTTCGTTCGGGACACCACCACTCGCATCAGCACCTTCGCCGACGGGAGTCGGACGGTGATGATCGCTGACCTCGATGGCGATGGTGACCAGGACGTGATCGTGGCCAACAGCACCGGCGCGAAGAACTACTACTTCCTCAACCAGGCGGGTCTGCAGGGCGGCGTCGAAGGCGTCTTCTCCACGGGCAACCTGGACTCCTCTGGTACTCCCAGCACCAGCTATGGCCTGGCCATCGGTGACCTGGACAACGATGGCGACCTGGATGTGGTCGCCGCCAACCGGAACCAGGCCAACGCTCTCTACCGCAACGCCACCGTCGAGCTGGGCATCCTGGCCTTCGCCACGGTCACGGGTTCGGCCCTCGACGGTCAGATGGCTGACAGCTACGACGCCGCCATCGGTGACCTGGAAGGGGACGGTGATCCCGATCTGGTCTTCGCCAACCGCGACCAAGACAACTCCATCTACCTGGCGACCCAGGCAGATCCCATGGCTGCCCCTGGTGGTTTCCTCAAGATGACCAACGGTGCTGGCGTGATCGACGGAGGCAACTCCCGCTCTGTGGCCCTGGCCGACGTGGCCAACTACGCAGACCCGGTCAGTGGTGCGCCGATCATGAACACGCTTGAGTTGGCTGTGGGCAACGCTGGTGGCACGACCAACTGGATCTACAGCAACTTCGGCCCGCAGTGGAGTGATCTGGGCTCGGCCAGCGGCGGCGCCCTCGGTGACCCCCTGCTGACCGGCACGGGCCACACCGCGCTGAACGAGGTGTTGAGTCTCGACCTGACCAACGCTCCGAGTAGCGCCATGACCGCGATGATCGTGAGCCTCAACGCCACGGCGATCCCGTTCAAGGGTGGCACGCTGGTCGCTGACCCCACGCCTGGTTTCGGCTTCGTGTTGCTGACCGGTGCCACCGATGGCGCTGGCGCCATGACCATGCCCCTGGCCATGCCTACGAGCTTCCCCATGGGTGTGGGTCCGGGGCTGGCGGGCTACGTGCAACAGCTGGTGGTCGACGGCACTGCGACAGCTGGCACCTCGCTCAGCAACGCCCTGAGACTGCGCATTTCTGACTGAACGAGAGAGACGGCGGGTCTGCTGCTGAGGCACCTGCCACCCCACCTGATGTCCCCATGCCCCGTGTCCGAACAGCGAATGTTCGGGCACGGGGCATGACGGTTTTCAGAAATCGCGTTAGTCTCCGGGGCGACACTCTCCCCTCTGCGGAATGAGACATCTTGACGCACCCCATACTTCGCTCCGTCGCGCTCGCGTCTGGATTGTGCAGCTCGGCCTTTGCGGCTGACCTGACGATCGACGGCCAACAGAACGTCAACAAGGCGCCGGGCACGACCATGAACTGGTCTCTCACCGGAACTCCCAATGTCACGGGCTACCTGTTGCTCGACGTTGATCCCGGTCCCACGCAGCTGTTCGGGCAGAGTCTTGAGCTGGGCTTCACGCCCGCGCTGACCTTGATCAACCTGGGTCTGGTGCCAGGCAACGGCAGCCTCGACTTCGCGATCATCACGCCTTCGGACCCGAGTCTGCTGGGCCTGACCTTTTATGGGCTGGGTGCGGTGGCAGACGGTCCCACGGCTGCCCAGTTCAGCTACACCGCCGGTGTGTCCGTGACCATTGGTGAACGCGGCGTCGAGCTCGCGGGCAACCCCCTGGGCGCCTACCCGAACTTCGAGTTCGTGCGCGCCTTCAACGAGGGCTCGGCGGTGAGCGTCGGCGTCGATCCGTCGCGCCACCCTGCTGTGGTCGGCGTGACCGCTGACGTCTACGTGGTCGCGTCCAAGACCGCCAGCGAGTGGCAGGCTGACCCCAGCCTCGTCGATCTGACCGGCGACGGCGCCGAGGTGGCCACCTTCGTGGCGGGCTCGATCACGGCCAACACCTTCACCGTGGATACGGGCACCCTGAGCGGCGACGCCGGGGTGGGCCTGGGAGTGGGCTACGACGTGGTCGTCGACCTCAACCGCGACGGCCTGCTCGACGCCGCTGACCTGATCGACGGCTTCGGCGATGAGTCTGGCCTCTACGTGGTGAGCGACACGACAGCGCCCGGCCCCCTGGCGGTCACCGAGGCCCTCTACTCTGGCGGGACCTTCTTGGGGCAGAACCTGTTCTACCCAACCGACATCGCCAACATGGGCCGCCTGCCCCTGGTCGTGATCAGCCACGGCAACGGGCACAACTACCAGTGGTACGACCACCTCGGTTTTCACCTGGCCAGCTACGGCTTCGTGGTCATGAGCCACCAGAACAACACGGGCCCGGGCATCGAGACGGCGTCCACCACGACCCTGACCAACACCGACTTCTTCCTGGGACGCCTGGCCACCATCGAGGGCGGTGCCCTTCTGGGCCACATCGAGGTCGAGCAGATGACCTGGCTCGGCCACAGCCGGGGCGGCGAGGGCGTGGCTCGTGCCTACGACCGCATCTTCGACGGCGACTGGGTGCCCAAGCACTACGCCCTGGAGGACATCCAGCTGGTCACCAGCATGGCGCCCACGGACTTCCTGGGACCGGCGCAGACCGACCCTCACGATGCCAACTACCACGTGTGGGTGGCAGGTGCAGATGCTGACGTGAATGGCTGCGCCAGCAGTGATATCGCCCAGCCGTTGCACATCCATGATCGGGCCGAGGAGAAGCGGGCAGCCATCTCGCTCCACGGTGTGGGCCACGGTGACTTCCACAACTCATCGGGCTCAGTGGCCAGTGGCCCCTGCCTGGTGGGCAAGCCGGATACACACCTCGTGCAGCTCGGCTACGCCCTGCCCCTGATCAAGCATCACGCCTTGGGCAACATCCCCGCCCAGGACTTCCTGTGGCGGCAGTGGGAGAGCTTCCACCCTATCGGCGCACCGGATACCAACCCCTGCGTGGTGGTCGACTTGCAATACCGCGGGGGCAGCGTGGACGCCTTCGTCATCGACGACTTCCAGACCAACAACCAGATCACGGTCTCGAGCTCTGGCGGCACGGTCACGTCGACGGTGCTGGGGCTCGGCGAGGGCGTCCTCAACGATCCGGACAGCAACTTCACCGACAATGGTGCGCTGATGAACGGGATGACCTACGCCCGCTCCAATGACACCACGAGGGGCGCCGTGTTCCAGTACAACAACGTCGATCTGGAGATCGCCTATGAGATCGTGGCAGCGGGCCAGGACGCCAGCGGCTTCGACTCCTTGACGATGAGGGCTTGCCAGGTGACCCGCGACGGTCTCACCAATCTCGCGTTGGAAGACCTGACCTTCTCCGTCGAGCTGGCCGACGGCTCAGGCACCACGTCGACGATCAACGTGGGCAGCTACGGTGGGGGCGTCGAAGAGCCCTACCAACGCACGGGTTGCGGCATCGGCACCGGCTGGAACAACGAGTTCGAGACCCTGCGCATGCGGCTGAGCGATTTTGAAGCCGACGGCTCCGGGATCGACCTCACCGACCTGGCCACCGTGACCCTGAAGTTCGGGCCGTCTTCCGGTAGCCCCCAGGGCCGCCTCGGCATCGACGACCTCGCTTTCACCAACGACTGAGACGCAGACACATGAACCTGTCCATGAAGAATGTTGTTGTCGCTGTACTCGCCCTGGGCCTGCTGGCCGGTGGCGTGACCGCCGTCTCTTCGCTGCTCGTGACCGATGGCCCGCCGCCCCTGCCCGACACGGGCATGGACGCGGTGGTCACCGTGGTTCATGCCCGGCCCTTTGTGACCAACGAGCCTTTCACCCACTGGTGGGATGCTGACCGGGCCAGCTACGACGCGGGCCTGCTGCTCGTGCTGGAGGTCTCTGATCTGACCCTGATCCATCCCCGCCAGACCGCCGAGCCCGTGCTGTTCGTGGGGGACCAGACTGTTGAGCGCATCAACACCGGTCACGAGTCGGGGTACCTGGTGGCGCTGCTCCCCGCCGAGCGCAATGTTCAAGGCTCGGTCGATCTCGACCTGTCCACCCTGCCGATCTACTTCGATCTGCCGGCGCTGCCAGAGACCATCGATGGGCCAACGGCCCAGGCAGCCCTGGCTCGCGCCGTCGCTGCCGGTGTGACGGCTCAACCGGCTGGCGACCTCGCCGCAGTGACCGCCGAGCAGGTGAGCTTCGTGGACGTGGGCGATGTCCATGCCCACGCCGCCGATCTGATCGAGCAGTGGTCGCCCCAAGAGGTCGATCTCATCAGCGGACTGCGGGCTCCTCGATTGCCCCGCTGACCCCCCTCAGAAGACCTCCATGGCGGGTGTTTCGCCCCGGGCCGTGCCTCCTCGCTGGGCGCAGCCCGGGGCGAGCGTCGTCATGGGCGAGTCATGGCGGCCTGGGCGTGATTCCAAACCCCCATCGGGGTATAAGGATGGGCCGCGTTCTGCCATGCAAGAACCGTCGTGTGGGCCCTCCCAGGGTCGACACAGGGAGCGATCCCTGACGGCCCTTCTTCGTGTTCAGGGCCTCTCAGCACCCCCTACGATCCCTTTCGGCCGATTTCAGCCGCTTTCAGCAGAGACCCGTGGCAGACCTGCAGACCGAGACCAGCTCCGCTGCGCCCTCGCCGGGCGCCAAGCCGTCCTGGCTCAAGATCCGTCCCCCGGGCGGGGCGAAGTACACCGCGCTGAAGTCCCAGTTGAAGGCTCGCGGCCTGCACACCGTCTGCGAAGAGGCCCACTGCCCCAACGTTGAAGAGTGCTGGGGTGGCGGCACGGCCACGCTCATGCTCATGGGTGACACCTGCACCCGTGCCTGCTCGTTCTGCGCGGTGAAGACCGCCCGCCTGGGGACGCCCCTCGACCCCGACGAGCCCGCCCGCTCCGCAGAGAGCGTCGAGCTCATGGACCTCGACTACGTGGTGCTCACGTCTGTCGACCGGGACGATCTGCCCGATGGGGGCGCGGCTCACTTCGCTGCCTGCGTCCAGGCCATCCGCGAGCGCAACCCGCAGACTCTGGTCGAGGTGCTGATCCCCGACTTCACTGGCAACGACGAGTCTCTGGCCACGCTGCTCGAGAGCAAGCCCGACGTGGTGGCGCAGAACCTCGAGACCGTCGAGCGACTGACCCGCCCCGTGCGCGACCCGCGCGCTGGTTACGAGCAGACCCTGAACCTGCTGGCTCGGGTGAAGCAGCTCGATCCCACCCGGCTGACCAAGTCCTCGCTCATGCTTGGCCTGGGCGAAGAGCCCGGCGAGGTGCGAGCGGCCATGGGCGCGCTGCGCGAGGCTGGCGTCGACTTCTTGACCTTTGGGCAGTACCTGGCGCCGAGCCGCAACCACCACCCGGTGGTGCGGTATGCCAGCCCCGACGAATTTGACGCCTGGCGCGTCGAGGGTGAGGCCCTCGGTTTTCGCTACGTGGCGTCTGGCCCCCTGGTGCGCAGCTCGTATCGCGCTGGCGAGTTCGCCATCCGGGCGGTCTTCGAAGAGCGCCGAGCTCTTCACGACGAGACAACCGGGAGGACCCGATGACCAGCACCGACATGCTCCAGATCATCAGCGAGAGCGGTCAGGTCCACGAGGACAACGACCCGGGCCTGGAGCCCGACTTCCTGATCTCGATGTACGAGTCGATGATGGCCACCCGGCTGCTCGACGAGCGCATGATCAACCTGCAGCGCCAGGGACGCATCGGCTTCTACGTGCCGTCCACGGGCGAAGAGGCGGCGCAGGTGGGTTCGGCCCTGGCTCTTGAGGGGGACGACTGGGTCTACCCGTCCTACCGGGCGCCGGGCCTGTTCATGATGCGCGGCGCGAAGATCGAGCATCTGGTGGCCAACTGCTTCGGCAACGACGCTGACCTGTGCAAGGGCCGGCAGATGCCGGTGCACTACGCGTTCAGCGACCTCAACATCGTCTCCATCAGCAGCCCCATCGGCACCCATATCGTGCAGGCCACCGGCACGGGCATGGCCATGCAGCTGAAGGGCAAGAAGAACCTGGTGGCGGTGATGTTCGGCGACGGTGGTACGAGCAGCAACGACTTCCACTCCGGCCTGAACCTGGCGGGGGTGACCAAGGCGCCGGTGCTGTTCTTGTGCAGCAACAACCAGTGGGCCATCTCGGTGCCCATCGAGAAGCAGACCGCCTCCAAGACCATCGCTGCCAAGGGCGCCGCCTATGGCATGCCGGGCGTGCGCGTGGACGGCAACGACGTGCTGGCCGTCTACCGGGCCTGCACCGACGCGGCCGACCGGGCCCGGGCGGGCGACGGTCCCACCCTGATCGAGATGATGACCTACCGACGCGGGCCTCACAGCAGCAGCGACGACCCCACCCGCTACCGGGGCAACCAGGCGGACGAGTGGCTCAACCGCGACCCGATCCTTCGTTTTCGCAAGTACCTCGAGCTGGGCGACCTGTGGTCCGAGGCTCTAGAGAACGAGCTGATCGAGCGGCGCAAGGAGGAGATGAACACGGCCATCAAGATCGCCGAGGCCGCGGAGCAGCCAAGCCTCGAGACCCTCTTCACGGATGTGCTGGCCAAGGTGCCGCCCCATCTTCGTGACCAGTACGAGCAGTTGGTCGAGACCGAGGGCACAGGGCACGAGCCCGATCCCGACGCGGCCTTCCCGCTCTGACTCTCGATTGACAGCACCGGCTCTCCGTCGACGGAGAGCTGCCAAGAAACCACCACATCACCCATCCACACCGGTCGCCTCGGCGGCCATCCGGAGGAAGCAGTTCTCATGGCAGAGATCACCATGGTCCAGGCGGTCAACGACGCCCTGCGCGAAGAGATGCGCGCAGATCAGGACGTCGTCGTTTTGGGCGAGGATGTGGGTGTCAACGGGGGGGTGTTCCGCTGCACGGCCGACCTGGTCGATGAGTTCGGCGAGGACCGCGTGATCGACACGCCCCTCTCCGAGTCGGGCATCATCGGTTCTGCGGTAGGCATGGCGCTCTATGGCCTCAAGCCCGTCCCCGAGATTCAGTTCAGCGACTTCATCTGGCCTGCCTTTGACCAGATCACCTCAGAGGTGGCCAAGATGCGCTATCGCTCGGGTGCCCAGTTCACCTGCCCCATGGTGATTCGCACGCCGTTCGGCGGTGGCATTCGTGGCGGGCTGTATCACAGCCAGAGCCCTGAGGCGTACTTCACCCACACACCGGGGCTGGTTGTGGTGGTGCCCGCTGATCCCTACGACTGCAAGGGCCTGCTCAAGGCGGCCATTCGCAGCCCGGACCCGGTGCTGTTTCTCGAGCCCAAGCGCATCTATCGCGCGCCCAAGGGCGAGGTGCCAGACGACGACTACATCGTCGAACTGGGCAAGGCGGCGGTGGCTCGCGAGGGCACCGATGTCACCGTGACCTGCTACGGCGCCATGGTGGGTCTGGCCCTCGAGGCCGCCGAGCAAGCCGAGGCCAAGGGTTGGTCGGTCGAGGTGCTCGACCTGCGCACCTTGCTGCCTCTCGACGAGCCCGCACTGCTGGCCTCGGTCACCAAGACCGGCCGCATGATCACCCTGCAAGAGGCGCCCCGTTTCTGTGGCTTCTCCAGCGAGCTGTCAGCCATCGTGGCCGAGAAGGCCATCGACGTGCTGGAGGCTCCCATCAAGCGCGTCGCCGGATTCGACACGCCCTTCCCGTTCACCCTCGAGCACGTCTACATGCCCCACGCGGGTCGTGTGCTCAAGGCCATCGAAGACGTCATGGCCTGGTGACCATCAGTCACCAGACGGAGATCGCAAACGACATGCAGACCATCGATTTCAAGATGCCGGACATCGGCGAGGGTGTGGCCGAGGGAGAGATCATCTCCTGGAAGGTCGAGGCAGGTGAAGCCGTGATCGAAGACCAGGTCATGGTCGAGGTCATGACCGACAAGGCCACGGTCGAGATCGGCGCCCCGGTGACGGGGACCATCGTCGAGCTGAAGGCCGCCGAGGGCGACACGGTGCCCGTGGGCAGCGTGATCATCGTGCTGGCCGACGGCGAGGCGGGCGCAGCCCAGAGCGCGTCCCCCGCGGCAGCGCCTGCTGCTGCACCGGTTGCTGCACCGGCACCGGCTGCAGCCCCTGCGCCGAGCGCGGGCGGCGACGGCCTCGAGGAGGTCAACTTCTCCTTGCCGGATATCGGAGAGGGCGTGGCTGAAGGCGAGATCACCCAGTGGCTGGTGGGCGAGGGCGACAGCGTCAGCGAAGACCAGCCCATGCTCGAGGTGATGACCGACAAGGCCACGGTCGAGATCGGTTCGCCGGTCGACGGCAAGGTGCTGAAGCTGCTGCACGAAGAGGGCGCGACCGTCCCCGTCGGCGATGTGTTGCTCATCCTCGGTGCGGTGGGAGGTGCGCCCGGGCGGGCCAGCCATGGCCACGGCGCTCCCAGCGCCGCCGCGACTCCTGCGGCCGCAGCGAGCCCGGCTCCTGCCACGGCGACCGCCGCTTCAGGCGGCACTGCAACCCTGGCCACCGCCGATCGGGCGAGCACCCTGTCCGACACAGGGCTGCCCTCTCGCGACGATGGCACCCGCCGAGTGCGAGCGGCCCCGGCGGTTCGTCGCCTGGCTCGCGAGTCTGGCGTCCACATCGCCACGGTCGAAGGTACGGGCCCCAGCGGCCGGGTGACCATGGCCGACGTCAAGGCGGCTGGGACCGCGGGCGCTTCTGCCAGCGCCGCCAGCGTTGCCGCCACTCCGGCGCCTGTGGCGACGCCGGGCCAGTCCGTGCCCACTCCGCCAGCTCCTGTGGCTCCTCTGCCGTCGCCGAAGGTGGTGGCCATTCAGGGGGACGAGCGGGTACCGCTCCGTGGCATGCGCAAGCGCATCGCCGCCCAGATGCGTCTGGCCAAGCAGACCGCCGCGCACTTCACCTACGTCGAAGAGATCGACGTCACCGAGCTGGTGACCTTGCGCAAGGGTGCCAAGGGGCACGCCGCCGAGCGGGGTGTGAAGCTCACCTACCTGCCCTTCATCATCAAGGCGGTGTGTGCGGGGCTGCGGCAGTTCCCGATCCTGAACAGCTCTCTCGACGAGGCTGCGAACGAGCTGGTCTATCACGGCGCGATCAACATGGGTGTGGCTGTCGACACGCCCAACGGCCTGATCGTCCCCGTGGTGCGCAACGCTGACACCAAGACCATGCTGCAGACCGCTGCCGAGGTCACCGAGCTGGCCGATCGTGCTCGCGATGGCAAGACCCGCCCGGACGACGTGGGCGGTGGCACCTTCACCATCACCAACGCGGGCAACATCGGCGGCTTGCTGGCCACGCCCGTGATCAATGTTCCCGAGGTGGCCATCCTGGGTGTGCACGCCATTCGTCAACGGCCCTGGGTGGTCGACGGCGAGATCGTCGTGCGCGACATCATGTACCTGTCGATCAGCCTCGATCACCGGGTCGTCGATGGTGCCGTGGGCGCGCGCTTCATGAACGTGCTCAAGGAGCTGCTCGAGAACCCGCCGCTCATGTTGCTGGAGAGCTGAGACCGCGATGCCTGTCGATGTGCTGCAGATCGTTTCACCCGACGGCCAAGTGAACGACAACCATGTGCCCGACCTGAGCGACGAGCAGTTCGTCGAACTCTATCGGCACATGGTGCGGACCCGTGCCATCGACGTGCGCATGCTGGCCCTGCAACGGCAGGGGCGCATCGGCTTCTACGGCACCTGTCGCGGGCAAGAGGCGGCCACCGTGGGCAGCGGCGCCGCCATGGACAGAGACGACTGGGTCTTCCCGGCCCTGCGCGAAGGCGCGGTGCTGTTGATGCGCGGCTACTCTCTCGAGAAGTACATGGCCCAGCTGGTGGGCTGCGCCCTCGATCCGACCCACGGGCGCAACATGCCCTGCCACTTCGGCTCGGCTGAGCACCATTACCTCACCCTGAGCTCGGTCATCGGCACGCAGATCCTGCAGGCCATGGGTGCGGCCTGGGCGGCAAAGATTCGTGGCGACCGCACGGCGGTCATGGGCTACATGGGCGATGGCGCCACCTCCAGCACCGACTTCCACGCGGCCTTGACCATCGGCGCGGTGCACAAGGTCCCCTGTATCTTCCTCTGCCAGAACAACCAGTTCGCGATCTCGGTGCCGTTCTCGAAGCAGACCGCCAGCGACGGCATCGCCGCCAAGGCCGTGGGCTACGGCATGCCCGGTGTCGCTGTCGATGGCAACGACGTGCTGGCCGTGTTCCAGGCCTCCCGCGAGGCCGTGGCCCGGGCACGCAACGGTGACGGGCCGACCCTGATCGAGGCGATCACCTATCGGCAAGAGGGTCACAGCAGCTCAGACGACCCCACCCGCTATCGCGATGCCGCGGCCCACCAAGATTGGATGGCCAAGGACCCCATCGAGCGCTACCGGGTCTTCCTCACCGACAGGGGGCTCATCGACGCCAGCCTCGACGACGAGATCGAGTCCTGGGCGAAGGAGGCGGTGAACGAAGCCATCGCCGTGGCCGAAGCCAGCCCGGCGCCCACCGTCGACACCCTGTTCAGCGACGTCTACGCAGAGACTCCGGCGCACATCGCACAGCAGCGCGACGCGGTGCTCGACGCCGACCCCGAGGGCAAGGCCACCGGCGCCTTCCCCCTCTGACCGACCCCGTTCCTTCACAGCTCCGGACCGCCCGGGGCGTGCAGGACACACAAGCCACAGCAAGCCACACCAGGACACGCCATGAGCTCCTCCGACAAGGTCAAGACCGCAGACGTCGTCGTCATTGGCGCCGGCCCCGGCGGGTACGTCGCCGCCATTCGCCTGGCCCAGCTGGGCAAGGACGTGCTGGTCATCGACCGTGATCGCATCGGCGGCGTGTGCCTGAACTACGGCTGCATCCCCAGCAAGGCCATGATCTCTGCGGGATCGCTGGTCGAGTCGATCAAGGGCGCGGGCACCATGGGCATCAAGGTCGATGGAGTCTCCGTCGACATGCCCACGCTCAAGACCTGGAAGGACGGCATCGTGAAGCGGCTCACCGGCGGCATCGGCGAGCTGTTCAAGCGCAACGGGGTCGAGACCTTGCTGGGCGACGCTCGCTTCACCGGCCCTGGCGAGCTGGTCGTCAGCACCAGCAAGGGCGAGGTGTCGGTGAAGGCCCAGCAGGTGCTGGTGGCCACGGGCGCCCACGCGGTGCAGCTGCCGGGCATGGAGATCGACGGCGAGACCTATCTCACCTCGAAAGAAGCCCTCGACCTCACCGAAGTCCCCGAGAACCTGTTGGTGATCGGTGGGGGCATCGTGGGTCTGGAGATCGGCACCTACATGTCGAAGCTGGGCGCGGCGGTCACCATCGTCGAGCTGGCAGACAGCCTGTTGGTGGGCACGGACCCCGAGCTGGTGAAGGTGGTTCAGCGGGGCCTGAAGAAGCGCAAGATCAAGGTCTTCACCTCCAGCAAGGTGACCGCCGTGAAAGACGGTCAGGCCACCATCGAGACGCCCAAGGGCGAGAAGTCCGTGCCCGTGACCAAGGTGCTGGTGGCCGTGGGCTTCCGTCCCAATACCAAGGGGCTGGGCCTCGATGTGGTGGGAGTGAAGCTCGACAAGCAGGGCCACGTGGTGGTCGACGACCAGTTGCGCAGCAGCAACCCGGATGTCTTCGCCATCGGCGACGTGATCGGCTTTCCTTACCTGGCGCACAAGGCCAGCAAGGAGGGCATGGTGGCGGCCGAGGTCATGGTTGGCCAGAACGTCACCCTCGACGTGAAGGCCATGCCGGCGGCGATCTTCAGCGACCCTGAGATCGCCACCGTGGGCTTGAGCGAGGCCGCAGCCCGCGAGGCCGGATACGACGTCAAGGTGGGCAGCTTCCCCTTCGCCGCCAACGGTCGTGCGCTCTCGACCAACCACCCTGAAGGCCTGGTGAAGTTCGTCAGCGATGCGAGCGATGGCACCCTGCTCGGCGTGCACGTCTGCGGACACGAGGCCAGCGACCTCATCGCCGAGGCGGCGTTGTGCATCGAGATGGGCGGCACCGTGTCGGACATCGGCCTGACCGTCCACCCGCACCCGACCCTGAGCGAGACCTTCATGGAGGCCGCCCACGTGGTCGAGGGGCACGCGATCCATATCTTCGTGCCGACGGCGAAGGCCAAGAGCCCGGCCACGTCAGCAGCCTCTTGAGCCCCGGGCCGGACGCCGCCGTTCGGCCTCACGACCCCGCCTGGCTCGAGGTCATCGATCTGGGACGGATCGACTACGGCACCGCCCGAGAACGGCAAGAGCGGCAGGTGGCCGAGCGCAAGGCCGAGCGCAGCCCGGACACGCTGTTGGTCTGCGAGCACGACCCGGTGCTGACCACCGGCCGGGGCACAGCCGAGGGCTGGCTGCGAGACGACCGCTTTCCCGTGGTCGACGTCGAGCGCGGTGGCGAGGCCACCTACCACGGGCCCGGGCAGGTGGTGGTCTATCCCATCGTGGCCCTGAGTGATGGCGCCCGGGATCTGCACCGTTGGCTGCGCGCCCTCGAGCAAGGGGCCATGGACGCCTGTGCGCTCTTCGGGCTGAACGCAGCCCGTCGCGAGGGCGCCACGGGCGTCTGGATCGACGGCGAACGGAAGCTGGTCTCCATCGGCGTGGCGGCCCGGCACTGGATCACCTGGCACGGCCTGGCCTTCAACCATGAGACCGACCTGAGCCACTTCGAGGCCATCCAGCCCTGCGGTTTCGATGCGGGGGTGATGACATCGCTCAAGCGCGAGCTCGGCGATCGCTGCCCCTCCCGCGAGGACGTGGTGGGCGCGCTGATCGACGGCCTGCAGCGTTCGCTGGCACCGTTCACCCGGGCCTGGGCCGTGGCGCACCCGGGCGCGGCTGCTCCAGGCGCAGGGTCTGTGGCTGCGACTCCCCCTGGTCCAGCCTCTTCAGGCGCAGGTCCCTCGGGTGCGACTCGCCCAGGTCACCCAGGGGCAGATCTTTCAGGGGAGCGCAACTCGTGAGCGACGACAACGCAGCAGACCTCGACCCGGCGGCAGCCTGGGCTGCGCGAGACCACGGCGCGCTTGCCGCCGACCTGGGCGCGGCCCGGAGCGTGTCCGAAGCGCGTGGTGTGCAGCGCTTGGCCGAGCTGGTGGGAGTGGTCTTTCGGCTGCGAGACGACGACGGCTGTCCCTGGGATCGCAAGCAGACCTTGCAGACCATGGCCGCCCACCTGCTCGAAGAGGCCACCGAGACCGTGGACGCCGTGGCCCGGCAAGACAGCGCCCATGTGGCCGAAGAGCTGGGCGACACGCTGATGAACATCCTGCTCATGTCCCGCATCGGTGCGGACGAGGGCAGCTTCACACTGCAAGATGTGGCCGCGGGCATCGGCGAGAAGCTGGTCCGCCGCCATCCCCATGTGTTCGGCGATCTGTCTGCCGCCGACGCTGACGCCGCCCTGGCCTCGTGGAACGCCAGCAAGGCTCGCGAACGTGCCGGCCAGCTCCACTCGCTGCTCGATGCGGTGCCGGGCCACCTGCCCGCCCTGGCCGGGGCCGAGCGCCTGGGTCGGGTGGCGGCCAAGTCGGGCTTCGACTGGCCTGACGCCGAGGGCGCCGTGCTCAAGCTCTCCGAAGAGCTGGCCGAGCTCGAAGAGGCCCGCCAAGCCGGGACGCGAGAGGCCATGGAGGACGAGCTGGGGGACGTGCTCTTCTCCGTGGTCAACGTGGCCCGCAAGCTCGACATCGACCCCGAGCACGCCCTGCGCCGCACCATGGCCAAGTTTCGCCGACGCTTCGCCGCCCTGGAAGCCGCCCTGGGGGACGGGCTGAACGACGCCTCCCTGGAGCAGATGGAGGCCCTCTGGCGGGTGGTGGCAGACGGCGAGAATGCCCCGCCAAACGCCTGATCCGGGCCATGAATCAGGGCGGCCCGTCCAGCCGACGGTGCGCCGGGGCCCCAGCGCTGCCTCCACGACGGGTTCGGCTTCGGTCCCCTCCCGTTCTCTCGTTCGACCCCTCTTCGGATCCTGGCAGCGGAGCCGAATCGGAAAGAGTTGCAACCAAAGCCGGGTCCCCGGGACATCCAAAGAGCGCGCCGATGTGTCGCTGCCCGCGACCGCCGCCCGCCACCTTGAGTACGATGCTCCCATGACTGCAACGCCCTGGTACGTCGATGCCTTCACCGCCGACTATCTCGAGGTCTATCCCCACCGCGACGAGCGGGGGGCGGCTCGGGAGATCAAGGCCGTGCTGGGCTACCTGTCCTTCGATCGCGACAAGCAGCGCCTGCTCGATCTGGCCTCGGGGGCCGGGCGTCACAGCCTGGCTCTGCGGGCCGAGCGCTGCCATGTGACCTGCCTCGATCTGTCCCCCGACCTGACCCTGAAATCGCGAGAGGCTGGCCTGCCCACTGTGCGGGCCGACATGCGCCGGCTGCCTTTTCGCGACTGGGCCTTCGACGCGGTGACCATGCTCTTCTCGTCGTTCGGCTACTTCGCGGACGACGCCGATCACCAGGCCACGCTCAGCGACATCGCCCGTGTGCTCAGCCCCGGCGGCGCCGTGTTTCTCGACCTCATGGACCGGGACACGGTGCGGGACCACCTGGTGCCCCAGGGCGTGGACACAGAGGGCGAGATGATGATCGAGGTCGAGCGCTCCATGACCGATGACTGCCAGCGGGTCGAGAAGACCATCCGCCTGCTGCGCTCGGACGGGCCGGTGCGCACGTGGTACGAGTCGGTGCGCCTGTTCACCGGCGACGAGATCAAGGCCCTGGCTCAAGGGGCGGGGCTCACGATCGCAGGAGTCTGGGGCGACTACGAGGGCCACGCCCACGTGGGTGGGCAGACACGCAGATTGGTCTTGCTGAGAAAACCCCGATGAGCGCAGCGAACGCCGTGACCACCACCACGACGCAGATCCTGTGCCCCGACGGGCTCAGCTTGACCCTCGATCTGTACAAGCCGGCGGGAGGCCGTGCGCCTCTGACCCTGCTCTGTCACGGCTTCAAGGGTTTTCGTCTGTGGGGCATGTTTCCGCACCTGGCCCAGCGTCTCGCGGCGGGCGGGCGAGCGGTGGCCCTCTTCGACCTGAGCCACAACGGCACGTCGGGCGGCGAAGACTTCGACCGACTCGACCTGTTCGCCGAACAGACGGTGAGCCGGCACACCGACGATCTGCTGTTGGTGCTGGAGACGCTCTGGGCCGATCGGCAAGCCCTGGAGCTCGACCTCGATCACGGCGCGGCGGTGGTGGGCCACTCCATGGGCGGCGGCGTGGCCCTGCTGGCGGCTGCGCAAGAGCCACGGCTGTCCCGAGTGGTCACGCTCAACGGCGTCTCGCACTTCTTGCGCGTGCCTGCGGTGGCCCTGGAACAGCTGGCTCGGGACGATCAGATCATCATCCGCAACGGCCGCACCGGGCAGGACATGCCCTTGAAGCGGCCCTGGTTCGACGACGCCGAAGCCCTCGACATGAAGGCTTGCTGCGAGTCGCTGGACATCCCCTCGCTGATCGTCCACGGCGAGGACGACACGGTGGTGCCCCCGACCGAGGCCCTGGCCCTCGAAGGCTGGCTGGCCGGGTCGCGCAGGGTGCCCATCGTCGGCGGCGACCACACCCTGGGTGCACGCCACCCTTGGGCAGGCTGGAGCGAACCGCTGCTCACGGCCTGCGCCGAGCTGGATGATTGGCTCCCTCGCTACGCGCCGAGCGATCGCTGATGCAGCTGACCCACAGCCCGGCCAACGCGGGCCGTCGTTTCTTGCACGAACCCAACGCCGGACGGAGTCGCTCCGTCCAGAGACCTGCCATGACCACTCTCCGCACACTGCTGACCCTCGCCCTTCTCGCTTGCCTGCAGCCGCTCCAAGGTCAGAGCGGTTTCAGCCTGCCTGGCATGGACGACAGCCTGGCTCCGGCGACCTTGAACACCCGCACCGTCGACGACACGGTGCAGATCGCCGTTACCGTCAGGATCGCCAGCGGCTGGCACCTCTACCACGACGAGCTCGGCCACCCGGACGCGGTGGGCTTGCCTACGGTGGTCACCTTCACCGGCGACGGGGTCAGCTTCAGCAAGGCGCGCTTCCCCGAGCCCCATGAGTATGACCAGAGCGACATCTCTGAGCCGGGCACGTTCATCCTGGGCCACGAAGGCACCATCGTGGTCTTCGCCGAGGGACGTCTCGACGAGGCTGGCTCTACGCCTGAGATCAGCGTCCACCTCGCCGGTCTGACCTGTGAGGACAGCGGCAGCTGCATCCAATACGACGAAGAGGCGACGGACGCCGGTGCGGGGAGCGACGCGCTCTTTGCCGACTATCCCACCGACCTGTTCGAGGGCAGCCAGGCCGTGGGCGGGGGCGGGGACGAGGGCGGGGACAGCGCCGCCGACGGCGCGAGTGACGGAGCCCTCGCTCACGACCGTGCGCCGGAGACAGTGCCCGCCCTCAGCGACGCAGAGTACGCCGCGGTGAGCTTCCCCGAGTTCATGCCGCGCGCCGACGAGACCACTCACGGTCTGGGCATGTGGCTGCTGCTGGCCTTCATCGCCGGCATGATCCTGAACGTCATGCCCTGCGTGCTGCCGGTGATCTCGATCAAGATCCTGTCGTTCGTGCAGCAGGCGGGCGAGGACAAGCAGCGCATCCTGGCCCTGGGGCTCTCGTTCGCCGCGGGCATCCTGGTCATCTTCCTGGTGCTGGCCACCCTGGCCGTCTCGCTCGGCCTGGGCTGGGGCGAGCAGTTTCAGAGCCAGCCGTTCATCATCGCCATGATCGGCCTGGTCTTCGCCTTCTCGCTGTCGATGTTCGGTGTGTACGAGCTGGGCGTGCCCGCAGGCATCGGCGAGATGGCCGGAGCCGCGCCTCGCGAGGGTCTGGGCGACGCGTTCTTCAAGGGCATGCTGGCCACCGTGCTGGCCACCCCGTGCAGCGGCCCCTTCTTGGGCTCGACCCTGACCTGGACCGTGGCTCAGCCCGCGCCCGTGGTCTTCGCCATCTTCACCGCCCTGGGCCTGGGCATGGCCCTGCCCTACGTGGTGCTCACCGCCAACCCGGGCCTGCTCAAGATCGTCCCCAAACCCGGGCCCTGGATGGACACCTTCAAGCAGGCCATGGGCTTCGTGCTCCTGGCCACGGTCATCTACCTGATGATCAGCTTGCGCCAGGAACTCATGCTCTTCACCGTGGCCTTCCTGGTCTTCGTGGGCCTGGGCTGCTGGTGGTGGGGACGGTTCAGCGTGCGGGCCACGAACAAGGGTCGGCGCCTGGCCACCCTGGCCGTGGCCCTGGGCATCGCCGCCATCGGTGGACGTGTGTCCTTCGTCGAGTTCCCCAGCCTGTTCGAGACCGACGGCACCGCCGAGTGGGAGGAGTTCGATCCCGCCCTCTTCGCCGAGCACCTCGACGCCGGACGCTCGGTGCTGGTCGACTTCACCGCCAACTGGTGCCCCAACTGCAAGTACAACGAGCGCTTCGTCTACGACGACGAGCAGGTGGTGGCGGCCCTCGAAGACAAAGGCGTCGTGCGTATCCGCGCTGACCTGACCCATGACGGCGCGCGTACAGACATGCTGGAGAGACTGCGCAACAGCCTGGGCGCCCACTCCATTCCGTTCGTGGCGGTGTTCCCCGGTGACGACGTGACCGCGCCGCATACGCGGCTGGACATCGTCAGCAAGGCGGACATGTTGGCGATCATTGACTCGCTGCCCTGAGCAGTGGGTGGGTGCGCGCCGCGCGGCCTTGTCGTGTGGCCTTGTCGTGTGGCCTTGCCGCTCGGTCCGGAGCCACAGCGTGTGCACGTTTGAGCGTCACGCAGCGCGCGAGTAGGCGTGGTGCAGGACGCCGAGACCCGTCTCCAGACTGTGGAAGGCGGCCATGGCGCCATCCCGGCCGTCCGATCTCGCAGGAATGCGCGTTGGGGACTAGTGTGCGTCAGGTCCGTTTTGGGCCGTGGCGAACGGGCCTTGTGTGAGAGTTCCAGGCGTCCTTCGGGGCTGAGGGACGAGCCTCTCGTCCAGAGCCTCATTCAGCAACAGGGGCCTTCGAGATGTGCAGACGAGTCCTTCGCTTCCTACTCGGTGCAGCCTGGCGACTCGGGCCCGCGTGCACGATGGGTCTTGCCTCGGTGGGGCTAGGTGAGGCGCCGGCTCTGGGGCCGTCCGTCAGCGTGCCGGCCTCCGTTGTGGCCATCGTCTGTTTTCCTGGCGACGCCGCTGACACCGTTCAAGACCTCGCTGCCATCGAGCGCTATCGCTCGGCCGAAGACGGAGTGATGCACGAGACCCTGGCCATTCGCGATGGCAGGACACTGGAGACACTCTCTCGATACCACCCCCGCACCGGCTCGCTGTCGAACTCCATCTCACCAGGCTGGTACGCGCAAGAGCCTGTGATTGCCGTGGCTACGAACCTGTGGCAAGGATATGGGTGTCGTGTTCAGATTGCCGATCACGGCCTTCACGTCGTCGATCGATCTGGCGCCCTTGTTCGCGAGTGGGAGAGCATCGGTCTTCGGCATGTGCAGTCCCTCGACTTCTCGGCGTCGATGCGAGCAGGTGGCGCCTGGCTGGCTGCGGGTGCGCTCTCCTCAACGGTCGCTGGGGGCCACGAGACTGGCGTGATCCTGGTTTCGGCGGCAGCGGATGTTGAGCTGATCCTCAGGAGCGGGTCGTCGTGGTTTGCCGCCTGCTTTGCGGGAGATGCCAATGGCGATGGCGTCGACGACATCGCGGTGTTGCACCAGGCGAGGTCGTTCGCAAGAGACTCCAGGTTGGTGCTCCATGACGGGTCGACTCTGGCGGTTCTGTGGGACGTCGCGACGGTGGCGGGTCCCGACGCTCGCCTGAAGCGCCTGGTCGATGTCACCGGCGACCGGCTGGAGGACTTGGCAGTGAGCTGGCCGGGGGCCCCCGATGCCAGCTCGCTTCAGCTTGCCGCCGGGATGGTGTCCGTCTACTCAGCTGCCGATGGACGTCAGGTCTGGAGTCGCACAGGAGAGTCCGGCGGTGGGCAGTTCGGCTGGAGCCTCTGCGTCGTCGACGATCAGGACGGGGACGGTGTGAATGACCTGCTGTGCTCGAACCCTGACGGTTTCCTCGCTCCGGATGGTCCCCCGAACGGAGACGACTCTCATGTGGCGATCTTGTCCGGGAGCACGGGGGCAGAACTCTCGCGCCTGTCGCCTGCCGTGGCTGGCCGGGGTTTCGGAGCCGCGCTGGCTGTTCAGGGAGGCCGAGTAGGCTGCTCCGAGTTCGTCGTCTCGACCTATCGTCGGATGGAGCCAGCCAGAGGGTCGTTGAGCAGGTACGGCAGGCTCGTGGAGGCTGTTCCTGCCGAAGACGCCGCCCGGCCACCCGGTGGTGATCTCTGATCGACGTGAACTCTCCCACAGCAGGTGGACCCCTCCCTGAGAGTCACCAGGCCACAAGACGGCCCATGGCTCGACGAGCACGCAGGCCTCTCATGGCAGAGATGGAGGCCCAGGCCGTCTGTTCGGTGACCGAGACCGGCAACCTCTGCAGGATGCCCCCGGATCCGGCCCTGTCGCGGTCTTCGCTGCTGCCCACCCACGCTGAACCGGGTTCGTCAGGTCAGCCCTGGGATCTCGGGGCTCTCCCAAGACCAGGGCACACCCGAATCCGAGCAGCTGAGGTCCGCCTCTCCGTGCTGACCTGAACCCGCCGCCTCGATGTGGTGGGCATGGTGTCCAGATACCGGACGTTTCGCTCAGGATGCAGACTGGGAATGCCCTGGGAAGCTGGCTCGGCATCCGCCCTTGAGGGTCCCCTCAATCGGTGGGGTGTCGCAGAGTGGGACCATCGGGCTGTTTTTGAACCGTTTCGAAGGCACGCCAGCCGATGCTGCAGTCGATTGGCCCTTGGTTTGCTGCATGGTCCAACCTCCTGGGTCCACAACGACCCTCGGTTGCATCGCCCCGCTGCAGAGAGAGCTCGCCATGCTTCTTCAAACGAGAACCGTTCGCACTTCCCCCCGTCTGCTCGCCGCCCTGTGCCTGTTGCTGACGGCCGGCCTGGATGCTGCCGCTGTCGCTCAGGTCCCCTACACGGAGGGCTTCGAGAACGCGGGTCTGGTGGCTGGCAACGAGCACGGCCCTAGCGGCTTGATCTCTGCTGGCTGGGAGTTTCGCAATCAGAGCAACCCTGTCAGCTCTGGCGACTGGACGCGCTGGGCCTACTCGTACCAGGGCAACTACTCTCTGAACGTGAGCCAGACCGTGAGCCAGTGGCAGTTCCCCGGGTCTGAAGCCAGCTCGTGGGCGATCCTCCCTGACGTCGAGCAGTCTGCGGGCGACGAGTTGCGATTCATGTTCTCGAGCGTGATTCCGGGGATCCTGTCGCCACCTTTCTCGGAACACCTCGAGATCCGCTACTCCCCGTCTGGAGGGACAGACACAGGAGCTGATGCCGACGACGTGGGTGACTTCACCACGCTCTTGGCTGATCTGCCCGATCCGGAGACCCACATCTGGTCGGAGGTCCGGACGACGGTGCCAGGGAGCGGGCGACTCGCGCTGCGCATCTACATCCCGCCTGCAGAGAGCCAGCAGGACTTCTTCGGTGGCTTCCAGATCGACAACCTGAGCGTCGGCGAGCTGCCGGCCGGCCCGCCGCTTCCCGGGCCGGGCCAGACGGTGCACTGGACCACGGCCATGAGTCCGATCGAGCTCACGGACCTCACAACGATCGTCCAAGGAGGCACGGTCATCGTCGATCCCGGGGTGGTGGTAGACCTGGCGCTCACGGCGAAGCTGACCGTCAACGGCAGCCTGCTTGGCATGGGGACGCCGACGCAACCCGTCACGCTGCAAGGATTCGATCGCATCGAGGTCTTTGGCGATCTCGACCTGGATGAAGCGATCGTGGGTCTCGCTGTCCACGTTCTCAACGAGGGCTCGATCTCGTTCCGGCGGGTCTCCGTGGTCGCTGGCGGAGCGCTCTGGACGGGAGGCTCGACCACTCAGCCGGCCTTCCTCGACATCGATCAATGCAGCTTTGACGACGCGCTCATGTGGATTGGCAGCTGCGCGCTGCGCCTGACCAACACCACCTTTCGAAACACCTACGTCAACCTCGGCGGCATCGCCGTCCCCTTCCTTGAGAACGTGACCATCGATCTCTCACCCCAGGATGGGTTCAACTTGCAGACCTTCTTGCAGCCCTTGTGGCTGGACGACATCACCGTCACGAACAGCGCTGGGGCCGGCCTGAATCTCACCGACGTCGATGTGCACGTGGGGCCGAATGTGGTCCTCACGGGCAACCGCTATCCGGCCCAGGGCGGCGGCTTCCTCCCTGGAAGCTCGCTGCCGACCACGGGCAACCTGAACAACTACATCCTCGCCGATCCCGGCTTCAACAGTGACATAGGCGGAGAGGTGAGCGCCCGGACCTGGGCCGACACCGGCGTTCCCTACGCCATCAAGAGCTTCTACAGCGCCGGCCGTCTCGACATCCTGCCGGGAGTGCGTGTCTTGCTTGGACCTGCGGCGCAGTTCTGGGGTGCCAACGACTTCGTCAAGGCGCGGGGTACACCGGCTGATCCCGTGGTGTTCGAGCGACTCGATCCGGCCGTTTCCTGGCAGGGTCTCCAGAAGTTCCATCGCTTCGAGAACTGCATCATTGATGGAGGGGACATCGGTGCCCGCTTCAACTCCATTACGTTCCCGGGCTTCATCGACAACAGCATCATCCGCAACTGTGGATTCGGCTCGCAGAACGATGTCTTCGTGCGCAAGACGCGCTTCATCAACAACGGTGTCGGTGTCTGGAGCAACAACCTCCCCGGCGCCCTGGACGGCGCCACCGGGGCCAACAGCTTCGAGGGCAATGGTATCGGCGTGCAGTGGCAGTCGCAGCTCATGGATGCGCCCAACAACTGGTGGAACCATCCGAGCGGCGCCAATGCTCCCGACAATCCCGGTGGCCAGGGCGACAGCGCCACCGCCGGAGTGACCACGGTGCCCTTCCTGACGACGCCGCCCGTGGCCACGGACAACCCGCCGCGGGTGATGCTCAACAGGCCTTCCAGTGTGTTCGAACCGGACTCGACCGTCATCCTCACCTGGGCCTCTAGCGACGACGACGCCGTCGTGAGTCATCGCATAGAGTTCGAGCGACCGCTCACCCCCGGAGTCATCGAGGTGGTCGCTGAACTGCCGGGTACCCAGCAGGCTTACGAATGGGTGGTGCCTGATATCGGGTTCGCGGTCAACGGCAAGCTCCCTCGCATCCGGGTGGTGGCTGTCGACACCCTGGGGCAGGAGGGTTGGGATGCTCACGACCCGCTGATTCCGTCGGGCGAGGTTGGGGGCACGCTGAACATCCTGTCCGATCTCGCTGGCCCGTTCACGGCGGGTGTCCCCGCCGGGGGCCTGTGCTGGGATGCGACTGGCCTGACCGGCCCTCTGGGCTCCTTTGACGTGTCGCTGGTGCTCGACGCAGACGATGTGCGGGTGCCGATGGGGAGCACCTTCTCGTCCTGCCTGGGGTCGGGGACCGCCATGGGGATCCCCTTCGTGAGCACCGACACGGCTCGAGTGCAGATCGTTGTGCAAAGCACATCCAATCGCAACAAGGTGTTCTACTCGGATCCCTTCACCATTCGGCCCGACATTCGCGTCGGCGATGCAGCACCCCAGGTCGCCATGCTGACACCTCAGTCGGGGCAGCTCTTCGGCGGGGGCACGGATGTGCCCATCAGCTGGACGGCGAGTGACGACCTCGGCTTGCGCGGGTTCGCGATCCAGGCCAGCTACGATGCCGGTCATACCTGGCATGTGCTCGCTGAGGACCTGCCAGCCAGCACGACGTCCTTTACATGGACGTTGCCTCCGTCGGCTGGCATCTTCGACACGCGGGTGCGGGTGATCGCGTTCGACCAGCGTTTCCAGAGCAGCTCCGACGGGGCGGACGTCAGCTTCAGCATCGGCGAGGCTGCCAACCCTTGGACAGACCTCGGAGGTGGGATACCGGGCGCCAACGGACAGCCTACGCTCGTGGGCAGCGGGACGCTCGTCGCCGGTTCAGTGGCTGCCCTCGACCTGACCAAGGCGCCGGCCAACGGTCTCATGCTGTTCTGGCTGTCACTCACCTCGACGCCCGTGAGCTACTTCGGAGGCACCATCTACGCGGTGCCCTTCTCGAGCCAGATCCTGACGTTCGCCGACCCGGCGGGCAGCTTGCACCTTGAGGCGAACTGGCCCAGCGGGCTGCCGACGGGAACCCAGGCCTGGTTCCAGTTCGTTGTTCAGGACCCTTCTGTCCCCGGTGGACTCTCGCTCTCCAACGGCATACGCGCCACGACGCCCTGAGCTTGGTTCCCCTTGGTTTCACCCCCTCAGAATGATTTCAGACACACACCACCCCAGTTCCCAGGGAGCTTTATGACGAACACCACCCCGCGTCGTGCTTCGAAGCTCTTGGCCTCAGCCTGTCTTGCGCTGCTGGTCTTCCTTCCCGCTGCTGCTGCCGCACAAGCACCGCAGATCAACAGCATCTCTTCTGGCTCGCTCTCACGGAGCGGCCGTCTGGAGCTGACGGGTGTCGGTTTTGGAGCAACGCAGGGGAACGGGCAGGTGCTCGTGGATGGCGCGCCTTGTATCGCGACCACCTGGTCAGACACGGAGCTCCACGCCTACGTCCCGGAGTCCGCTGGCCCGGGCCTCGTGACGGTGCTGGTGATGACGGACTCAGGCATCAGCAACACTGTCTTCCTGCTCGTCAACTTGCGGCAACCCGACGGGCGTTTCCGCTGGCGATTCCAGTTCGATTCCGACATCCCCGGCTCGTTTACGGGTGTTGGTCAGGACGGCACGATCTATGCAACCGATGACAAGCGCCTCTATGCCTTGGCTCCCGACGGCGCCTTGAAATGGGTGCTGCCGGGTGTCGGAGGGGGGCGCCCGATCACCTTCGGCGCAGATGGAACCCTTTACACGGGAGCGTCGGATGTCTTCGCCGTGAATCCCGACGGCACCGTGAAGTGGCAGGCCGTGCTGCCGTTTGCTCCCGGCGAAATTCTGTGCGGCCCGGGCGTAGGTCCTGACGGGAACATCTATGGCGTCGACAACATGATCGTGAGCGGGAATGGAGCCTTCGCCCTCAATCCGGATGGTCAGCTGCTCTGGACGAGCTTCGCTCCCTGGAGCACCGTCTCCAGCAAGGCCAGTCTCTCCTTCGGGCCCGATCGGTTCTACGCGGCCTACTCCTCGGACGCGGGGGCGGGCCCGAGCCTCACGGTGTACGACTACTCGGGCGACCAGCTCTGGAGTGGGTTCCAGCTTGGCTTGGCCATCGGTTCGGTGCCCGAGCTTGATCCGCAGGGCCGGCTCGTCCTCAGCTGGGGCATGAACGGTGTCCAGACCCTTTCGCCGGACGGTGACATCGTTTGGAAGATTCAGCCAGCCCCCCTTGGTGGTGTCATCGTGCCGCCGACCGTGGGGCCCGACGGCGGCATTTATTCAGGCACATGGCTGAGCGGCGACCTGTGGGCGGCCAATCCGGACGGCAGCACACGCTGGTCGATTGAGGACGAGATCCCGGGCTTCATTGGCATCCTGAGCGTGACGCCGGACAACGCTGTGTTGATCGACGGGGGCTCGCCCGGATTCGGCTCGTCGAGCTTCATCCGCGGCTTCAGCACCCAGGACGGCGCGTTGCTCTGGCAGCAGGATTTCCAGCCGGAGGTCGGCTTGAACCAGCTGGCTTGGTGGAGCGCTCCAAGCTACTCAGCGGACGCGTCGACCGGATATGTCTCCACCCGATTCACGAGTAGTGGCAACGAGGGCTATCTGTACGCGGTGGACATCACGACCGACGAGCCCGCTGCTTGGACGGATCTTGGCCTGGCCCTGGGAGGAACGTACGGCGAGCCGATGCTGATCGGCACCGGATCCCTTGAAGCCAACACCACCGTCCAGGTGGGGCTCTCCAATGCCCTCGAGAACGCCGCGGCCTTTCTCATCGTCGGTGTCTCCGCTCTGAACTTCGCACCCTTCCACGGTGGCACCTTGGTCCCCAACCCCAGCCCTCCGGGCAGCGTCCTGGCGGTTGCCACGGACGCCACGGGCCAGCATGGGCTCGCGGCGACATGGCCGGTGGGGGTCCCTGCGGGCTCCGAACTCTACCTGCAGTACTGGGTGAGTGACCCCGGCGGCCCCTTCGGTTTCTCGGCGAGCAACGCGATCCAGGGGACGACTCCATAAGGAGGGCTGAGCACGGGACACGGGCCCCGGTTCAGCGTGGTCTGGCAGCCTCAAGGACAAGGTGGGGGGCTCGTTTCCGTGGTGGAGGTGAGGCGGCCTGGCGGCCACATCATTGGCTGAAGATCGCTGTCGGGCTTGCTCGGCAGGGTGAACACGCAGAGTGCATTGACGTCGGACTCTGGTCTGCATGCCGGTGTCGCCAAAGGTGGCCAGCGGAGGTTCACTCTTCCAGCATGGCCACCGCGCTGTGGTCCAGGTCAAGCCGAGCCAACGCGATGGCCCGCAGCTCCCGCACCACCTGCTCGTAGCCAGCATGCTCTGCCAGCTTGGCCAGCCGCTGTCCCGCTTCGTCGTGCAGCCCGAAGTGCATGGCCACCAGGCTGGCCAGCAGCTCGGCGGAGCCTTCGTCCGGCGCCATCTCCCAGGCGGTCTTCATCAGGATGCCCACGTCATGGGCCTCGGGGTCTGAGAGCACGGTGAAGTCGGTCAGGCAGACCATGGCCCCGGCGCCGTCGCTGGAGTCTGGGTCGACCTCGCTGAGCACCACGTCGTAGGTGCTGGCAGGCAACAACGTGGCTTCGATCGGCAGCGCGTCCTGCCCGGCAGGCCAGTCACGGACGGCCGCCTGTAGGCTCAGTTCACGGTGGTGCAGCTGCAGCTGGAGCGCGCGAGGTGCCGCGCGGTTCAGGGTGAACTCTGTGGGGGCGGCGCGGTGCTTGCCTCTGGGCGAGACAATGGTGGGGCTGTTCGGGTCTTCGGCCGATGCGTCCAGATCGGAAGCGAGCAGCTTCAGCCGTTGGGCGCGCACCTCGGCGGGCCACCAGTTCACGCCGGCCAGTTCGGGCAGCACATTACGGCGCGTGGCCTGGGCGAGCAGCTCAAGGGCCTCGTCGGGGCGGCCCTCGCTCAGGGCCTCGGTCATGGCCGAACGATCGAAACCCGGCTCATACATCTGCACCACCACGATGATGGCCAGTGCAGGCAGGATCCACAGTCGCACGCGCCGCCAGGGGCTGACCACATGGGGCTTTCGGGAGACTTTCATGGGCTGCTCTTCTGCTGGCTGGTGGGGAGGAGTGCGTGGGCCATGGCGCTCAAGATGGCGGGGTCCGAGCCGCAGCAGGCGCCGAGGAAGCGGGCCCCTCTGAGCCGCGCGGCCCTGGCGAAGGCGGCCATGGCCTGGCTGTCTGCGGGTTGGGCTGGCAGACCCGTGGAGGGTTTGACCCAGCGTACGGGCGGCCTGGTGCTGAGCGACAGGACCAGGGTGTCCTCCGGGCCGCGGCAGCAGTTCAATCCGGCTTCGACGCCGGGTGAATCGTCGTCTCGAATCGCGGTGAGGATGTCCGCCACGCGCTGTTGGTCTGGCGCGCTGCCGTCGGTGGAGCTGGCGCAGATGACCATGGGCAGGTGGGCCGCGACGGTGGCCTTGAGTCGCAGCGCGGTGCTAGCGGCGTGGACGGTGTGGCAGGATTCGAAGACGAGCAGGTCGACGCCCTGTGCCACGAGCAGCTCGACCGTCTGCGCGAGTCGGGGGTCGTCATCGTCGATGCCGTAGAGGGTGAGGCAACCGGCGACGAGTGCAGGGTCTTGCGCGGTGGTCGGCAGCGCGGCTCCCGTCGAGTCTGCTCTCACTTGCAGAGGTGTCGCGCCCGCCGGTGTCGTGCATGGCGACGGTGTCACGGGAGCGTTCGCGGCTTCGCGGGCCAGCTCCACAGCGGCGCGGACCGCGCCGTCGCGCTGCCCTTCATCCACCGACAGCGCGGCGAACGTATTGGTGGTCAGGATCTGTGCACCCGCCCCGCGATGCTCGCGATGAATGGCCAGCACATCCTGCGCGGCCTGGAGATTCGCCAGGGCCGTGGGGCGCTCGGGCTCCCAGCCCCGGCTGAACAGGGCGGTGCCCATGGCGCCGTCGAGGAGCACCGGGTCTTGTCCAGGAAACAGGCTGTCCAACGTGGTCGTCATGGTCTGCGTGCCGGGAGCCTACTCAACCCTCGGCCATGGCCCCCAAGGCGTCTTCGAGGGCGGAGAGGACGACGGGGTCGGTCTCCAGGTCCCAGCGCGCACGGAGCTGTGTCTCCGCACGAGCGTCGTCGCTGTCGCCGAGGGCCGCGGCGGCTGTGGCACGCACGTCGTAGCTCTCATCGTGGAGCGAGGTGCACAGCTGGCGGAAGGCTGCCTCGCGCTGGGGGCCCGTCACGTTGCCCAGCCCCTCGACGGCCGCCGTGCGCACCCAACGCTCGGGGTGTTGCCGCGCCACGCCGATCAAGAAGGGGATGCGTGCAGGGTCGTCCAAGGCAGCGGCGAGTTCTACGAGGTCGCGGTCCAGGCGTACCGCGTCCCGGTCGTTGATCAAGCGCCGCAGGGTGGCCAGCAGGCCGGGTTCTTCGATCTCGGCCAGGGCGGTCGCCGCAGCCACCGCCACTGCGGAACTCTCATCGTTCAGGCCCGCGCGCAACAGGGCGTGAAGCTCTGGGGCCCGGGGGACATGCCTCGCCAGGGCGCTCATGGCCAGCTCCCGCACCCGGGCGTCCCCATCCTCGGCCAGCTCAGCCACAAGCCGCTGCACCTGCTCGCCGCCCTCGAAGCTGATCGCCGAGAGCGCCGCGAGCCGTACATCCACGAGCGTGTCGTCGCGTGCCGCAGAGCTCAGCGCGGCCAGCTCGCTGGGGCCGTACTCGCCGTGCGTTTGCTCGAACGACACCCAGGGATGAAAGTCGAACCACTGCGCCGCGAGCAGCCGAATCACGCCGTCTTGCGCGCCGCTCAGCTGGGCAGCCCAGGCGTCCTGGGTCTGGGTCACCTCGACCGTGCCCGGCAACACGTGGGCGGAGTCGAAACCGACCCAGTCGAGGGAACCAGCGCCTGCAAGTTCTACCCGTGTCTCCACGCTGTCACAGGCAAACCGCGCGCTGTGCTCCACGCCGCCCCGGGACCAGCGGGCCTCGAGGGTCACATGAAAAACCTCGGGCCACCCGTGAACGCCTTGCACCTGTCGAGCGACGAGCACGTCGCCGTGCTCGACGCGCACCTCGAAGCGCGGGTATCCCGGGCCGCGAAACCACTCGTCGAAGAAACGGCCCAGGTCTTGGCCGGACGTCTCGCTGAACACGCGCTGCAGGTCGTCCGTGTCCACCTGTCGACCGGCGGCCCAGGCGACCCAGGCGTGTACGCACTCGCTGAACACATCAGGCCCCAGCTGGTCGGCGAGCAAGCGGATGCGTGCCGCGGCGCCGTTGTAGTTGTGGTCCTCGAAGCACTCGTCCGGGTCGCTGTAGCCGTGCCAGATCACGGGGCGGGAAGCGTCGAGTTCGGCCTGGCAGCCCGCGCGCTGGTAGGCCAGGGCCCGGGCGCCCATGGACTCCGTGCCGTGGAGGCTGCCGTGGTAGAGCAGCTCGACGTAGTCTGCCCAGCCTTCGTTGATCCAAAGGTGGGCCCAGTCGTTGCAGCTGAGCAGATCGCCGAACCACTGGTGGGCCAGCTCGTGGGCCACCAGGCCACTGATGTCCAGCTGGGGTTCATCGGCGGGGGCGTGCAGGCCTTCGTCGTAGAGAGTCGTCGCCGAGATGTTCTCCATGCCCCCGGCGGAGAACTCGTCCACGAACGTCTGGGCGTACTTCACGTAGGGGTAGTCGAGGCCGGTGAAGTCGTTCATGAACGAGAGCATGTCGGCGGTGTAGCGGGTCGCAAAGGCCGCGGCCTCCAGGTCACGTTCGCGCGCCACGAGAGGCAGGGGGATCGCCTCGTCGCTCAGCTCGTCCCGAGGCAGCTCGCCGACCGCCAACTCGCCTACCACCAGGGTGATCAGATACGCCGGGTGGGGCGTGGTCATGGACCAGCTGTCCGTGCGCGTCCTGCGCCCGGGCCAGCGGGCCGAACCCACCAGCTCGCCCGCGGCCAGGGTCATGAACTGATCGTCGACGGTGAGCGCCAGGGTGTGGGTGGCCCGATCGGTGAGTTGTTCCCAGACGGGCAGCCAGTGCCGGGTGTCATGGCTCTGCCCTTGGCTCCAGATGTGCCACGGGCGCTCAGGGTCACGCCCTGTAGGGGCCACGAAGTAGAGACCTCGCTGGGGGAACCCGTCGTAATCGATGTGCACGTTTGTGCTCTGCCCGGGCTGCAAGACCTGGGGCAGCGAGATGGTCAACGTGTCAGGGCCCGTGGCAAAGCGCGTCTTCTGCCCGTGCTCGTCGAGCACTCGCTCGATGTTCAGGTCGACCGCGTCGAGGACCAGCTCGTGCACCGCTTCGTCGAGAGCCGCAAAGAACACGTCCACGCTGCCGCTCACGTAGCCCGCCTGGTGATCGATGGTCAGGGCGATGTCGTAGTGCAGCACGTCGACGGTCTGGGCCCGGGCAGCCACGGGGGCGAAGGGCCGGGTGGGCGCGGCGGCGCAGGCCGTCAACAGAGCCGTGACGGCCAGGGTCAACAGGCGAGAAAGGCGCATCATCTCGGGGGCTGCTCTTTGGGAGGCGTTGGGGCGGGGCCGCGAGGGTCAGGGCTGCGGGAGGCCGGAGCGGCGGGGTGCTGCGAGGGTTGGGGCTGGGGACAGTCGGCGGTGCGGTCAGCGGGCGTGGATGCGGTCGACGTCGATGCGCAGAGTGTAGGCCTTGCTGCCCAGATGAACGGGGACCATGTCTGCCAGGGCGCGGCGACTGAGCACGTGCCCCGGGCTCTCAACGAGAACCATGGCCGCACTGGGCGGGACCATGGCCAGGGGCAGCTCGAAGCGGCCCTGCTCATCGCAGAGGGTGATGTCCGTCCAGGCGGGGCCAGCGGCCTCCATGGAGGGCAGCACGCAGCTCAGGGCTGCGAAGCGCACGGGCAGGCCGGAGACGCCGTCGTGCACGGTCCCGCTGAGCACCACGGGCGATCCCAGGCGAATGACCAGGTCGTCTGTGCGGCCGCTGACCAGGACCAGCTCGGCGGCGTGTCCGTCGGCCACCACGTGCAGGCGCTGCCGCTCCGTCGACGGCGTCAGCGCGCTCAAGGTGAAGCGCCCCTCGCCGTCACAGACGGTCTGCTGCAGCTCTCGGTCAATGAGCGGGTGGCTGGGCAGGGCGGTCACCCGCGCTCCTCCCAGGGCTTCGCCGGTGAGCTTGTCGAACACCTGGCCAGACAGCGTGACCGGGGCCTCCAGGGCCAGCTCGACCCAGCGCACCTCGCCGGGGGACAGGTTCAGGGGCCCCACGATGATCTGGCGGCCGGTGGCATCGCTGGCCCGCAGCAGCAGCCCGCTGGACGGCATCTGGCTCAGGGCCACGGAGAACGAGCCATCGGCCTCGACGAAAGCGATCTGGCTCGTGGCCTGCCAGGCGCTGGAGCGGCTGAGCACCTCGACCATGGCGAAGCCCGCTGGCGCCCCGGTGCTGCCGTCGGTGACCAGGCCTTCGAGGCGTGGAGCGGCGGCGACCATCAGGGTCAGCTGCACGGGCTCCTCGCCGGGACGCAGGTCGTCCGGGTGAATATAGGCCGCAGGAGCCGAGGCCTCCTGCTCGCCCATGGCCATGGCGGGGTCGGCGGTGGTCGAGACAGACCAGCCCGCCAGCAAGGGCACCCTCGATTCGAACCGAAACTGCCCGGCCTCGTCGCTGAAGTCGGCGGTGATGTGCTCCCCCCGCTGATTGAAGAGGGTCACCAGGGTTTGGGGCAGGGCCTGCTCCATGCCGTCGACCACCAGCCCGGTCACGATGGCTCGGGCGTCGGGGTCGATCTGGGCGATGCCCAGGCGCTCCAGCTCGGCGTCCAGATCGAGGCGTTCGCCTTCGCTGGTGCGGGTGGGCACCTCGGGCTCCGGGGCGGCGAGCACCAGCAGAGGCTCCGGCGCCTCGGGCTCGGGCAGGGGCTCGGGCTCTTCGACGACGATCTCGGGAAGTGGGGGCTGCGGCTCGGGGTCAGCGACGGGCGCGATCTCGTCGGGCAGGGCAGCGGGCGCCTCGCCCTCCATCAACCACAGCGCCACCCCCAGGGAGAGGGTCAGCAGGACCACCATGGCTCCGACCAGCAGGGCCAGGGGCCCATCGCTCTGGGTGCGCTTGGCGCTCATGGGGGCTCCGCTGCGAGACGTTGGTAGGACCATGGGGACCACAGAAGTGATCCCCTGACGCTCTTCCTACCCCCTGGGCCGGTTGAGCACCAGCCCCGGCTGGCCGGCTGATCGCAAAGCGCCGTGATCGGGGGTGCGCTGGGGGTGGGGCAGTCGCCGCAAGGCCAACCCGGGCAGCCTCGGGCAGAGGGGCCCATGGGGAGACCTGTGGAAGCCGCGGGGTGATCGTTCGCCGCG
This sequence comes from uncultured Phycisphaerales bacterium, assembly GCA_964537035.1. Taxonomy (GTDB): domain Bacteria; phylum Planctomycetota; class B15-G4; order B15-G4; family B15-G4; genus CAZIAK01. The sequence goes on along the minus strand of CAZIAK010000002.1, from coordinate 156,615 downwards.
AGGCGCGGTAGGATGGACCCCGGCGAAAACGGAGACCCTGTCCGTGAGACGGCAAGCGAGACACATGTCGCAGAAACCCGGTGAGGTCGACACTTCGACCCTGCCCGAGGTCGAGTCACAGACCCACACCAAGGTCCAGCACCCGTGGAACGTGGTCGCCCTCGACGACCCGGTGAACCTGATGAGCTATGTGGTCTACGTCTTCCAGAAGCTGTTCGGTTTCAGCCAGGAGAAGGCCCATCGCAAGATGATGGAGGTCCACGACGACGGTCGCTCGGTGGTGGCCAGCGAGGATCGGGAGCGGGCGGAGTTCTTCGTGGCCCGGCTCCACGCCTACGGGCTGCTGGCGACCATCGAGCAGTCAGAGAGCTGAGCGGGATGACCCGTCTCGAGAGGATCGGGCCCCCGGCGGGCCAGGCACCCGGCAGCTGGCGGCTGCACCTGCTGCCCCTGGAGACGTCCATCATCGAGGGCCTGCCGTCCCAGCTGACGGCGCTGCTCGGCGACCCGGCCAGCAATCGCCGGGTGATCGAGCGGCTCTTCCCGCCCTCGGGCCAGTCTCGCGAGGACGAGGCCGCCGACAGGGCCATGCTGGGCAGCTCGTTGCTCGACAGTCGGCGAGAGCTGCTGACCGAGTTCATGGCCCTGCTCAAGGGGGCCAGCCGGGACGACAAGGGCCTGCACCTCGATCTGGACAACCTCGAAATGGATCTGGTCCTGCGCTTCGCCAACGACGTGCGCATGGTCCTGGCCACCGACCTGGGCATCGAGCGCAACCTGGACGACGAGCCGCCGGTGCCCTCGGATCACGCCGATGCGGCCAAGTGGGCCCTGCTCGAGTACCTCGGCGGGCTGGAGGCCATGCTGGTCGACGCCCTCAGTCGTGAGATGTGAGGCCCGGCCTGCGTCTACCCTGACCCACGCCCCCCTGGCGCCGGGCTTTCAACCTACGAGGCGATGGCTACCCTCGTGGGCAGACACCGCCTGGAGCCCGGACCCTCCCCGGCCCCGCTACTCCCTGGACCACCGATCATGTCTTTGTTGCTCTGCTGCGCCCTCGCGCTGTGCCTGCCCCTGCAGGAGACCGTGCCCGTAGAATCGGTCTGGGAAGACCTGACCCTCGACAACGGCGTCCGCGTGGCGCTTGTCGACGCCCCTGAAGCCGAGAGCCAGGTGGTCTTCTCGATCTTGCCCTGGGGCCTGCTCGACGACGAGAAGGGGCAGACGCAGCGCAGTCACCTGGCCGAGCACATCCTGGTGCACTCTGCGGACCCCACGTCGTCTCGTCCCGATGTGGACGGCGTCCTGCGCAACGGCGAGACCATGTCCCTGGGCATGCGCCTGGAGACCTTCTCTGAGCCGGAGGCCTGGCGCGAGGGGCTGGCCCGTCACGCCCGCTGGCTCTCGGTGAGTCAGGCCGACAGCGAGACCCTGTCTGCTCTGCTGCCCCGGGAGCGGCAGACCATGGCCGCCGAGGTGACCGCCACGACCGCCGACGGCATGACCCACAAGTGGGCTGTCGCTGCCTGGAACCAGGTGGTGCGTCACGGCGCCGAGCAGGTCTCCGTGGGTGGCGATGCGGCCACCGTGGCCTGGGACGACCTGCTGGCCACCCTGACCCGCCGGGTGCACGCCAGCCCAGGCGTGCAGATCGTCTCCGTGGGACCCATCGACAGAGGAGAGCAGAAGCAGGCCTTCCAAGAGCTCATCGGGAGCTTGCCGTCCCGCCCCTGGAAGCCCGCGCCGCCCACGCTGTCTCCCGCCCAGATCAGGGCCCCGGGGCCCCGGGCTGCCACGTGGGAGCTCGACCGGGTGCAGTACATGGTCTGGTATCCCATGCCCGATGAGGTCGCGGTCGATCGTGTGGCCGCCGACGCCTTGTCGGCGGTGGTGAACACCCGGCTGCAGAAGCGTGGCTCGTTCGAGGTCATGGACGTCCAGGCCTTCTGCTCGGCTGACCTGATCACCGCAGAGGGTCGCTGGTTGCTGCTCAGCGCGTCCCTGCCCGTGGACCAGGCCGTGGACGAGGTGGCCGAGATCATCGACGAGGTCCTGGGCTCGCTGATGGTCATGCCCGAAGCGCCCTACGTGATCGAAGAGATGGTGGGGCAGCTGTCCGGTTGGCCTGACTTTCCCGCGCTGCGCCAGCGGGCTGCAGGGCACCCGGGCCTGCGCTGGATCGAAGCGAGCCAGGCCCTGTTCATGATCTACGCCCAGCACAACATGGGGCTGCATCGGACGGAGTTGCTGCGAGCCTACGACGGTCTGGACCGCGGGGTGCTCGAAGACCTGGCCGCGCGGTGGGTGACTGCCGAACATCGCTCGACCCTGGTTCTGCGGCCCGGCTCCTGAGCAGGGCGCGCCGGGGGTTTTGCTAGGCTCTGCACCGTCTTCGGGGCCCGGCCATGCGGGCCTGACCTCACCGTGATTTCGAGCAGAAGGGCCCTCCCATGATCAGCGTGTCTCGCAAGGTGTGCCTGGCCCTGGCGTGTGTGGTGTGCGGCTGCGCCAGCTCGGATCAGCGGGAGAACGGCGAGCCTCAGCGGACGTCGAACGCGCCGCTCGCTGGCTCCACCGTGGTGGGTCCGGAGGACATCCGGGAGGACATCGGGGAGGTTCAGGGGGCAGAGGCTGCGGTCGAGGTTGAGCAGGCAGCGCCCATGGTGACCACCGAGAACAGTCTCGACTCCGAGCAAGGCCTGAAGGGGCTGCCCCTATTGACCGCCCATGAACCCGTGGCTGCTGACGCCACGGCGGCCGAGCCCGGGACGGGGGCTGGCGACCTGCGGCCCAACGGCGCCTCAGAAGCTCCCAGCCAGTTTCACTTCGTGCCTTTCGAGGCGACCGCCGGTGTGCTCGCCGCCGACTTCGCCCGCTGGTCTGAGTGGTTGGCCGAACGTTTTCTCGGCGACCCGGACGAGGCCCGGCAGGCCGAACTTGATGAGCTGCTCGCGAGCGCTCACATCGTTGACCTGACCCCTGCGTACATCAATCAGGTCGACGGCCTCGACATGGCCGACCCAGACCACGTGGCCCGGGCGGGCGAGCTGACCCTGTCCTGGTTCATGGCCCAGGAGAAGTACAAGCAGGTGGTCGTCGATCGCAACGTGGACGACATGCGCTCGGCCACGATCATCGGCCGGGTCACCGCTCTGAAAGCCTGGGTGCGCTGGTGGCAGCGGACCCTTGAGAACGAGACGGTGGAGCGCTATCGCAGCCGGGTCGACGAGCTGACGGCTCGGCTTGAGGCCATGCGCAAGGAGCGGCGAGGGCAGTTGTAGGGTAGGGCTGCGCTACAGGTTGCTCTCTTGTGCGATGGTCCGGGTGTCCCTGTTTTTCACCAGGGGGGCCGTTTCGCTCAGACAGGGTCGGCTGCGCCTCCACACTCGCTTCAGACCCCCCTGGTGAAAAACAGGGACACCCTCGCCGGTGGAGAGAGAGAGGCAACTGTTGCCTTTCGGGGGTTCGTTCTTCGGGTGCTGGAGCTCGCTTTCGCTCCGGGGGCTGTCGCGAGGCTGGTGGTGCTGGCGCGGCTTGCTCAGGCACTGCGTCGTCTCTTGCGGCCGCTGGGTTCGCTCAGCTTGCGGCGGGTTGTTTGGGCTCGTCGCTGGCTTTGGGGTCTTTGTTGCCTTTGCGGGCGGCGTGCATCTCTTGGGCCACTGTTGAACCCTTGATGGAGTTCTCCATGAGTGGCGTGCCTTCGAAGACGTTGAAGGGGTCTGCGGTGGAGCCCAGCAGGTCGACGCTGTAGTCCCGGTTGGCCTTGGTGTTGTTCTCCTGCCACTGGTCCTTGCAGGTCTCGAGCAGGCAGAAGCTCTTGTGCTTGATGAACTGTGAGTACATGCGCTTGTGAATGGCGGACAGGGGCTCGTCGGCCACGTTGCCGTAGATGGCATGGATGCGATCGCAGGTCATCACGTCGCCGTCGTTGGTGACGTAGAGCTTGTGCGTGCCCGCGGGGCAGCGGTCTTTGCCCGACCAGAAGAGGTTGTCCTCGCGGCAGCGGGGGTGGTAGCGCATCTTCCAGTAGTAGTCGCTGTCGAGCCCGACGTTGTTGTAGATCATCGGGTAGTTGAAGAGCACGGAGTAGTCGTCCTCTTCAGCCATGGCGAAGGCCGCCTCGATGTTCTCCCGCTCGGCGGCGATGTTGACCACCGACAGGGTCACGCTGATGCCCTGCTCGACGCAGTAGCGGGCCAGCTCGCGCTTGAAGGTCTTCTCGTAGTAACTGCCGTACGACATCTGAATGGTCGACAGCCCGGCCTTCTTGAGACCCAGCACCTTCTCCTTGGTGAGCAGCGTGCTGTTGGTCACCAGCGACACCACCACATCTTTGGGGATCGCGTCGACCACGTCGTAGATGTCCTTGCGCACGAGAGGCTCGCCGCCGGTGACGTTGACGTGGATCATGCCCAGGTCGTGGGCCTCACGGGTGATGCGGGCCACCTCGTCGACGGGCATGTGCGGCGGCTTCTGCTGGGCCTTCATCAGGTCTTCGGCGTAGCAGAAATCGCAGTCGAGATTGCAGATCCACGTGACCGCCAGCTCAAGGGAGCGCAGCGTGCGGATGCCGGCACGCATGCGGGCCTCGGAAGCCAGGATGCGGGCAGCCTGGGTGGGGGACTTCACGCCGAGCGCGAACTGCTTGATGGCCTTGCGGATCATGGTGTCTGGTGGCGTCTGGGAGAGCTGGGGGGAGTGCGGGGGGCGCACGGGTGCACCGTGGATACTATCCCATCGTCCGGATGGGTGCTGGGCTTGCGCCCGTTGTGCTGGTCACAGGGCCTGGGGACCTCTTGATGACCTGATGCTGATCTGAGCGGGTTCGGGGTCGAAAGGGCCCGAGGCTCAGTCCCTGTCGAGGAAAATCACTCCGTCGATCACCCCGTGGCGCAGCGCGTCATCGGTCGAGAGATCGAGGGCGGTGGGGATCCGCTTCTCGGCCCAGGCGGCGTCGTGACGCAGAAAACGGCCGAGGTAGGAGTTCTCGAGCCGGCGGCAGAGCTGGACGTACTTCGCGTCGGGCGGGGGCAGGTATTCGCTGCCGTCGTCTTCTGGCGGGGTGTCCCAGACCATGCGGTGGATCAGCAGGACCGAGTTCTCGAAGGCCGAGCGGACCCCCGTGCCAGCCATGAGGATGATGCAGGCGGCGCTCTGGGCGAAGCCCATGCAGGTCGTGTTGACCTTGCAGGGGATGCCGTGCATGCCGTTGATGATGGCGCAGGCCGCCTCGACGTCCCCACCGGTGCTGTTGATCAGCAGGTCGATGGGCTGGCCGGGATCGGCGTCGGCGTGCTCAAGCAGCTCCTGGACGACCCGCTGGGCCACCCCTGAGTTGATGTCGCCGAAGAGGAAGACCCGGCGCTTGCCGGCAAACACTTGTCGTCGAGCCATGCTGGCGAATTGGCAGGGGTCGGAACCACCCGCAGAGGGGGTAGGAATGGGACGGTCAGTCATGGGCGAAGTGTACCCGCTGGGCTTCTTCCAGTCGCTGCCGCTTGGCGCTGTCCTGGGGGCGGCGATATCCTGACGAGGCGGGTCACCAAGGCTCGGCGCCCTCTTGCGGAGAATCCGGCCCTGAACGTCCCTCGCTGCTCGCTGCTCGCCTGGGCTTCTGCCCTCGTCTTCTGCTCCTGTGGGCCCGAGCTGCCCGCCTGGGAGCCCGTGGCCAGCGAGCGGGTGGTCCTCGACGTGGTGGCCGCCTTCGCCGCCGGTGAGGGCATCACCATCGAGGCCGAGGACAGCGAGCGGCCCCTGCAGGCCTGGCCCGCGGCGGCCCTCGACAAGGAGGAGAGCGTGGGGGCCCTGGCCTCCGACGCAGACTCCCTGGTGATCCATGCCCGGGCCGAGAGCCGCTTCTCCCTGAGGACTCAGGAGTTGCTCCCGGGAGCCCGGCTGCAGGCCCGCACCTTCGTCTTCCCTGTGGACCGCTCTGATCCTGACCGCGCCGACCCGGCCCCGGTCACCTTTCGCATCCTGGTCAACGGCGAGGAGGTCGCCGCTCTGGGCAGCGACTATGTGCGAGACCGCTCCCGTGAGCACCCCTTCGATCAGCTCATGCGCAACCTGGAGGTCGACCTGACGCCCTGGGCCGGCCAAGCGGTCGAGCTGAGCTTCGCCACCACCCGTCAGCGCCCTGGCTTCGCTGCGGGTGATGCCCAGTCTGAGCCCGCCTGGTGGAGCATCACCGTCGATCAGCCCGAGCTGGTGCCTCGGGAGGCGGCCACGGAGGCGGCGCCCAACCTGCTGGTGCTCTGCGTGGATACCCTCGCGGCGGGACGGCTCTCGGCTTACGGCTACGACCGGGCCACGTCTCCGCACCTGGCAGCCCTGGCTGAGCGGGGCACCCTCTTCGCCCGGGCCCATGCCCCCTCGTCATGGACCCTGCCGTCCACGGCCTCGTTGCTCACGGGGCTCGCGCCCAACACCCACGGCGTCCTGGGCGATACTCGCAGCTACCTGATGGAGAGCCTGGTCACCTGGCCCGAGCGTCTCCGTGCCTTCGGCCTGGAGGGCGGGGCCTTCGTGAGCAACGCGCTCGTGGCCAAGGGCAACAACTTCCACCAGGGCTTCTCCCACTGGGTGCAGGACAACGGGCCTCAGGGTGACGCGGACACGGACGCCGAGAGCCTCAACGCCCACCTGCTGCAGTGGCTCGACGGCCAGCCCGACGGCGCGCGGTGGTTTGCCTACGTGCACTACATGGATCCCCACGCACCCTACGGCGCACCGGGCGGCGAACGGGATCGTTTCACCGGCGACTTCAGCGAAGAGAGAGACTTCGGCGGGCACCTGCCCCGGCGCGTGCAAGTGGGAAACGAGGGCCCATTGAGTCTGGCGGAGCAGGCCCATGTGGTCGATCTCTACGACGGCGAGGTGGCCTACTTCGACCGCCAGTTGGGGTTGCTCCTGGAGGAGCTGAAGACTCGGGGCCTGACCGACAAGACGGTGGTAGTGATCACCGCCGATCACGGCGAAGAGCTGTTCGAGAACGGGCGACTGGGACACGGCTACGCTCTGAGCGAGCCCATGTTGCATGTGCCCCTGGTGCTGGCCGGGCCGAACATCCCTCAGGGGGAGCGGGTCACCGAGCCCGTGTCCACCAGCGCCTTGTTCAATACGCTGATGTTCCTGGGCGCAGGGCAGACGGCGGTGCTGCCCGAGAGCGTGCCGGCGCTGTTGCCCCTGCGCGATCTGCGCCGGACCGTGGGGCCGACCTTCGCCCTGGTGCGCACGAGCCTGTTCGGCCCCCGGCACCAGCTGGTCTCTGGACGGGACGGACGGGGGCGCAAGGTCGTGCTGCGCCTCACCGACGACACGGGCGGCGCCGCGTTGCCCACGCTCGAAGCGTCGACCTGGTTCCAGCTGGGTGAGCTGTCCGAAGAGACCGAGGTCGTGGACAAGACCGTGGTCGGCGCCGACGCACAGACAGCCTACGCCGCGTTGGAGCAGGCCACTCTGCGCTGGTACGACACGTCGGCCGCGGCCCGTCCCAAGGATGTGCAGCAGTCGGTGGACAACCAGGACAGCCTGCTACAGCTGGGCTATGTGGGGGACGAGCCACACGGTGAGCTGCCGGTCAGCTCGCAGCCGGCCGAGCCCCCGCGAGCAGAGGACGCAGACAGTGACAGCTGAGCCCTCTGTCAGCCACCGATTCTGTCTGAGCGCCGACGTCCCCGAGGGCACGGCCAAGAGTCGCTTGCTCGCCGATCTGCCCGTGGCCGTCTGCCGCCTGGACGGACGTCTGGCTGCCTTCTCGGCGCTGTGTCCGCACCTGCGCACGGACTTGTCCGGAGGCATGGTGGGCGACGGCGGCATCACCTGCCCCGATCACCTTTGGCACTTCGATCTGTCCACCGGACAGTGCGCCATGGTGCCGGGCGCCGAGGTGACCCTCTACCCGGTGAGCGAAGACGGCGAGTGGATCCTGGTGGAGCTGCCCGGGTGACGACGGCGCCGTGGACTCTGCGAGGCGAGACAGACCCTGGTTGGGCCGCCGCTGTGGCCAGGCGTCCCGTGGCTCTGCTCAGCGATCATGCCCAGTGTGAGCTGAAGGCCGCGGCCTCGGCCATGACCCTGCTCAAGCGCAATCCCGATCGGCCGGGTTTCGCCTTGCGCCTGGCTCCGTTGATTCGAGAGGAGATCGACCACCTGCAGCAGGTGTTGCGGCTGCTCGACCAACGAGGAGAGACCCTGGGCCGCGATCGGGACAACCCCTACGCCGCGGGCTTGCTCCGGTTCGCCGAAGGTAGCAAGGCCAGGGGCAGGGGGCATCTCGACGCCCTGTTGATCTCGGCCTTGATCGAAAAACGCAGCTTCGAGCGCTTCGAGCAGCTGAGCCAGTGTCCGGCCCTGGCGGAGCTGTCAGGGTTCTACGCAGCCCTGGCCGAGTCTGAACAACGGCACGGTGATCTCTTCGTGGACATGGCCCTCGAGGTGTACGACGCCGCCGTGGTGAGCAAACGCTTCGCCGAGCTGGCAGATTTCGAAGGGGTGCTCATCGACGGCCTGCCCTTCGACTACCGGGTGCACTCGGGGCCGCCGAGCTGAGCGCTCAGTCGTGCATCTCGGGTTCGAGATCGACGCCCAGCCCATCTGCGAGTCGGTTGATGTAGCTGAAGTAGGCGATGACCTGGGCGGCGTCGTGGATGGCCGGGTCGCTGTAGCCGTGGTCCCGAAGCTCTTGCACGTGACTCTCGTTGCAGCTCGCGGGCTCGAGAGCCAGCCGCTCGGCGTAGCGCAGCAGCACGCGCAACCCGGGGTCGGCCACGGCCTCGCTGCCCTGTCCGGCCATGTCGGCGGCAAAGGTCGCGGCTTGTTTGGCCATGTCTTCTGCCTGCTCATCGGTCGGCGAACTGGCGGCCTCTGACAACTGCTTCTCGACCTCGACACGGAGGTCAGCTTCGTGAGCCTTGACTCAGTAAAAGCAGTCGTTGGCCCGAGAAACCGTCACGGCGATGCTCTCTCGCTCCACCCGGGTCAGCGGGGACGGGCCCATCATGACCGCCTGGTACAGCTGCATGGAGGCGGCGAGCACGGGCGGGTTGGGGCTCTGCAAGCGGACGATGTTGTAGACTCGCCCCGCTCTGTCGATGGCCGCCTTGTAGATCTTGCCGAGGCGCCCCTCGGCCTGACCAGCTGGAGTCGTTTGGATGAATGCCATGGGTCGCAGTATAGAGAAGCTGCTCGCAGTGCAGCACCCACGCTTCTGTCGAGGGCTGCGGTCGCTTGCCTGGGCGACCTTGGCGCTGGCCATGGTGGCCTGCGGCGATGACGGTGGGGCTGTCGACGGCGCCGGCCCTCCCGCGGACAACACGCCAGCAACGGCGGTGGGTGAAACAGCCGACCCCGCGCTCGGCAGCGACAAGGCCGCGGCCGAGCAGGCTGGCGCTGCAGTCGCCGGTCGCCAAGACGTTGTCCTGGCAGAGACCGGCTCCGTCACGGGACGGGTGGTGTTCAAGGGCGCGGCGACTGCCCCTGAGCCCCTGTCCGTGTTCGGCGACGCCTTCTGCATGGGACTGTCCCAAGAGGGAGAGGGCCTTCTCGACGAGAGCCTGATGGTCAGCGATGGGCGTCTGGGCAACGTCTTCGTCTGGGTCTCTGAGGGCCTGGACGATTGGCGCTTCGAGAGAGCCAGCGGTTCCGTCGACCTCGATCAGGTGGGCTGCGCCTACACGCCCCACGTGGTGGGTTTGCGCAAGGGCGAGGCCCTGCGGGTGATCAACAGTGACCCGGTCCTGCACAACGTCCATTCGGTGGGCCAGAAGAACGGCGACAAGAACCTGGCCATGCCGTTTCAGGGGCAGGTCGTCGAGATGAAGCTCAAACGGGCCGAGACCATGGTCACCGTGAACTGTGACGTGCACGCCTGGATGAAGTGCTACATCGGCGTGGTCGACCACCCCTGCTTTGACGTGAGCGCCAGCGACGGCTCGTTCACCCTGGGCAGCGTCCCGCCGGGTGACTACGTGGTGAGCCTGTGGCACGAGACTCTCGGCGTCACCGAGGTGCCCGTGACGGTGGAGGCCAAACAGACCGCTGACCTGGGCGAGCTTTCGTTCTGACGACAGGTCGCTCTGTTGGCGAGGTGCCGGTCTGGCCAGTTTCTCGCCAGGGGGGCCGTTTCGCTCAGACAGGGTCGGCTGGGCCTCCACACTCGCTGCAGACCCCCCTGGCGAGAAACTGGTCACACCTCCCCGGTGGAAGACCCGGCGACTGTTGTCTGCGAGATGGTTGTTGTTGTGGAGGCCAACGCTCTGCGCCACGCCGAGCTGCGGACCTGTGGCTCTGACTAGCGTCCTACTCTTGGTGCGACGATGTGACTGAGCAGGGCGGCGACCGCGCCTCCGCCGAAGAGCACGACGGCTGCGGCGGCGAGGAAGTTCGTGGGCAGGATGCCGGTGAGCTCTCCGCCGTGCTTGCCTGCCTGCATGGTGATCAGCAGGGGGATGGACAGGTAGATGGCGAAGCGTGGTGAGATGGCGCGGCGCACGGTCCAGTCGCCGGCCCCGGGGGCGGCGTCGCCTCGTCGGGCAGCGGCGATGTGTCGTGCTTGCGCAGGCCAGGCGACGAACCAGATGTGGAAGACCATGGCCGTGGCGAGCAGGAAGCCCATGCCAATCCACTTGCCACGCAAGGGGCCGTGAAACCAGCCCAGCAGGCCTTGCTCTGATTGGGCGCCAAGAAACGAAGCGTAGCCCATGCCGGTGATCCAGGTGCTGGCCGCGCCCCAGCGCAGCCACCAGAGCGCTCGGGGCAGGAGGGTCTGCCAGAGCGCGCGGCTCATCTCACCATCGAGCTGTTTCGCGCTGGGAGCCAGGCAGGCGTCCAGAAACCAGAGCAGGCCGACCCAGCCCACGCCAGACACGACGTGGATCGAGCGCAGCCACAGACCATGATCAGAGAGGATGTCCACGGCAGCTGCCTTGTGGGAGACGGGGAGGGGGCATCATCGTCAGCGCAGAGTGTGCGATCAAACAGCGCCGTTGAACACATGTGGGCACGGACGCCACACTCCTCCCAGCGTCTTCCGGGCACCCGTTGGTTCTTGGCCTGCTCGCCATCCGCAGAGGACCGCTGCCGAGGATGAACATGCCCCAGCCTGACCATGCTCCCCAGCAGCCAGCCACGCAGGCTCGGGTGTTCGTGGTCATCCCTGCCCTGGATGAAGAGGCCTCGGTGGGCCTGGTCCTGGCCGCCTTGCCCTGGGCTCTGCTGGAGCGGGTCGTGGTGGCGGACAACGGCTCGCGAGATGGTACCGCCGCCGTGGCTCGGGCCGCCGGGGCCACGGTGGTCGACGCACCGCGCCGCGGTTACGGCTCAGCTTGCCTGGCTGGCCTCGCCGCGCTGGGCTCCCTGGAGCCGGACGACGTGGTGGTCTTTCTCGATGCCGACTTCAGCGACCATCCCGAAGAGCTGCCGTCACTGCTGGCGCCCATCGCCCAGGGTCGGGCCGAACTGGTCATCGGCTCCCGTGCGCTGGGTGAGTCCGAGCCCGGCTCCATGCTGCCCCAACAGCGCTTCGGCAATGCCCTGGCCACGTTCTTGATTCGCCTCGCCTTCGGTCACGCCTACACAGACCTGGGCCCCTTTCGGGCCATCACCGGTCGTGGGCTGGCTGCCATCGCCATGGTCGACCAGAACTGGGGCTGGACGGTAGAGATGCAGGTGCGGGCGCTGCAAGAGGGCTTGGCGGTGACCGAAGTCCCCGTGTCCTATCGCCGTCGCGTGGGGCACTCGAAGATCGCCGGCACCGTGAAGGGCACCCTCAACGCGGGGGTGAAGATCTTGTGGACCATCGCCCGGCTGCGCAGGCGGGGCCCGGCTCAGCCGCCGTTGAGAGACCAGTCATAGTCGAAAGTCTCGACATCGAGGTCCTTGCGGTGGGCTTTGATGAAGGCCACCACGTTGTCGGGCCCGTGGCGCTGCACGAAGGCCACCACGCCCCCGGTCCAGCGATCGAAATCCTCTTCGAACCAGTCGAAGATCGACGACACGTAGAGGTTGTGGTCCTTGCCGCCGAAGAAGCCTGACTCGGTGGCCACCTTGGCGCCCTTGGCCGTGTTGGCCAGGAAGCGCTTCGTCGCGTCGTCGAGCTGGGCGTCGAGTCGCGAGGGCAGGTAGGCTTCGTCGCGCAGGTCGGGGCAGGAGAAGCTGGCGCAGTTGATGGCGAAGTGAATGCGCGGGTCGCCCATGGGCCGCAAGATCTCGTGCTCGATGGCATCGAGGCTCAGCTTGCGTCCGTCGGCGAACCAGCGCTTGGCGTTCCAGCGATCGCCACTGGAGATGTCCTTGATCGACTCGATCTTCGGGAAGTGATCGAGGATCAAGCGCAGGGTGAAGGCGTTGTAGGCGTTGATCCAGTAGGCGAAGGCCTCCGCGCCTGTGCCCGGCTTGGCCTTGCCCAGCGCCGCGATGTAGGCGTCGAGCGCGGGCGCGTCTTTCGAGAGGCCCTTGTAGTTCACCACGCCGTGGTTCACGTGCCGTTGCAACAGGGCGGTGAAGGGTGTGTGGAGCTGGTCCGCCGCGGCGAGTTGCTGGTTCAGTGCGGCGTCTTGGAGGGCGGCAGGTGTCTGTCCCCACAGTGCGGGGGAGGCCAGGAGCAGGGCGGTCAATGTGGCCGCGACCGCCGTGAGCCCGAAGAAACGAGAGGCAGCGCGGGACCTGTTGGTTGTGGATGTCACGGTGTGCTCCTCGGTCGGCGGGGTCAGTGCTCCGATGATGTCACCTGGGGATGGGTTTCATTGCGTCGAGCTGACGACGCCATGTGGATCAAGGCTTCTCGTGCAGAGCACAGCGCCACCACGGCGAAGCCTCCGGCGTACAGGGCCAGGAACGGTCCCACGAACCACTTGCCCTGCTCCAGATAGAGCGTCAGGCCCCAGGTCGTGTAGAGGGCCAGGGCTCCTTCGACGAGGAAGATCGGGTCGAGCGGCAGGCGGTACCCTGAGCTCACGCCGCTGTCGGGGGCGTCGGTGAGCCGCCGCTTGGGCGTGCGCACGAAGGTGCCCCGCGAGCCGAACAGGCCGGATAGAACGGCCCGGGTGTTCGACACCGCGATGCCGCAGCCCACGAGCATGAGCAGGGGCATGTCGATCAGCCGTCGTCGCCAGTCGTTGCGCAGGGAGCGTTGGGCCACGACGTAAAGCGTGGTCGGGCCCAGCGCGCCCAGGATGAGCAACGAGGCCATGATCGCGAAGGCCAGGGGGCCCAGATGCACCTGCCAGAGCGTGAGCACCGCGGGGGCCGCCAGGGCCACGGTGAGCATGAGCGGATGCACCAGGTAGTGGGTCAGGTGCAGGGTGGCGGCGAGCTTGCGGTGCCGTGTCCAGGCCGAACGCCACACCGGGCCCAGCAGTTTCACCGCGGTCTGGATCGAGCCCTTGGCCCAGCGACGTTGCTGGCTCTTGAAGGCCTCGATGTCCGCGGGAATCTCGGCCGGCACCTCGACATCGATCAAGAACTCGACCTTCCAGTCGGCGAGCTGCGCCCGGTACGAGAGGTCGAGGTCTTCGGTGAGCGTGTCCCCCTGCCAGCCGCCCGCGTCGTCGATGGCTGCCCGGCGCCAGATGCCTGCGGTGCCGTTGAAGTTCAGGGCCAGACCCGACCAGCAGCGCCCGGCCTGCTCGACGCTGAAGTGCCCGTCGATGGCCAGCCCCTGCAGGCGCGTGAGCCACGAGTGATCCCGGTCGAGATGTCCCCAGCGTGCTTGCACCAGACCCACCTTGGGGTCGGCAAAGAAGGGGATGCAACGCCGCAAGAAATCAGGGTGGGGGACGAAGTCGGCGTCGAGAATGGCCACCAGGTCGCCCCGGGCCGACTCCAGACCTGCCGCCAGGGCTCCCGCCTTGAAGCCACTGCGATCCGTGCGGCACAGGTGCGCCAGCTCGACGCCCGAGTCGCGGTGGCGGGCGAGGGCGGCGGCCACCAACGAGGGGGTGTTGTCGGTGGAGTCGTCCAGCACCTGAATCTGCAGCTTGTGAGCTGGCCAGTCGAGGGCCAGAGCCGCGTCGATGAGCCGGTCGACCACGAAGCGCTCGTTGAAGACGGGCAGCTGCAGGGTGATCACCGGCAGGTCGTCGTCCGTGCAGGCCTGGGCATGAGCCTCGCGGATGGCCTCGCACCGCTCTGCCTGAGAGGGCTTGTGGCGGAGGAACAGCGCGGCCAGCAGGTAACAGTGGATGCCGTAGACGAACAGCCCGGCCACGGCGAGCCAGTAGATGATCAGCACGAGCGAGGTCATGGGTTCGGGGTCATCGATGGCTTCTGTGGGGGCGCGGTGGGAGAGGGACGCAGGGTCTTGAACAAGCGCCAGGCGAGCCAGGCAAAGAGCGGTGCGTACTCGGGCAGTTTGAGTTCATGCCACTCGACCCACTGTCCTGTTGCGGAAATCTCGAGATGGGGCAGCCAGGTGAGGCACACGGAGGCGCCCAGGGCCAGCCAGCCCCACCAGGGAAACAGGCAGAGCAGGGGCAGCAGGGTCATGAGATACCACGGATGCATGGTGGGCAGCACCAGCAGCATTCCCGCCAGGAGCAGGGCCACGCGGCGGGCGGTGTCCGGGGGCGTGCGGCGCAAGACCCAGGCGGCCCCTGCGAGCCAGGCCAGGGCCGCCAGGGGACGAGAGGCGCCGCTCCCCGCCATCCGTGCGATCAGATCGTGGACGGAGTCGTTGTAGTGCAGGTCCGAGCCGAAGCGCAGCACGGAGGGCAGGGGGCCTCCCTGGGCCAGGAACGGCGCGGAGACCAGGGCGATCAGGCCCAGTCCGGCCAGCCAGCTGCGGGGAGGGATGACGGCGCCGTGCGGAGTCTCGGGCTGACCAGAGCGGGCTTGCCCTCGCGGAGGCTCGGCTAGGTCAAGGGGGGAGCGCCCTCTGACCACGAGGGCGGGCAGGGCGGCCAGGGCAAAGCCCTTGGTGAGCAGGGCGGCGCAGAAAGCGAGGCCGGCCAGGGTGGGGCGTCGGGATTCCAGGGCGAGTAGACAGGCCACCAGGGCGGTGGCGGCGACCACATCGTGGTGGCCTTCGAGGGCGGTGGCGTAGACGGGCAGGGGGCTCCAGGCGAAGAGCAGCAGCCGCTCGGCGGGGAGGTCACGGCGCTTCAGCCAGGCCAGCAGGGCAGCGAAGAGCAAGGCCTCGGCGCCGAGGAACGAGAGCTTGAAGGCCAGGGGGGTGGGCGAGACCCAGGCCACCGTGCGTTGCCAGAGCTGCATCCCCGGGGGGTAGATGGCGGGCCAGTCCGGGTGATTGATGGTCTCGTGATCGGCGAAATCGGCGGCGAGGCCGCTCAATGCCGGGTCGTCTGGAGCCTGCCGGTACGGGTCGTGCCCTGCGAGCTGCACCAGGCCTTCCCAGCGGTAGCGGGCCATGTCGTCGGTGGCTGCGCCGGGCAGGGCGGCGAGGCGACAGCCCAGGGCGACGACGAGGATCCAGGGAGTGGACGGCTGCTCGCGCCGGTCGAGGACGCCCTTGCACGCCCAGGCCCAGGCCAGGCAGGCCGCCAGATAGAGGCTGACCATCTCCACGGGATGGTTGCGCACCGAACCCATCCAGCCCATGGCGACCCAGGCTCCCACCAGCACCACCGCCGCCACAGGCCAGAGGGGGCGTGGCCGGAGGGGGGGCAGGTCCCCTCCCTGAGCGTGTGTGAGACGGGTGCGATCCATGGGCAGCCAATGGTAGCGGCCGCGCCCGTGGCTGCTAACCTGCCCGCCGAGCAGTCCCCGCCACCGTGTGTGAGGTCGAGGGCTGCCCAGCCCTTTCTGGAGAGTTCGACCGGTGACTGATCTTGTGCGCATGGAACAACAGGCCGGCGTGGCCCGGCTGACCCTCGACCGCCCCGACGTCATGAACGCCCTGTCGTTCGATACCCTGGGGCAGTTGGGCGAGTTGATCGCCCAACTGAGAGAAGACAAGGCTGTCCGCGTGGTGATCCTCACCGGCGCGGGCGAGCGGGCCTTCTGCGCCGGGGCCGACCTGAAGGAGCGCGTGGGTTTCACCGAGGAGCAGACCCTGGCCTTCGTTACCCGTATCGGGGACACGTTCTCGGCCCTGGCTGCCCTGCCCCAGCCGGTCATCGCCGCAATCAACGGCGTGGCCTACGGCGGTGGCCTGGAGCTGGCCCTGGCCTGTGACCTGCGGGTCGCAGCTGCTGGCGCACGCATGGGGCTCACCGAGACGTCCCTGGCGATCATCCCCGGTGCGGGGGGGACCCAGCGTTTGCCCCAGATCGTCGGCACCGCCCGGGCCAAGGAGTTGATTTTCTGCTCCCGCCGGCTCGACGCCGACGAGGCCGTGGCCATGGGGCTCGTGAACCGGTTGGCTCCCCAAGGCCAGCTCATGGACCTGGCCCAGCAGCTGGCCGACAGCATCGCCGCCAACGGCCCCTTGGCCGTACGGGCCGCGAAAGAAGCCATCGATGGTGGCAACGACGGTCTCGACATGGCCACGGCACTGCTCAACGAGCGGCAGATCTATCTCGATCGAGTGCTGCCCAGCAGCGATCGCCTCGAAGCCCTCGCAGCCTTTCGCGAGAAGCGTCCACCACAGTTCACGGGCAGCTGAGCCGGGCTCACAACTCCCTGAACGCAAGGCGACCCGTGGTGTGCCACGTTGGCCACACCACGGGTCGCTTGGTCTCTCAGGGCTGTGCCGCCGAGATCAGAAGACCGTACCGACGCCCGCGTAGTAGTTGACATCGCTCTTCTTGGTGGGCTTGGAGACCTGGCTGTCGTAGTTGTGGGTCAGGCCCAGCTTGTAATACCAAGGCGAGTCGTCCGACAGATCGAGGCGCCACTCGACCTTGGAGACCGAACGAAACTCACCCAGGTCTGCAAGGGCCGGGAACATGGTGGTCTCGGCCGCCAGGTGCTGCCGCTCGGTGATGTCGAGGCGGTAGTCCAGGCCGACCAAGGCCTCCAGGGTCCAGTGCTCTTCAGACTTCTTGCTGGCACCGAAGCGCTTGGTTTCGGACAAACCCAAACGACCGATCAGGGTCTCATCGGCTTCGTCAGTGAAGAGGTAGCCGGCACCACCACCGACGGTCACCAGCTCGTTGTAGTCCCTCAGGAAGTTGTGGCTGGTGGACACCTCGAAGAACGGACGCCAGCGGGACTCTTCCATCTTCCACTCCTTGCGGAAGCGGGCGTAGCGCCGACGGTCGGTCACCTTGCGATCGGTTCCGGTGCTCGGCGCAGGCTCGGCTACCCTCTCAGAGCGCTGGTCGGCGGTGACCAGGATGCTGTCGACGGCATCGACGGTCTCCTGGCGCATGTTGATCTCGCCGTGCAGGCTGAGGTTGTTGGTGTTGCCGCTGTTGCCGATCATCGACACGTCGGCGGTGCCACCCCATGGCGTCTCGACGAACACGTCGTCTGCCGGGGGCTCGGGGATGACGATGACGGTGCGGGGCAAGGTGATGTCACCAAACACGTCGTGGCTGAGGACCACCGCGGTGCCGGTGTTCTCGATCAAACGGCCAGAGATCACGTCGCCATTGGTGAGGTTGACGGTGACATTGTCGCCGATGGTGCCGATGTCGCTCAGGCTCTGTGCGGCAAGTGAAGAGCTCAGCAGGGTCAGGCTGAGCAGAACGGAAAGCAGACGCATGACGGTGTTCCGGTGGAGAGGGGGCCGATCGTCACCTGTGTGCGACCGGAGCTTGGCAGGGCGGGCCTGTCAGGGCGAACGAGCCTAGGATTCAGCTGGGCTGTGTCAACATGAGTGGGCGTGGCACATGGGGTGCAAACGATGGATCTGGATTCCCACTCAGCGGGATCGCCACAGGCAAGGGCCCGTTCTCTCCAGGAGTCACCATGTCCACTCTCGATACATCCCCGCAGACCATTTCGAGCGAAGACCGGGGCTGGGCCACAGCCTGCCACCTTTCACCTTTGGTGGCCTACCTCTTTGCCGTGCCAGGAACAGGCATTCTCTGCCCCATGCTGGTCTGGCTCTGTCGGCGGGATGAGAGTGAGTTCGTGGATGAACAGGGCCGCAGAGCCATCAATTTTCAGATCATGATGGCGCTGCTTGCCCTGGGCAGCTGGCTGCTGGTGCCGATCTTGGTGGGCATCCCCCTGCTCTTGGCGGTGCATCTGATTGGCGGCTTGTTCGCGGTGCTCGCTGGGCTGAAGACCGCGTCAGGGCGTGGCTACGACTATCCCGTGAGCGTGGACATGGTGCACAAGGACAGCTTCAAAGGCTGAGGTCTCGACCGGCGGGGCCGCGCTGCTCATGCTGGCCGCGCAGGCGCCCGACGATATCGGGGTCGTCCTACATGCCTCGCAGGCGCCCGACGACGTGCAGCGGCCCGGCGAGGGGGCTGGCGTACTTGAAGAACTTCGGCGTGACATCGTTGCCCGCCGTGTTGATGTAGCTGCGCGGCATGACCTTGGTGAACTTGGCGACCTTCTTCAGCGGGGCGAGGGCCGTGGTGACTCCGTAGCGCGTGCCGGGTTTGCGCTTGAGCACCACCGTGCCGCCCTTGTGTTTCAGGGCAAAGCCCACGGCGTCCCGGCCGACCCGCCGAGCCTCGCTGGCGTCGGTCGCGCTGAAGCATCCAGCGAACGAACGTTGCAGGTAGCCGAAGGTGTCCGCCCGGACGCGCACCCCGGGGAGAGCGGTCTTGATCAGCCCGGCGAGGTGATCGCCCAGGCTGCCGGAACCGGACAGCTGCACGTTGCCGTGGGAGTCACGCTCAGCGTCTGCCACGAGGCTCTCGGCGACTGTGACACCCTTCGCGTCATGGATGCCCTCGCTCACCGCGATCAGGCAGCGCCCCAGCCGCTTGTACACGCGCTTCACGTCCGCCACGAATCGGCGCGTGTTGAACGACACCTCGGGAACGTAGACCAGGTGCGGGCCGTCATCTTCGTGGTAGCGGCCCAGGGCCGCGGCGGCGGTGAGGAAGCCCGCGTGGCGTCCCATGACCACGTTCACCTTGATGCCTTGCAGGGAGCGGTTGTCCAGGTTGTCGCCCATGAACGCCTGGGCCACGAACTTCGCGGCGCTGCCGTAGCCCGGGCAGTGGTCGGTGACCTGCAGATCGTTGTCGATGGTCTTGGGCACATGGATGACCCTTATCGGGTGCTTCTCCTCGCGCGCGCACTCCAGCAGGATGTTGGCCGTCTCAGCGGAGTCGTTGCCGCCGATATAGAAGAGGTAGTGCACGTTCCGGCGGCGAAACGTCTCGAACATGGCCAGGCACTCGTCCCGAGTCACCTTCTTGCGCACGGAGCCCAGGGCGGCTGCGGGGGTCAGGGCGACCCGCTCGAGGGTGCGGGCGCTCTGGGTGTCCAGGCGCACCAGGTCATCGGCGAGGATGCCGGCCACGCCGTGCCGGGCGCCGAAGACCTTCTCGATCGACGCCTGAGAGGCCGCGGCCTCGATGATGCCCACCAGCGATTGGTTGATGACCGCCGTGGGGCCGCCCGACTGACCGATGATGGCGTTGCCTACGGGGGCAGAGGAGGGGCGGCGGCTGGTAGATCGCTTGCGGGGCGCTGAAGCTGGCATGGGTAGGCTCGTAGAGTGGCCCCTGGGGGCGGGAGATCTCTCGCATGTGATACGCGCCAGCGGGTCCGTGATCCAGGCTGGTGCTGGGCTCAGGGCTAGGGCTGGAGTCGGGCACCGATCAGCTCTCCGGGACGACTCCATGGGGGATGGCACAAAAGCCGTCCCAAGCCGGGTTTGACACACTCTGGGTAGGTGACTAGCGTAGCTGCCCCTTCCGCTTCCCAGACCCGATATTCGGGGACCCCCGCGTTGCTTTCGGCGCCGGGTGCTGGTCCCCCTGGACGACTCGCATGAGCAAGCCCCGTTGGATCGATGGCGGTGTCTTCAAGACGCTGCGCACAGCCACCCGCAATCGGTCCCTGGTGGTGATCGTGGGGCCCGGTCACGGGACCGCAGAGCTGAGCAGTCGGGCTCAAGTGAAAGCGGCCCTGGGAGACGGCGACCGTGAGACTCTGAAAGATGATCCACGGTGCCACAGCGAGGTCGATGCTGGCCTGGCGGCCGCCTTCACCTTGCTCCAGCCGGGCATCGTGACCACGTCAGTCTCTGATGCCCTGCAGGTCTCCAAGCCCGCCGAGGTCGAGAGCCCGGTGCGCCTCTTTGGCCCGAACAGCAAGGGCCTGGTCAGCGCCTTCGACCGCAAAGACCTGTTCTTGGCCCGCCTTCGGGGCGCGGCCGATCAGCCCTCCACCCTGGTGTTGACCAACAAGGACCGCAAGGTCTTGACCCGCCAGGACAGCCGCTACCAAGAGTTTCTGAAGGCTGCCTTCAAGCGCACGGTCGTGTTCACGGGGTTCAGCCTCGATGATCCCGACCTGATCGAGCTTCTCGACGACGTGGGCCGCGCTTTCAACGGTCACGTGCCGCAGAACATCGCCCTGGTTGCCGCTGGCTCCACTGACCCCTCAGCCGCGCTGCGGGCGTCCATGCACTACGGGACCTCGGTGATCGAGTACCCCGGAGACAAGAGGGCCTCGGCTGCCTTGGCTGAGCTGGCCCAGGCCCTTGAAGACCTCGAGGTGCCCAAGCCCGCCACAGGCAACCCTCCCCGGGGCTTCCATGAGCTCACCGTTGACTACAGGGCCGCTGTGGGCGCGGCGGACAAGGGTCGTTTCCAGCGCGGGGATTCCTGCGGCTGGGAGGCCACCAAGGCTGGCCTGGACGTGACCCGGGAAGCCGCGGCTGGCATCACCGAGCACCTGCTCAGCGCCGCTCCCGAAGATGGCAAGGTCCTGAGCGTGCTCATGCGCGGTCGGCCTGGCGAAGGCAAGACCACCCTGGCTCGTCGCGTGGCCTGGGACCTCGCTGAACAGGGCTTGCGGGTCTTCTGGCTGGCGCCTGGCATGGGCGTTCCCGACGACTACGTGCCCGCCGAGGCTGACGACTTCAAGGCGGTCTTCGTCATGGACGACGCCTCCGAGCTGCCCAACATGCCCCAGCTGCTGGGCACCCTGGCCAAGGCCGCCCACGGCAAGGCCCGCTTCCTGATCGTGGCCGACTCCGCTGCCTGGGATCGCTCGGGGCTCGATCACCGTATCCGGCAGCACGTGGCCCTCCACGAGGTGCAGTTGGCGGGCCTGACGGCCACCGAGGCTGGCGCCATGGCAGGGGGGCTGGCTGGCCAGTCCCAGCTCGCTGATGGCCTGGACGAGGCCGGCGCCACCGAACGCCTGCAGACCGCAGACCAGGTGCTGATGGACGGCCTCTCGGCCGTGAGCAATGGCGCGCCCCTCGTCGAGGCCCTCAAGAACTTCGTGGGCAGCTTGGAGGCGGGCAGCCCGGCGCGGAAGGCCCTGCTGGCCACCGCCCTGGTCCACCGTCACGGCATGCTGCTGGGCAAGTCCCATCTGGCCGCGGTGCTGGGCGCAGACGAGGCTGGCCTGACCGCAGGCGCCCTGGCCCCTCTCGGCGAGTTTGTCACCGAGGTGGACAGCACCGCCGTGCGCACCGTCCACCCCTTGGTGGCGGAGGCGCTTGTAGACCAACTGGCCAGCGAGGAGGCCGTGCTGCACGAGATGGTCACCTCGCTGCTCAAGACCCTGCCGGGCGGGAGCACTTCGACGGCCAACGTCTTCCACCTGCCTTCGGAGCTGATCCGGGCTGTGCGCCAGGCTCCCTTGCCGCCGCTCACTCTGGCCTCGTTCTTCAAGGCAGGCGAAGAGGCCGCACGAAATGACGTGCGCTTCTGGTTCGATCGCGGACGCTCCGAGGTCGACTTCTCTCGCTGGGACGCGGCTCTGACCTCGTTCGAACAGGCCCTCCGGCGCCAGCCGGGCGACTCCAGTGAGCGGGAGCACAACGCCGTGGTCCACGCGAATCGGGCTCGCTGTCTCGAGTCCCTTGGGCGAAAGAAAGAAGCCCTCGCTGCCGTAGAAGACGGCTTGCGCGCCTCTCCTCGGGACATGGCTCTGCAACGGCTCGCCGAGAAGCTCGGTGGCCGACGGCGCCAGGGCCAAGGTGGCCGTGGCGGTCCAGGCCGTGGTCGCGGTGGCCAAGGTGGCGGCGGCGGACGCGGTGGCCAAGGTGGACGTGGTGGCCAGGGTGGCGGCGGCGGACGCGGTGGCCAAGGTGGTGGTGGCCAAGGTGGCGGCGGCGGACGTGGTGGCCCGGGTGGCGGTCGCGGCGGTCCTGGCGGTGGTCAGGGTGGCGGCGGTCGGGGAGAGCCGACCAGCACGAAGCGTCCGCCCGGTCTGCTCTGATCATTTAACGAGTGTTCGTGCTCCGAACACTCTGCGCCGAGTCTCCGGGCGGCCAAGCTGGTTCGAAACAGCTTGGCCCTGCCTGGAGACTGGTGCTGCGGTACTCGCTGATCGCCCCGCGGCTGATCAGGTCGAGGCGGCCGGTCAGCAGATCGAGGCGGCCGATCAGATCGAGAAGGAGTTCCCGCAGCCGCAGGTGTCATCCGCGTCTGGGTTGTTGAACACGAACCCGCGCTTGTTGACGTCGTCGTTGAAGTCGAGGACGACGTTGCCGATGTACGGCGAGGCGCCGGAACTCATCAGCACCTGCAGCCCGTCGTAGGACGCAGTCTCGTCGTCTTCCTTGACCTCCTTGTCGAAGGTCATGAGGTAAGAGAACCCGCTGCAGCCGCCTCCCGAGACGCCCAGGCGCAAGTTGATCTCATCAAGCCCCAGCTGCTGGTCGCTGATGATGCGCTTGACCTCTGAAATGGCCTTCTCGGTGAGGCTGATCATGGATGTCTGACTCAGTGTTTGGCTGCGCGGTTCAAGACGGCTTGGGGGTCTTACGGGCGCCAGACCTTGGCAACTTCGTTGGCTTCGAAGCGGCGCTGGGTCTCGGTGTTGGGGTTGATGATGACGCCACGCTGCTGGGTTGAGTTGTACAGCATGCCGCCACGGATGATCTCCCCGTCCTTGAAGAACAGGGTTGCTTCATCGCCAGCGCAGAAACTATCGAGTTTCGCGCAGAGCTCCAGGGTGGTCATGATTCTCATCCTTCGATTTGGCCGAGTTCAGTGAAATGAACCGGTCGTCCTCTCCATGGGGCCAGCGGCGCCGGCCCATCGTGCCTTGGGGGGGATGCTTTGGGGTGGGTGGTGGATAATGTCGGGTTGCCCGATGCCAATCTTTCGTGCTGTGGGCAAGCCGGTCATCATAGCACGGCTCTGGGGACGCGGGTGCGGAACCCAGCCGGGTATGAAAGGTAGTGGATCTGCCCTGTCAAGGTCGGCTCCAGGCGGGGGCCGGTCTCACACGACAGAGCGTTGAGAAATGGAGGTTGCGGACAACTGTCCACAGGTCTTGCAGAGAGCGGTCGGTGAGTGAGGCCAGCCTGCGGTTGCCTCGGCTGACCCGGGGAGTCATAACCATCGGCAGCGACCCAGAGCGGTCGTCCGAGCCAGGACTTCCCTGGGTACATATCGGAGCAATGGCATGTTTGAGCTGACCCGCCGGCTGGAGTTTTCCGCCGCCCACTTTCTTCGCTCTCCTGAGTTGAGCGACGAGGAGAACAGGGCCCTCTACGGACCCTGTTATGGCCTCCATGGGCACAACTTCGTCCTCGATGTGACCCTGAGAGGGCCTGCGGATCCGAAGACAGGCATGGTCATGGATCTGAACGTGGTGGCCAGAATCCTCGACGAGACGGTCTTCAAGGCCGTGGACCACAAGCATCTTGACGCGGACGTGCCCTGGCTGGACGGGGTGATCACCACCGCCGAAAACGTCAGCGCCGCCCTCTGGGAGCGGCTGGCTCCCCAGTTTGACGGGCTGCTCTACCGGCTCAGGCTCTACGAATCGGCTGCAAACGTGGTCGATTACCATGGTCCCCAGCACTGACGGGGCCGGCTTGGCAGCGTGACGGGAGAAATCCGGGTCGCCGCAGGCCAACGGTGAGAGCCTGACCACGCTGGGTTGGTGGGCGTCGGCGCCAGGGATCACCGCCGGGTAGGGCCGCGC
This sequence comes from uncultured Phycisphaerales bacterium, assembly GCA_964537035.1. Lineage (GTDB taxonomy): Bacteria > Planctomycetota > B15-G4 > B15-G4 > B15-G4 > CAZIAK01. Next base: position 132,684 of record CAZIAK010000002.1, on the reverse strand, counting down.
CTCCACCGGACCTAGGCCGTCGGGCCAGGTCGTCGAGCCGGGTCGTCAAGCTAGGGCTTCAAGCCAGGGCTTCAAGCCAGGTCGTCAAGCCAGGTCGCTGGGGGGGCAGGGCTCATTGCCCCTCTTGCGAGGGCCAGACGTCGAGAGGGGAGCCGCCAGGCGGGTCGATCGGCCCCTCTGCATTCCCGGTGTAGCCCAGGCTCTTGAGCTGCTCGGCCATGGCTGGATCGTCCATTCTGAAGGTGCCGCCCGAGTCGATCTCGTCCAGCAGGTCACGGTCCCGGAGGGCTCGCACCAGTGATGTGCGCAGGCTCTCAAGGGCTCGCAGGACCGGCGCTGAGGGATCGCCGAAGGTGTCTCTGCTCTCGCCAGGATCGGTCGTCAGATCGAAGGCCGCCAAGGTGCCCTGGCCGCCGACCATGTCCGCGTCGAAGTGAACACTGAGGGCGTCGCTGCGCAGGTTGGCCTGATAGTCGCCGTCGGGCAGGAACATCACCCGCTCGGCGATCACCGGCTGGTTGGAGGTGCGCGTCGAGAGCATGGCCCCGGTGAGCGAGAGACCCCGCACAGTGGGAGGCGAGGCCAGACCCAGCAGGTCGTAAAGCGTGGGCGCCACGTCCAGCAGGCTGGTGAGCCCTGTGACCCGGGTACCGCCCAGCTGCCCCCCGGGGAGCTTCACCAGGCAAGGGACGTGCAGGCTCTCGCGGTACAGCTGATCGTGCTCGAAGCTGCCGTGCTCGAAGAACTCTTCGCCGTGGTCGGAGAGCACCACGATGATCATGTCGTCGTACAGCCCCCGATCGCGCAGACCGTCGAACAGCTCGCCGAGTTGGGCGTCGGTGTAAGCCACCTCGCCATCGTAGAGGTCAGAGAAATAGGAGGCCTCGACCTCGCCGAAGAGCTCTTTGCCGTCCCAGAAAGGGGGCTGGCCTGCTGCGCCGCGGTTCATGGCCTGCCACTGCTTCTGAAACGGCATGTCCTGAAAGATGCGCACGCGCTCGGCGACCATGCCCCGGGGTTCGGGGGCGAACTGCTCGCGATACTCGGGCGGGGGGAGGTAGGGGCCGTGCACCTGATAGGTGTGCATGAACACAAAGCCCGGCTGGTCTCCCGCGAGCACCTCGTCGAAGCGCTCCAGGGTGCGGCCCACGTGCCAGCTCACGTCGGCCATGTTCGACTCGAACCGTCCTCTGAAGCCCTTGTCGAAACCCATGCCGGGGATCAGGTTGCCGCCGCCACACACTGCTGCGTTGCGGTAGCCAGCCTGATTCAACACCTGGGGCAGGCCCAGGCGGTTGCCAGCCAGCGTCGGGCTGATGAGGCCCAGGCGAGCGGACTGGTTGCGCACCTTGTGCACCGTGGGCAGGACCGAGGTGAAGAGGCTCATGTGCGACGACGCGGTCTTGCACGAGTTGGCGTACATCTCCTCGAAGAGCACGGACTCTTCGGCCAGGGCATCCAAGACGGGAGACGTGGGGCGACCGTAGCCGTAGCAGCCCAGCCGATCGGCACGCAGGGTGTCGATCGAGATCAGCAGCATGTGGGTGCCCGGATGCACCAGCTGGGCGGTGGTGGTGGGGCGCGGTTCGGCACCACAGCCAATGGTGGTGACCAGCAGGGCCGCCGCGAGGGCCCATCGGCAGCTCACGAGGAGCGCTTGCCGCCAGCGAACAGGCCCATCATGAGCACGACGGCGAGCACCAGGCTGCCGGTGACCTCCAGGCTGCTCCAGTCATCTGGGACCCCGGCAGCACTCGGTGCGGCCTGGCTGCCCTCGAGGGGTTTGGGGGTGCCGGGGGCGCCCGGTCCCGCGGCACCGCCGGTCACGTCATTGGGCGGCGGAAAGGTGACAGAGGCGAGCGCGGCGGAGAGGGCGCCGAAGTTGGCGTCCCAGCGGCTGGTGGGGGAGGTGAGGGTCAGGAACGCATAGCGGTTCTTGCCCAGGATGAAGTAGGCCACCAGGCGGCGCAGTTCGACGCCATCGGGGCGCGAGGCCGTGCCCGTGAGCGTGAAGCCTGGTGTGGGCGGCTTGAGCGGCTCCCTTGTTTCGATGGTCAGTTCGCCTTCGGCCACCATGGCGTCGGCGAAGTCTTCGGGCCGGACGAAGGGCAGACCCTTCGGCGAGTAGCCGATGTCCAGCCTGATCTCACGGCCCAGGCCGGCGGTGTCCCGCCAGTAGTACTTGTGCACGAGATCAACGGGCATGTCCTCGGCCAGGGGCGCGTTGAGTTCGTACTCGTCCGGCAGGCCCATGAACGACCGCAGCTGCTGCTCGTCCAGGGCGACCAGCCCCTCGGGAGGGGCGAAGCTGAACTCGAAGTCTGCGTCGGTGAAGGACTCCTGGGCGTTGAGAATCGTGGCCAGGAGGGTCAGGCAGAGAAAGGTGCGCATGGAGGCGTGGGGGGCTTGGCAAAGCCGCAGTCAGGGGCGTTCGGAGGGGCCATGATAGAGAATGGCCCGGGGCCGAGACAGGTTCGGAGTGGCCCCGGGGAGGACAGGTCATTTCCACGGGGGCTGCTGCCCTCGCGTCGGCATAAGATGGCCCGAATCATGAGCCTGCCCCTGACCATCCTTTTCGCATACGCCCTGGGCTGCGTGTCGTTTGCTGCCCTGGTGGCACGGCTGCACGGCGTGGACATTCGCCAGCACGGGTCGGGCAACCCCGGGGCGACCAACGTGGGGCGCGTCGTGGGCAAGCCCTGGGGCATCCTGGTGCTGCTCCTCGACGTGGCCAAGGGCTGGCTGCCAGTGTTCCTGGTCGCCCCGGGCGCCGGGCTGACCCTGCCACCCCTGGCGGTAGACACTGACGGAGCCAGCCTGGTGCTCCTGGCTGCCGTCCTGGGGCACGTCTGCCCGGTGACCGCCGGTTTCCGCGGCGGAAAGGGCGTCGCCACCCTGCTCGGAGGCTGTCTCGCCCTCGACCCCTTGCTGGCCCTGATCGGGGTGCTGACCCATCTGCTGGCAAAGTTCTGCCTGGGCTTCGTCTCTCTGGCCAGCCTGCTGCTGGTCTGGGCGATCCCGACGGCTCAGCTGCTCAGCGCATGGTGGATGGGCGGGGCCGACCACACCGGTAGCCCTGCCAGCGGCGGCGCTGGCGTGATGGCCTTGCTGGCCCTGCTGGTGACCTGGCGGCACCGAGACAATCTGGCCAGGATTCGCGCCGGCACCGAGGATCGCTACGATGACCCCGAAACCCCCGAACAAGTCAGGAAAGCATGATGGAGAAGGTCGCAGTTCTCGGTGACGGCGCCTGGGGCACTGCCCTGGCCATGGTGCTCGTCGAGCGTGGTGCCTCGGTCATTCAGTGGGCCCACAGCGCAGAGGTGGCCGAAGAGATGCAGGCCACCCGAGAGAATCGAAAGTACCTCTCGGGCTACACGATCCCTGACGGCATCACGATCTCGTCCACGCCCGACTTCTTTGATCGGGCCGATCTGATCGTGTCCGCCGTGCCCAGTCGCTACCTGCGGCCTGTACTAGAAGAGCTGAAGGACAGCTTCAACCGGGGGCGACCCTTCGTGTCAGCCACCAAGGGCTTGGAGCTCCCGGGGCGCCTGCGAGCCACGGAGATCATCGTGGATGTCCTGGGCGAGCGGCCCATGGCCGTGCTCTCGGGGCCCTCCCATGCAGAAGAGGTGGCGGCGCGGATGCCCACGGCGGTGGTGGCAGCGTCCACAGACCCTGGACTGGCCCTGCGCGTGCAAGACCTGTTCACCACCGAGCGCTTTCGGGTCTACACGTCCGACGACGTGCTCGGAGTCGAGCTCGGTGGGGCGCTCAAGAACGTGCTCTCCATCGCGGGCGGCATGATCGATGGCCTGGGATTCGGTGACAACACGAAGGCGGCCCTGCTGACTCGCGGCCAGGCGGAGATGTCGCGCCTCGGTCAGGCCCTGGGCGGGCAGCCCGGCACGTTCCACGGCTTGTCTGGCATCGGCGATCTGGTGGTGTCCTGCGTCTCGCGCCACGGCCGCAACCGGCAGGTGGGCGAGTCGATCGGCAAGGGCAAGACCCTCGACGAGGCCCTGGCGCTGATCCCCGGGGTTCCCGAAGGGGTGCTCACCTGCAAGGCGGTGATGGAGTTCGCCGACGAGCTCGGCGTGGACATGCCCATCTGCTCAGAGATTCGCGAAGTGCTCTACTCGGGCAAGGATCCCCTCGCGGCGGTCCGTGACCTGATGACTCGTCAGCAGAAGGACGAGGTGGCTCTCTGATCGGCGTGGGGGTCAGTGCTACAGATCGCTGCCTTTGAGCGGGTCCGGGCGTCCCTGCGTCTCACCAGGGGGGCCGTTTCGCTCAGACAGGGTCGGCTTTGCCTCCACACTCGCTGCAGACCCCCCTGGTGAGAATCAGGGACGCCCTCGCCGGTGGAGAGACGGGCGACTGTGGCCTTCCGGGGTTCTCTCTCCGGCGGCGAAGCTGCACTCAGGCACCTCGCCGAGTTCCTGGTTCGAGGGGCGGATTGGCTGTCATCGGCGGGGAGACGGAGTGGCCACCGCCGGCTTGCTTGATCAGCGGTTCCCAGCCGAGGTGGTGCTTTCGGCGGTGTCTGCTGCGTCGGGCTCGCTGGCTTCGTCTGCTGGGGCGGAGGGATGGTCCCAGCCGCACCAGTTGCGGAACGCTGCCAGCTGCTCGTCGCTCACGTCTGCCACCGGGCTGAGCTTCCATTGGGAGAGCCGCCGCAGCTCGGGGGTGACCTTGAGCACCTTCAGCTCCTGCCCTCGGTAGAGGGTCAGGCTGATCTCGGCGCCGGCGGTGCGATCGAGACGATTCGACAGGGTCGATGGGGTCACGCGCATCTCGTCGATGGCCAGGATCAGATCGTCGTGGTTGAGTCCGGCAGCGTAGGCCGGGCCCCCTTCGAGCACGGTGTTGACAGACACCAGGCCGCTCTTCGATTGGGTGGTGATGCCCAGCCATGGCTCGAGCGTGAAGCCGTCATCGTCTTGCGGGAGCTGGCGCTCGGTCTTGTCGGGCGTGACCTCCAGGGCCAAGCCCACCCAGGCCAGGTCTTCGTTGGGTGCGAGGGGAGCTGTGCCGTTCACGTAGGCGTCGAAGAAACCGGTCAGGTCTGTGCCCGCGACCTCGCCGGACAAGGTCAGCAGGGCGCCCGCCGGGAAGCCCTGGTCTTGGGCCGTGTAGCGGCTCCAGCCCAGGCGCAGCACGTCGGCCAGCCCTCGTTCTCCTGCGCTCAGCCGGCGGATGCGCATGTCGAGCATGAAGGCCACCAGGGCGCCCTTGCTGTAGTAGGACACCGTGCTGTTGGTGGAGTTCTCGTCCGGGCGGTAGAGCTTGATCCAGGCGTCAAAGGAGGAGGCGGTGAGGCTCGTGCGGGCCGAGCCCGGGCGCTCGGCCTCTGAGCGGAAGGCGCTCGCCCGGTCGTCGAGGTAGGTCTCGATCTTGTCGACGAAGCCAGCACGGGCCGTGCTCAGATCATCGAAGTAGCTGGTGATGCCCTCGGCCACCCAGAGATCGGGCGTGTAGTTCTCGGTGTCGTAGTCGAAGGGCCCGAGGGCCTCTGGCCGAAAGCGCTTCACGTTCCAGGCGTGAAAATATTCGTGGGCCACGAGTGAGAGAAAGCGCCGGTAGTTCTTGGGCTTGACGAGGTCCCAGCGGTTGGACATGCAGACGCTGGAGTTCTTGTGCTCGAGCCCGCCACCCCCTGAGTCGACGAGCAGAAAAATGAACATGTAATCGTCGAAGGGCATCTGGCCGAAGATCGACGCGACCTCGGTGCAGATGGTGGTGACGTCTTTGAGCAGCTGTTCTGAGTCGACGTCGGACTCACCGGCCATGACCATGTGGTGGGTGACGCCGTTGACCTCGAACGAGAGCTGCTCGTGGGGGCCCAGCTCGAAGGGCGAGTCGGCCAGCTCGTCGTAGTCGGTCGCGGTCCAGCCGTCGGTCTCCTTGCTCAAGGGTGTGAAGACGTCCCAGCCCAGGGGCGGGTCGACGGTGATGTGGTGTGGCGCTGCGGCCGAGCCTTCGTGGCGGAAGAACGTGCCCGGCGATTGCAGAAACGCGTGCTGTCCGTTGACCTCGTTTGTACGCACGGAGAGTTCGTTGGCGTAGAGCGCGTAGTCGACCTGAACCGCGGTGGCGCCGTTCGTGTGGATGCGCCAGATGTTCTTGGCGATCTTCTCCGTGGCCAAGGTCTCGCCCGACGCGCTGCTGGCCTGAAGGTCGAGCACGTGACGGGCGTACTCCCTGACCAGGTAGCTGCCCGGCGACCACACGGGCATGGCGATGTCGAGCGCCCCGCCGTCCAGGCCTCCCAGTGACATGCGCACCTGAACGCGATGGGCGAGCAGCTCGGGAAACGACACGTGGTAGCGGATCATGGTTTCAGCCTGTAGGTGCGATGGATCGGTGGTGGGGACGGCGGCCTGGGCCCGCGGGCTCAGGCAGACGAGCCACGTCGTGGCCAGCAGGGTGCAGAGCGCTCTGCGCATGGGCGCGCTGGGCTGGCGAAGTGAAGGCGCTTGTCTGGATGGGCTCATGAGCCGGCCGACCATAGCAGCCCGAGCCTCGCAGACTCCAGCCGACTGTGAGCTGACACGGCCCTGCCAGCGGCCAGCTCGTCAGACAAGCAGGGTCTCGAGCGCCGCGCGGATGTCGTCCGGGATGGGCAGGCTCTCGAAGCTGTCCAGGTCGATGACCACCACCGTGCCCGTGGCCTGCACGGAGGGCTCTGCCCCGTCGCCATGAAAGCCCCGATAGCGAAATGTGATCGAAGTGCGCCCGAGCTTGGTGACGTCGATGGCCAGGCGCATGGGCTCGCCGAAACGAAAGGGACGAATGAACTGGGTGTCGATGGAGACGGTGGGGAAGCCCACCCGGCGGTCCTTCAGCACGGACATGTAGGGCACGCCCAGCAGCTCGCCGAACATGTCCTCGAACGCCGTGTGGAAGTTCTCGAAGAAGCGGGGATAGAACATGATCCCCGCATAGTCGACCTGCCCGAAGCGCACGGGCAGGGTGGTCTCGTAGGCAGCCACCTCAGGCCTCGGCTGCGTCGCGGAACTCCTCGAGCCAGGCCATCTGGATGGCCTCCAGGATCTTCTCGCCGCTCTTGTCCTTCGCGCCGACAAAGCCCTTCAGTTCGCAGACCCATTGGTGCAGGTCGGTGAAGCGGATGGTCAGCGGGTCGACGGTGGGGCGAGCCTCGAACAACTGAAAGCCGATCTCTTCGACGTCAGTCCAGGTGAACTCATCCATGGGGTGTGCTCTTTGTCAGGGAGGGCGGCCTCATGAAGGCAGCTGGGTCTGTTCGCGGTTCAACTCGGCCTTGATGGCGGCGCCGATGGCGTCGTCGGCCAACGCCTGGGTCTTCTCGCCGAAGGCGTCTGCGGCGCTGCGCAAGGCGGGGACGTCTTCAGCCTTGACCAGGGTCTCGAGCTGGGCGATGTCCCCCTCGAGATCGGCCCGTTGAGCGTCGGTGAAGGGCATCTCCTCCATGGCCAGCACACGCTGGGTGCCGCCGATGAGGCTGGAGACCTTGTTCTTGAGTTCGACCAGCTCGCGGTTGCCGAAGTCTTCACGAGCCTTGACGATCGACTCGCGCACGATGTCCTTGACCTGACCGGGCGTGAGGCCGTGGCTGGGCACCACGTCGATGGCCGTGGCGATGCCGCTCCGTTGTTCTTTCGCTGACACCGTGAGCACTCCGTCGGCGTCGATGAGGAAGCTCACCTCGACACGGGGCAGTCCTGCGGGCATGGCCGGGATGCCCCGCAGCTTGAAGGCGCCGAGCTGCCGGCAGTCGCGCACCAGTTCGCGCTCGCCCTGGAAGACATTGATCTCGATGGAGGTCTGGTTGTCGACCGAGGTGGAGAACATCTCGCTGGCCTGGGCGGGCACGGTGGCGTTGCGATTGACCAGCTTGGCGAAGGCGCCGCCCACGGTCTCGATGCCGAGAGACAAGGGGTTCACGTCGAGCAGCAGCAGGTCGCGGTTGCCGCCGCTGAGCACGCTGGCCTGGATCGCCGCGCCCAGTGCCACCACCTGATCCGGGTCGAGCTCGGTGTGGGGTGGCCGGCCAAACGTGTCTTCGAGCAGCTGGCGCACGAGGGGGATACGCGTCGAGCCGCCCACGCAGACCACGTCCCGGATGTCGTCGTTGCTCAGGCCAGCGTCGGTCATGGCCGCTTGGCAGCACTCGAGCGTGCGTTTCAGCAGAGGCGTGATGGCCTGCTCGAACTCGGCTCGGGTGATGGAGAACTTGAGCGTCTGCTCGTCGCCCAGGTCGATCTCGAGCTCTGCCCGCTCGTTCTCAGACAGGCTCATCTTGAGGCCTTCAGCGGAGAGGCGGATCTGCTGCAGGGCCTGGGGCTGAACGGAGAGGTCGGTGCCGGTGCGCTCGGCCACCAGGGCCAGGATGCGCTCCATGATCAGCTGGTCGAAGTCATCGCCACCCAGGTGGGTGTCCCCGGCGGTGGCGGCGACCTTGAACACGCCTTGGGTGATCTTGAGCACCGAGATGTCGAAGGTGCCCCCCCCCAGGTCGTAGACCACCACGTTGCCCTGGTTCTCGGGATCGAGACCGTAGGCCAGGGCGGCGGCGGTGGGTTCGTTGACGATGCGCAGGGCGGTGAGGCCGGCGATCTTGGCCGCATCTCTGGTGGCTTGCCGCTGGGCATCGTCGAAGTAAGCGGGCACGGTGATCACGGCCTTGTGGACCGCTCGTCCCAGGGCCGTCTCGGCGACCTGTCGCACCTCGCCCAGGATCAACGCGGAGATCTCTTGAGGCGTGATCAGGCGATCGTCGATGACGATGCGAGCCAGATTGTTCGTCTCGTCAGCGGCGAGGGTGTAGGCCAGGTGGCGCGCGTCGTCGGTGACGTCGTCGAGGCTGCGCCCCATGAGGCGCTTGACCGAATGCACGGTGCGCTTGGCGTTGATGATCGACATGGCCCGGGCCCGGGCGCCCACCACGTGCTGCCCGTCATCGAGAAAGGAGACCACGGAGGGGATCAGCGGCTCGTTGTCCGAGCTGCGCAGGATGCGAGGGCCGCTCTCACCTGCGATGGCGGCGAGTGAGTTGGTCGTGCCCAGGTCGATGCCGATGACGGCGTCATCTGTCGGCTGCTGCGTCATGGTGCTGGTCAATCCGTGTCTCGGAGAATGCGTCTGTAGACTCGCGCCTGGTTCAGCAGGGTGGCGATCTGTTCGGTGTTCCAGAGGTGCGGGGTGAGCATGGCCGTGGGCAAGGTGCCGCTCTCGGCACCCGGGTGATGGGCCTCTCTGGCGATGCGGGCGATGGTGTCGGTGCAGGCCGCGGTCACCCCGGCCATGCGCTCACGAATGGCGCGCTCAGCTTCGCTGCGGATGCGCTCGATGGTCTTGGCGCAGCCCGTGGCCCTCGCCGACTCGAGTTCTTCGGAGAGCTCCATGGCCTCCATCAGGAAGGCGGGTGAGAGCGTCTTGTGCCGTTCCATGGCGCCCGGGTCGTGCAACTCAAGCTGGTACTCGGCCCGCAGCTGGTCGTCGTTGAGCACCCGCCAGGCCTCGTTGAGCAGAGCCGAATGGGCGTTCGCCAGGGCCTGGGTGGTCTCGTCAGAGCCGCCGTGAAAATCAGGATGAGTCAGCCGAGACAAGGCCAGGTAGACGAGCTCGGCATTGTCGGCGTCAAAGGCCTGGGTGGGGGACTGCCCCAAACGCTCGAAGTGGTTGCTGCCCTCGGGCTCGACCAGCAGCCGTCCGCAGGGCAGGCAGGCCAGGGTGCTGCCGGCGGGTTGCTGGCAATGGGGGCAGGTGCCCGCAGCAGTGTCGGTGGGAGAGGCAGACATGAGTCCTCAGATCGAGAAGGAGGATCCGCAGCCGCAGGTTCCGCTGGCGATGGGGTTCTTGAAGGTGAAGCCCCGCTCCATCAGGCCATCGTTGAAGTCGATGGTCGTCCCGGACATGTAGAACTCGCTCTTCATGTCGATGACCACGCGCACGTCGTGGTGGTAGGTCTCGACGTCGAACTCGTCCGCCGGGTTGTGCTCCAGGTCGATCTGGTACTCGAACCCTGAGCAGCCGCCGCCCTTGACCGACAGCCGCATGGCCGTGTCGGCAGGCAGGTCCTTTTGCTTCAGGATCAGCTGGAACTCGCTGGCTGCCAGGCCGGTGATGCAGATCTGATCGTCGCTGGCCGTCTCGCTGCCGAGCTCATCGTGGGTGCCTTGATCGGTGCTCTTGTCGCTCATGGTCATCATTCTTCAGATGGACGGTCAGCGCCGCCAGTCAGCTCTTCTGTTTGCCGCGATAGTCTTCGAGGGCAGCACGGATGGCGTCTTCGGCCAGGACCGAACAGTGGATCTTGACCGGAGGAAGAGAGAGCTCCTCGACGATGTCGGTGTTCTTGATATCGAGGGCCTCATCGACGGTCTTGCCCTTGACCCACTCGGTGGCCAGGCTCGAGGAGGCGATGGCCGAGCCGCAGCCGAACGTCTTGAACTTGGCGTCTTCGATGACGCCCTCGTCGTTGACACGGATCTGCAGTTTCATCACATCGCCGCACTCAGGTGCGCCGACGACGCCGGTGCCTACCTTCGTGTCGGCCTTGTCCATGCTGCCGACGTTGCGGGGGTGTTCGTAATGGTCGAGGACCTTGTTGCTGTACGCCATCGGGGCGCTCCGGTTTCGGTTGTTTGTGTGGAGTCAGGAAAGGGAGAGGGTGCTGGGTCTGATCAGGGGGAGTGCCACTTCACTTCACTGAGATCGATGCCCTCTTGGGCCATCTCGTAGAGCGGTGACATGTCCCGCAGGCGCTTGACGGTCTTGATCACCACGTCGGCGGCCTGATCGACCTCGGCCTCGGTGGTGAAGCGTCCAATGGAGAAGCGGATGGAGCTGTGGGCCAGGTCGTCGCCGACACCAATGGCCCGCAAGACGTAGCTGGGCTCGAGGCTTGCGGACGTGCAGGCAGAGCCAGAAGAAACGGCGACCTCGGGCATGCCCATGATCAGGGATTCACCTTCGACATAGGCGAAGGAGATGTTGAACGTGGAGGGCAGCCGATGCTTTTCGTCGCCATTCAGCTCGATGTGATCGAGCTCGGCACGGATGCGTTGCTCGAGGCGGGTGCGCAGGGCCAGGCTGTGGGTCATGTCCCGCTGCAGGTCTTCGCGGGCGATGCGGCAGGCTTCGCCCAGGCCCACGATTCCGGGGACATTCAGGGTGCCCGAGCGCATCCCGCGTTCGTGACCGCCGCCATGCATCTGCGGCGTCAGGCGCACCCGAGGGTTGCGGCGGCGCACGTAGAGGGCGCCCACGCCCTTGGGACCGTAGATCTTGTGGGCCGAGAGGCTGGCCATGTCCACGTTCATCTCGCCCACGTCGAAGGGCACCTTGGCGATGGCCTGGGTGGCGTCGCTGTGAAACCAGATGCCCCTCTCGCGGGCCATGGCGCCGATCTCGGCGATGGGCTCGATCACGCCGATCTCGTTGTTGGCGGCCATGATGCTGATCAGCACCGTGTCGTCCCGCACGGCCGCTTCGACCTGCTCGGCGGTGACCAGGCCGTTCTTGTCGACCGGCAGCCAGGTCACGTCGGCCAGGCCCTTGCTCTCGAGATAGTGGGCGGTGTCGAGGATGGCCTTGTGCTCGATCACGCTGGTGATGATGTGCTTGCCCTTCTTGGCCAGCATCTCCACCGTGCCCTTGATGGCCAGGTTGTCTGATTCGGTGGCACCGCTGGTGAAGAGGATCTCTTTCGGATCGGCGCCCAGCAGGTCAGCCACCTGCTGCCGAGCGAGCTTCACCGCGTCGCCTGCGGTCCAGCCGAAGCTGTGGCTCTTGCTGGCGGCGTTGCCGTAGTCATCGGAGAAGTAGGGCAGCATGACGTCGAGCACTCGCGGGTCGACCCGCGTGGTGGCGTTGTTGTCGAGATAGATGTGAGTCATGGATTCAGGGATCGGACGAGATGGGTTCGTTGGTGGTGATGATTTCGGCAAGTGACATGCTGTCGAGCATGTCGACGATGCGTTGGTTCACGGCCTGCATGGGATGGCGCGAGGTGCAGACGTCCTCGTAGTCACAGACGTCTGTCAGATCGACCACGGCGCAGTCGATGAGCCGCACCGGGCCATCGACGACCTTGAGGACTTCAAGAAGAGTGATCTCGTGGGCTGGGCGAGCCAGCTGATAGCCGCCACGCAGGCCGCGCTTGGAGGTCAGCAGCCCCGCCTCACGGAAGGCCTTGAGCAGGTTGGCCACCACCGACCGAGGCATGTGAAAGGCCTCCGAGAGATCGGCAGCTGAGGAGAGCTCGCCAGCGTTGCGGACGAAATGTCCCAGCAGCAGAACGCCGTAGTCAGCCATTTTCGAGAAGCGGATCATGCTGGTCAGGTCAGGAGATGGGGTAGGCCGTGGAGGGCCCGCAAGTCAGGGGTGCTATCGGACCCTGAGTGGGGCTTCTGCAGGCTTCAGGGCGTGGGCTGCGGATAATAGCCAGAGTTTACTCCTCTTTCCAGTTCCGGGCCGGGTTTTTGCTCAGATCACCTGCCCCCTCGGCTGCCCCAGTCGGCACAATGCCCGGCCGCTCAGCCGTCGCCGCCTGGGCGACGCCTCCCCAGATCACCGGATTCAGATCCCATGCCCTTCCGCAAGGCCAAGGCCAACACCCACGGCATCCTGACCATCGAGGGCGAGTGCGCCCGTGCGACCAGCTTCAGCTATCACGACATGGCCAGCCTGCACAGCGACTACCAGGTGCCCGATGTCTCCAAGATCGATGCCCGGTTGAAGGGCTCGGCGGTGCGCTTGCGGGGCCTGATCGACATCGCCGGGCCCGATCTCGGGGCCAGCTGGCTGACGGTCGCCTCTGAAGACGGCCGCTTCTCGGTGAGCCTGCCCTTGCGCGAGGCCTCCGAGACCGCCCTGATCGTCTACGGCCAGGGCAAGAAGCCGCTGGACCGAGATGCAGGCGGCCCGGTGCGGTTCTTGATCCCCTTCCATCCCGACGATTGCACCAAGGTGAAGGGCGCCCGGCGCATCACCCTGACCGCAGAGAAGGGCAAGGACACCCGGCCCAGCAACAAGGCTGAGCACCAGGCGATTCACGCCAACGATTGATGGCCTGAGGGCTCATCGAGCCGGTCCCCGCGCGGCCCCCAAGGGCGCGGGCTGATGCGTCCAAGCCCCGGCCAGTCTCGATCTCGGCCCTGACAGGCCTTGAGCGGCCTTGTGCTTCAGGCCGTCTCCGTCAGGAGAGCAGGTCGGCCCAGAGGGACTCGTCGAAGCCGACCACCAGGGTCTTGCCGATTCTGAGTGCGGGCGAGCGCAGGTTGCCAGTGGACCCCATGATCGACCCGAACAGGTCTTTCTCGATGGGTGGGTCCTTCTTGAGGTTCCAGTCGTGGACCGTCTTGCCCTTGACCGACACGAGCCGCACGGTGCTGCGCAGCATCAACACGGTCTCGCGCTTGGGCAGCTTGACCTTGCGTGCGTCGACGACCTCGCGAGCCGTCAGGCCTCGTGCCTCAAGGAAGGCGTCGGCCTTGGCGCAGGTGGCGCAGCTGTTGCGGCGGTAGTACCAGTCGATCTTGCGTGCCATGCCAACTCCCGAATGGCGTGCCCGTGGATTCTAGCAGCTGGGTCTGTCAGTTGCTCAAGGTGCTGACGTAGTCGTCGAGTTCGACCAGCCGCTGCATGATCCGGATGGCGGTCGGCTCATCGCCCAGTTCGATGGACAGATTGTACTGATCTTCGAGGGTGGCCTCGGCCTCCTCCCAGAGGGCGCCGTCGATGGCTGCCGAGTAACGCATGGAAAGTGCGACCCAGACCGTGTCCAGGTCATGGATCTGACGGCCCAGGGCCAGCCCGTCGAGCATGGTGGTGGCCGCGGCGTCCAGGTCGTCGTTGGCGGCGTGGATGCGAGCCGTGAGGGCCAGGGCTCTTGTCTGGCCCCATGTGTCACCCAGGATCTGTGCGCTGGTGAGGGCCCGTCCCAGGGGAGTGAGGGCCAGGGTGAGCCCATCGGAGTCGACGGCTTGGTCGACAAGGCGCAGCGCCAGGGCGTACTGGGCCTGCTCTTCACGAAAGGCCAGCCGCTCCTCTGCGTCCCAGCTGAACTGCCTGTCGGTGTAGAGATAGAGGGTGGTCTCGCCGGTGACCTCGTCGCAGAGACGGGCCATGTCGAGGCAGCGCTCACGCAGGGTGTCCGCTTCGAGGCGTCGAGTGTCGTTCTCCAGGGCGCCGCCGTCGACCATGGCGTGCCAGCGCTCGCACATCTTGTCCAGATAGTCGAGCAGCTCCCAGCTGAACTCTCCGAAGGCGGTGGCCAGGGCCTGGCGGTCGTCCTTCTCATACAGCTGGTCGAAGAGCTGATGGGTGGAGAGGGTCTCGATCAGCTCGGCTTCTCTGGCCTCGACATCTGCGTCTCGGGGATCTTTCTCTTCGCGGGGATCGACGGGCTCGTCCCGCGGATCCTCTTCGAATCGGGGATCCTCGCTGCCGTACTGGGCGGAGGCCGGACCGCACAGCGCACCGATCAACGCTACGAGCAGCAAGGTCGCGATCTTCAGCAAGGTCAGGCTCCCGGTGGGCCGGCGGGCGTCGGGTTCAGATCATCGTTCAGGCGCCCCCGACGATACCCCTCGGGAGTGATCACCATGTGCTCGAATCCTGCGCCTTGAACCACGGACAAGAGCGCGCCCTCGCTCTCTCGCTGCTGGAGTTCGTGCACCCGGTCCGGGTCGACCTCCAGATGCACGGTGAGGCCGTGGTGTCGGGCGCGGACGTCGACAAAGCCCATGGATCGCAGGTGCTGCTCGACACTGTCCACTGCGGCGAGCCGTTGGGCCGTGACCCGGGTGCCATAGGGCAGGCGCGAAGCCAGACAGGCCAGTGCGGGCTTGTCCCAGTTGGAGAGGCCGAGCTGACGGGCCACCGCCCGGACGTCGTCTTTGCTGAGGCCGCACTCGCGCAGGGGTGAGCGCACACCGGCTTGGTCGCCCGCCGCCAATCCGGGGCGCCACTCGCTGCCGTCGTCGCCGTTGGTGCCGTCGAGAATGACCGACAGACCTTCATGGTCGGCGACGCTCCGGCACACCGAATAGAGCTCTGTCTTGCAGTGAAAACAGCGGTTGTCAGGGTTGGCTGCGTAGGCAGGGACGTCGAGCTCGTGGGTCGGCGCCCGTCGCAGCCGCGCTCCCAGCTCGGCGGCCAGGTCTTGAGCGTGGGCCAGCTCGGCCGGGGCCACCGAGGCAGAGTCGCCGGTGACGGCGAGCACCCGATCGCCCAGCACATCGGCGGCGATCTTGAGCACCAGGGTGCTGTCCACGCCGCCAGAGAACGCCACCACCGCAGACTCGTGAGCGGCCACGTTGCGCTGCAAGGCGTCGATCAGCTGGGCGCAGTCCGTCATGAGAGACCTCGGCTGGTCTGGGCTGCTGCGGCCGCCGCGGCCAGGATATCTTTCACCGGGACGCCCGCAGCGGAGGCCAGCTGCAAGCAATCGTCGTACTCGGGGGCCATGCTGATCACTTCGCCACCGAGCAGCCCCAGCTTCACCGGGATCGGTCCCCAGGGCGTGGTGACTGTCTCGAATCGGCGGGCCAGCTCGGTGCGACGCACATCGTGGCTACGCACTCCCAGGGTCGTGGTCTCTCGCAGCATGATGCCGGTGAGCAGGCCTTCGAGATCTGGACGACACTGCACCTGCAGCAACGTCCCCGGCCGCCCCTTCTTCATCTGGATGGGCAGCAGGGCCACATCGAGGGCGCCGGCCTCGAACAGGGCTGCGCTCACCGCCCCGTAGAGCCGCGGGTCCATGTCGTCGATGTTGGCCGCGAGCACCACGGCCTCGGCCGTGGCGAGACCTGGCTCGCTGCCTGTGGGCGTGCCCTGCAGCACCCGCAGCACGTTGGGCCGGTCGGGCAGCTCGGCGGTGCCCAGCCCCGTCCCCGTCTTGCCCATGACCATCTCAGGGCACCGTGTGGACGACTCGCAGAGGGTCGCAAGGATCGCGGCCCCGGTGGGGGTGACCGTCTCCAGGGTGCCGGGAATGGGCGTCACGGTGAAGCCGGACAGCAAGCGCGCCGTGGCAGGCGCGGGCAGGGGCAACACGCCGTGCTCGGTGGAGACCCGTCCTTCGCACACCGGAATCCGTCCGCAGCTGAAACTGCTGGCCCCCAGCTGCTCGAGGCACAGGGCGGTGGCCACGATGTCCACGATGGAGTCCATGGCGCCCACTTCGTGAAAGTGCACCTCGTCTGGAGTGCAGCCGTGGGTCTGGGCCTCGGCATTGGCGAGCAGCTCGAAGATCTTCAGCGCTCTGGCCCGTGCTCTGTCAGGCAGAGCCGCCTGTTCGATCAGGCCACGGATGTCCCGCCAATGACGGGATGGCGGTTGGGCTTCGGCGCTGACGTCGAAGGTCGTGCCGGCCATGCCGCCCTTCCAGGTGTGCTGGGCGGCGATGGAGGTCAGGGGCAACCCGGTCTTGGCCAAGGTCTGCTGCAGCTCATCGAAGGACGCGCCCACATCGAGCAGGGCGGCCACGGTCATGTCGCCGGCGATGCCACCGACCAGATCGAAGTGCAGGTGGACGGTCATGGTCTGGCGGTGCCCTCGGCGACGACCGCGCTGCCTCGGTTGATCAGCGAGGCAGCGCAGGCGGCGCCGAAGCCGTTGTCGATGTTGACCACGGTGACCCCCGGCGCGCAGGAGTTGAGCATGGCCAACAGGGCCGCCAGCCCGCCGAAGCTGGAGCCGTAGCCCACGCTGGTGGGCACGGCGATCACCGGGCTGGCCACCAGGCCGGCGATGACCGAAGGCAGGGCGCCCTCCATGCCCGCAACCACGATGAGTACGGTGGCGTTGCGCAGCGTGTCCAGGCTGGCCAAGGTGCGGTGCAGGCCCGCCACGCCCACGTCGACCACGCGTTCCACGCGATTGCCAAACGCCTCCGCCGTCCGAGCGGCCTCTTCGGCCACGGGCAGGTCTGACGTGCCGGCGCAGGCCACGACAATGTTGCCGATGGGAGCGGGGAGCGGGCTGCCGTCCGTCCAGATCCAGGTGCGAGAGCCGGGGTCGAATGAACTCTCGCCCACCGCGCCTGCTTCGAGCCGTTCTCTGCAGAGGGCGAAGACCTCGGCAGACAGGCGCGTGATCAGCACCGGGTGGCCCCGGCCTTTCAAGCGCTCGACGATGGCGGCGATCTGGTCAGGCTCCTTGCCCTCGCCGTAGACCACCTCGGGGACGCCCGTGCGCAGCACCCGGTGGTGATCGAGCTGGGCAAAGCCCATGTGATCTGTGGGCAGGTCTCTCAGCCGGCTGAGCGCCGCCTCGGGAGGGACCTGCCCCGAGGCGACGTCTTGCAGCAAGGAGGCGATGGCCTGCTCGTAGGGCGTTTTCATCGAGGCGAGTGTACCCCGCGGACAGCGGCGCCCTTCAAGCGTGGCTCACCCGAACTGGATGCCCTGGGCCAAGGGCAGCTCGTCCGTGTAGTTGATCGTGCAGGTCTGGCGGCGCATGTAGGCCTTCCAGGAGTCGCTGCCTGCTTCACGACCGCCGCCGGTCTCCTTCTCGCCACCAAAGGCGCCGCCGATCTCTGCGCCGCTGGTGCCGATGTTGATGTTGGCGATGCCGCAGTCGCTGCCCGCACAGCTCAGGAACTGCTCCCCGGCCATGATGCCGTTGGTGAAGACGGCGCTGGAGAGCCCTTGAGGCACGTCGTTCTGCACGGCGATGGCGTGGTCGAGATCATCGACTTCGACCAGGTAGACGAGAGGCGCGAAGGTCTCCTCTTGCAGCAGCGGGAAGTCAGCGGGGACCGAGGCGATGGTGGGCTGCATGAAGTAGCCCCCTTCGCATCCCGCCACGTTTGCCGCGTCGCCGCCACTCAGAATCTTGCCGCCCGCGGCACGGACCGCTGCGATGGCGCTGCGCATCTGGGCCACGGACTGTTCGTGGATCAGCGGCCCCATGAGCGTGTTGGCATCGAGAGGGTCACCGATGCGCACCCCTTCGTAGGCCTTGACCAAACGTTCAGAGAACTCGGCGGCGATGCCCTTCTGCAGCAGCACGCGTCGGGTGGAGGTGCAGCGCTGGCCAGCGGTGCCCACGGCGCCGAAGAGCACGGCGGAGAGGGCCAGGCTCAGGTCTGCATCTTCGAGCACGACCAGGGCGTTGTTGCCGCCGAGCTCGAGCAGCGTGCGACCCAGTCGTCCGCCCACCACTTCGCCCACCCGCTTGCCCATGCGCACCGAACCGGTGGCGGAGATCAACGGCAGCCGGCCATCGGCCAGCATGGTCTCGCCCACGGTCTCAGGGGGGCCGACGCAGAGGTTGAAGATGCCGCCGAAGCCCGCGGGCTCCATGACCTCGTTGACGATGTTCTGCACGGCGATGGCGCAGAGCGGCGTGATGGGGGAGGGCTTCCAGATCATGGTGTCACCGCCCACTGCGGCGATGAAGGCGTTCCAGGACCAGACGGCCACGGGGAAGTTGAACGCGCTGATGATGCCGATGGGGCCCAGGGGGTGCCACTGCTCGTACATGCGGTGCCCCGGCCGTTCGCTGTGCATGGTCTTGCCGTACAGCTGGCGGGACAGTCCCACGGCGAAGTCGGCGATGTCGATCATCTCTTGCACTTCGCCCTCGCCCTCGGCGTGGATCTTGCCCATCTCCAGGCTGACCAGGGCGCCGAGTTCGGACTTCTTGGCTCGCAGCGCCTCGCCGCAGAGGCGCACGTACTCGCCGCGCTGAGGGGCGGGGATCTTGCGCCAGCGGGTGAAGTTCTCCTGGGCCGAGGCGACCGTGGCCTCGTAGTCGGCGACCGAGCCTTCGACAACCTTGCCCAGGACCTTGCCCGTGGTGGGGTTGTACGACTCGATGGTGTCGCCGCCGGGGGCAGAGATCCAGCGACCGGCGTAGACGCCGCTCATGGCTTGGCCGTCGAGGGAGAGGCCGAGGCTGTCAAAAATGTCCTGCATGATGGGGTGAGATCCGTTGCGGAAGGTCGGTCCGGGCGCTGAAATCTTCGCGCCAGCGGGCGGGGAGCATACCAAGCATCCTGAAGCTAAAGTGCCCCGCTCGGCGCGCGGCACTCCACACACCGGCTGTTGGGTCCAGGGGCCCTGGCGTCCCGCCCCGGATTCGCCTGCTATCCTCAGGTGTGCTTGCTTCTCGGACATCTCGCTCAGGGCCCCTGCGCCCCGCTTGGCTCCTGGCCCTGGCCTGGGTTTTGCTGCCAGGCTGCCTCTCGGCGCCCCCGGCCCAGGTGGAGACCCCCTGGGGCATGGCTCGCGCCGCCACCGAGAGCGAAGCCCGGGACCTGGCCCTGATGCTGGCCGACCTGGTGCCTGAGCTGCAAAGGCTGCTCCCCGACAGCCGAGGCCGGCTGCACGAGATCTGGCTGGACGACTTCGCCCGGCTGAAAGACCGGCCCGAGGTGGTGGGCCTGGCTGCTCCCGGCGAGGGCCGCATTCGCATCCGCTCCGATCGCCTGGGGGACGACGCCGACTTCGTGCTGGTGCATGAGCTGGTGCACGCTCTGCAGGGCGGCAGCTGGGACGCCCTGCCGGCGGTCATGAGAGAGGGGCTGTGCGACGCCCTCTCCTGCCGCCTGGTGCCTGAGGTGGCCCCCGGGGTCCGAGCTGTGCGTCTGTTCGATGCCGCCACCTGTGCGCCGAACCCCCGCCTGGAGCTGGCCTTCTTCGAGCCCCTGCTCCATGAACGGGAAGTGATCGAGATCAGCCTGGTGCCTCGCGAGGGTGTCGATCCCCATCAGGCGCTGACATTGCCCGGGCGCGGCATCCACCTGAACGACAACATCGAGGATCAGGCGGCCCTGTATGGCGTGGGGCTCGTGGTCACCGAGCGGGCCCTGGCGCGCTCAGGCCTGGCCGGCCTCCATGGCCTCTGCGACCGGGCCGGGGGCATGGGCCTGGACACCGTGCCCCTGGGCTGGCTGCTGGACGCCGCCGGCTTCTCCAGGGATCCCGCCGCGTGGCACAGAGAG
Source organism: uncultured Phycisphaerales bacterium (assembly GCA_964537035.1). Classification (GTDB taxonomy): domain Bacteria; phylum Planctomycetota; class B15-G4; order B15-G4; family B15-G4; genus CAZIAK01. The sequence continues at coordinate 112,736 of CAZIAK010000002.1, read as the reverse complement.
GTGGTGGAGCAGATCTCGACCGCCGAGCTGGAAGAACAGGTGGCCTATCTGGCTCCCCAGCTGGCCAGCTATCTGGTGACGTCGCTGCGCCAAAGGTTTCCTGAACTGGACAGCGAGGCTTTTCTTGCCAGTGCACTGCCCACGTTGGGTTGGCGCGAGGGCGATCCCCGGGTGGCCCTGGGCGCGGTGCCTGCCTTCCGCGAGGCGCTCCGTGGACGGTGGGACGAGGCGGGCCCCCAGCTGCTGAGGCCCGGGGACGGTTGGTGGCTCACGGACGGCACGGGAGTCCATGTGACCAGTCTGGCGGGCCCCGCTGAGGAGCAGGACGTCTACACCGTCACACGCCTGTCCATGGCCGACCCGGAGGCAGAGGCTCCCTGGGCCGGGGGCCTGGCCGATGGGGGGCTGGCCCGAGTGGAGGCCCTGGTGCGCCTGGGCCAAGACGAGCAGGGCCTCTGGATCTCCTCCCGGGCCAGAGACGGGTTTGAAGTTTTTGGGGTCGAACTCGAGGGTGTGGTGGTGGCTGACCTGGCTCGTGAGCTGAACGTGCAGACCAGCGAGGACGAGGACGGCTTCGTGGTGGTCAAGGCTCAGCTGCCGGGCCCGCGGCTGTGGGAGCAGCTGGCGCTCTATCACCCCGACGCGAATCTGGTGGTTTTTCAGCGCCTCTCGGGGACCGGCCGGGGACGGGATCAGCGCTTCCCCCTCTGGCTCCCGGTCCGACGCTAAAGCACCAAGAAACCGGGGATTTGCGGCCAACAGGGGCAGCCACAGATTTGCCATTTGGCTGCCAGGGGGGCTTCACAACGGGTCGCTATTGTCCCTCTTGTCTTACGTGTTGAGGCGGCATCCCGGCGTCCGTTCGGGGTACGTCTTGAGTGCGAATGTCCTGCTGAGCCACCATCAGCCTCAACTCTTCGGCTCGCGGAGATCGCACTCGGGATGCCTCTTCAGCACAGCACATCGAGACAGTGCGGATGCCTCCGGTGGAAGTTCGGGGTCCACCGGAGGCAGCCCCTTTTCTGGCGGGTGTGCTTCCCCCCAGCGCCAGGAGTCGCAACACTGTGCCCATGACATGGATCAAGAGCATTCTCGTCGTCGAAGACGACGCTGACATCGCCAAGCTGGTTCGCATGCACCTCGAGAACGAGGGCTACGAGACCACCCACGCCGAGGATGGCCGTGAGGCGATCCAACTCTATGACCAGGGCAACTTCGATCTGGTGTTGCTCGACCTGATGCTGCCCCATGTCAATGGCATGGACGTGTGTCGGCATATTCGCACCGACGATCGCTATGTACCGGTGATCATGCTGACGGCCAAGGGCGAAGATGCCAACAAGGTCGCGGGCCTTGAGATCGGCGCGGACGACTACATCACCAAGCCGTTCTCGGTCATCGAACTCGTGGCCCGGGTCAAGGCCATGGGCCGCCGTGTGGAGATGCTGGGGCGCCTCGACGACGAGCCGGGCGAGAAGGTGCTGGCCTGCGAAGACCTCGAGATCCACATCGACAAGCGCATCGTCACCCGGGGTGGCGAAGACCTCAAACTCACCCAGAAAGAGTTTGAGATCATCAAGATCCTGGCCATGACTCCCGGCCGCCCCTACTCCAGACGTACGCTCTGCGAACGGGCAGGCGTCGAGAGCTTCGACGGCACGGATCGCACGATCGATACCCACATCAAGCGGCTGCGCGCGAAGATCGAGCCCGACCGCAACCGGCCCACGTTCGTCATGACCGTCTGGGGCTTCGGCTACAAGTTCACCGACAAGTTCTGCTGAACCGCGGGGTGTCACGCCTCGTCCGCAGCCTCTTCTGGCAGATCGTCGGCGTCGTCCTGGCCGGGTTCGGGCTGGCGCGCATGCTCGAGGCGCTGCTGAACGAGGTGCTCGATCCCCAGCTCGCTCGTCAGGTGGGGGTCCTGGTCGCGACCATCGCGGTCTCGGCGCTCTTCTACCGATTGGTGGTGGTGCGCATCGCCCGGCTGAACACGGTCATGCGCCAGGTGGCGGGGGGCGACCTGCAGACCCGCCTGGAGAGTCGCTCCGGGGACGAAATCGGCCAGCTGACCCGCAGCGTCGACGCCATGATCAAGACCCTGCACCACAACTATGAAGAGCTGCGCACCCATGACGAGTTGCGCAGGCGCATGGTGGCCAACGTCTCCCATGAGTTGCGCACGCCGCTCACGTCGATCATCGGGTATCTCGAGACCTCGCTGAGCGCTCCCGAGTTGAGAGACGACACCCGGCGCAACATCGAGGTCTGCCATCGCGAGGGCAAGCGCCTGGCGCGGCTGGTGCAAGACCTGTTTCAGCTGAGCAAGCTCGACACCCAGCAGCTCGACTTTCACTTCGAGACCGTGTCGCTGATCGAGCTGGTAGACCAGGTCGGCATGGCCTTCGAGCAGCGCTTCGAAGACAAGCAGATCGCCTTCGAGACCGTGTTGCCCGATGACGCCCTCGAGGTGACCGCCGACGGCAACAGACTCTCCCAGGTGGTGACCAACCTGCTGGGCAACGCCTCGGTGTTCACGCCGAAGGGCGGCAAGGTGGTGCTGCGTTGCGAACGGGTGGGCAACTCTGCCTACTGCCACGTGAGTGATACGGGCATCGGCATCGGCGAGCGAGACCTGCCGCACATCTTCGACAGCTTCTTCCACCTCGAGAAATCAGGCAGCCGCAACCTGGGCGGGACGGGGCTGGGTCTGGCCATCTGCAAGGCCATCATGGAGACCCACGGCGGCGACCTCTCGGTGGAGAGCAGCCAAGGCGGGGGCAGCACCTTCAGCTTTCATCTGGCCCTGGCCCTGGGGCTCGAGGAGGACGAGGCTGGGCTCAGCTGACCTGGCGCATGGCCAGCAGCGCCTGCTCGACCCTGCGGAACTCGATCAGCGCCTCCTCGACGAGGGGGCGTGCCGTGGCGATGGAGTCGACCTTGCCCGCCTGCTCGATCTGCCGGCAGATCTCTGACAAGCCCAGGGCGCCCAGCTGAGCACAGCTCGACTTGAGCGCGTGGCCCTCGGCTTCGGCGACGGCGCTCTCAGAGGTGCCCATGGCTGCGGACATGGCCGCCAGGCGGGGGGGGGTGTCCTCAAGAAAGATGTCGATCAGCTCGGTCAGGATGTCCGGGCCATCGTCGCACTGAAAAGACCTGAGCTCCTCGAGGACCGACTCATCGATGGCTGGCTGCCCGTTGTCGGCTGAGGGCTCGGAGGGCTCGGACGGCGAGAGAGGGCTGGGAGAGTCGGGGGAGCTCATCGGCTGGTCCATCTGGGAAACTGCGGGAGCTGGCTGTTCTTTTTCGGCTGCGCCGGTAGGGCTTCTGGAGCCCTCACCCGTTTCAGGCTCGATCCAGCGATTCAGCATGTCGCGCAGCTCGTCCGCCATGACTGGCTTGCTGATGTAGTCGTCCATTCCGGATGACAGCGCGATCTTGCGATCACTCACGAGCCCATTCGCCGTCATGGCCAGGATCGGCACGCGCTCGCCGTTCCCTTGGGTTCGTCTGATCTCACGGGTCGCCTCGAAGCCGTCCATGACGGGCATCTGGCAGTCCATGAGCACGGCTCCGTAGGACCGCTCGGTCACGGCCTCCACGGCTTCTGCGCCGTGGTTCGCCACGTCGGCCTCGTAGCCGAGTTTGGACAAGAGACGCAAGGCCACCTTCTGATTGACCAGGTTGTCTTCCACGATCAGCACTCGCCTGCAACGGGAGCGCGACGGCGTAGGGGTTGGGGCTTCAGGTGACACAGGCTCGGGCAGGGCCTGTGCCTGGGCGTCCGCCATCAGCCTGGTCAGACAGCTCAACAGTTGTTGCTGATGGATGGGCTTGATCAGCCGAGCGGCGATGCCTGCTGCTTGATCTTCGGTGCGCCCGCCCATGCTCGAGGCTGAACTCAACATGACCAGGGGAATGTCAGCCAGGGCCGGGTCTTGCTTGAAGCGGCGAGCGGTCTGCAGCCCGTTCATGTCGGGCATCTGCATGTCGAGCAGCACGAGGTCGAAACTGTTCCCTTCTGCGAACGCGCTGGAGGCGAGTGCGACGGCCTGGGCACCCGACTCGGCTTCTGCCGGGGCCATGCCCCAGCCCTTGCACTCGCGGCTGAAGATCGTGCGATTCATGGAGCTGTCGTCCACGACCAGCACCCGCAGCCCATTGAGCAGCGCCCGGCCGCGGGTCTCGCTGATGTTGTCCTTGGAGATCTGCTTGAAGACCGTGGTGAACCAGAACGTGCTGCCCCCGCCCTCTGCATTGCGCACGCCGATGGAGCCTCCGAGCGCTTCGACCAGCAGCTGACACATGGCCAGGCCGATGCCCGCGCCGCCGTAGCGGCGAGTGCTCGACGTGTCCTCCTGGGTGAAGGGCTCGAAGAGGCGCTGGCGCGCTTCCTCCGGGATGCCGATGCCGGTGTCCTGGATCTCGAAGCGCAGTCCCAGGGCAGCTTCGGTGCTGGTCTCTTGAGTCACGCGCAAGGTGATCGAGCCTTGCTCGGTGAACTTGATCCCGTTGTCGAGCAAGTGAGTCAAGATCTGTCCCAGCCGTTCGTTGTCGCCGCTGACGATCTTGGGCAGGGCTTCGTCCACCTCGCAGGAGAGGGTGAGCCCCTTGCGCTCCGCTTTCTCCGCGAAGGTACTGCAGATCTTGTTCACCGCGGTCGCCAGGGGGAAGTCAGACTCCTCCAGCTCGAACTGACGCCGTTTCAGCACCGAGAAATCGAGCACGTCGGTCATCAGCCTGAGCATCTCGTTGCCAGCCCGCTGGATCGCCTGGGTGTACTCGTTCTGTTCGCCGTTGAGCTCGCTGTCCAGGAGCAACTCGGTCATGCCGATGATGCCGTTGAGCGGCGTGCGCACTTCGTGGCTGATGTTGGCCAGGAACTCGGCCCGAGCCTTGTTGGCCCCGTCCGTCTCTGTCCTGGCGTGCCTGAGTTCGCGGGTGTAGCGGCGCAGTTGCCCGGTGCGCTCGGCCACCCTCGACTCGAGCTGGCTGTTCATCTGCTGCAGTCTGCCGTGGCTCTCGCTGACACCCACAAGCGCAGAGCGCAGTGATGTGGCCAGGGAGCCCAGCTCATCCCGTCTGCGGGTCGGCGCTTCTGGGAGGGCCTCGCCTCGTTCGAAGGCCGCCACGGTTTCCATGAGCTTCTTGACCGGCCGCAAGATTGTGCGGCTCAGGCTGATCGCGAGAACGGTCAGCAGCATCACGATGGTGACGGCCATGCCCGAGAAGGCTGAGAGTCTGTCCTCGGCGTCGGCTGCCAGGGCCAGCGCCTGGGGCTGAGTGATGCGCAGTGAGCCCAGGTGTGTGGGCTGTTGCAGGTACCGGCTGGCCGTGAGCAGGGAGAGTGTCCCCGTGTGGGGCTTGGCCAGGGTGGAGTAGGTGGAGCGCCAGTCGGGGGAGCAGAACTCGACCCACGATCCCGGATGAAGGCGGCTGGCCAACGCGGCGGCAGGGGCGATCAGTGCCTGCACGTCGAGCAGGGCGATCAGGGCCGGGGCGGGCTGGTTGTCCTGAGACGTACCGAAGCGCACAAGTTGGGCGAGTTGGTTCCCTCGCCAGACGAGGCCGATGCCCGTGCGCTGAGGTGCCAGCAGCCGGGCCCGATCTGCGGCAGAGACGGAGAACGTGGTGGCGCCCTCCGCGGTGAGGCTGAAGACGAGTTTGCTGGCGCCATGGGAGAGTTCGATCCCCAGCAGCTCGGGGTGGTTCTTGAGCACGGCCTGGCAGAGCGCAGCCAGGCGCAGGGCTTCTGGGCCGCCGGGTACCAGCGGGCCGTCCAGTGTCTCCAGCACCGACTTGAGCGTGCGGTCGATGGTGGTCGTGTCCCGGCCGATCCTCTCTGCCACAGCCGCCGTGGTTTCCTCGATGGCTGTCTGCGCCCGCTGGATCGCAGTGTCCCTCTGGACGACCCGCACCCAGCTGGCCACGCTGACCACCACGACCAGGGCGGGGAGTGCGACGAACAGGATCAGATTGCTGGAGAGCTTCATGCAGAGCCGTGTGCCGGGGGAGCCGTGCTCGAGACGTGGCCCTCTTCATCGGCAGGGTCCAGCTTCGCACTGAGGGCCTTTCCTCGGGGAATTCCGCCTAGAACGACTGTTCTGTATGAGTTTGGCCTACCACCGCCAAGACGGTGGAGTTGCACGGGGAGGCCGTGGGTCTCTACCCACAGGCAGCCCGGGGGTCAGGAGCCGGCGTCCACGTCCAGGACGGTCTCTTCGCTGACGGTCCCGTCGTCCTGAAGCACCTTGACTCTGACTTTCGGGGGCCCGTTGGACAGGAGCAGGGCCAGCGGGCGGGTCGAATCGAGCTTGGAGAGCACGATCTGGGCCGTGGCGGTCAGGGGCACAGAGAGGAACATGCCGGGCACACCCCACATGCCAGCCCAGACCACCACGGAGAGCAGCACGACCAGGGGGGAGAGATTCAGCTCCCGGCCCAGGAGCCGAGGCTCGATGAGCGACCCGACACAGATGTTCACCACCAGATAGCCGATGGCGATGCTGATGGCGGGGGTGAGGGTCTCGTCAAAGGTGCCCAGCGCCACGGCGATGGGCGGTACCGAAGCGGCGATCGAGCCAAAGGTCGGGATGAAGTTGAGCAGGAAAGTGATGAAGCCGAACAGCAAGGCGTAGGGCAGACCCAGCCACTGCATCAGCGTGTAGAGCAGGACGCCTGTGGCCAGGGAGGTCACCATCTTGATGCCCAGGTAGCGCTGAATGCCCTGGCCCATGGTGCTGAGCAGCTCGCTGGCGTTGTCGAAGCGGGCCTCGGCGACGGCAACGATCTTGCGCCGGAAGATGGCCTGCTCACCAAAGATGAACAGCATGTAGATCACCACCAGGAACACGCCGCGAATGAAGGCGTTCACGCTGCCCGCCACCTCGAGGATCTGGGTGCGCAGGTCGATGCCCTTGACCGCGTCGATCACCGTGTTGGGGATGCGGGCGTTGGTGGCCCGCTCTTCGAGGCTGGCCTTCAATCCGACCAGCCCGTCCTGGTCTTTCAGAAACGAGTCGACCTCGTCGTAGAGGATCATGCCGCCCTGCACCAGCCCCGTGACCAGCAAGGCAACCAGGGCCACCACGGTGACCCACCAGGGAATGCGCACCTTCTCCAGGGCGCGCACCACAGGCTGGAGGATGCTGCACAGCAGGATGGCGATGACCAGGGGCTGCAGGATGTGCGCCGCCTCGGTGAGCACCCAGCCCACCAAGATGGTCGCCACCACACCCACCAGGGTCGTGAGCGCGCGGGTATTGGCAGCAGAGGGCAGACGCAGCGAGTTCATGGCCACAGGCTAGAGGGGCGCGGGTGTGGGTACCAGTGGGGGCCACAAGGGTCATGGTTTCGGCGCGGACCGGAGCCGAGGTCACGATCCACTGAGCTGGGGCTGCGGCGAGCGGCGGGCAGCCGTCCAGCACCGGAAGGCCGCTCAGAGGCAGCCCATGGGTATGCTGCCTGCGGAGGCGCCTCCCTCGGGGAGATCGTCAACGTTTCGTCGTCGAAGCAAGATCGAGGCTAGGACTCTCATGGGCTGTCAGGTTCACCGGGACAAGAGTGGCTCTGACGAGCAGGTGCCGGGCCCAGGTCTCCGCCCCTGCTCAAGCCTCTGGCCCTGCCCTGGGCCCCCTGGCGAGGGTCTGGCGACGTGACCGGCTCATCAGGCCAGCGGCAGATTCGCACCTGGGCGGCCCAGAACATGGGCCCGCTCCGGCCGGACGAGCTGGCGATCGAGGAGCCCCTGGAGGTGCGCCTGGGCGAACGCAGCCTGCTGGTCACCATGCGCACGCCAGGACACGACGGGGATTTGGTGAGGGGGCTCTTGTTCACCGAAGGCCTGGTGGCCCAGCCCGGTCACGTGGTGGCGGTCCAGGCCTGCCCCGACGTGCCCGACTTTGCACGGGGCAACGTGGTGGTGGTCTCCCTGGCCCAGGGCGCGACTCTCGACGAAGAGCGCACTCCCCGAGCGGGCCTCATGGCCAGCAGCTGCGGCGTCTGCGGCAAGGCCACGCTTGAGGCGATCCGCTCGACGGCTGAGCGTGTGGCAGCCGGGCCCGCTCTCTCCCCCGAGCTGATTCTCGGCTTGATGGCGGACCTCCGGGGTCAGCAGCAGCTCTTTGAGCGCACCGGGGGGCTGCATGCCGCCGGGCTGTTCGACGCCCGAGGCCGGTTGCTGGCCTCTGCCGAGGACATCGGCCGGCATAACGCGGTGGACAAGGTCATCGGCCAGGCCATTCGTTTCGGCCAACTGCCCCTGCATCAGACCCTGCTGGCCATCTCCGGCCGGGCTGGCTTCGAGATCGTGCAAAAAGCACGCAGAGCTGGCATTCCGGTGATCTGCTCCGTATCAGCGCCGTCCAGCCTGGCCGTCGACCTGGCCGCTGACGGCGGACAGACGCTGGTGGGCTTTCTGCGCAGCGATCGCTTCAATGTCTACACGGGTGGCGAGCGCTTCGATGGACCGTCGGCCACTTGATCAGCCGCTGCGGACCCTCCCCCAGCCCCTCACCCTTCATTCCGACCCTGTGGTAGAGGTTTCTCCGTGATCACCCTCTCGATCGTCCCCAGCGCTCGCCGGGCGCTGGCCCTGGGTTTGGCCCTGTCTTTGGCCGGTTGCGGCGAGTCGGCCGACCCCGGTGGGCTCAATATCGTGGTGATCACCATGGACACCACCCGGGCGGACCACCTGGGGGCCTACGGCAGCCCCCTGAAGCTCACCCCTCATGTGGACGCCCTGGCCGAGCGGGGAGTGCTGTTTACACAGGCCTACGCGCCCATGCCCCAGACCCTGCCAGCCCACGCCACCCTCTTCACCGGCCTGACTCCTCGGGACCATGGGGCCCTGGAGAACACGTACACCCTCAATGACGGCTACACGACCCTGGCCGAGATCTGCGCCGAGCGAGGTTACGCCACAGGCGCCTTCATCGGTTCCCTGGCCGTGGACGATCTCACGGGCATCGATCAGGGCTTCGAACATTTTGATCAGCCCGGGGGCGATTGGGGCGAGGGGCGGCAGGGGCACCCTCCCCAGCGCAAGGCCAAGGCGGTGACCAGCGCGGCCCTGAGCTGGATCGAGCAGAGCGGGAACGATCGTCCTTTCATGCTCTGGGCCCATTACTACGACCCCCATGGTGACGCGAACAAGTCTTTTGAGCCCCCAGAACGGCACCTGAAGGCCATTTCTCGCGATGAGGTGCGGGCCCAGGTCGTGGCCCGGGAGGGGCGTTTCAGGGACGTCGCCGGAGTGGAAGCCCTGACCGACTACTGGTGGGCCTACGCCGCCGAGATCCGCTTCACGGACGAGCAGGTCGGGCGACTGCTGGCGGGTCTGGAGGACCAGGGCCTGCTGGAGAACACCATCGTGGTGGTGGTGGGCGATCACGGAGAAGGCCTCTACGAACATGGCCAGAAGGCCCACGGCACCCATCTCTGGGAAGAGATGATGCGGGTGCCCCTGGTCCTGGCGGCCCCCGATGGGGCCGGGGCGGGGAGTCGCCTGGACGCGCCGGTCACCCTCAGTGATCTGCTGCCCACCATCGAGCGCATGGCCTTCGGCGCCGACCACGGCCTGCCTCGGGTGGGAGAGGGCCTCGATCTCTGGAGCCCCGCCGTGGCGGGTGGCACCCTCCCTGATCGGCCGATCTTCTTGGAACGCCCTCATTTCGAGGAGAAGCGGCTGCTGAACAGGGCTCGGGGGCAGGCCTCAAACGAGTTCACCTACGGCTATCTGACGGCGATCGTGCAGGGGCGCCAGAAGCTGATCCGGCAGCCCGATGGCAGCTCCCAGCTCTATGACCTCGACGCTGACCCGGGAGAGCTGACCGACATCTCCGCTGAGCAGCCCGAGCGGGCCGCCCGGCTGGCCGAACGCCTGGACGGCTGGATGAGCGCGCACAAGGTCAGCGAGCCCGGCACCACCGAGGTCTCCGACGAGCGCTGGGAGCAGTTGAAGGCCCTGGGCTACGTGGGCGACGACGACGTCAAGCCCGAGGGCTGAGCTGAGAGGCCCGGGCGCCCTCGAAACGCGCCGGATTTCCCGGTCCTGTGACTTTCACCAGCGGGGGCTCCTCGCTACCATGCCGCGGACTTTGCGGTCCGGCTGCGATTTGAGGTTGTTGCGGCCTGCCAGCACCCCCTAGCGAGGCCTCTGGCCATGCCCACCGAGGCGCTGAACGACTACCTGCCGGTGCTCATGCTGCTGCTGTTCGCGATCAGCTTCGCGATCGTCAGCCTGGGCCTCTCTGCCCTGTTGGGCATGCGCGGCAAGCGCAACGAGATCAAAGACTCGGCTTTCGAGTGTGGCATGAAACCGTTCACCACCGGACGCAGCCGCTTCTCGGTCAAGTTCTACGTGGTGGCCATGCTGTTCATCCTCTTCGACGTCGAGGTGGTGTTCCTCTATCCGTGGGCCATCAAGTTCAAGTCGCTGGGCCTGTTCGCCTTCGTCGAGATGCTGGTTTTCATCGGCGTCTTGTTCCTGGGCTGGGTCTACGTCGTGAAGAAGGGTGCCCTCGAATGGACCAGTCGGCCTCGCCCGGGAATGTCCCATGGTGAAGGCCCCAACGTGAAGGCGAGCGACGCATGACGAACTCCCAGACCACCGAGATCATCGTCCCCGAGACGGCCAACGAGTCGGGGCTGAACGAAGAGGGCGGCTTCTTCGTCACCAAGGTCGACGAGCTGATCAACTGGTCGCGCAAGAACTCGCTCTGGCCTCTGCCCTTGGGGCTGTCCTGCTGCGCCATCGAGTTCATGGCCACGGCGAGCAGCAAGTTCGACATGGCTCGTTTTGGCGCCGAGGTGGCTCGCTTCAGCCCCCGGCAGTCCGACCTCATGCTCGTGGCGGGCACCTGCACCTACAAGATGGCCGTGGCGGCTCGGCGGGTCTACGACCAGATGCCTGAGCCTCGCTGGGTCATGTGCATGGGCGCCTGCGCCAGCAGCGGCGGCATGTATCGCACCTACAGCGTGGTGCAGGGCATCGACACGTTTCTGCCTGTCGACTTCTACGTCTCGGGTTGCCCGCCGCGTCCAGAGAACGTGCTGAACACGCTGATGAAGCTGCAGAAGAAGATCGAGTCGGAGAAGACCCTGCGCTCATGAGCACCATGACTGATCACGGCGATCCGACGGCGGCTGCCGCTGTCCACGAAGCCTTTCCTGATGTGACCCAGGCGCCGGTCGAGTTCGCTGGCGACGTGCGGGTGTGGGTTGAGCCCGCCCACGAGTGCGAGGTGCTCGCCTACGCCCGTGACGAGCTCGGCTTCGAGCTGTTCATCGACCGCCTGGGCGCCGACCACGGAGAAGACGCCGAGCTGCGCTTCGATGTGATCACCTTGATCGTGCACCCTGTGACGAACCGCCGGCTCATCTTCGTCACCTCGATCGACGAGAAGAGCGCCGACGTGCCCACCCTGGCGGGCGTGTTCCGGGGCGCCGGTTGGTTCGAGCGCGAGATCTACGACATGTATGGGGTGACGTTCGCTGGCCATCCCAACATGACCCGCATCCTGATGCCTGATCGCTTCACCGGCTGGCCTCTGCGCAAGGAGTACCCGGTCGAAGGTCTGGGCGATTTCGCGGCTCCCCGCCGGGCCCTGGGGGGCAACGTCGACGGCACGGACGGGATGGTGGCCGTCCCCGCTCACCCCGGCCAGCCGGGCGCGCCCTCCGCAGATCCCATTCGTCCCCGTGACGAAGACGGTGAGATCTCGAACACGAAGGAGTGGCAGCCATGACCGAGACCCGCATTCTCGACGTGGAGACTTCGGACGAGGTCGACACCGAAGCCATGCTGATCAACATGGGTCCCCAGCACCCGTCGACCCACGGCGTGCTGCGGCTGGTGCTCGAGCTCGACGGCGAAGAGGTCAAGTCTTGCCTCCCCGACATCGGCTTCTTGCATCGGGGCAAAGAGAAGGTCGGCGAGGGCTACAGCTACCACAAGTTCATCCCCTACACCGATCGCCTCGACTACCTGGCGCCGCTGTCGAACAACGTGGCCTACGCCCTGGCCTGCGAGAAGCTGTTCGGCATCGAGTGCCCCGAGCGGGCCCAGGCGATCCGGGTGATCTGCCACGAGCTGTCCCGTATCTCGGCCCACCTGCTCGGTCTGGGCGCCTACGCCATGGACCTGGGCGCCATGACGATCTTCCTGTGGACCTTCCGCGAGCGGGAGACGATCTACACCCTGATCGAACGCATCTGCGGCGCCCGCTTCACCACCAGCTATACCCGCATTGGTGGCGTCGAGCGCGATCTGCCCGACGACTTCTGGCCCTTGCTGGCCGCGTTCGTGAAAGAGATGCCCGGCCGCGTCGACGAGTACGACGCCATGCTCTCGCGCAACAAGATCTGGCGCAAGCGCACCATGGGCGTGGGCATCATCACGAAAGAGCAGTGCATGCAGTACGGCCTGACCGGCCCGGTGGCCCGAGGCAGCGGCATCGATCGGGACATGCGCAAGGTCATGCCCTACTCGGGCTACGAGAAGTACGACTTTGACGTCCCCGTGGGTGTCGAGGGCGACTGCTTTGATCGCTACATGGTGCGCATCATGGAGATGCGTGAGTCGTGCGAGATCTTGGGCCAGGTGCTGGACACCATCCCCGAAGGCCCGGTGATCAACCGCGAAGGTGACGAGACGCTCAAGAGCGTGCTGCCGGAGAAGACCGGCGTGCTCACCAACATGGAGGCCTTGATTCACCAGTTCATGGTGGGCACCGAGAGCTCCAGCGCCCCCGTGGGCGAGGTGTACTTCTCGGTGGAGAACCCGAAGGGCGAGCTGGGTTTCTACCTGCGTAGCAAGGGCGGGCACTGCCCTGACCGGCTGCGCATCAGGGGGCCGAGCTTTGCCAACCTGCAGATCCTTGAAGAGCTGCTCCCGGGGTACCTGGTTGCCGACGTGATGGCGATCCTGGGTAGCATCGATTTCGTGATGGGTGAGTGCGACCGCTGAGCGCGGTCCCGAGACGACGATGACAGACAGCGCCAGCAACGGAGTATCAGCCGAGATGTTCGACAAGGAAATTGTCGAGGAGCTCGAGGCGATCCGCAGCCGCTTCCCGTTCCCGAAGGCCGCCATGGTGCCTGTGTTGCGCCGTGTGCAAGAGCTTCGAGGTTGGCTCGACAGCGACGCTCAGGCCTGGGTGGCCGAGCTGTTGTCGGTGAAGCCCATCGAGGTGCACGAGGTGGTCAGCTTCTATCCCATGTTCTATGGGCAGCCGGTGGGTCGCCATGTGCTCCACGTGTGTCGCACCTTGTCGTGCGACAGCTGCGGCAACAAAGAGCTCTGGGACCATCTCGAGACCAAGCTGGGCGTCGATCGCAACGGCACCACGGACGACGGGCGTTTCACGCTGAAGGCCGCCGAGTGCCTGGCCAGCTGTGGCACCTCGCCGGTCATGCTGATCAACAACAAGCGCCACGAGAACCTGAGCCTGAGCCAGGTGGACGACCTGCTGGAGGGCTGCAGTTGAAGCTTTCATCGGTCCTTTCCGCTCGCTTCGAGAAGCCGGACAGCCACCTGCTAGAGGGCTACCGCGCGGACGGCGGGTACGAGACGTTCCTCTCGGTGTTGTCCGAGAAGCGCGACCCTGACGAGCTCACCGCCCTGGTGAAGGCGTCTGGTCTGCGCGGGCGCGGCGGCGCCGGGTTCTCTACAGGCATGAAGTGGTCGTTCGTGCCGAAAGACACGGGCAAGCCGGTCTACCTGTGCGTGAACGGCGACGAGAGCGAGCCGGGCACCTACAAAGATCGGCAGATCCTCGAGTTTGATCCCCACGCCCTGCTCGAAGGCGTGGGCATCGCCTGCTACGCCATCGGATCGCACAAGGCCTACGTCTACCTGCGCTGCGAGTTCCAGCTGGGTTGTGAGCGCATCCAGGCCGCCATCGACGAGGCCTACGCCGCCGGGCTGTTCGGCAAGAACATCGAGGGCAGCGGCTTCGACCTCGACGTGCACCTGACCATGGGGGCCGGCGCCTACATCTGCGGCGAAGAGACCTCGCTGCTCAACTCGATCGAAGGTGTGCGGCCCTACCCTCGCAACAAGCCGCCGTTTCCGGCGGTCGAGGGGCTGTTTGGCTGCCCGACCATCGTCAACAACGTCGAGACCATCACCAACATCCCGCACATCGTGAAGCGCGGCGCCGAATGGCACGCGGGCCTGGGCAACAGCGACGACCCGGGCACGCGCCTGTGGTGCGTCTCTGGCCACGTGGCCACCCGCGGCGTGTGGGAGATCGAGACGGGTTACAAGCTGCAAGACCTGATCGACGGGCCTTGCGGCGGCATCCGTGACGGCAAGAAGCTGAAGGCGGTGATCCCCGGAGGGTCGTCGTCCAAGGTGCTGCTTCCCGAAGAGGTGGCCCAGGTCACCATGGACACCCCGGGCATCCGGGCCTTTGGCAGCTCGCTCGGTTCGGCCGCGATCATCGTCCTCGACGAAGACACGGACATGGTCGACGCCCTGGTCAACCTGATGAAGTTCTACGCCCACGAGTCCTGCGGCCAATGCACCCCCTGCCGCGAGGGCACGCCCTGGATCGTCAAGATCCTGGTGCGCATCAACGAAGGCCGGGGACGCCTCGAAGATCTCGAGCTGCTCGACGACCTGGCGGTGAACATCGAAGGGCGCACGGTGTGTGCCCTGGCTGACGGGGCCTGCTGGCCGCTGACCAGCATCCTCAAGAAGTTTCGCCATGAGTTCGTGGCCAAGATTCCTTCCGCTGCCAGCACTGAAGAGGTGGTCGGCGCATGATCAAGCTCACCATCGATAGCCAAGAGGTCGAGGTGGCCCCGGGGACGACGATCCTCGAGGCGGCCCGCGACGAGCTGGGTATCGACATCCCCCATTACTGCTATCACCGCGATATCGGCAGCGACGGCAACTGCCGCATCTGCCTGGTCGAGGTGAACGGCAACTCCGGCAAGCTGGCCATCTCCTGTCAGATGCCCTGCGGCAACGACATGAAGGTCGAGACCGCCAACGACGTGGTGGTCAAGGCGCGCAAGGGCGTGATGGAGTTCCTGCTGGCCAACCACCCCCTCGATTGCACCATCTGCGATCAGGCTGGCGAGTGCCCCCTGCAGGAGTACAGCTACGAGTACGGCTCGGCCGAGTCGCGCTTCGTCGAGCACAAGCGCAACAAGCCCAAGCACACCGAGTTCTCCGACAAGGTGATGTTCGACGCCGAGCGCTGCATTCTCTGCACACGTTGCGTGCGCTTCTTCGAAGAGGTGCGCGACGACCGTCCCCTGGGCGTCGAAGGCATGGGCGGCGAGAGCATGATCAGCCTGGGTCCGAACGGCCCGCTGACCGACCCCTACCAGATGAACATCATCGACATCTGCCCGGTGGGGGCCCTGACCAGTCGTGACTTCCGCTTCAAGCAGCGGGTCTGGTTCATGGACTTCGTCGACACGGTCTGCCCTGGCTGTAGTCGCGGCTGCAACATCTCTGCGGGCTCCTACCAGGGCAAGCTGTTGCGCTTCACCCCTCGGCGCAACGCCGAGGTGAACAAGTCGTGGATGTGCGACGACGGACGACTGAGCTACAGCGACTACAACCTCACTGATCGGGTGCGGGGTGCTCGCATCGACGGCCAGGCGGCCTTCCTCGACTCGGTGGGCGAGCGCCTCGACGCCTTGGTGGGCGATGGCTCCGGGGTGGCCGTGCTGGCCTCCACCAAGAGCAGCTGCGAAGACCTCTTCGCCCTGCGACACTGGGCCGAGAGCAGGGGCGTGACCAACTTCTGGCACGGCGCCGCGAGCTGGGAAGCCGACGGCTTCCTCAAGCAGGCCGACGCCACACCGAACACGGCGGGCGCGCAGCAGCTGGGCTACGAGCCCGTGCCGGGCGATGGCCCCGCCCTGCGCGGCCTGATCGTCTCTGGCGATGTGGAAGTGCCTCCTGCTCTGCTGGCCGACCTCGACTTCCTGGTCATGCAGGCTGTGCAGGAGAGCGCCCTGACGACTGAAGCGGCGGTCATCGTCTTGCCCGCTCGCACCGCGGTGGAGAAGAAGGGCACCTGGGTCAACAGCGCAGGCCTGGCCCAGGCCATCGCACCGGCGGTCGATCCGGGAGACGGCGTGCCCGAAGACTGGGCCCTCTGGCGAGAGCTGTCCAAGAAGGTCGAAGACTGGCCTTCGGTGCGCTACGTGACTGCTGAGATGAACGCGTGGCTCGCTGATCGCTCCACGCAGACCCCTTTGGTGGCGGCTGACTCGTGAGCGACGACCTGATCTTCAACATCGTCGCCAACCTGACGAAGATTGTCCTCTTCACCCACATCGGGTTGGTGCTGGCGGCCTTCATGCCCCTGGTCGAGCGCAAGGTCTCGGCCTGGATGCAAGATCGGGTGGGCCCGAACCGCGTGGGCTACGCAGGCATCCTGCAGCCCATCGCCGACAGCCTGAAGTTCTTCTTCAAGGAGGACCTCACGCCTCGCCACGTCGACCGGGTGCTGTTCACCCTGGCGCCGGCCCTGGCGGTCATGCCCGCGTTGCTCGTGCTGGCCGTGGTGCCCTTCGCGCCGCCGGTCGAAGTGCTGGGCCGCGAAGTGCAGATGGTCATCGCCGACCTCGACGTGGGCATCCTGTTCGTCTTCGCCTTCAGCAGCCTGGCGGTCTACGGCATCACCTTTGCGGGCTGGGCCAGCAACAGCAAGTACCCGCTCATGGGTGGGGTGCGCAGCTCGGCCCAGATGATCAGCTACGAGCTCTGTCTCGGGTTGTGCGTGGTCGGCGTGTTCATGGAGTCCGAGACCCTGCGGCTCACCGACGTGGTGATGCAGCAGCAGGGCAACTTGTTGAACTGGAACATCTTCAGCCAGCCCATCGGCTTCGTCATCTTCGTCATCGCGGCCTTCGCCGAGACGAACCGCCTGCCTTTCGATCTGCCCGAGGCCGAGACCGAGCTGGTGGCCGGTTACCACACCGAATACAGCTCGATGAAGTTCGCCATGTTCTTCGCGGGCGAGTACGTGGCCATGTGGGTCTTCAGCTGCCTGATCGCCGTGCTCTTCCTGGGCGGCTGGGCCATTCCCTTTGTGTCCCAATCGACCTTCGAGGCCATGGGCAACTGGGGCTCGCTGTTGGGCATGGGCGCGTTCCTGCTCAAGACCTTCTTCTTTCTGTTCTTTTACGTCTGGGTGCGCTTCACCATTCCGCGCTTCCGTTTCGATCAGCTCATGCACTTGGGCTGGAAAGTTCTGCTGCCCCTCGGCTTGCTGAACATCGTCCTGACCGGCCTGGTGCAGGTCCTGATGGGAGGTGAGTGACATGGCTATTGTTGTCGACCGCCGCAAGCTGAGCTTCTGGGAGGAGCTCTACCTGCCGGCCATCGCCGAGGGCCTCAGCCGGACCTTCAAGCAGATGTTCGAGCCGACCATCACGCTGCAGTACCCCGAAGAGCGGCCGGTCATCCAAGATGACTACCGGGGCGCGCCGGGGCTGGTCAAAGATCAGGACGGCCGCGAGAAGTGCGTCAGCTGTCAGCTGTGCGAGTACATCTGCCCGCCCAAGGCCATCGTGATCATTCCCGGTGAAGCGGCGGGCGTTGAAGAGAGCGCCAGCTCCTACGACTACAGCGAGATCGAGAAGGCTCCGCAGGAGTTCTACATCGACATGCTGCGCTGCATCTACTGCGGCTACTGCGAGGAGATCTGCCCCGAGGAGGCGATCTTCATGACCGGTGAGTACGAGCTGAACGCGGCCACGCGACAAGAGCTGGTGCACGACAAGCCCAGGCTCTACGAGGTGGGCGGCACGCGCCTCGACCCGATCCAGAAATGGAAGCACAAGAACACCGACGGCGGAGGGGCGCACTGAGATGGAAGCCCTGTTGTTCTACGTCTTTGGCGGGGTGGCCGTGCTGGCCACCATGCTGACCCTGACCGTCAAGAACCCTGTCTACAGCTCGCTGTGGATGATCTTGTCGTTCGCCGCCACGGCCGCGATCTTCGTGCTGCTGGATGCGTTCCTGATCGCCACGGTCGAGGTGCTGGTCTACGCCGGCGCGATCATGGTCTTGTTCTTGTTCGTGATCATGATGATCAACCTGCGCGCCGAAGAGGCCGAGGGCCTGCGCTGGTCGCCCTTCGCGTTGCTGGCCGCGGGCACCTTCCTGGTCATGCTGGGTCGCGCGGTGGGTGACCTGGGCCCGGCGGTCAACGCCGATCAGCCCAACGGGGTGGTGGGCACGCCCGGCGCCATCGCCGAGACGCTGTTCACCGGCTATGTGATCCCCTTCGAGGCGGTGTCGGCCCTGTTGCTGGCCGCCGTCCTGGGCACCGTCGTCCTCAGCCGAAGGAAGGCCGCGGCATGATCCCCCTCGAACACTATCTGATCCTCTCGGGCATGTTGTTCACCCTGGGTCTGTGCGGCGTGATGATGCGTCGCAACGTGATCCTGGTGCTCATGTCGGTCGAGATCATGCTCAACGGTGCCAACGTGGCGTTGGTCGCCTTCAACAAGTACATCGTGGCCGCCAGTCCTGATGGCGTAGGACCGGACGGCCAGGTGTTTGTCTTCTTCACCATCGCCGTCGCTGCCGCCGAGGCGGCCGTCGCGTTGGTGATCGCCATGGCGCTGTTTCGGCGCTTGGACACGGTCAACGTCGACGACGTGGCCAACCTGCGCTGGTAGGGGAGTCGATCGAGATGGAAAACCTCGGTCCCTGGCTGATCTTGTTTCTGCCGCTGATCTCAGCGGCGGCGATCGCCTTTGGTCTGCACAAGAACGCGAAGGTCAGCATCGGGGTCTCCCTCGCTGCGGTCTGGACGTCCTTTGCCATCGCCGCCAGCTACCTGCCTGATGTCCTGGCAGGGGGCGGCGACTTCGTCCTGGCCCGATCGTTCACCTGGATGGAGGCCGGTGCGTTCGCCTTCCAGTACGGGCTGATGATCGACGGTTTGTCCATGATCATGCTCATGGTCGTGCTGGGCGTGGGCGGGCTGATCCACATCTACGCCATCGGCTACATGGACGGCGACGAGGGCATCGCGCGCTTCTTCGGCTGCCTGTCCCTGTTCATCTTCTCGATGCTGGGCATCGTGCTCGCCGACAACTTCTTCCAGGTGTTCATTCACTGGGAGCTGGTGGGCGTGAGCAGCTACCTGCTGATCGGCTACTACTACCGCAAGCCGTCCGCGTCGGCGGCCAGCAACAAGGCCTTCCTGACCAACCGGGTGGGCGACTTCGGCTTCATGATCGGCATCCTGATGCTGGTCTTCGCCACGGGCACGGCCAGCTTCAGCGCCATGGGCGACGTGGTCAATCACACCGACTTCTTGCAGCGCACCTTCTTTCAGGTGGGTGGCGAGGCGGGCTGGACCATGACCGGCGAGCACTTCTTGTGGGTCGCCGGAGCGCTGACGCTCATGGGTGTGATGGGCAAGAGCGCCCAGTTCCCCCTGCACGTCTGGCTGCCCGACGCCATGGAAGGCCCGACCCCCGTGTCGGCGCTCATTCATGCCGCGACCATGGTGGCCGCTGGTGTCTTCTTGCTCACGCGCATCTTCTTCATCTACACCCCCAGCCCGACGGCCATGTCCATCGTGGCCCACCTGGGCATGTTCACGGCTTTCTTCGCCGCGACCATTGCCACGACCCAGTTCGACATCAAACGCATCCTGGCCTTCTCGACCCTGTCCCAGCTGGGCTACATGGTCATGGCCGTGGGGCTGGGCGGGCCCGATGTGGCCATGTACCACCTGACCACCCACGCCTTCTTCAAGGCCCTGCTGTTCCTGGGCGCGGGCGCGGTGATCCACTCGGTGCACACCAACGACATCCGCGAGATGGGCGGGCTGTTCAAGGCCATGCCCATCACCGCCTGGCTGTTCTTGATCGGCACCCTGGCGCTCTGCGGCGTGCCGCCCCTGTCGGGCTTCTGGAGCAAGGACGGCATCCTGCACCTGACCCAGCATCCTCCTGAGTACGCCCACAACGTGTTCATCCAGTGGCTGCCCACGATCACCGCGGTGCTCACCAGCTACTACATGTTCAGGCTGATGTTCCTGACCTTCTGGGGCAAGCCTCGCTACCACGGCCATCCCCACGAGACGGCCAAGCTCATGTGGATGCCCATGGCCGTGCTCTGCGTGCTGGCAGTGATCGCAGGCCCGCTGATGTTCAGTTCGGGTGTGCTCGACTCGTTCCGCACGGTGACCCGACCCGAGGCCATCGGCTCCTTCGAGCACATCCACGGCGACATGCACACGGTGATTCACGCCTTGCTGATCTTCGTGGTCGGTGCGGGCGCGGCGTTCTTGGCCTTCGGCATCAAGGTCATCGATCCCGAGAGCATCAAGCAACTGCTCGGGCCGGTGCATCGTCTCTTCGACAACCGCTGGTACGTCGACGATCTGTTCGCCTGGATCGTCGAGCACATCCAGCAGAACTTCGCTCGGCTCTGCGATGGTTTCGACCGCCTCGTGATCATCAGCGGCCTGGTGAACGGCACCTCATGGATGACGCGGGCCACTGGCGCCGTTGTTGCCCGCTATCAATCCGGATCGGTCCGCACCTACGCGCTGTTGTTCGTCGCCGGTGTGGCCGCCCTCCTCGCGCTGAACCTCTGACTCATGCTCGAGACGCACATCCTCAACATCATCCTGCTGCTGCCGGTGCTGGCCACCGTTGTGGTCTTCTTCATCCCGGCTGAGCGCAAGACGCTGATCCGTCAGCTCAGTGTGGCCTCGGCGCTGGTGACAGTGGGCCTGGCCGTCAAGCTGTTCTTCGACTACGACCGGGACCTGGCAGGCTTCCAGTACCTGTTCCGCGTCGACTGGGTGCCGTCGCTAGGTATCTCGTATCAGCTCGGGGTCGACGGCGTGAGCATCGCCATGGTGATGCTCACCTCCATCGTCTATCTGGCCGGTGGCCTGGTCTCGTGCTTCATCGACGATCGCAGCAAGGACTTCTTCATCCTGCTCAACGCCCTGGTGGCAGGCGTGTTCGGGGTGTTCTTGTCCCTCGATCTGTTCTTCTTCTACTTCTTCTACGAGCTGGCCGTGGTGCCCATGTACCTGTTGATCGGGTACTGGGGCAGCACGAACCGCGAGTACGCCACCATGAAGCTCACGCTGTATCTCACAGCGGGAGCGGTGGTGGCCTTGCTCGGCTTGCTCATGCTCTACTTCTCCGGGATCACCGCCGAGCCCACCTTTGATCTGGTAGCCATCCTCGATGCGGTGAAGGCTGGCGGCGGGCTCGATGTAGCCGATCAGCGCCTCATGTTCCCCCTGCTGCTCGTGGGTTTCGCCACGATCGCGCCCATGTGGCCCCTGCATACCTGGTCTCCCGGTGGACACGCGGCGGCCCCGTCTGCGGCCTCGATGATGCACGCCGGTGTGCTGATGAAGCTCGGTAGCTACGCGATCATCCGCATCGCCCTGCCGATCCTCCCCGAGGGCGCCGTCATCTGGCTGCCCGTGGTGGCCGTGCTCTGCTGCTTCAACATCATCTATGGCGGCCTGGTCGCCATGAACCAGCGGGACATGAAGTTCGTCATCGGCTACAGCAGCTCGAGCCACATGGGCTACGTGCTCCTGGGCATCGCCTCCATCTCGGTCATGGGGCTGGACGGCGCGGTGTTCTTGATGTTCGCCCACGGCGTCATGACGGCCCTGGCCTTCTCGCTCATCGGCTTCTTCTACGAGCAGACCCACACGCGCATGCTCGACGACCTGGGCGGCCTGATGAAGCAGATCCCCTTCGTGGGCATCTGCTTCATGATGATGGCCATGGCCTCCCTGGGCCTGCCTGGCTTCGCCAACTTCGCCGCCGAGCTGCTGGTGCTCGTGGGCACCTGGGAGCGCTACCCGGTGGCGGTGATCCTGGGCGTGTTCGGCCTCGTGATCGGCGCGACCTATCTGCTGCGAACGGTGCGCGAGTCGTTCCTGGGCGAGATGGACCCCAAGTGGGAGAAGCTCGAGGACGCCAAGACCCCCCTGCAGCGGGCGCCGTTCTTCTTGCTGCTCGGCGTGCTGATGCTGTTCGGCTTCTACCCGTACCCGCTGGTCGACCTCATCTCGACTGGTATCGAGCCTCTGGTGAACACCTTGCTCGCCGCCGAAGCTGCCCTGAACTCCGGAATGTGACTGAAGGCATGGATACCACTCAGTTCTTCACGGTCTTTGGTACCGAGGCCTGGCTGGGCCTGCTGGCCCTCGTGCTGATCACCGTCGACCTGGTGGTCGGCCGGGGTCGGCTCACCGGGCCCAGCGACATGGTGCGCCTCGTGGCCATGGGGGGGCTGGCACTGATCCTGCTGCAGACCTTCACCCTGGAGCCCGTGGCCGACACCTTGGCCTGCGGCACCCTCGACACCTTCGCCATCTTCTTCAAGCGCTTCTTCGTCGCCACGGCCTTGCTGACCGTGCTGATCTCGGCGCCCTACGAGGCCCGCCTGCCCGCTGGGCGCGGCGAGTTCCTGGCCATGCTCGTGTTCACCACCATGGGCATGAGCATGCTGGCCTCGGTGAACGATTTCGTCAGCCTGTTCGTGTCCCTTGAGCTGGTCACGGTGACCTTGTTCCTCATGACGGCCTGGCGAGCGGGGCTGCCTCGCTCCATCGAGGCGGGCATCAAGTTCGTGATCATCGGCGCCGTCGCGGCGGCCTTCCTGGTCTACGGCACGGCCTTCGTCTACGGCGGTACGGGCTCCCTCGACTTCGCCGGTGTGGCCACTGTGCTCCAGTCTGCCGGGCCGGTGTCCGCCACGCTCAAGTTCGGCATGCTGCTGGTGCTGGTGGGGCTGGGCTTCAAGATCGGCGCCGTGCCCTTCCACGTCTGGATTCCTGACGTCTACCAGGGCGCTCCCACACCCGTCACCGCCTTCTTGTCCGTGGGTAGCAAGGGCGCCGGCGTGGTCTTGCTCATGCGCCTCGTCTACACGGTCATGGGACCGGCCGCAGGTCAATGGGCCACGGTGCTCGCCGGCCTGGCGGTGCTGACCCTGCTCATGGGCAACCTGGGCGCCATCAGCCAGACCGACCTGAAGCGCTTCCTGGGCTACTCCGGCATTTCCCACGCGGGCTTCTTGCTGCTCGCCTTGGCCGTGCACAGCGAAGCCTCTGCCAGCGCCATGATGTTCTACATGGTGGCCTACCTGTTCACGAACATGCTGGCCTTCCTGGTCATCATCATCGTGTCCCGCACCGCCGACAACTCGCACATGGATCGCGTCAACGGCCTGGCCGAGCGCTCGCCGTTCCTGGCCTTCGCCATGACCGTGTCCATGCTGTCCCTGGCGGGCGTGCCTCCGTTCAGCGGCTTCTTCGCCAAGTTCATGATCCTGCGCGCAGCGGTGCACGACCCCAGCCTGCTGCCGGTGGTGATCCTCAGCCTGGTCATGATCGTGGTCTCGCTCTACTACTATCTGTGCATCCTCAAGCGCATCTACTTTCGCGAGCCGAAGGACGAGAGCGTCCTGGAGATCTCGGGGCCGTCTCGCCTGGTGCTCTACGGCGCGATCCTGGTGACCTTCGCCTTGGGCGTCTTCATGAACCCTCTCGTCGAGGCGGCCAACACGGGCGCTCGCTCCCTGTTCGAGTAGGCCTGGGTGGCGGTCGAGGGGACCAGATCAGAGCGTGAGCGCACGGTGCGCGGGCGCTCACGGCAACCACGGCACTCCTCGGTGATCTCGCCCCATGCATCCACGTCTGTGCAGCTCTCTTCGGTTGACCCTCTGTGGCGCGTCCCTGCTCATGCTGGACGCGTGTACGTCCACCGCCGACTTCGCCACACGGGCCTCTGGCGATCCCATCACCGGGGCTGAGATTCAGGCGCACGTGGAGGTCTTCGCCTCCGAGGCGTTCGGCGGTCGCGAGGCCGGGTCTCCTGGCGAAGCTCTGGCTTCGACCTACATCATCGAGCGTCTTCAGGCCCTGCCCGGCGTCCAGCCTGGGGTTGAGAACGGCAGCTGGCTGCAGGCCTTCGACATCCCAAGTGGAGTCGCCGCGGGTTCCACCGACGATCTGGGTGACGGGCACAACGTCCTGGCCATCCTGCCTGGTAGCGACCCTGACCTGGCCCACGAGATCGTGGTCCTGGGTGCTCACTACGACCACGTGGGCACGGGCAGTCACGGCAACTCCCTCGAGCTGATGGACGATCTGGGCGGCTTGAGCCCGGATGAGACCGGCAAGGTCCGTCTGGCGCGAGGCATCCACAACGGCGCGGACGACAACGCCTCGGGGAGCGCCGTGCTCCTGGAGCTGGCCCAGTCGTTGGCCACGGCGCGCCAGCCCCTGCGGCGCACGGTCATGTTTCAGTGGTACTCCGCCGAGGAGCTGGGACTACTGGGCAGCAGGCACTACGTGAGCGCGCCGACCCGTCCCCTCGAGGACACCGTGGCCATGCTCAACATGGACATGGTCGGGCGCCTGCGGGGCAGCACCCTGTTCATCGGGGGCACGGGCACGAGCGCGGCCTTCTCCCGGCAAGTGCAGGCGGCGGCGAGCGCCGAAGACGTGGTCGTCATCGAGGACCGCTCGGGCATCGCCCCTTCTGACAACAGCAGCTTCTACATCCACGACGTCCCCGTGCTGTTCTTCTTCACCGGCCTGCACGAGGACTACCACCGCTCGACCGATGACGCCGACAAGCTCAACGGGCGAGGCGCCGCCCGGGTGGGCCGCATGATCGAGCACATCCTGCGGGACATGGACAGCGAGACCGATCGCCCGGAGTTCATCGTCTCTGGTGGTGAGGCTCAGGTCTGGCGGCCCCAGGTCTGGTCGGGGATGACCTTCGAGGCCACCGTCCCGGGAGAGCTGGGCGCCGCGCGCATCGCCGTACTGGTCCCCGATTCACCAGGGGGACGGGCGGGACTGGCCGAGGGTGACGTGATCTTCAAGCTCGACGGCGTGCGTGTGCTGACCCTGGCCGATCTCGAGGCCCAGTTGGGCACCATCGACCCGGAGCGCACGCCCCGCCTGCTGGACATCTGGCGGCCCTACCCCGGGGCAGAGCCCACTCTCGACGACGACTGGCTCGACGTCTACGAAGGGCTGCAGTTCGAGATGCTGCCGGCCCTGCGATAGGAGTCTGCGCTACAGATCGTGGTCTCCGCGAGGGTCCGGGCGTCCCTGATTCTCACCAAGGAGGGCCGTGGCGCTCAGACAACTCGGCTTTGCCTCGTGAACTCGCTCCAGCCCCCCCTTGGTGAGAATCAGGGACACCCTCGCCGGTGGAGAGACCAGCGACTGTGGCCTTCCGGGGGGGCGTTCTTCGGCGGTCTAGCCCCACTCGCACGCCGATGTCAGTCGCAGACTTCGCTTCGGCCCAGGTCTCGCAGGGCGCTGCGTAGGGACTGGGCTGCTTGATCCATGTCGGCGGGTTCGGGCGCCGTGTCGGCGTTGGCGAAGTTGAGGTCGCCTAGACTGTTGATGGGGACCACGTGCAGATGGACGTGGTTGACCTCGAGCCCGGCGATGATCAGGCCCACCTTCGTGGGTGAGAACGCTGCCTGGATCGCCGTGCCCACCAGCCTGGCCACCTCGTTCAGATGAGCGGCCAGTTCGGGGGAGAGATCGAGCCAGTGGTCGACTTCTTCTCGGGGGACCACCAGGGCATGGCCCGGGTTCAGGGGGTTGATGGTGAGGAAGGCCACGCAGAGGTCGTCCTTCCAGACGAAACGGCCGGGCAGCTCGCCTGCGATGATCTTGGTGAAGAGCGTGGCCATGGCGATGGGTCCGTTGAGGGGAGGCCGCCGGTATACCCCGGGCTCGCTGGCGGGCAAAGTCGTAAGAGATGGCGGCGTGAAACGTAGCATTCAGTATCCAGTGAGACTGTTCGGAGCAGCGGACCATGGCACAGACCACCAAGGCAGCAGGGCACGGCCCCACGCCCCAGGCACAGCAGCACACGAATCCTGGTTGTATGGGGGGGCAGGGGACCGCTGGCCGGAGGGTCGCAAGGGCCGCCCGCCTCGGGAGTCGCTCTCGAGGGTTGACGCTTCTCGTGGCCCTGCTCCTCTCGGCGGCCTGTCAGCAGGACGCCGGGCACAGCGCCGCCCCCAGGGCTGGCACGGGCGAGGATCCAGCGGCCGCGATGAGTCATGCGGGGGCGTCGGTCGAGCCAGCCGCTGGAGCCTCCGCCGGCGGCGCAACGGACAACGGCGCAACGGACAACGGCGCAACGGACAACGGCGCAACGGACAACGGCGCGACGGACAACGGCGCGACGGACAACGGCGCGACGGACGACGGCTCGGCAGCCAACAGCCCAGCAGCCAACGGTGCGGCAGACAACGAGATTGTTGCTGCGCAGAGCGGAGCAGGCACTTCGCCTGGCGACGACGAAAGCAACTTCAGCGGTGAATCACCGGGCCTGGTTCTCCGTCTGGTCGAGCCCGCCGACGGCCCGGCAGCCAGCGGCTCCAACACAGACCCGGCTGCGTCAAGGGATCCCCCGGGCCTGAACGATCCCCTGAACTCGAACCTGGGTGAACCCCTCGACGCCGACGCCGCGCAGGCCCTGCTCTCTCGCGCTCCCGCCCTCACGGCCGACACATCGGCGACCGTCCCCTTTCGGTTCCCCTCCACGACGAAGGCTCCACCGCGGGCTGGCACTGACCGGCAGTTGGTTTTTCCCCCGGCTGGTGAGAGCACGGTGCCGAGCGTGAGCAGCGAGGCCCCCCTGGCCTTGCTCAGGTATCAGCCCGAGGGCGAGGTGGCCATGGCCAGCCATCTCTCGTTGACCTTCTCCGAACCCATGGTGCCCCTGGGCACGGTGGACGACGTGGCCCTTCCCGCGGAGGCGGTGCCCGTGCTCCTGGCGCCCCAGCCCCCGGGGACCTGGCGCTGGATCGACACCCGCACCCTGGTCTTCGAACCGGAGACGCGCTTCGCCTACGCCACGCACCACCGGGTCGAAGTCGCCAAGGGCCTCTCCTCTGCCCTGGGCTCCACGTTGCCTGCCAGCGCCTCCTGGCGCTTCTCGACCGCAGCCCCGAACGTGATCGACCAGCGGCCCTGGGGAGAGAGCCTGCCCCTGCAGCCGCTGATCGCCCTGGCTTTCGACCAGCCGGTGCGCGGCGCAGAGGTCTTGGCCCACGCTCGGCTGACCCGGGAGGTGCTGTTGGTCTTGGACACGGAGCAGACCCTGCGTCTGGCAGAGCCGGGCGAGCTGGCGAGCGACGACGGCGCACAGGAGCTGATCGCTCGCTACGGCGCGGAGCGGGTGGTGGTCCTGGCCGCGACCGAGCCCTTGTCGAGAGACAGCAGCCTGGTGCTGGAGATCGCCGACGGTGTGCAGGGCGCAGAAGGTCCCCGGCGCAGCGAGCAGCCGTGGCGCCACGCCTACAAGACCTTCGCACCCCTCACCATCGTGCGCCACGCCGGGACTGCTGACCGTCCCCTGTCACCTCACGGCTGGCTGACCATCGACTGCAACAACCCGTTGGACGAAGAGACGGTCACCACCGAGACCGTGTCCATCGCACCGTCCGTGCCGGGTTTGCATGTCACCGTTCAGGGTCGGCGGCTGTTGTTGCGCGGCGACTTCCGGGGACAGGGTCGGTTCGAGGTCACGCTCGGCGAAGACATCGGCGATCTCCATGGCCAGACGTTGCAAGGTGGACGGGAGCTGACCATTCATGTCGACCCCCTGCCGCCGTCGTTCACCCTCGCGGGCGGGGGCATGCAGGTGCTCGACCCGGGCGTCGAGCCCTCCCTGGACCTGACGGCCTGGAACGTCGGTGAAGTGCGCCTTGACGTCTCTCGCGTCACGGCTGCTCAGTGGCCGTTGACCCGTGCCTGGTCCCAGGGCCACCGCAACAAGGAACCGATCCCCCAGGTGGGCGAGCTGCTCACGTCGGTGACCCTCGATCTCTCTGCCGATCTCGACGCCACGGTGGAGAAGACCCTCGGCCTGGCGTCTCTGCTCGACGGGAACCCGGGGCAGCTGTTGCTGCGCTCGCACTGGCACGACGGCGAGACCATGCGCAGCGATTTCTCCTGGGTGCAGAGCACGGAGCTGGGCCTGCACGCGGCCCTCGACGGCGAACAGCTGCTGGTCTGGGTCACCGATCTGGCGGACGGCACACCGCAGCCAGACGTAGAGGTCTCGCTGCAGGGCGCCGACACGGCAGACGGTCTGGCCGCCCGCACCGACGCAGGAGGGCTGGCCCGCCTGCCCCTGTCTGGCGAGACACCGTCCGTGCAGTGGCTGGTGGCCCGCCGCGGCGACGATGTGGCCCTGCTGCCCGAGAACCGTTGGATCGTCAGTCACCGCACGCCAAGCCAGTGGGTCGCCCGAGACCACGGCGTCACGCCGCTGTTCTACGTCTTCGACGACCGGGGTCTCTACAAGCCCGGCGAAGAGGTGCGGGTCAAGGGCTGGGTGCGCCAGGTGTCCTGGAAGAAGGGCGGCCAGACCACGTCCCTGCCCAACGTCTCCGGCCGCTTCGTGGGCTGGAGACTGCGGGACGCCCGCTGGGTGGAGCGGGCCCAAGGTACGGCGCAGCTCGACGCCTTCGGCGGCTTCGATCTGAGCTGCGTGCTGCCTGATGACCTGAACCTGGGCCAGGCCACCATCGAGTTCGCGCTCGACGACGCAGGGCTGAGTGGGGGCAGCGTCCATGGACACAGTCTTCAGATCCAGGAGTTCCGCCTGCCCGAGTACGAAGTGTCGGTGACCGCGTCCCCGGGTGCGGTGGTGCTGGGCGACGACGTGCAGCTCGTGGCCGAGGCCCTCTACTACACCGGCGGTGCCCTCCCCGACGCGCCGGTTTCCTGGTCCCTCGATGCAGAGCCCACGACCCACGCGCCCCCGGGCTGGCCCGGCTTCAGCTTCGGCGAGTGGCATCCCTGGTGGGGCTACGGCTCCTACGACGGTTGGGGCGGAGCGAGCGGTTCTTCCAGCGGACACTGGGACTGGACCGCGGCCACAGACGCCAGCGGCCGCCACCGGCTCACGGCCGAGCTGCTGGCCATGAACCCTCCCCAGCCCATGAGGCTGAGCGTCGAGGCGGCCGTGACCGATGTGAACTTCCAGCGCTGGGCGGGGACGGCGTCCGTGCTCGTGCATCCGTCGGAGCACGCCCTCGGGCTGCGCACGGAGCGAGGCTTCGTCGAGCTGGGCGATCCCCTGGCCCTGTCCTTCGTGGTGGTCGACCTGGACGGCCTGCCCGTGTCCGACCGAGACGTGTCTCTCGTGGCCACCCGCCGCGAGTGGGGGCTGAAGGACGGCACATGGGTCGAAGAAGAAGTGGCCCGGATCGAGGTCGCTGCTGTCTCGGAAAGCGCGCCCGTATCCGTCGAGCTGATGTTGACCGAGGGCGGCAGCTGGACCCTCACCGCCCGCTGTTTCGACGGCGACGGACGGCCCTACATCTCGAGCCGCAGCGTCTGGGTGAGCGGGGGCGAGAGCCGACCGTCCCGGGCTCTTGAGCTGGAGGAGCTGACCCTCATCTCGGACAAGGCGAGCTACGAGCCCGGCGACCTTGCAGAAGTGCTGGTGGTGGCGCCCCATGGGGGGGGCAGCGGTCTGTACACCCTGCGCCGAGATGGTGTGGTCTCCAGCGGCAGCTTCGTCTGCGACGGCAGCGACCACACCTTGCGCCTGCCCATCAGCGCCGCGTACTGCCCCGAAGTCGAGCTCTCCGTGGAGTGGGTGGGTAGCGCAGTGCGGACCGAGTCTGGAGGCACCTCCAGGCCCGATCAGCCGACCCGACCCGCCTATGCCGCGGCCACGATCACCTTGTCCGTGCCTCCCGAGGCGCAGCGCTTGCAGGTGCTGGCCACGCCCGCAGCCACAGAGCTGCCCCCCGGATCGGAGACCTCGGTGGAGGTGGCTGTCCTCGATGCACAGGGCGGGCCGGTCGCTGGAGCCCAGGTGGCGCTGGTGGTAGTAGACGAAGCGGTGCTGGCCATGACCCGGCGCGAGCTGGCCGACCCGCTCGGTGTGTTTCATCCCACACACCCGGGGCGCACGAGCGACTACCGCAGCCGGGACATGGTGCACCTCTCTGACCCGGACATCGAGGTGCCGAAGAGTTTTGGTGCCATGGTCGATCGCTTCCCCCCGTCGCAGAACGATGATGGCTCAGGCGAGGGCGGCGCCGACGACTACGATGGTGGTGATGCAGAGAGGCTCCAGGGCCTGCGCTCGCTCGGCTACATGGGCGAGGGTGACTACGCCGAGGCGCCCATGGCAATGGCCAGGAAGGCTCGTGGGTTCGGTGGCGACGCTGCCGACGATGGTGCCGGACCGGCCATCCGTCTGCGCACGAACTTCGATGTGCTGGCGGCCTTCGTCCCCGCGGTGGTGACCGACGGTTCGGGCCGGGCTCAGATCCCGATCACCTTGCCCGATCGTCTGACCCGCTATCGCATCCTGGCTCTGGCCGTCGAAGGCGACGGTCGGGCTGGCATGGGCGAGTCGGCGTTGACCGCCCGCCTGCCGCTCATGGTCCGCCCCTCGCCGCCCCGCTTTCTCAACGTGGGCGACAGCGCCGAGCTGCCCCTGGTGGTGCACAACCGCCTGGACGAAGACCTGCTGGTCGATGTGGGTCTGGGCGCGACCGGCCTCGACCTGGGTGAGGCTGCAAACCACTCCGCGCGCCGTGTGCTCGTGCCCGCCCGTGATCGGGTCGAGGTGCGCTTCGAGGTGAGCGCCCATGAGCCCGGGGAGGCCCGGCTCTCTGCGGTGGTGGCGGCGGTCTTGTCCCCCGAGCTGGCGGACGGTGCGCGGGCAGAGTTTCCCGTGCTGACCCCCGCCACGGCAGAGGCGTTCGCGACCTACGGGCACCTGGACGACGACCTCACCGTGCAACCGCTCAGGCCTCCCACAGATGCGCTGCCCGGCTTCGGCGGGTTGGAGCTGACCTTCGCCACCACGGCCCTGGCCGAGCTGACGGACGCCGTGATCCAGCTGGCCACCTACCCTTATCAGTGCGCGGAGCAGCGCGCCTCTCGGGTCATGGCCATGGCTGCCCTCGGTGATGTGCTGGCGGCCTTCGACGCCGCTGGCTTGCCCGACGAGCCTGAGCTGGACGGGCAAGTGCGCGAGGACATCGAGCAGCTCTCTGCCCTGCAGAACAGCGACGGGGGCTGGTCGTTCTGGCGCAAGGATGAGCGCTCTGACCCGTACCTGTCCGTGCACGTGACCCAGGCGCTGCTGCTGGCTCAACAGGCTGGCGCCGATGTGCCAGAGGAGGCCTTGCAGCGGGGCCTGGCCTACGTCTTCGATCTGCGCGCGCACTTGAACGCACGCACACCGCGTATGCCCGCGCCCATCGCACAGGTCATCCGGGCCTACGGGCTGTCGCTGTTGCACCGGGCCGGGCACGACGTGGCCGACGACGCCCACGATCTGCTGCGCGCTGCCGCCCTCGACGACTGGCCCCTCGACGGCCTGGGCTGGCTGCTGCCTGTCCTGGCCGCCGATCCGTCGTTGAAAGACGACGTGGCCCAGGTTCACCGGCAGCTCAGCAACCGCGTGGTTGAGACCGCCTCCACGGCTCACTTCGTCGAAGGCTACGACCAAGCGGGCGAGCTCGTGCTCGCGGCCAGCCGGCGTGGGGACGCGGTGGTCCTCGACGGCCTCCTGGCCAGCAGGCTCGACGAGGACTTGCAACCCAAGCTCGTGCGCGGGTTGCTCTCTCATCGGGTGGCGGGTCGCTGGCACACCACCCAGGAGAGTGTCTTCGCCCTCCTTGCGTTGTCCCGGTACTTTGCCTTGCACGAAGGGCAGACTCCCGACCTGACCGCGGGCCTGTGGATGGGCGAACAACTGGTCGCCGAAGAGGACTTCGCCGGGCGCACGTCAGAACGGCGCAACGTGCTCGTGCCTCTCGATGCCCTCAACTCCATGGCCGATGACGACACCGTCGACCTCACCGTGGCTTCAGCCGGACCGGGCCGACTCTACTGGCGCATGGGCTTGGCCTACGCGTCCCTCGACCTGAGCTCTGAGTCAGTCTCTGCGGGCTTCACCGTCGAGCGCGAGTACGAGGCCCTCGATGATCCGGGCGACGTGGCGCGCGACGAGCAGGGCGGCTGGGTCATCCGTCGCGGTGCGCGGGTGGCCGTGCGCCTGACCCTGGTCAACACCTCCCGGCGTTTTCACGTGGCCTTGGTCGACCGCCTGCCCGGGGGCTTCGAGATACTCAACTCGGCCTTCGCGATCACGGGCGCCGTCCCCGAAACGGAACAGGCCCTCGACCCTGGAGTGTTCTGGCGCTGTTGGTTCTGGGGTCGCCAGTGGTACGACCACGAGAACCTGCGGGACGCCCAGGCCGAGGTGTTCGCCCTGGGTCTGTCCCCCGGTGTCCATCGCTACAGCTACGTGGCCCGGGCGACGACGCCAGGGAGCTATGTGGTGCCACCGGCGAAGGCCGAAGAGATGTACGCGCCTGAGACCTTCGGCCGCAGCGACAGCGCCCGGGTGCTGATCGAGTGAGCGCGGTCAGAGGGCGATGAAGAGCTCTTTGCCGTCGCTGCTCACTTC
The DNA here is from genome assembly GCA_964537035.1 of uncultured Phycisphaerales bacterium. GTDB lineage: Bacteria > Planctomycetota > B15-G4 > B15-G4 > B15-G4 > CAZIAK01. The sequence goes on along the minus strand of CAZIAK010000002.1, from coordinate 80,264 downwards.
GTAGGTCTCCACGTCTTCACGGGCGGGGGGTGTGCAGACGCCCACCCGGACGTCGGCGGTGGCGCCGTGGAGCGGGCAGGTCACCTTGAAGCCGGACAGCGTGCCCTCGGCGAAGGAGCCGTTGGCGTGGGGGCACTGATCGTCGATGCCGTAGTACTGGCCGGTGGTGTTGAAGATGGCGATGCGCTTGCCGTCCACCTCGATGCAGACGCCCTTGCCGATGGGGAAGTTGTCGACAGAGCCGATGTTCGTGAGGGCCACAGGGGACTCCAGAAAAGGGGGGCACGCCATGGCCCAGAGGGGCTGGCAGAGAAGGCGGCAGATTGTAGGGCATGGGACCCTCGCCGTCCTCGTCTGGGTCCGGCAGTCCGTGGAGTGGGCTGCGGACCGGACTGTCATGATCTGACCTGTGCCATACGTCGGTGGCTCAGGCCCCACCGGTTACACTGCCGGGCCGGCCGATCTTTGCCCGCGGTTTTCGAGGACTCTCCCCATGTTCATCCGACGATGTGCCGTCCCGTGGCTGCTCCTGGCCGGCCTGATCTGTGCTCCTCTGCAGGTTTTCGGTCAGAGCGCATCTCTCGACAAGCCAGCCACCGAAAAGGCGCTGCGGGCAGCCTTCAAGAAGGGGCTCAAGAGCAAGGACGCCTCGGTACGTATCGAAGCCGTCTTGGCCTACTCCGAGGGCACTCGCGAGCTCGAAGAGGAGGGGGGCGCCGAGAAGTTGGTGGCCAGGACCCTGGCCGAGGCGTTGGACGATGACGACATGGGTGTGTGCAACGCGGCCATGACAGCGCTCTCCTGGGGTCGAGAAGTGGCCACGGTCATTGACGCTTGCGATGAGAGCCTCGAGTTCCTGCGGGCCATCATGGAGCGGACCTCCACCCGCCCGGACGATGAGAGCCGAGCCTTGTACAGGGGAGCGCTCGAGGTGTACCGGACCACCTGCGCCACCTTGGGCAACTACCCGGACGACCGCTCCGTCGCTGTGCTCGAGACCGAGCTGCGGGTCTTGCGGCCAGGGGGGCAGCTCGAGACCGTGTCCCAGACCCTGGTGCGCCCGGCGGTGACGGCCCTGCTGACCTTGGGCTCACAGGAGGCGGTCGAGCTGGTGATCAAGCAGACCACGGTCTACAGCGCGTCGACCCTGGGAGGCACGTCACCGGGCGAGCGGCTCCTGGCGGGGCTGGCGCGCACGCTGCACGACGCCTTGTCCGCCTTCGCCATCAACGTCGAGCGGGCGCCGCCGTCGTTTGGCCAGAACTACCAGCAGGACTGGCACGACTGGTTCAAGAAGCACAAGAAGCTCTTCGCCGATGATCTGGGCAAGCTCAAGGTGCCGCCCGGTCCCATGGACACCGAAGCCATGGCGGCCATGAACAGTGGGGGGCGCAACAAGCCCCGGCGTCCCTGAGCGTCGGCAGCTCGGCGGGTCCAAGGGGCGCTCACCGGGTGCTGCGTCGATCGCGCCCGGGCCCCGTACCCCGCCGCGGGCTCAGCCACCCGCCTTTGCCTCAGCGAGCCCAGGGCCTGAAGCTGGTCTCCAGCTCGACAGCCAGCGGCACGGCCAGGTCGGCTGTCTCGCTGTGACGCATCGAGCCCGAGTAGCGCAGGGGTTGCCCGGACAGGCTGATGCGCTGCACGGTGAGTTCCCAGTCGCCCGTGTCTCCTGTGGGGAGCCCCTGGGCATCAATCTGGGGGACCGGGCCCGTGATGATGATGGTGCCGTCCGCCCCTTGGTGGGCGCTCACCGCCACGGCGGCGGAGGCCCGGGTCAAGGCGCCCTGGTGGGCGGTGCCGCGCCAGTCGAAGGAGATCCAGGAGCCCTCCCAGAAGCCCTCCCCTTCCTGGGGGGCGAGCAGCGACAGCTTGAAGGCCTGGTGGGGCAGCTCGGTGCAGAGCACCCACCAGTCGCCGGCAAACGTGGAGCGAGACGGGTCACTCGCAGGCTCGGCGATGGGGGGCGGCGGCGCCGAGGTCTTGGTGGCCAGGGCGGCGTCGGGCGCTTCTGACGCATCGCAGGCTGGCAGGCCGCCGAGAGCCGCAGCGAGCAGCAGCGCCCCTGGCAGGTGCCGGGCCCGTTGCTGGGGCAGTGCTCGGCGGTGGGCCAGGGGCGGTCCCATGGGCTCAGTCAGCCGCCCACGCGCTGCGCAGGGTCTCGGCCGTGATGCCCCCGTGAGAGGCATCCCAGACCGCCACACCATGGGAGAAAAGGATGGCCTGGGGCGAGGCATGGGCCACACCGCACTCCTGGGCCAGCCCCCGGGCCACGGGGCGATCGGCGATCACGTCCACGAACAGGGTGGGCACCTCGGGGTGATCCCCCAGAAAAGCCTGCCAGTGGCTGTGGGCTTCGTCGCTGACAGGGCAGATAGGCGAGTGCTTGAAGAGCAGGACCCGGGGATGGGCGACCAGGTTCTCCTGGAAGGACTCGAGAGAGTGGAGCGAAGTCTGGCTCATGGTGCAGAGAAGGCCCTGGGGACGGTGAGTGTCGGTGGTAAGCTGCTGCCGACCGGTTGGCGAGTGCGCCGGTGCCAGCCTTGGCTACGCCAGCTCAAGAGAAGCCCGAGAGACGCATGAGATGATCTACTCCGCCACCATCGAGTATGCCATTCGGGCCTTGGCCCATATCTCGACCCTCGAAGAAGGCGAGCGCATCCTCGCCCGAGACCTGGCCGATGTCACTTCTGTTCCTCGCCAGTTCCTGGGAAAGATCCTCCATCGCCTGGCCCGAGCTGACCTGCTCAACTCGGCCAAGGGTCGCGGAGGGGGCTTTCGCCTGGCTCGACCGGCTGTGGAAGTCAATGTGCACGACGTGGTCGAGGCCCTCGACGGCATCGATGTGACCCAGCGCTGCGTGGTGGGGCTCGCTGACTGCAACGACGATCAGCCCTGCCCGATGCACGAAGAATGGAAGCACTTCAAGAAGCAGCTCATGGAGAAGGTCTTCGCCATGACCCTTGCCGAACTGGGTGAAAACCTGGCGGCCAAGCGCCTGGCCGGTCCGGCGGTGGTCGCCGACGCCGCCATCGGTGACGACGAAGGGGGCGACGGCCCGAGCGACTGAGCACGGTGGGCGAGGGCTTGTCTGACCAGCTGCCGTAGAGGGTCAAGGCAACGAGGTCAGGGCAGCAGGGCCAGCATGTTTTCGCTGTAGATCCGGGTGATCTGGCCGTCCGTGGCCCCCGCGCTGCGCAAGGCCTCGAGCTGCAGATCGCGGATGTCCGTGCGGTAACCCCGGGGGAAGGTGCACGAGTCCGTGCCGAACAGGATGCGGTCTGCCCCGATGGCGTCGATGACCTTGCGGAAGATCCGTGAGAGGCTGAGCATGCCCGGGTCGCTGACCATCCAGCTGTTGCTGGACGAGCTGTCGAGCATGACGTTCTCGCACTGCAGCCCCGCCATGAGCGCCTCCCTGAAGAAGCCGCCCCCGAAGTGGGGGATGACGAAGGTCAGCTCGGGAAAGCGGTTGCCAGCCGGAATCACCGACAGGGGGTTCGCGTAAGAGAGGTCGTAGGGACGGGGCAGCCCGACCAGGTCGCGAAGCTTCACCTGCAACACGCCACAGTGCACCACGATGGGGGCGTTGTGCTGGTGGGCCAGGTCATAGAAGGGGTCCATGGCCGCTCCGGAGACATCAAAATGGTGCATGGCCGGAAACAGCAGCAGGCCCCGGAAGCCCATCTCAGAGAGGGCCTTCTCGGCAAATGCCAGGGACTTCTCTGCCGTGGGATCGACCACTGTGTAGGGCACAAGCCGTCCTGCCCCGTGCCGCGCCGCGGCCGCCACCGCCTCCGCCTCGGTGGGCAGGCTGGCGAAGGTGACCATGCGCTGCACCTGGGACGTGTCCATTTCGGCCAGCCAGCGATCGGCGTGGGCGATGGGATCGGCGTCAGGAATCTCGAGGCCTGCCCGCTCGGAAACCTCTGCGAGCAACGTGTCTTCGTCGTCCGGGCGGGGGGAGAGCTTGGCCAGGGTGGAGAAGAAGCTGTGGCCAAAGAAATGGGTGTGTGCGTCCTGGGTGTTCATGGCCGGGATCATAACACCGGCTCCGGTCGCTAGACTGTGCGGCCATGGCCCTCGGTCTCAAGACCCGCGGATTCTCGTCGTATCTGTGCACCCAGTTTCTGGGGGCCTTCAACGACAATGCCTTCCGCTTCGCTGTGATCTTCTTCATCCAGGCCATGGCCATCGACGAGGCGGAGAAGGGGCGCTGGTTCGGAGCCTCTCAGCTGTTGTTCGCCATGCCGTTCGTGGTCTTCGCGGCCCTGGCTGGCTCGGTGGCGGACAGGGTCTCCAAGACCCAAGTGATCCGCTGGGCCAAGGTGGGCGAGGTGTTGGTCATGCTCGCAGGAGTGGCGGCCTTCGCCACCGGTGAGCTGTGGCTGCTGCTGGTGGTGCTCTTGTTCATGAGCACCCAGAGCGCCTTCTTCGGCCCGGCCAAGTACGGCTACCTGGCCGAGACCATCGACGAGCGCAGCCTGGTGCGGGCCAACGGCCTGGTGCAGCTGACCACCATGGTCGCCATCGTGGCCGGGCAGGTCGCCGGCGGGTTCATCTCGGACGCCTACGCCGACTCGTTGGCCATCGGCGCGTTTTGGTTCGTGGGCTTCGCCGCGGTGGGCACGGTGGTGGCCATGGGAGTGCCCATGGTCGCAGCCGCCCACCCGGGGCTGCGTCTGGTGCGCAACCCCTTGCCCGACCTGGCCGAGACCGCCAAGGTCGTATTGGCCGACCGCACCCTGCTGTTCACGATTCTCGGCAACATGCACTTCTATCTGCTCGTGGCCTGTCTGCAGATCAACCTGCCCGACTACGCCTTGCAAGAGCTGCAGCTGACCAGCAGGGCCGGCGCAGGCTCTCTCGCTGCCACGGCGACCCTGGGCATTGGCCTGGGCTCGGTGCTGGCCGGTCGCTGGTCTGGCGGCCGGGTCGAGCTGGGGCTGGTGCCTCTGGGCGCCTTGACCATGAGCGTGGGTTTGCTGGGCCTGGCCCTGGTCGAGGTGGTGCCCGTGCCCCTCCCCAGCGACTGGGCCCAATGGATGGCTGCGGTCGACGGGGGCTCGGTGCAAGCTGTGCTCAACCAGCTGTTGGTCCGGGGCTTGTGGGCGCCCTTCGCTGCCTGTCTGGTCATGGGCATGGCCGGCGGTCTGTACATCGTGCCCCTCTGGGCCCTGTTGCAGCAGTCCGCACCCGAGGGACAGAAGGGGCGCTTTCTGGCCTTCGGCAACATGGTGGGCTTTCTGGGCATCGCCCTCTCGGCCCTTTTTCTTTGGCTGCCAAGGGCCTTCGAGTTCAGCTTCAGGCAGCAGTTCTTGGTCATCGCAGGCCTGGCCTTCGCCGGCACCTTTGTCAGCCTGCGTCTGCTGCCCTACGCCTTCCTGCGCTTCATCGCCTGGCTGTTGGCCCACACCTTCTATCGCATCAACGTGCTCCACGAAGAGCGGCTGCCCAGGACCGGCGGTGCCCTGCTGCTGGTCAACCACGTGAGCTGGGTCGACGCGTTGATCTTGTCGGCGACCACCCGGCGCGGGATGCACTTCTTGATGTACCGGGGCTACTACGAGTGGTGGCCCATGCACTGGCTGTTCAAGCTGGTGGGCTGCATCCCCGTGGCCTCGGGGGACGACCCGGCGCTGACCCGCGAGTCGTTGCGCCGGGCTGGCGATCTGCTCGACGAGGGCAAGCTGGTGGTCATCTTCGGCGAGGGTGCGGTGACGCGCCTGGGGCACATGCTCCCGTTTCGCACCGGCTTCCAGAAGGTGATCGCAGGGCGGGAGGCACCGATCATCCCCGTGCACCTGGGCGGCTTGTGGGGTTCGGCGCTCAGTCACGAGGGCGGGCGGTTCCTGTTCAAGATCCCCCGCTCGTTGCCCTACCCGGTGACCGTGACCTACGGGGAGGCCCTGCCGCCTACGAGCGAGCCGGCCACGGTGCGTCACGCCATCCGCAAGCTCTCCAGCGAGGCCTGGGCTCACCGTCAGCGCGACTGGAAGCCCCTGCACATCACCCTGCTGCACGAGGGGCGGCGCAGCTTCGGCAAGACCTTGCACGACGGTCGGCGCAGTCTCTCCGTGGCACGGTTGTTGGCTCGCTCTGTACTGCTGGCTCGCAGGTTGCACCCACGCCTGGGAGCGGCTCGAGTGGTGGCCGTTGTGGGGCCTCCCGGCATCAATGGCCTGGTGACCCAGCTGGCGTTGCTGCTGGCAGGGCGTGTGCCCTGCTTGATCGCCGAAGCGGGAGACGGTGCGGCCCTGGAGGCGGCAGGCTGCGAGGCGCAGATCGATGTGAGCCCCCGAGGCGACGGGCCCGAGGCCTCGACGCCGCAGGTGGCGCTGCCCCTGCGCTTCGATGAGCTGGTGCCCGGGCAGGGCGGGGCCCGGGAGCGCCTGGTCGTCGGCGTCTTGGCCCTGCTCCCCGGTCGACTGGCGGCGGCCCTGGCCTGCAGAGGACGGCCGGCTCGCTCCAGCGACCCGGCGGTTGCCCTGCTCAACGGCGCCGTCCTTTCTCAACACAGCCACTTTCAGCTGCGGGTCAAGGTCGAGGGACTGCGCCAGGTGATGGGCCTCACCGGCGACGACGCCCTGATGGCCTGGCTGTCCACGTCCCGCTGCCACGGGCTGGTGATGGCCCAGTGGCTGCCGCTCCTGGCGGGCCTGCCCATGGCCTGGCCTGAAGCGGGGCAGGACAGCCCCGGGCGCGCGGTCGGCAAGCTGGTGCAGAGCCTGAACCTGACCCTGTTGCCTGCCACACCGTCCCTTCTCGAAGAGCTCATCGCCCACGCGCGCCCGGACACGTTGGGTGGACTGCGCCTGGTGACCTGTGGCGACGGGGTGCCCGATGCTGCCACGTTGTCATCGTTTGCCGACGCCTTTGGCCTCCGTCCCATGGCCCTGCTGTCGTTGGAGGGGGCCAGCTCGGTGGTGGCCATGAACATCCCCGACGTGCGCCAGGAAGGCGTGTTTCAGAAGGGCCATCGAGAGGGGACCGTGGGGCACCCCCTGCCCGGCGTGTCCATCGATGTGATCGACCCAGAGACAGGTGCCGAGTTGCCACCCGGTTCGCCGGGGCGGCTGCGGGTCAGCGGTGCCAGTGTGTTGCGCGTTGCGAGCACCGACGAGGCTTCGTCGAGGGGTGAGGCTGGCTTGCCGGTGCTCGATACAGAGCTCATCGTGCGCATCGATGCAGAGGGCTTCATCAGTCTTGACCCAGGGTAGGGGGCAGCGCTACTGGTCGCTCTCTTGGTGGCGAGGGACGCCCTCCCCGGTGGAGAGAGGCGACGTTGGCCTTTGGGGGAGTTCGTTTCTTGGTGACGCAGTCCCCGGTGAGGCCGGTGGCCAACGGCTTCGGAGGTTTGTCAGCTCTTGTCCCGGCCTAGGAGGCGTTGCCACCAGGCGGGCTTGGCCGGAGGATCGGCCAGGGTTTTCAGGACCTCTTCGGCGGCGCGCAGGAAGTCTTTTGAGCAGGGGCGACAGCCGCAGTTGCAGCAGCCGAACGAGCCTGGGTCTGCGCTGCCACTGACGAGTTGCCGAATGGACTCTTCGAACTCGGGTGTCAGCCCTTGGCGTCGTGCAGCGGTGGAGACCACGTCGTCGAATCGTGGATCTTCGAGGAGCGCGGGAGAAGGTCCGGTAGCCATGGCGAAGAGGTTAGCACCTCTCATGCGAGAGGTAAGAGCAACCTATCAGTGGTCCTGCGGGTCAAGAATCAGCAGGCGTCCGTCGGCCCCGGAGTGGTGCGGCATGGGCAAGGGGGGCGCGGCCTCGTCATGACGCGCTGCCAGCGTCAGAAAATAGACGTGATCACTGTCCGGCTGCAGCCGGGCCGAGGGTTTGGCGCTCGACCCTGGGCCTGAGTTGCCGCGAAGAACGTACGCAGGCAAGTCGGTGGTGAGTTCGATGTTCGACCCGGCATGGCGCAGTGTGGACACGCCTGGGGCTGAACGGTGCAGCAGCTCACGCCCCTTCCTGAGCAGTGTTTCCGCCTCGTCCGCCTCAGCAGAGGCGACCACGCTCAAATGAGCGTGGGGTCGGTGGATCGCGATGCCCGCGGTGGGGCCAGTCCAGCGCTGCTCACGAAAGAGCTGACGGGCCAGGGTGCCGTCCATGGCTGCCCACTGCTCCTGGGTGGGGACGTAGCCGCCGCCCCCCGGTGTGAGCAGGAGCACCCCGCGATGGGTGAGGGCTTGTTGCCCGCTCTGACCACTGCCGCCACCGTGCAGACCAAAGGGCGGGTGCCGTCGGCGCTCGGCGAGCAGGGACGCCGTCAGCGGGCGAGTGAACTCGAGTTCACGCAGCACGCCATCGCCGCCGCGCCACACACCCTGGCCCCCCGACCCTCGGCGCACGGCAAAACGCCGCAGCACCACCGGGTGTCGTTGCTCGAGCACCTCGGGATCGGTGATGCGCGTGTTGGTCATGTGCGTGTGCACGGCGCAGGCCCCGTCGAAACCGAAGCCCGCGCCCGCGCCGCCACAGACCGTCTCGTAGTAGCCGAAGCTGTCATCGCCAAAGGTCAGGTTGTTCATCGTGCCCTGGGCTGCGGCGAGCACTCCCAGGGCGCCGTAGAGCACGTCCACCACGCGCTGGCTGGTCTCCACGTTGCCGCCCACCACGGCATGGGGGCTGGGCGGATCGAGCAGGCTGCCTTCGGGGATGACGATGTCGAGCACCCGGGCGCAGCCCTCGTTGAGCGGGATGTCCCGGGCGGCCAAGGTGCGAAAGACGTAGAGCACGGCGGCCCGGGTCACGGCGCGGGGTGCGTTGAGGTTGCCGCGGAGCGCCGGTGAGGTGCCGCTGAAGTCGATCAGGGCCCGGCCCTCGTTGACGGTGATGGACACGGCCACGACCGAACCGTCGTCGAGCCTGTCCGCGAACTGTCCGCTGCCGAGTCGGGACACCACGTCGGCCATGACCTCGGCGCCGTTGTCGAGCACGTGGTCCATCCAGGCGGCGATGATGTGGGTGCCGTGCCGGTCGCACACCTCTTGGAACAACCGCGCGCCTTCTCGGTTGGCGGCGACCTGGGCGGCGAGATCCGCCATGCGTTCGTCCGTGTCCCTCGTGCCCGCGCTGTCGAACACTGCTCTGACCTCGTCTTCGATCAGGCGGCCGTCGCGCAAGAGCAGCTGCCCGCTGAACAGGGCGCCTTCATCGGCAAGGCTGGTGGAGTCTGTGGGCATGGAGCCCGGGGTGCTGCCGCCCACGTCGGCGTGGTGACCACGGTTGGCCACCAGGCAAGCGAGTCGGCCGTCGCGAAAGAGGGGCGTGACCACGGTGAGGTCGGGCAGGTGCGAGCCGCCCCGGTAGGGATCGTTGATCAGCCAGGCGTCGCCGTCTTGCAGGTCGTGGTCGGCCATGAGTTGGCGCACGGTCTCGCCCATGGCACCGAGGTGCACGGGGATGTGCGGCGCGTTGGCCACCAGCTGCCCGGCGCCGTCGAACAGGGCGCAGCTGAAGTCGAGGCGCTCCTTGATGTTGGTGGAGTGGGCCACCCGGCGCAGGTGTTCACCCATCTGGGTGGCCATGGACATGAACAGGTTCGACATCACCTCGAGGGTGACCGGGTCTCGCTGGCCAGAGAGCTGTGGGGCCGTCGCACCGTGATCGTGCAGCAGCAGCTGGCCGTGGTCGTCGATCGTCGCCGTCCACCCGGCCTCGACCACGGTGGTGGCGTTGTCCTCCACCACCAACGCCGGGCCGTCGAAGGTGGCGCCGCCGCTGAGATCTTGGCGGCGATACACAGCCTGATCGCCGCCGTGCCCAGGCGCTTGAAAAGGCTCGGGCACGTGCGCGACACCGGGTTTCGTTGGCAACGGCAGCCCGGGGACACGGCCGATCGCATCCACCCGGGCGGCGGTGATCTCAAGGCCATGGCCCGGTCTGTCGAAGCCGAAGGTCTGGCGATGTTCCAGGGCGAAGGCGTCTCGCCAGTCATCGCCCCAAGGCACGTTCAACGTGGAGTGCCCGCCCACGTAGCGCACATCGATGGAACGCAAGACATCGATGTGCTCGAACGGCTCGTCTCCCAGGGCTGCCCGTGCCTGCTCGACGGGAAACACTGGCGCGCCGTCGAAGCCAGCCGTGGTGAGCGGCGTCACGGCATGGTGGCTCACGTCCGCCAGGCCGATGCCGTAGGCCGACAGCACACCGGCCAGAGGGTGGAGGATCACCTTGGTCATGCCCAGCTCCCGCGCCACGGCGCAGGCGTGCTGTCCTCCCGCGCCGCCGAAGGCGCACAGGGCGTACTCGCGAGGGTCGTAACCGCGGCCCACGGAGATGCGTCGGATGGCGGCGGCCATGTTGTCCACGGCGATGGCGATGAAGCCCTGGGCTGCGGCGCGGGGTTCGCCAAACGCAGCCAGCCTCTCCGTGGCCGCTCGCACATCGAGATTCAGGTGGGGGAAGAACTCGGGGCGCAGGCGGCCGAGGACCAGGTTGGCGTCCGTGACCGTGGCCGGGCCGCCGCGCCCGTAGCAGGCCGGGCCCGGGTTCGCGCCAGCGCTGGCCGGGCCGACCCGCCAGCGACCGTCTTGCTCGGTGAGGATCGAGCCTCCCCCTGCGGCGACGGTGACGATGTTCAGCATGGGTGTGGCCAGGCGCACGCCGGCGGTGACCGACTCGTAGACCCGCTCGAACGAACCGTCGTAACGGCACACATCGGTGGACGTGCCGCCCATGTCGAGACCGATGAGCTTCTCTGCTCCGCTCGCCCGGGCCACCTCGGCGCAGGCCACCACGCCGCCCGCGGGGCCGGACAAGATGGCGTCCTTGCCGGAGAAGTGTTCTGCGGACGTGAGCCCGCCGCTGGACTGCATGCACAGCACTCGCCGCTGGGCTCCGGCCGCCCGGGCCACGGACGCTCGCAGCAGCGGCGTCAGGTAGGCGTCGGCCATGGTGGTGTCGCCCCGAGCCACCAGCCCGATCTGGGCGGCGACCCTGTGCGAGAGGGTCACGTGGCTCACTCCGGCGGCCTTCAGCGCGACCTCGGCGGCCAGCTCGTGGGCCGGGTTGATCCACGAGTGCATGAACAGCACGGCCACGTGGTCGAAGCCAGAGGCCGCCTGGCGCACTGCGCCGCTGTCGAGCGGCCGCTCGATCTGGCCATCCACCAGAATGCGCTCGTCGATCTCGGCCACGGCCTCGTGGAGCAGCTGCCGCTTGTGGATCTGCAGGGCGAAGATGTCCGGCCGCTCCTGGCTGGCGATCTCCAGGATGTCGCCAAAGCCCTTGGTGGTCAGCAGCAGCACCCGGGCGCCCTGCCGCTCGAGCAGGGCGTTGGTGGCCACGGTGGTGCCCATGCGCAGCTCGTCGACGACGCGCCCGGCCGTGGCCGTGGCCAGGGGATCGCTGCCATCTGCTGGGGCGCTGAGCAGCTTCTCGACGTGCACGCGGCCCCTGGCGTCCTCGGCCACCACGTCCGTGAAGGTGCCGCCTCGGTCGAGAAAGATGCGCCAACCCATGGGCTCATCGTAGCAGTCGTCGGGTTATGCTGCCCGCCCCCTCAGCGAGAGTTGTCCATGGCCAAGACCACCTACTGCCAGAGCTGCGGCAAGGACATCACCGGGGCCGAACGCACCTTCTACGGCAACGTGATCTGCAGCGAAGACTGCCGTGAGAAGCTGGCCGAAGCGGTCTACTTTCGCGACGATCCTCCCGACCCGAACGGCACCTGGTTCTGCCCGCACTGCGGCTCCAAGAACGCCCTCGGTGATCCGCGCAAAGAACAGCGCCCCAACTGCACCAGCTGCAACAAGCCTCTCGACCCGGCGAGTGCGACTCCACCCAAGAAGAGCGGTTGTCTCGGCGCGTTGCTGCTGCCCCTGCTGTTCACCGTGGGCGGTGTGGCGGCGTCCCAGCTGCTGAGCTGAGTTGAGCCGAGGGCCTGGGTAGCCCAGGGAGCCAGCCTACGTAGCCCAGGCGACCTGCTCCCATGGAGCATCCGTGTCTCGGACCAACCCTGGATCAGCTTGGAGCTGTGCGCGGGGGCAGCTCGTCGCGCAGGGGTTCGCTGAACAGCTGGCCGTCTTCGAGGCGGTAGGCGCTGAGTTCGCCGCCCCAGACGCAGGCGCTGTCCAGGGCGATGACCCGCTCGGTGATCTCGATGCCTTGAGCTGCCCAATGACCGCAGATCACCCGGTGGTCTGACCAGGCGACGGTCTTGAGGGCATGCCAGGGATGGCAGTTCGCCGGAGCCTGGTCGGGCGGGCCGCTGAAGTCCGAGCAGGGTGTGCCGTCGTCGTGGCAGGCCCGCGATCGGGTGAGCACGCCGATGATCATGGCCAGGCGCTCCCCACCCCGCAGGTTGTCGTCCCAGCGGCTCGTGGGCATCTCGGCCAGGGCGGCCAGCAACTCGGCGCCGTCGTCTCGGATCAGGGCCGCGCTCACCTCGCCTGCCAGCTCAACGGCGCGCTGTGCCGTCCACCGAGGGTGCAGGCCCCCGTGGACCATGAGTAGCTGCTGTCCTGCAACAGTGGCCTGGTGTACCAGCGGCTGTCGTCTGAGCCAGTGCAACAGCTCTTCTCGGTCGTCGGCTTCCAGGATCGCCGTGAGCGTGTCTCGCGGTCGGGCGCTGCGCCGTCCCGCCGCCGCCGAGAGCAGGTGCAGGTCGTGGTTGCCCAGCACGCAGGTCAGCTGAGCGTCGTGGTCGACGGCCCAGCGCAACATGCCGTGGGAGTCCGGGCCCCGGTTGACCAGGTCGCCGGCGAGCCAGAGCGAGTCGCAGCCCTCATCAAACTGGATGCGATCGAGGAGCGCCTGAAACGTCTTGAAGCAGCCCTGGATGTCGCCGATTGCGTAGGTGGCCATGGGTGCCCGGTGGGTTGTCGGTGGGGGGCGAAGGCGCCTGAGCACTTCACGGGTTCAGGGGCAAGGGCAACGGGTCCAGAGGATAGGCGTTGTCGGGTGCCATCGACTGACCACTCTCTGTCATCTCTGCCCGCAGCCCGTTCAGGGCCGAGACGAAGGCGGCGCGCCCCGGGTCGGCTTCAGGGATGATCGCGATCAAGGTTTCTGCCCACCACACGGCCTGGCCCAGTTGCCCTTGTTGGGAGCGGTACCAGGTCATCCAGTTGAGGGCGGCTGTGTAGCGGGGCTCGATGGTCAGGGTGGCCAGCATCTGTTGGCAGGCGTCGTCGAGCCGACCGGTCTGCTGGTAGCTCTCGCCAAGGGTGAAGCGCAGGGCCGGGTCCCGGGGGTTGGCCCGCACCGCCAGCTCAAGGTGGGGGATGGCTGCGGCGGCCTCGCCCAGGGCAGCCTCGACCGTGCCCCGGTAGGACGCGGCCATGGGGTTGGCAGGGTGTCCCTCTTGCAGCGGTTGCAACAGTCCCCGGCAACGCACGAGCCAGGCTCTGGCCCGGGCGGATCGGTCAGCCATGACCCGCTGATCGTTGGTGGGTGGCTGTACCAGCAGACCCTGCACGTCGGTGAGCAAGGTGCGCACCTTGTCCAGGCTCTTCGTGTCGCCGATCAGTTCACGCCCGTCGGGCAGGCCGTCGGACAAGGAGCCCTCGAGTGAAGGGCCGCCCCCCGCATAGCCGAGCGAACGGAGGTTGGCCAGCTCGTCCGCGGTGAGCGTTCGCTGGGCAGCCCAGTCGACCGTCGTGGCGGCTGCCAATGTCTGGTCGAGCTGGGCAGACATGAGCGCGGTGAGCTCGGGCTGAGCGCCGGTGAGTTCGGTCTGCTCGGCGGGGTCGGCGTTCAGGTCGTAGAGCTCGAGGGCGGCGCCACGAATGAGCTTGTGCCCGTTCCAGACCAAGCTTTGCAGAGGGTGCCAGCGATAGGAGTTGTACGGGTACCAGGTCTCCAGCAGCAGGGGCCGCGAAGCCTCGCCCGCCTGAGGGGTCCCATCGGCATGGATCAACGCCGGCGTCTCACAGTGGGGCAGCTCAGAGGGATCAAGCCCTGCGAGGGCGAGCAGGGTCGGGGCGATGGCCGCGATGCTCACGGGCTCGGGCAAGCGCGCACCAGGCTCGCCGCCCAGCCCTGCACCGGACACGATCAGGGGCACGCGCACCGCCGACTCGTACACGAACACGCCATGGGACAGCTCGCCCCGCTCGCCCAGGCTCTCGCCATGGTCAGCGGTGACCACCGTGGTCAGCCCGGGGGTGCGCTGCAAGTCGTCGAGGCCCGCCAGCAGACGTCCCAGCTGTTGGTCACACCGGGCGATCTCGCCGTCGTAGGCCGAGCCGGTCCAGTCTGGAGGTGAGATGTAGGGCCAGTGGGGGTCGTAGAAATGAACCCAGAGAAAGAGATCGTCGGCGGGTGAGGCGGCGGCAGCCCAGCTCAGCGCATCGTCGACCACACTCCGGGCAGAGCGCTCGTTGGCGTGAGCCTGTCCCCCCAGGTTGGACGTGGCGGCGCCGCTGTAGTGCCCGAAGCCCTGGCCGAGCCCGAAGCTCTCATCGAGCACGAAGCTGGACACGAAGGCGGCGGTGCGCCACTGCTGCTGCTCAAGCACCTCTGAGACCAGCACGGCCTCCTCGCCCAGGATGTACTGGCCGTTGTCCCGCACGCCATGCACAGCGGGCAGCACGCCGGTGAGGATCGACGCGTGAGAGGGCAAGGTGATCGGCGCGGGGGCATAGGCCCGCTCGAAGAGCAGGCCCTCGGAGGCCAGGCGGTCGGTCACCGGGGTGACCGCCTCGGTGCGTCCATAGCTGCCCAGGTGATCGGCCCGGGTGGTGTCGAAGGTCACCAGCAGCAGGGTGCGCGGTGTGGTCGGGACCTCTGCGGTGGGCTGGACCACGTCGTGGGTACCTTGCAGCTCCGTGGTGGGCTGAGGCGCAGGGTCACCCGTGTCGTCTTCCGCGCAGCCGCAAACCAACGCGAGCAGGAGGGTGGTCGATGACAGGCGGCGCAGCCAGGCTCGCAGCGGTCGGCTTCTGATCGGGGGCAAGAGCGACGCACCGTGACAGCTGGGCAGGGAGGACAAGGCGTGAGGGTCTCGGAGAGCGAACGGGCTGGAGATGTTAACAGCCACTCTCGCCGTTGCTCAGCTGTCCCAGGACCTGGCCTACCGCTGCCACCAACGACGACGGCGAGTAGGGCTTCTGGATGAACCCGGACAGCCCCTCGCCGATGATCTTGGTGGTCTCCTGCTCACTGAAGCCGCTGGAGAGAATCACCGGGACCTGGGGCGCGAGACGCTTGAGTTCGGCCAGGGTCTGGCTGCCGTCGAAGTGCGGCATGGTCAGATCGAGCAGCACCAGCTGGGGGGTGGGGTCCGCCCTGCGCAGATGAGCGATGGCCTCCTGCCCAGTCGAGACGGCACACACGGAGAATCCCGCACGCTCCAGGACCTGCTGGGCCAGCTGTAGCACCAGCCCTTCATCGTCCACGATCAGGACATGGCCTCGATGATCTGCAGCTGTGACCTTGGCCGACGCCCTGACGGGGGCGGGGGCCGGATCGGCGGCGACCGGGAGCATGATCTCAAAACGGGTGCCCACGCCGAGTTCGCTGGAGACTCGGATGGCGCCCTTGTGGCTGCGCACAATGCCCAGCGCCGTGGCCATGCCCAGGCCGCGGCCGGTGAACTTGGTCGAATAGAAGGGTTCGAACAGCTTGCGCTGGGTCTCTTCATCCATGCCACTGCCGTCGTCGACCACCTTGAGCAACAGGCAGGGGCCAGGGGACAGGCTGGCCACGAATGCGTCGTCCCTGGGAGGGTGGGTCTGCCCCAGGACCACCAGCCGACTGCTGACCTCGATCGTGCCCCCGCCCTCAGCCAGAGCGTCGGAGGCGTTGGTGACCAGGTTCATCACCAGCTGTCGCAGCTGGGTGCCATCGCCCTCGATGGGGGGCAGATCGTCAGGCAGGTCAAAGTGCAGCTGGGCCTCTGGGGCCAGGGACGACTGCACGAGCATCACCGTTTCTCGCAGCAGCTCGTTGAGGTCGATGGTCTCGGTGCTGCAGCAGCCTCTGCCCGAGTAGGCCAGCATGCGATTGGAGAGTTCGGCCGCGCGCAACGAGGCCCGCTCGATTCCCTCTAGCAGGGCCTGGGTGGGTGAGTCGGCGGGGAGATCTTCTCGGGCCAGAGTGGCGTTGCCCATGATGCCCACGAGCAAGTTGTTGAAGTCGTGGGCGATGCCTCCGGCCAGGACGCCCAGGCTCTCGAGGTTCTGGGTCTGACGCACCTGCTCCTCGAGACGTTCCTGGGCCTGTTGCTCCAGCTTCCGGTCGGTGACGTCGAAGGCATAGCCCGAGTAGTGGGTGACCTCGCCCTGCTCATCACGATTGACCACGGTGAAATCGAACAGCCAGCGCACCTCGCCGTCCGGGCGGACGATGCGGTACTCCTGCTCAAACGTGGCGGCGCCCGCTGCGCTGTGGGAACTGACCTCATCGGCCACTCGTGCCAGATCATCGGGATGCACGGTGCTGGCGTACGCCACCCGGCCGGTCATGAAGTCGTCTGCGGAGCGCCCGAAGAGCTGATCCACATTGGGGGAGACGTATTCCACCGGCCAGCCCTCCGTGGCGACCCAGCGAAAGACGATCACGGGTCCATCAAGGAAAAGCCGGCGTTCCCACTTCAGCTCTGCGAGGGCGTCGCTGGCCTGGCAGGGGTCGTGGTCACGTGGCGAAGGGTTGCTCTGCGCTGCCATGCAGTGGCTCCGGCCGTCCTCGATCGCAGGTCGCCCGGCGCCCGCGATCGCCGAGGGCTCCAGCAGACTAGCAGGACCATCGACCGAATCGCGCCCTCAAGTGCGGTTCTGGCGTGGCTGCGGCGGATTTGCTGCAGCTCAAAGAAAAAGACCGAAGCATTTCCACCACCTTGGAGCGGCCCCCGTATTAAGGGCATCACAGCTCGGCTCTGGGCGACAAACCCCCTGCCGAGGCGTTAGGGACAGCGTCCTCAGCAGCTGTGAACTCTCCGGACAAGAGTGAAACGACAGAGACAGTACCCAGACGAGACAAGACGGGCGGGTCACGGACAGAGACCTCGCCAGACCACGACGAGCCATCCGCTGACCGCGGGTGGCTCGCGTGCGTTCAGGGGGCCTCGGCGCTCGCCTTGGGGGTTCAGGAGGGCTCGCCAGCCAGGCGCGTAGACCCGGCGTATACTCGCTCTGGCGTCCAGTCGCCCTCCTCTCTCCAGGGGCCCACCATGGGTTTGTTGTCTCGTCGCACTCTCGTCTCGCTCCTCGGGGTCTGCCTCCTCGCAGGTGCGGCGCGGCCCCTCTCCGACGGGCTCACGCCCTTGGGCCCTGAAGTCGTGGTCAACGAGAACCTGTCCTTCACCCAGCGCTGGGGCAAGGTGGCCATGGATCCGATCGGCGACCGCTTCGCCCTGGCCTGGTCCACGGTGGTCTTTCACGACATCTCCCTGCGTTTCTTTGACCTCGAGGGCACGCCCACGAGCGCCGAGCTGCTGGCCAACGAGTTCTTCCAGATCAAAGACCAGGACGAGCCCATGATCGCCATGGACGAGTTTGGCAACGCGTTCGTCTGCTGGACCGATCGGGACAGCAACGACGGCGACGGCATCGGCGTCTTCGGCCGGGTCTACGACAGCGCGGGTCAACCCATGGGGCCAGACTTCCCCATCAGCCTTACCTGGATGGAGAGCCAGTGGGAGCCCATGCCCAAGCCTCTGCCTGGCGGCGGCTGGGTGGTGGCCTTCAACGGCGACGACGACGGCGAAGCGTACATGCGTTTCATGACCGTCGATGGCACGCCCACCTCGGGCGACGTGAACATCAACACGTACCACAACAACGGCCAGACCGAGGCCGAGGTGGACGTCTCCGCGGACGGCATCGTGCTGACCATCTACAGCGACTTCGGCGGCAACGTGATGGCGGGCACTGCCACCAACCTGCTGGCCCGACGCTTCAACACCAACGGCGTGGCCCTCGACCCCTTGGAGTTCGTGGTCAACGACTCGACGCTGCCCTTCGATCAGCTCGAACCGCGCATGGCCGTGTCCAAGCTGCCTGCAGGCCAGGGCGTGTTCATCATCGTCTGGGAAGACCGGGGCAACGACGGGGACGGGGACGGCATCTGGGCTCGGCGCTACGACACGACTGGTCAGCCCCTGGGCCCGGAGTGGCAGGTGAACGTGACCACCGCCGGCGACCAGAAGCTGCCCGAGGTGGCCGCCGATCACGTGGGCAACTTCGTGGTGGCCTGGGAGGACTGGTCGACAGGCAGCGCGCGCATCTTGGCCCGGTGCTACGACGCCAACGGCGCCAGCCTGGGCGGCGAGATCGTGGTCAGCCAGGGCGTCCCCGGTATCTACGAACGTCCGCAGGTGGCGATCGACCCCAGCGGCGAGACGATCCTGTTCACTTACAGCGGGCCCGGCCTCACCGGCAACCCGTCGCCGGCGCAAGACAAGGACATCTACCTGCGCCGCTACGCCCGCCCCTCGCTGTCCCTGGTCGACCCTCCGGTCATCGGCGGCACGTTCCAGCTCGACCTGGACCTGCCCGGCAGCGCGGGCCATTACTACCTTGTGGGCGCCTCCCTCGGCACGTCAGGCATCGCCTTGCCAGACGGACGCCAGTGGGGCCTGTCCCTCGACACGCTGTTCGACCACTCGCTGCTGTACCCCAGCACGGGTCTGCCCTTCTTGGGCTTTCAGGGCCTTCTGCCGCCGACCGCAGAGGCCACGGTCGCGGTGGTGGTGCCGCCCAACCCGGCGCTGATCGGGCTGCCCTTGCACTTCGCCGGGCTGACCCTTGATCTGTCCCAGTTCGGGCTGTTGAAGCAGCTACGCCACGTGACCCGCACGCTCACGGTGACCCTGCAATAGCCAGCCTGTGCTCGGCGCGCGGCATTCTGCGCAAAGGCTCACGGGGTCACGGGGTCACGAGCGCTCGTCTCGTTCAGCTGGGTTCTGTCTGGGGTGGCACGTACGCGGTGTAGACGGCCCTGGTGTCAGCGATGTGCTGGTCGATGGTCTCCACGGTCCAGCTCGTGGTGTCGATGGGGGGCAGCACGTCGATGCGAATGGTGCCCGCGCGGCTGAAGAACTTGCCCGGTGGCAGCACCTTGCGGATGCCTTGCAGAACAAGCGGGATCATGGGCGCGCCGGTGTCGATGGCCATGTGAAACGGCCCGCGCTTGAAGGGCAGCATGCCGTCTGTGCGCGAGCGGGTGCCCTCTGGGGCGAGACACACCTTCACGTCATGCTCGGTGATGGTCTTCGCCGCCGCCGCCATGGTGGCCACGGCCGCCTCCCGGTTGCTGCGGTCGATGGAGATCATCTGCAGCGAGTGCATGGTCTTGCCGAGCACGGGGATGTCGTGGAACTCCTTCTTGTAGAGCACCTTGGCGTTCTCGGGCCAGATCGACGACACCACCAGCAGGTCGAGCACGCTCTGATGATTGAAGAGCATGATCGCCGGGCCCGGTTTCGCGATGTGCTCCAGGCCGTGCACCTCGACCTTGATGCCCAGCAGGGCCAGCTGCACCCGTCCCCAGTTGCCGATGATCCAGCGAGCGCGGCGGCGACAGAACTGTGGGTACACGTAGGCCAAGCCCGCCACCGGAGCCAGAAAGGCGAAGGCGAAGAGCAGCTGCAGCGGCGCCATGAGGATGCCTCGCACCCGGGTGCCCAGCTGGGGGTCCCAGGCTTCGTGATCGACGACGGGGAGAGGCTGTTTGTTCATGTCTTGGGTGGTGCGTATCCGGGGCGAGTGCTGCCGTTCAGTCGAGGGCGTGGGGGTGGCTCACGGGGATGGGTTGGAAGTCCTCGGCCACCGCCACCATGGTCACGGTGGCCTCGGTGACCAGGCAGCAGTCATAGCCACTGAGCCGCCGCTCGGCCCAGACGCTGATGGCCACGGTGATCGACGTGCGACCCACTCGGGTCACCGTGCCGAAGAGCGAGACCAGGTCGCCCACGAAGACCGGCTCTTTGAACTCGATCTTGTCCATGGCCACGGTGACGATGCGATCGGGATGCAGGCGGTGGGCCGTGATGGCCGCCGCGAGGTCGATCTCCGACAAGATCACGCCGCCGAAGATCGAGCCCAGGGCGTTGGTGTCCTGGGGCTGCATGACCCGGCGGATGGCCGGCATGCGGTCTTGGGGGAAGGCGCTGGTCTCGGCGCAGTCATTCGTGGTGGCCATGCTGAGGGTCCTGGGTGGGGCAGCGGCGGAGGGCTGAGAGGCGAAGACAGGCCGTGTTTCCGGCCATATTTCGGCCAGGCAGGGTCTGGCCGGGAGGGCGAGCGAACTCCCTCCAGGCCAGCGATTCTCGGTGGGATGGTGGCTGCGATCAAGCGGGGGCGACGGACCGCGAGTGATCGGGTGGGCGTCACGGGGGCCGTTTGTCCGAAGACTGGCCGCCGTCCCGTCTCGTGACGGTTAGGATTTCCACGTGGCCCGCCCCCGGCACGGGCCACCAGCCCAGCGAAGGTGAAGCGATGTCCATACGTGCGCGGTGCAGCTCATTGGTGGCAGTACTGACACTCATCGTGGCGGTCACACCCGCCGCGGCCCAGCAGGCGGCGCCCGATGACCACCAGCCCATCGCCCAGCGCCTGCTGACCTTGCATGGAGGCCTGGTGGTGCGGGGGACCACCCGGGCCGACGACGGCCGCTGGTCGTGGAAGCGAGACGGCGCATGGGTCGATCTGCCTCTGGGCGCGGTCGTGTCCGTGCGCGATGAGGACGACGCCCGGGCCGAGCTGTCGGTGCGTCGGCGCGAGCTGCGCAAGGCCGCCCCCGCCGAGCGTGTGCCTCTGGTGGAGTGGATGCTGGAGACCGGCTTCTACACCGAGGGCCTGGGAGAACTCGACCGCATGCTCGCCGAGGGGCCCGATGACCCGGCCACCTTGAGCCTGCTCGATCGGGACGACCTGCCCGTGCGCGTGCCCCGCCTGGGCACCGAAGAGAGCGGTGACGTGGCGGGCCTGCTCGACTACGCGGCCCGATCACCGGCGTCCCTGCAAGAGCTGGTGGTCCGTGAGCTGAGTCGCCTACCCCTGGCTGAGCGCCGGTCGCTCCAGCCCCAGCTCACCGCAGGCCTGGTGAGCCGGGAGTCTCTGCGCCGACGCTTCTCTGCCCTGGCCCTGCGACGGCTCTTCCCTGGCTTCTCCGTGGATGAGCTGACCCGCCGGGCGGTCCTCGACCCCGCCGACGAGGTGCGCATTCAAGCTGCCCTGGCCTTGCGAGACACCGGCGAGGAGTCGGTGGTCGATCCTCTGGCCCGAGCCCTGGCCAGCACGTCGTCGACGGTGCGCACCCACGCGGCCCAGAGCCTGGGTCTCACGGGTTTCGCAGCGGCCGTCGAGCCCCTGGCCCTGCGCCTGTCGACCCTGTCCCCCGGCGGTGGGGGCGGGCAGGTGGCCCCCCGTGGGACGATCTTCGTGGGCCGCCAGATCGCCTACGTCCAGGGCTTCAACGCCGAGATCGCCACCAACGCAGCCATCGCAGACCCGCTCATCGGCACCCTGCAGGAGGGGGTGACCCTCGACGCCAAGATCTTCGGGGCCAGCGGGGGAGGCGGCTACACCTACAGCCACGAGACCAAGCAGCTGAGGCGCTCCCTGGCAAAGCTGACCGGCGCCGACGTGCGGGACACCAATGACGCCTGGAAGCAGTGGTGGAAGACGTCCGGCGAGGGCTGGGTGCGAGAACACATGGCCAGCGGCAGCACGGACGACGGCTTCAGAAGCGCGGCCGGCCGGTAGCTGTTTCAGGGGCCGGGCGGGCCCATCCCGCCCCTTCCCATGGCGCCCCTTGACCCAGGAGCGTCGGCGCGGATCATGGCCCGCTGCAAACTCGCGTGCACCCGTAGCTCAGCTGGATAGAGCGCCTGCCTCCGGAGCAGGAGGTCAGAGGTTCGAATCCTCTCGGGTGTACCAGTTTCGACCCTCGCCGGGCCCCGCCCTCTGCGGGCCCAGGGCCGCAAAGCAGAGAGGGGGGCCTCAGCGAGCGCAGGGCCTACTCGTCGCTGATCGGATCCGGACAGAAGCGCAGCTTGGCCACGGCGCCTGAGCCACCGAGCTCGATGACCGCGGCGTAGACCCCTGCGAGACCCACGTCGATCATCTGCACCGAGCCGTCGGGCAGGTCGGGGATCAGGAACGCCCCCAGCTCGAGGCCGTTCTCGTCGTAGAAGCGGAAGGTGTCCACCTCGTTCTCGTCACAGTCGAGGACCAGCACCGTGTCGAAGGTGACCGCCTTGTCGAAGTCGAAGCGGATCTCGCCGCCACCCGCCTCGTCGTCAGGGTCGTCGACCAGGCCGTCGTTGTTGCCGTCGAAGTCGTCCTCGGCAAGGATGAAGACGTAGCCAAGGGCGGTGTTGTTGGTGGGGTTGTTCGGGTTGGGCGTCATCAGGTCGAAGTCGCCGCCGGTGGGATTGGCGGTGTCGAACAGGATGGCCTTGTCAGGGTGGTTGTTGCCCGGGCCCGTGCCCATGTTGATGGCGCTGACCGTGATGCCCAGGTGGTCGAGGTCATCGGTGACCCACTGACCCGCCGCGAAACCGAGGGGGACGCCCAGGGTGGTCTCGTCGAAGTCGATGGTCTGGGGGCAGACGATGACCTCGGCGCCGCGGACCAAGCCCGAGCCCTTGAAGAAGACCTCGAAGCGGTCGACCATCTCCTCGTGGAAGAAGACGTCCTGGATGGCGCTGTCACCGAGCGAGAGAATCGTCATGGAGTCGGTGGGGTTGACCAGATCGCCGTTGCGGTAGAAGCGCAGCATGGTCCCCGGGTTTTCGTCGATGTCCACCAGGCGCACGGAGCAGACGGTGGAGGGGATATCGAAGTCAAAGAAGATCGAGCCGCCCTTCTGCTCGTCGTCCGGGTCGTCGACGAGGCCGTCATTGTTTCCGTCGAAGTCGTCCTCGGCGATGATCAGGCCCATGCCCAGGTTCACGCCCAGGTCGAGGTCACCACCGGTGGGGTTGTCGGTGTCGAACAGGATGGCCTTGTCCGGGTGCATCACGTTGGTGTTGACTGCCGCGGTGTGCATGCCCACGGTGGCCCACTGCTCGGCGATGACCCGACCGGCGACCATGTCGATGGCGTCGTCGCTGCCAATGCTGTGGTTGAAGTCGAGGCCTTCGCAGGACAGCTCCTTGCCCAGCACCAGGTCAGCCTGGGGCGTGAGCACGGTGCCCAGGTTCTTGTACACAGCCGCGAAGGTGATCCAGAGGTTCTCGGGCAGGGGCACGACGCCCGCAGGGAAGACGAACTCGAGCTTGCCGTCGCCGTTGCCATCGAGGGTGGTGATGCCGGCGATGATCGAACCGGGCTGCGCGAAGTCGTCGCCGCCGACGGAGGCCAGCAGGGCGAAGCCGGGCCCTGCTCCGCCGGTGAGCTGGCAGGTGAGCTTGTAGCCCGTGGGGCTGGTCTCGTAGTAGCAGTGCAGGTCGCCCGTGGCCGTCGCCGAGGTCGAGAGCAGCATCAGAGCGCCGAGCAGCGTCGGCAGGAGAGTCATGCGCATGGTGTCCATCCCAAAGTCGGAGCCGGGGGCGCGGCGCACTGTCAGAGGATGTTCGTGGCCGCTGTCTCATCGGCCGCTAGGCTGAGAGGAGCAAGGCACACTCCGCCGGAGTCTGGCAGCCTCGCCTCTATCGACCAGCTCGCGGCTCAGCCGTAGACAAACTCCGTGGGCGTCGTTTCTGCTGGCTCAAGGGCTCAGAAGAGCGTGTACACGAAGGGCGCCACCATGGGAGCGGCCTGCAGCAGCACGAAGATCGTGGCCGCGGGGAGCAGGATCAGGAGGACCACCACGAGCCACCAATGAGGACCGCTCCAGAGTGACCGCAGCAGCTCCCGGGCCGTGCCGAGGCCGCTGGCCATGCGGCGAAAGAATCTTCCCAAAGTGCAAGTCCTCCTCAGGTGCTACGGTCGCTGCGGCAAGAGACCACTGGGCGCAGCGAGCCACTCGGGCCGCCAGCATATCCGGTGATCGTGATTCGTGCTGCCCTTGCAATGCCCTCTAGGGGATGCCACCCGATGACTTTGCTGACTCAGCTGCTCCGCTGCCCCGGTTGCCAGGGCGAGCTGGGGCCGAAAGCCCGGTGCCAGGCCTGCGATCTGGTTCCGGAGCACACCGCAGGGCTGCTCGACTTTCTCGGTGACGGTCGTCGGCCCGTGCCTCATCCCGAGGTCAATCGCTTCTACGAGGCGCGCCCGTTTCCCGGCTACGGCTCTGGGGACGACGCGAGCACCCTGATCGATCGCTGCCGCGCCTCGCCCTTTCTGGCCGGCCTCGACGCGGCCATTCCCACGGATGCCACCGTGCTCGACGCGGGCTGCGGCACAGGGCAGCTGGCCGCGTTTCTGGCCCTCTCGGGGTCTCGCCGTACGGTGGTGGGGGCCGACGCCTGCCGCGCCTCCCTCGACCTGGCCCGCGAGTTCAAGGGGCGGGCGTCCATCGAGAACCTGCAGCTGTTGCGGGGTGACTTGCGCTCACTGCCCCTGGCAGAAGGCGCCTTCGACGTGGTCAACTGCCGCGGAGTCGTGCATCACAACGCCGACTGGAAGGGCGCCACCCGTCAGGTCGCTCGCCACGTGGCCCCGGGAGGCGTCCTGGTGCTGGGCTTCTACGAGTCCATCGCGCGCATGCCCCATCGGCTGCGTCGCGGCTTCGGGCGGGCGTTCAAGGCGCCGGTGCGTTGGCTCGACCCTATCTTGAGGCGCGGCGACATCGAAGAGGAGAAGAAGCTCACCTGGATCGCCGACCAGTACCACCATCCCCTCGAATGGTGCCTGCCTTTCCCCGCAGTGGTCGAGCTCTTGGGAGAGTGCGGCTTCGACTGGGTGCGCTCGATTCCGCCGGCGCCTGGCAACGAGAACATGTTCGACACCTTGCCAGAACCTGCTGGGCCGGGGCTGTTCGCCCGCCGAGTGGGCTGGGCGCTCTCGCTGGGGGATGAAGACGCGGGGCTGGTCTGCTACGTGGCCCGGCGCCGTCGCTAAGGGGGACGCTCCCGCGGCCAGTCCGGCGCCGAGTCTCGCAACGTGCCCCGCGGCCAGTCCGGCGCCGAGTCTCGCAACGTGCCCCGCGGTCAGCCCCGCACTGAGCCTCGGCCTCACTCGTAGAGGCGGCACTCCACCATCAGGGCGTCGAGCTCGGTGCGCTCAAAGAGGTCACGGGCTTCGACCTCGGTGCGCGCCAGGGGCTCGCCGCGACCATTGAGCGATGTGTGCAGCAGCATGGGGCAGCCGGTCTCTTCGCCGAAGCGCACCAGCAAGCGGTGAAAGAGCGGGTCTCGCTCCTTGTCGACGGGCAGCGGCCTTGCCGAGCCATCGACGTGGAGGACCGCCGGTGCCAGCTCTCGGGCCCTGTCCGTGGCAGGGGCAGAGAGGCGCAGGCCTCGGGCGCTGTCCAGCCCGCCGGGGGGCAGCTCGAAGAACTCGTCCATGCTCTCGGCAGCCACCGCAGGGTGAAAAGCGCGGAAGCCCTCGCGAGTCTTGACCTTGCCTCGCACGTGGGCTGCTGCGTCTGGGCTGCGAGGGTCGGCGAGAATGCTGCGATGCCCCAGGCTGTGGGGACCGGACTCGCTGCGCCCGCGCATCCAGCCCACGGTGTGACCAGCGAGCAGATGAGCCAGCAGGGCGTCGACGATGTCGTCGTCGTTGGCCAGCACCTGAGCGCTGTTGTCAGGGTCTTCGAGGATGGCCTCGCCCAACCAGGGGGCGCTGCGGGCTCGCCGCGCCGAACTCTCATCGCCGGCGAGGTTGTGGTGCAAGGTGAGGGCGGCACCCAGGGCCGCGCCCTCGCCGCCTGGAGCTGCGGGAACGAACACCGACTCGAAGGGGCCTTCCCGCAGGAGCCGGCCGACCGCCAGCGAGTTCTTGGCCACCTCACCGCCCAGGCAGAGATGGGGCAGGGGCACCTTCTCGGCGAGACGTCGAGCCAGTCCCAGCAAGGCGGCTTCGAGCGCGTGTTGCAGGCTTGCAGCGACGTCAGCGTCGCGGCTGTCGTCGCCGGCCATGCGCAGGGCCGCACTGCTCGCCCGGGGAGGTCCCAGGGCCTCGACCACGCCTTCGCCGAAGAGCAGCTCGGAGTCGAAGTCGAAACGGAAGGGCTCCGGGTCGATGGCGTAACTGCCGTCGGGATCGAGCTGCAGCCACTGCTCGAACACGTCGAGGAAGCGGGGTTGCCCGTGGGCAGCGAGTTCCATGACCCGCCCTTCGCCTCCTCGACCGCTCTCGAAGCCCAAGAACTGGGTGATGGCGCCGGTCAGCAGACCCAGCGAGTGGGGGAAGGACAGCTCTTCGATAAGGGTCACCTGGCCGCTCTGGCCTCGCCCCAGAGAGGTGCAGGCCCACTCGCCCTCGTCGCCCACGATGAGCAGCGCCGCTTCATCGTGCGGCGATGTGAGGTATGCGGTGGCAGCCAACGAGCGTTGATGCTCGACGAAGCGGACCTTGTCCGGTGAGATGCCCAGCTCGTCGGCGATGCGGCCCTTGATCCAGAGTCGGTCGCCGAGCCACTGAAACATGGTGCGACTGAAACTCCTGGCCGAGCGGGGAAAGGCCCGGAGCTGGCTGAGCAGCACGCGCTCGAAGCGTCGCAGGGGTTTCTCGTAGAAGACCGCGTAGTCGAGGTGCCGCGACTCGAGCCCGGCTTGATCGAGGCAGAAGCGAATGGCCCGGGAGGGAAAGGCCGTGTCGTGGCGCTTGCGGGTCAGCCGCTCTTCAGGCAGGGCGGCGATGGCCTCGCCGTCCCGGAGCAAGGCGGCGGCGGAGGGGCCGTGAAAGGCCGAGATCCCCAAAATGTGCATGGTCGCTCAGTACTGTGACGAGAAGGGAGTCGCCCCGGAACCGGCGGCCCTCTGCGGAGGCGCCTGGTCTGCGGCCGCACTCCACCCTGTGGCTGACCTTGAGCCCTTGTTGGCCAGGCCGAAGGGCAACAAGATCGTGAAGTACATGATGCGCAGGACGAACTTGCTGAACGACGCACCAGAGCGAATGCCGGCTCGTTTCCAGCCGCTCCAGAAGCGGCCGCCTCGTGCAGCGGAACGGGCCTCGGCCACCTCGCGGCCGCGGCCCTCTTCGGCCCAGCGGTCGAGCACGGCCTTGGTGTAGGCCACGTGGTACTGCTCGTCCCGCAAGATCTGCTCGAAGACGGCGCAGGTCTCCGGGTCATCCCTGGTCAGGTCGCGGTGAGCGGCGAAGAGCGAGGCCGCGCGGACCTCGGCTCCGTGGAGCATGGCCACGTAGGCCACCTCGCCCATCTCGTCGAGCAGGCCCGAGGTGAAGAAGCCGTGGGCGTCGACCTCGCTGGAGGGGCGGCCTCGGCTGAGATCGTACGAATCGCCGCTGGCCTCGGCGTCCGCTTCGGGGGGCATGTCAGTGGTCGCTCGCAGCTCCTGCGCCCGGGTCATGAACAGGTCGGCGTGGCGCAGCTCGTCCGCCGTGTGACGCACCAGGTGCGCGCGCAGCTCGGTGTCGCTCACTCGGGTGGCCGCCGAGCCGATGTCCCTGCCGCCGTCGGCCTCTGTGCGCGAGAAGCTCTCGAGGGTGAGTACCTTGCGCACCGGGTCAGTCCACACGGTACGACTGCGCCAACGGAGCATGAGATCAGCGGGGCTGAGCATGGGCAGTCTTGCCGTGGGGGCGTATGGAGATCGCTTGAGAGCGGTGGGACGTCCCCGTTCCGTGCGAGTCCCTACCGTAGTGCAGACTCCCCAGGGCGACAATCGGTAATCGTCTGGTGGTCCGGGGATTGTTGGGAGGTCGCCAGGGAGGTGAGCCGTCGGGGCAGGGGCGCCGCGGCTGAGGTGCTACAGTCCCTGACCACCCCCGATCAGACTTGGTCACATGGGTTCAGAGCTGCGCTCTTGCTGGGCTGAGTGGGAATGCCCGGTCGGGGTACCAGAGCACTCTCCCTTTCACACACCGAACCATCGTTGGGTCTGCTTTGATCTTCCCTCGCTCAAGACCGCGCAGGACTGACAGCGGGGGGCTCTGCGGCGCACGGTGCTGCCTCTGGTGGCTCTGTCTGGGGCTCTCGTTCGGCTGCGGACCGACCCCACCGCCGTCGTTCCTGGTGATCTCCATCGACACGACCCGTCCCGATCAGATGAGCCTCTATGGCTACGAGCGGCAGACGACCCCGTTCATCGATGAGCTGGCGGCGCAGGGCGTCGTGTTTGAAGAGGCGGTGACCGTCGCGCCCAACACGCTCATCGCCCATGCCTCCCTGTTCACGGGCCTGTTCCCCATGGCCCATGGAGTGGACCCGGGCAACGGCGGCAAGGCCCTGCCCGAGGGCTCGACCACGTTGGCCGAGGACTTTCTTGCAGCGGGGTACGAGACGGCGGGGTTCGTCGCGCATGGCGACTGGCTCAATGAACGGTTTGGCATGTCTCACGGTTTTGAGCAGTTCGTGACGGGCTACCGGCCAGCCAGAGAGGTGCTGGCTGAAGCCTCCGAGTTTCTTGAGCACCGTGACCGAGGTCGGCCCTTCCTTCTCTTCTTGCACTTGTTCGATGTGCACTCGGACGAGTTTTCCCGCCCCTATGATGCCCCTGACGGTCTTCGTGGGCGGTTCACCAGTGGCTATGAGGGCCCCCTGCGCGATCGGGGCGAGGGCGAACTGGGCGGCAGCCTTCTGCTCCATTCGATCGGCGAAGGAAAGGTCTCGGTGGGGGACGACGACATCGCCTACCTGCGCGGGCAGTACGACGAGGGGCTGTCAGGGCTCGATGCCGAGCTGGGCAGCTTCTTGGGGCGTCATGCCGACGAAGTGGACGACGCCTACACGGTGCTGCTGTCTGACCATGGTGAGGAGTTCATGGAGCACGGGCGCATGCTCCACGGCACGTTCTTCGACGAGGTCATGCGCGTGCCCTTGATCATCACACCGCCCAGCGATCGGAGACACCCGCTGGGCCCGCCCCGAGAGGTGCCCTGGCAGTTCAGCCTGGTCGATCTTCGTCCCACGTTGCTGGCTCTCGCAGAGCTGCCCGAGCCGGCGCACTCGCAGGGAGCGAACTGGCTGCCGTGGCTGTCCGGCGCCGTGGGCAGCCCGCCGATCGCACCGGCCTTTCTAGGTGGAGAGGGCGTGCGCTACCGGGGGCTCAAGTACATGAGTGGCTCTGTGCTGCGAGCTCAGCTCTACGACATCGTGAACGACCCCGGCGAACGTCAGAATCTGATCGATGATCCGCGCTTCGTTGCACAGCGGGGTGCCATGGAGCGCTTGATCCGTGACATGCGCAAGACGTCGCTCGTGCTGCACAACGAGATCTTGGGTGTGGAGACAGTCGACGTGAACTCGACCCCCGACCTGCAGCGGCATCTGCGAACCTTGGGCTACGTCGACCTGTCCGACTCCCAGGGCAGTGACGAGGCTGGCACCGAGCCGGCGCCCTGGTCGTTTCACTACGAGACGCCCACAGCCTTGTACATCGTCGGTCAGGCCATCGCGCCGAACCGCGCCCTGGTGGATCCTCGCCGGGTGCACTCCTTCGAGGTGAGGCCCCCGTTGCCGGACGGGCTGACCCTGAACCCTTCGACCGGTCTGATTGAGGGCACGCCCAGCGAACCCGCTCGGGGGCGCGACTACAACATCACCGCGACCATGGCGGACGGCACCCAGGAGCAGGGGCTGGTCTTGCTGAAGGTGCGCGAGCCGTTCGTTCGCTATGCCGAGCAGCTGCTCAAGCTGAAGGTCGGTGAGCAGATGACACCACGGATCCCGCAGTTCTACGGACCGGCGCCACTGAGTCTGCGCATGGCTCCGGCCTTGCCGCCCGGGCTGTCGTTCGACCAGCAGACCGGGCGTCTCGAAGGCACTCCGTCGCGGTCGAAGCGCCGCATGGAACACACAGTTGTCGCCGAGTACGCGGGCTTTCCCGACGCCGAGCTCACCCTGTCGATCAAGGTCGACCCACCGCAGTAGCGGCAGATGGCCCGGTCAGCCGTCGGCTGTGCCGCCGTCAAAGACGCCGTTCAGCCCCTTGCGGATGAGCTCGAACAGCAGCACGTTGCCTTCAGCGGTGGGGTGGTTCTTGTCCGGCCCACTGGCGAAGAAGAACTCCACAGGGTCGCGGTCTTGGCGCTGACCTTCTCGGGTCAGCAGGGGCGCAGCCAGCACGTAGGGGAAGTCGTACTCGTCGAGCAGGGCGGGCACAAAGTCGTGCTGCCATGAGACGGTGGGGTTCTCGAGCCTGACCGCCTCCTTGCGACAGAAGAGCACGAAGAAGGCGTCGAGTCCGCGGCTGGCCAGCTCGTCTTGCATGGCCACGACGAGGCTGGTGACCAGCGCCTTCTCGGTGGCCACCGTTTGCTCGTAGCCCGTCAGCATCTTCTTCAGCCCGCCGGGCAGCCACCCGGGACTGTTGAGCAGGAGCCGCCAGAGGTAGCTGCGAAGACTCAGGGGATGGGCGGCGAGAAAGGCGTCCGTGCCTTCAATCACCGGACCATCCAGGGTCAGCTCTCCGGTCTCTGTGACGGTGAAGTGGGGCTTGGCCCATCCCCGAAAGGTGAGCATGCAACGGTCGAAGTCTGTCTCCAGCACGAGCCCGATGACCACCACGGGCTTCTGCCCAGCGTGGTCATCGAGCGTGTGCTTGAGCATCAGGTAGGCTTGATCCAGGCCCGCATTGCCCACGCCGTAGTTGAGCATGGCGTAGTCGTCGGCGAGGTCGGAGCCCGCCATGACGTGCTGGAAACAGGCGGACTGAACCAATCCCGAGGCACACTGGGCGTACGAGGCGCCGTAGAGCAGCACGGGTCGACGGGCTGCGATCGTCTCGGCGTCTCGGTGAGCGTAGGTGCCGGGCTCGATGGCATGGCCAACCCAGCCCATGACCGGGTCGTACCCCGGGGGCGGACGACGTCTCTCGGGCGGCGCCAGCAGGTACTGCAGCTTGTAGAAATCGTCGTCGTGGGCCGGGCCTGCATAGAGCCGTGGGTCGCGCACGGTGTCTCCCGGCTGGCTCGACGAGAAGATCATGAAGCGCAGCAGTCCCTCGGCCAGGAGCGGCCCGGCGAGCAGCGCCAGCACCAGGACGGCCAGGCGCAAGCGCTTGTTCGGCTGGCGCGGCGGGGCCGTTGCAGGCGCCAGAGGTTCCGGGTCGTTGGCGGCGTGGGTTGTGGCAGGAGGCTCCATGCGGCCCAGCATATCCCCGTGAAGAGAGGATCCAGAGCTGTCGTCGCCATGACTCGAAACGTGCCCGATCGAGTCAGCACGTTCTTGCAGCCGGAGAGGGCTGCGAGTTCCTGCTCGGCCTCCTCCGGGAACGGCTCGACCGTGTCGGTCAAGAACTCGAGCGTTGGGAGCGTGTCTGCTTCGCCAGCGATCATGGCCCGAATCAGCTGGCCAGCGGCGAGCAGTTTGGAGGCGCTGGCTCTGCCGATCCCGCCAGATCTGTACAGTTCTCCAGACCTGTCCTCACCCCGGATCCGGAAGCCTCGATGAGACTCCCAGCCGCCGTCCTCCTCGTCTTGTCTCTCTTCTTGGGCTGCGCCATGAGTCCCGAACAACCCTGGTCGTCGACCTTCGATCCACCGCCTGGCTTCGACACGCCGCGCTTGCACCTGGAGCCCCTGGCGACTCGCCACGCGCCCCTCGACTTCGCAGCGCTCATGGGCAGCCGGGAGTCACTACAACGCACCCTTCGCTGGGGCGACTGGCCCCGAGAGGACTTCACGGTGGAGGAGAACACCACCGACCTGGCCCGGCACTGGGGTGAGTTCGTCGCCCGGGAAGCCTACGCCTACACGGTCCTGTCCCCTGACAGGTCGGCTTGCGTCGGTTGTGTCTACCTTGAGCCGGTGAAGGGAGCGCCCATGGGCGAGTCATGGGCAGCTCTCGCCTACTGGACCGTGGACGCAGGTGTGGACGAAGGGCTCGACCTCCACCTGCTCGAGGCGTTGGGGGAGTGGCTCCTTGCCGAATGGCCCTTCGACAGTGTTCAGATGCCCATCCTCCGTGAGCATCAACGGGGCCTCGACCTGGCCGATGGCGCAGGCTGGCAGGTGAGCGAGCTCGACAGCACCGAGAGCCACCGCGTCTACGTTTGGCGACGACCCAGCGCAGGTTGATCGGCGCCCTTGCCCAGCCCTCGCCAATCGACGATTCTCTCCCGGATGAAAATCGTCGACGCTGACCAGGCGGTGGCCGCCGTCAAGAGCGGCAACCGGGTCTACCTTCACGAAGTCTCCATGGTGCCTCAGTCGCTGGTCGAGGCCCTGACCCGCCGGGCACACCAGCTGCAAGACGTGGAGATCGTGCACCTGCACACCGAGGGCAACGCCCCCCACATTGCCCCTGAATGCGCTGGCCATCTGCGGCACAACGCCCTGTTCGTGGGGCCGAACGTGCGCGAGGCCGTGGCGGATGGTCGGGCGGACTTCACCCCGGTGTTCCTGTCCGAGGTGCCCGAGCTGTTTCGCGACGGCACCATGCCCATCGACGTGGCCTTCGTGCAGGTCTCGCCCCCCGACGCCCACGGCTTCTGCCGCTTGGGGCTCAGCGTGGCCTGCGCCCGGGCGGCGGTGGAGAACGCGGCGCTGGTGGTGGCCGAGTTGAACCCGCAGATCCCGGTGACCTGCGGCGACACGGCGATCCACTCCAGCCGCATCCACCTTGCGGTGCAGGTCGATCGCCCCCTGCCCAGCAGCGCACCCCAGCCCTATGGCGACACCGAGCGGTCGATCGCAAAGCATGTGGCCGAGCTGGTGCCTGACGGGGCCACGTTGCAGATGGGCATCGGCAAGATCCCCGATGCTGTGCTGGAGGCTCTCGAGCAGCACAACGATCTGGGCGTGCACACCGAGATGTTCAGCGACGGGCTGGTCGATCTGCTGGAGAAGGGCGTGGTCACCAACCGGCAGAAGAGCCGCTTCAAGCGCCGGGCCGTGACCTCCTTCGCCATGGGCAGCGAGCGGCTCTACGAGTTCGTGGACAACAACCCCATCGTCGAATTTCACTCGTCGCGGATCGTCAATGACCTCAACGAGATCGGCAAGCAGCACCTGATGACGGCGATCAACTCGGCCATCCAGATCGACCTCACCGGGCAGATTTGCGCGGACTCCATGGGCGAGAAGATCTTCAGCGGCATCGGCGGCCAGATGGACTTCGTTCAGGGCGCTTCTCGCTCCCCCGGGGGCAAGTCGATCATGGCCCTGCCGTCCACAGCGCGCCGGGGGACCGTCACCCGCATCGTGCCCCACCTCGCCGGGGGCGCCGGCGTGGTGACCACCAGGGGACACGTGCAATGGGTGGTCACCGAGTACGGGGCGGTGAATCTCCGTGGCCGCAACCTCCGTGATCGTGCGGAGAGGCTCACATCGATCGCCCACCCCGATTTTCGCGATGAGCTGCGCGAAGCCGCCGCCCGGCGATTCTGTTTCTGAGCCGCCGTGTCGTTTCGGCGTCCCTGCCCCTGGGCCGTCGATCGCAGCGCCGATCCGGCTACGCTCGTGGCCTCGCCGTCACCCGCTGGTCGGGCCCACCAGACCCAGAGATTGTCCCGAGGAGAGACCTTGATGAAGCTGACGTTCACTGCCGCTGTCCTGATGATCGTGCTCTCGCCCGCCTGCCGGGTGATCGACCTGCGGGTCGACCCTGCCCGCACGGGCGTGGACAGC
This sequence comes from uncultured Phycisphaerales bacterium, assembly GCA_964537035.1. GTDB lineage: Bacteria > Planctomycetota > B15-G4 > B15-G4 > B15-G4 > CAZIAK01. The sequence goes on along the minus strand of CAZIAK010000002.1, from coordinate 46,738 downwards.
GACGCCCTGATCGAGGGTTACGCCACCGTTGGCTTCGCAGACGATCCTTCGTTCTTGCGGGTTGACGTGCTCGACGGCAACAGCGCCGGCTCCATCTTCTACTTCGAGCTGTGGTACCTGCTGCGGCTGGAAGTCGGCCTGGTAGGCGCGTCGGTGGGGGTGCTGCCCTTCGACGTGGGCATCGGCACGCTCTTCTATCATCCCCGTTCGCCGAGCGCGCCGCACTTTGACCAGCACGACGAGTGGGATCTCGATGCGCCTGGCCATGGCCACGGCGGCCACGGTCATCACGGCTGGTCGATCACCTTTGGTGAAGAAGGATGCCCAGCCGGCTCCGAGTGCAGCCCCCACGGTGATCAGGAGTGTCCCCACGCAGTTGACGTGGAGACGGCCAGCGAGGAGGCCTACGAAGCGGCCCTCGGCGACGCAGACAACGATGACGATCTCGAGGGCGCCAGCGCTGGCCACGGCGCCGATCACGACGGCGCCAGCGCTGGCCAGGGCGCCGAGGGTGAGAGCGACCCGGAGGGCGATCCAGACAGCTGAGCCCAGGTGCTACCCTGCGGCCATGCAGCTCTCAGCTCGTGGACACCTGATCGACGCCAATCTGCTGGGCGTGGCTCTCGACGCCGTGACCGGCGGTGGTGGCAGCTATCGCATCGTCTCGTTCGACATCGGTCGCACCAAAGACGAAGAGAGCGAGATTCTGCTCGAGGTTCAGGCCGACGATGAGCGCGACCTGGCGGGGATCATCGACAACCTGGGCACCTTGGGCTTCAGCCAGCCCGACCACAGCAGCGTGACCTTGGCTGTGGTCAGCGCCCAGGGGGTGGCCCCTGACGGCTTCTATTCGTCGACGAACCTGGCCACGTCCGTGCGCGTCGAGGGCAAGGTGCTCGACGTGCTCGACCAGCGCATGGACGCCACCATCGTGATCAGCGAGGCCGGCGGTGCGAGCAGCGCCCGTTGCGTCAAGCTGCGCGACCTGGTCGTGGGCCAGCGGGTGGTCCTGGGCAATCATGGCGTGACGGTCACCCCGGACACCCACAGGCGAGAAGCCGCCGACTTCTCGTTCATGTCCAGCGAGGTCTCCAGCGAGCGGCGGGTCGACGACCAGGCGGCGCTCCTGGCCGGGCTCTGGCGGGAGGCCAAGGCCGCCGGGGGGCGGGTGGTGCTGGTGGGCGGCCCGGTGATCATCCATACCGGCCAGGCCGAGGCCCTGGCGGGGATCATCTCTCGCGGTTGGGTCGATGCCCTGCTGGCAGGCAACGCCCTGGCGGTTCACGACGTGGAGGCCGCGGTCCTGGGCACCTCTCTCGGCATCAGCCAGTGCACGGGCCGGGCCGAACTCCACGGGCACATGAACCACATGCGGGCCATCAATCTGGTCCGCGAGCACGGCGATCTGCCCGGCGCGGTGGCTGCTGGCGCCCTGAACCGCGGGGTCATGCACGCCTGCGTGACCCACCAGGTGCCCTTCTGCCTGGCGGGGTCGATCCGGGACGACGGCCCCCTGCCCGAGACCGAAATGGACCTCATCGCCGCTCAGGCCCGTTACGCCGAGCTGCTGGTGGGGGCCCAGCTGGTGGTGGTGCTGGGCACCATGCTCCACGGCATCGGCGTGGGCAACATGCTCCCGGCGGCGGTCCAGCTGGTTTGCGTGGACATCAACCCCGCTGTAGCCTCCAAGCTCTCCGATCGGGGCTCGTCCCATACGGTCGCGATCGTCACCGATGTGGGCCTGTTCATGGCCATTCTCAGCCGGCACCTTCAGGACGAAGCACCGGCCCCTTGACCGCCCCTGCCTGCCCCGGATCATCACCGGTCGCCTCCCCTCCGACCAGGAAGAGCCCCACGGGCCATGACTGACGCCACCTCACAGCGCCTGCCCCGCGGTCGTCTCGCCGGCATCGCCCTCATTTCCGCCGCCGTGCTGCTGCTGCAGCTGGTCCAGACCCGCCTTTTCTCGGTGATGCTCTGGTACCACCTGACCTATCTGGTGGTGACCTTCACCATGCTGGGTTTCGCTGGGGGCGGAGCCCTGCTGGCCTGCAAGCCCAAGTGGCTGGGAGGCGACACCTCGAAGCGGCTGGCGATCATGTCAGCGCTCTTCGGGGTGAGCATCATCGCCGCCTATGCCCTGGTGACTCGCACGGCGGCGGCGGCCTCCGCCGACATGCACACCACCGAAGGCATCATGAGCGCGGCTCTCGACTACGCCGTGCTGCTGCTGCCGTCGTTGCTGGCTGGCCTGATCGTGGCCCTGGTCTTGTCCGACGGTCGGGGCCAGGTGGGGCGGCTCTACGGCGTGAACATGGCCGGCTCTGCTCTGGGCTGTCTGGTCTACATCCCGGTGCTGCGTAGCCTGGGCGGCGAAGGCGCCGTGCTCGTCACGGTCGCACTGACCTTTCTCGGTGCGATGTTGTTCGCCCGAGGCGTCGGCAAGGACCTGCCGGACGGCAGCAGCACGTCCTCGAGGCCCGGCCTGGGCGTGGCCCTGTACGGCGGCTGCGCTCTCATCGCCCTGGTCTTGGCCCACCTGGCTCCGAAGACCTTCTTCGACGTGCCCATGGCGCCGTTCAAGACCATGTCCGCCAAGCTGCGCAGCGACCCGGACCTGCAGGTCGAGAAGACGGTCTGGGACCCGGTCTGCCGCCTGGACGTGGTGGGCAGCCGCACCGATCCCTTGGCCACGAAGTGGATCTACCAGGACGGCGACGCCATCACGGTGCTGCCCATCGGTTCTGCAGAGAAGGTCGCCAACGTCTCCGACAAGGAAGGCCTGGGGTACCTGAAGTTCCTCGACCCGCTGAACCGCTCGGTGGCCCTGAAGGCGCCCAAGGTTCTGGCCATCGGCATCGGTGGCGGTATCGACATCTTGCAGGCGGCCGCTGCTGGCCGGCCCTTGCCCGAGGGTGAGCGCATCGACTTCACCGGCGTGGAGATCAACCACACCACGGCCGCGCTGATGACGGACGACTTCGCCGAGCTCACCGGCGACCGCTACAACCTGCCCGGCATCAACGTGCACATCGACGAAGGCCGCAGCTGGTTGCGCCGCACCGATGAGCTCTTCGACATCATCCAGATGACCGGCACGGACACCTACGCGGCCCTGGCGTCGGGCAGCTACGTCATGGCGGAGAGCTATCTCTACACCGCCGAGGCGTATGACGATTTCCTGGCGCACCTCACCGATGACGGCGTCATCTCGGTGGTGCGCTTCCGCTTCGAGCCGCCCAGAGAGGTGCTGCGTCTGGCGGCCATCGCCGTGGATGCCCTCCGTCGTGCCGGGGTCGAGAACCCGGGCGACCACATCATCCTCACCGCCATCGAAGGACCGAGCTACGACGACGATGGTGTGGAGCTGCAGCTGGGTTATGCCCACCTGCTGGTGAGCAAGAAACCCCTGACCGCTGACGACGTGGGGCACTTCACCACCTACGCCAGTGTGCCCGCGTTTGTGGCGCGTCTGCTCCATGCGCCCGGTGTCGAGAGCAGCGGCCCCGCCGCCGACTACTTCGCGTCGGTGGCTGCGGGCACCGATGACGCCTTCCGGGCCAGCTATCCCTACAACCTCGACCCCGTCGATGACGACAACCCGTTCTTCTTCCGCTTCTACCGCTGGGGTGACCTGTGGCAGGAGTGGTTCGGAGGCGCTGAGGTCGCACCGAATGTGGCCGACAACTACGCGCACCTGGTAGGAGCCAAGCCCATTGGCTTGATGATCCTGGGCACGGTGTTGCTGGAGACGTCCGCCCTGGTGCTGGCCCTGGTCTTGCTGCCCTTGCTGTTCTTCAGGCGTGAGGGCCTGAAGGTGCCCGGGGGCTTCCGCTGGATCCTTTTCTTTGCCGGTCTGGGCGCGGGCTACATGCTGGTCGAGATCGTGGCCATGCAGCGCTTCGTGCTGTACCTGGGTCACCCGGGCTACGCCATGACCGTGGTGCTGATGACCTTCTTGTTGTTCAGCGGACTCGGTGCTCACCATGCCGGCAAGAGCGACGACCCTGGGCGGACTCTGCGCAGGGCACTCCTGGGTGTGTTGGTGCTGCTTGTCGTGTTGGGCACAGGTCTGCCACACTTTTTCGACGCCACCTTGCGCCTCGACTGGAACCTACGGGCCCTGCTCACCGCCGTGGTCCTGGGCCCGGTGGCCTTCGTCATGGGCATGCCTTTTCCGAGCGGTCTGACCCTGTTGTCCAGGAGAGCTGCGCCCCTTGTGCCATGGGCTTTTGGAGTCAACGGTGGTGCCTCGGTGTTGGCCTCCGTGGGCGCGATCCTGATCGCCTTGGGAGCGGGCTTCTCCACGGCCTTCGTGGTTGCCGGAGCGACATACCTCATGGCGCTTCTCGCCGGGCGCAGCGTCACTCGGGCCTGAGCGTCCTTTTTCGCTTAGTTCTGGGCGTTCCGCCGTCGACACTCTGAACAGGTGATCTTGATCTCCGTGTGATCGGTTGGCGTCAGCAGCGTCAGCTCTTCGTGCGCAGGGTCGCTCATGGTGTGGGTTGGTCGGGGGCGCTCGGTCATGTCGGCCGGGGTCGTCCCGCAGCAGACGAGGGGTCCGTATGGTCACAGTGATCGTCGTCGGGGACGGCGCGTTGGATGTGCAGGTCGTTGACGATGAGGTGCGCCGCAAGGGCTACCAGGTAGAGCGAGTCTCTTCCGGGCAGGCTTGCGTGGCATCTCTCGAACGGCACGGTGAAGACCACATCGTGACGGCTGTGTTCGTGGGCGGTGATCCCCGGGCTTGTGCCCTGGATGAACTTGCCGAGCTAAGGGGACACAAGGCCTTCGCTGAGCTGCCGGCCATCGTGCTCTGGGCACCGGGCGTCCCGCTCGATCTGGACCGCTGTGAGGCGTTGAAGGTCACGAGCGTGGTGGAGTCCGGCGCGAAGAACGGCGTGGTGGGGCTGGCCCTTGTCTCGGCGGTGCGGCTGGCCCGAGCGCAGGTGGCCCAGCGCATGGCCAGCCGTGAAGCCGCCTGCGCCCAGCAGCTGAAGGTCGAGTTTCTGGCCAACGTGAGCCACGAGATCCGCACGCCCATGAACGGCGTCATGGGGCTCAGTGAGCTGCTCATGGAGACCCGGCTCGATCTGATCCAGCGTCAGTACGTTGAAGGCGTGCTGTCCGCCAGCGGATCCCTGCTGGCGATCCTCAATGACATCCTCGACTTCGCCACCGTGGCCGCGGGAGAGATGCCTCTCGATCTGGGTGCCTTCGACCTGGCTGCGCTGCTCGCCGGCATCGTGGACGAGCATGGCGAACGGGCCGGTCGGCAGGGGCTGGACCTGCTGTTGGACTATCCCCAGGATCTGCCAACGCACTTCGTGGGCGACGGGGACCGGCTGCGCCAGGTGCTCAGTCATCTGGTGAGCAACGCGCTCAAGTTCACCAGCGCAGGACATGTGCTGATCAAGGTAGAGACCATGGACTTCGGCGAGCAGGCCCCCGAGCTGCGGCTCTCTGTGAGCGACACAGGCGTGGGCCTCAAGGGCGACGTTGCAGAGATGATCTTCGACGCCTTCTGCCAGGCTGATGGCTCGTCTACCCGTGCCTTCGGCGGCCTGGGCCTGGGGCTCTCGCTCAGCAGACGGCTGGTGCAGTTGATGGGCGGCACCATGGGGGTGACCAGCACGCCGGGGGTGGGCTCGACCTTCTGGGTGCGCCTGCGTCTGCCGCTCAGCCAGCAGACAGAAAACGACCTCTCGCTCCCCGGGGCTCTGGAGGACCGGCGGCTGCTGTTGGTGGACCGAACGCCCCTGAATCTGGACATCCTGGAGCGTCAGGCGAAGGGTTGGGGCATGCGGCCAGCCCTGGCTCGCAGCGGCGCCCAGGCCCTGCGGCTGCTGCGCGCGGCCGCCGACGACGGCGATCCCTTCGAGGTGGCCCTGGTGGGCGCCCAGCTGCCCGACATGGACGGTATGGCCTTGGCTCGGGACATCCGCACGTCAGCGCACCTGGGTGACACGGCCCTGGTGTTGACCACGGCGTCCCCGAGCCCAGAGGACCGTTTGCGCTGCGAGGGCGCGGGTTTCGCGGGTTACCTGGTCAAGCCCCTGCGCAGCGATGTCCTGGAGCGGCTGTTGATGATGGTGTGCACCAGCCCCCCGGGAGCCGTCAGGCCCCTGGTGACCCGGGCCACGGTCGAGGGAGCCAGTGGTGGCCCCGAACAGGCGCTCCCTGCGGGGCGTGCCCAGGGAGGCCCGCCCATGGTGGTGGGCCATGTGCTGGTGGTGGAGGACAATCCCCTCAACCAGCGGGTGGCCAGCGGCATGCTCGAGAGCCTGGGCTACAGGGTCGACGTGGCCAACGACGGCGCCGAGGGCCTGCGCTTGTGCGCCAGTCAGCACTACGACGTGGTGCTCATGGACTGCCAGATGCCGGTCATGGATGGCTTCGAGTCCACCCGAAAGATGCGCATGGCAGAGGGGACGGGCGGCCGTCATACCCCGGTCGTGGCCATGACCGCCCACGCCCTGGCCGGTGACCGGGCGCGCTGCCTGGAGGCTGGCATGGACGATTACCTGACCAAGCCTCTCAAGCGCCAAGCCCTGGAGGCCATGATGGCACGCTGGCGTTCGGAGGAGGGTTCGATCACCAGCTGACTGGAAGGCTCGTGCGCCGTGCCACTGGGTTATCCTGTGCCGCGAAACGCCCGGGCTCTCCCGCCGTCCCATGCACTGGTGTGCTCCTCCTTGACCAGCGACTCTCAACAGGTCCTCCGTGACGTCTTCGGCCACGAGGCCTTTCGCCCACTGCAGCAAGACATCGTCGATTCGGTGGTGGCGGGTCAAGATGCCTTCGTGCTCATGCCCACGGGCGGCGGCAAGAGCCTCTGCTACCAGGTGCCTGCAGTGGTCAGAGAGGGCACGGCGATCATCGTCTCGCCCTTGTTGGCCCTGATGAAGGACCAGGTCGACGCCCTGCTCGAGCAGGGCGTGGCGGCCGCTGCCTACAACAGCAGCCTCGACGGGGCCGAGGCCCGATCCGTGCTGGCGCGTTTTCACAACGACGAACTCGACTTGCTCTACATCGCCCCCGAGCGGCTGGTGGGCGGCGATTTCCTTGAACGCCTGGGCACGGTGTCCCTGAGCCTCTTCGCCATTGACGAAGCCCACTGCGTCTCCCAATGGGGACACGACTTCAGGCCTGAGTACACCCGCCTGGGCCTGCTGCGAGAGCGTTTCCCCGACGTGCCCATGATGGCCCTGACCGCCACGGCCGACGAGGCCACCCGGCTCGACGTCATGGAGCAGCTGGGGTTGGGTGAGGCCGAACTCTTCGTGGGCGGCTTCGATCGGCCCAACATCTGCTACACGGTGACGGCCAAGAAGGGCGCCACGGGACAGCTGGCTCAGTTCACAGAGCGCCACCGGGGAGAGGCGGGCATCGTCTATTGCCTCAGCCGGCGGCGCACCGAAGAGGTGGCCGCCGATCTGCGCAACAACGGACACGCCGCCGCCTGTTACCACGCAGGGCTGACCTCTCGAGACCGCCGCGATGTCCAGGACGGCTTCCTCTCCGGGCGCCTCGATGTGGTCTGCGCCACCGTGGCCTTCGGCATGGGCATCGACAAGGCGGACGTGCGCTACGTGGTGCACTACGACATGCCCCGGTCTGTCGAGGCCTACTATCAAGAGACGGGCAGGGCCGGTCGAGACGGCCTGCCCTCAGAGGCCTGGATGCTCTACGGCTCTGGCGACGTGGGCCGCATGCATCGCCTGATCGAACAGGGTGAGAACCCCGATCAGGTGCGCATGGAGCAGCAGAAGCTGTCGACCCTGGCCAGCTGGTGCGAGGCCACCACCTGCCGGCGCCAGGCCTTGCTCGGCCACTTCGGCGAGGAGGCGCCGGGCGAGTGCGGCAACTGCGACACCTGCCTGCAACCCGCGGAGACCTACGACGGCACCGTGGCGGCACAGAAGCTCATGTCATGCATCTGGCGCACGGGGCAGCGCTTCGGCGCCGGGCATGTGCTCGACGTGCTCATGGGCAGCAAGGCCAAGCGGGTGCTCGAGCTGGGCCACGATCGGCTGTCCACCTATGGCATCGGCGGCGATCAACCCCGAGACGAATGGGACGGCGTGCTGCGCCAGCTCATCCACCGGGGCTACGTGGTCAAAGACCTGGCCAACTGGTCGGTGCTGACCCTGACCAAGCGCTGCCAGGGTGTGCTGGCAGGTGAGCAGATCGTCGAGCTGACCCGGCCCCGCCCGTCGTTGGCAGAGCAGAGCGAAGACGAGAGCAGCAACGGCGGGCGTCGCCGGCGCAAGAGTCGCCGGGGCGGCGGCAAGGGTCGTCGCAAAGCGGCCGTCAGCGATGATCCCCTCGACGGTGAGGGCGCCGAGCTGTTCGAGGCCCTTCGTGATCTGCGCCGAGAGCTGTCCACCGCCCTGGGCAAACCGGCCTACGTGGTCTTTTCCGACGCCACCCTGCGCGACATGGCCCGCCGTCGGCCCGCCGACGAAGACGAGCTGCTGGCGGTGAAGGGCGTAGGCCCGAAGAAGATCGCCACCTACGGCGAGGCCTTCCTGGAGGTGATCAGCCAGGGAGGCACAGGGGCGAGCACTTCGTCCTCAGCGCCGGCGGTCGAAGAGGAGGTGGTCGAGCTCGAGTACGGGGACGAGCCACCGGATTATTTCTCCGGCTCCAGCTGATGCGCCAAGAGTTCCACTCAGCGCAGAGGGGCACCCAAGGGCCTCACTCTTGCTGTGTTCTGATGGAGTGGTCCCGGCGGCAGCGCGGGATCTAGTCGATCAAGGGCAGCACACCGCTGTGGGACGGGGCGTCAGACGTGAAGCGGCTCCACACCACCGGGCCCGTGGCGCTGGCCAGGGCTGAGCTGCCGTATTGCAAGCCGAAGGGCAGCCCGATGCAGGTGCCGCCGGCGCTGGAGACCGGTATGTGCGCCGAGGCTCCTTGAACGCTGGAGGTCCCAAACGTCCCGCCAGGGAAACCCGATGGGCCTGGCCAGAAGGCTCCACTGGAGGTGTCCATCGAGTGGACGAAGGTCGGCAGGAAAGTCACCGTCAGGGGTTGAGGAAAAGGTCCGGGGAAGACGTTCGATATCAGGTTGGGCACTCGAGCCGACCCGAAGGCCATGGTGGCGTCACCCATGAGTGCCGGGTCGAGTCCGAAAGACAGCTCAAGGAAGAGGGAGACCCAGGTCACCCGATAACGGACGGCCGGCCCTGGGCTGTTGTTCGACGACAAGAACCCGAGAGTGGGGACCAGCCCAGCGCTGGCGCTGCCGAGCGGGTCTTGATTGGCCAGGCCTGAGATCGGGTTGGGCACGCCGCCCGTGCCGCTGAGCGAGAGGCCCTGGTGCATGCCCACGTCGAAGCCGCCATTGATCGAGGAGCCACTGTGAGGCACTCCGGCGCCGACGGAGCCGTAGGTCCCTCCGCTGGCAGGGAGCAAGGCATCCTGGGTGGTGGGGTTGACCGCAATGCTGACGTACTCGTAGCTCACATTGGCCAGGAGCTGGGTGATCGAGGTCAGGCTGTTGTTGCTGGCCACCGTCTGGCTCTGCCACGTGCCCAGCTCGTTGTTGGACATGCCCCAGTATTGGTTCCCGAGGCTGCCGCCCCGACCGTTGGTGCGCCAGGTGTACCAGCTGTCGATGTCGTCGGCAGAGGTCAACGCTGAGGGACTCCAGCCAAACTGGATCACCCAGCAAAATCCGGTGGATGCGATGGGGAGTGTGGCTGCGGCCAAGGCGACCGTAGTGGCGGTTGCCGTGGTCGGTCCCCCAACGAAGCCGTGATTCGGAACCAGCAGAGCTGTGGAGCTGGGCAGGCCGCTGGCCGAAGGGAAGCCTACGATTGCGAAGCTCCCGGCACTCGGTCCGCCGAAGGGGACGAAGCCTGCAGAGTTGCCCAGGGGGAACGAGCCTGCCGTCCCGCAGCGGGGAAAGCTGAAGACCGACTGGGGCGAGAAGACGCCGATGCCGTCGAACTCGATGGTGGCCAGCAGGGGAAAGTCGAGCGCCAGGCCCGGGCTGGGCGGGCCCAGCACGCACAGGGACTCTCGAAACGCGGCCTGCCGATAGCCGAAGTCGCCGAGGACCGTGGTGGTGTTGCCGCGCAGGTCCTCTCCGTTGATGTGCAGGCCCAGGCCGTCGCCGCCGGGGAGGGAGGATCCGCCCGCTCCGATGCCTCCGTAAATCACATCCAGCCCGTTGTGGAAGATGTGAAAGTTGCTGCCGTTCTGGGCAGCTGCACCACAGGGAAGGGTGCAAACGATCAGTGCTGTCGCAGCCAGCACCCTTGAGAATTGGGTCTTCAAGGTCATACCTCAGTTCATTGGACAAGTCAGATAAGAGACACCTGGCCCGCCCTGATGACTCGCTCCCAATAGCGACTCATGGGCGGGTGGCACCAAGGCGACAGTGGCTGGTGACCCCAACGCTGCAGGTCCCCGGCCAGCCGCCATGGTGGCTGACCCCTGAAGCATACCACCGGATCGTGGGCTATCGGGTGGAGGTTGCTAGTCTGTCCGGCCATGAACGACCACGTCACCATCATCGGCGGAGGGTTGGCGGGCTGCGAAGCGGCCCGTGTGCTCTCGGCGGCCGGCATTCCTGTGCGCCTGATCGAGATGCGCCCCGTGCGCCAGACCGCCGCACACCGCACGGACGATCTGGCCGAGATCGTCTGCAGCAACTCCCTCGGCTCCATGGCCTTGCACACGGGAAAGGGCGTGTTGCTCCACGAAATGGAGTCCTTGGGCAGTCTGGTGGTGGCCGCGGCGAAGCAGAGCGCGGTACCCGCGGGCATGTCCCTGGCTCTTGACCGGGAGCGCTTCGGCCGCTGCATGACCGGCGCCATCTCGTCCCTGCCGGGGGTCGAACTGGTGCGGGAGGAGTGCGCCGCCGTGCCAGATCAGGGCCCTGTCATCGTGGCCAGTGGGCCGCTCACCAGCGACGCCCTGGGCGAGTCGATCGCTGCGCTCACCGGTCGAGACCGGCTGGCTTTCTTCGACGCCATCGCGCCCATCGTCAGCGCCGACTCCCTCGACATGGACGTGATCTTCGCCGCGAGCCGGTACGACCGGGGCGACCCCGACTTTCTCAACTGCCCTTTGACCGAAGAGCAGTACGAGGCCTTCATCGACGCCCTGCTCGCCGGGGAAAAGGTACCCGAGAAAGAGTTCGAGAAGACCGTCTGGTTTGAAGGCTGCATGCCTGTCGAGGTCATGGCCGAGCGTGGCCGGCAGACCCTGGCCTTCGGTCCCATGAAGCCTGTGGGCTTGGCTGACCCGCGCACGGGAGCGCGGCATCACGCGGTGGTGCAGCTGCGCCGAGAAGATCGCCACGGCCAGCTCTACAATCTGGTGGGCTTTCAGACCAAGCTCAAGTACGGCGAGCAGAAGCGGGTCTTCTCCATGATCCCCGGCTTGGAGGAGGCCGAGTTCGTGCGCCTGGGCAGCGTCCATCGCAACACGTTCATCTCGTCGCCCGCGCTGCTGGCTGCCGACCTGTCGTTGCACGCTCGGCCCGAGGTCTGGTTCGCCGGGCAGATCACCGGTGTCGAAGGCTACGCCGAGTCAGCGGCGGTGGGCATCATGGCCGGGCTGTCCGTGGCCTGTCGTCTGCAGGGGCGCGACTTCGAGCCGCCGCCACCGAGCACCATGTTGGGTGGGGCCCTGGCCTACCTACGCGACGCCGACGCCGAGCACTTTCAGCCCATGAACGTGAACTTCGGCTTGCTGCCTCCCCTGGCGACGAGAGTCAAAGGCAAGCGTCAGCGCCGAGATGCCCTGAGCCTGCGCGCCCGCGAAGACATGACCACCTGGATCGCCGAGCAGAGCTTCGCTGACTGGCTCGCGCCGAGGGCGTTGGCTGCGACCCCGGACTGAGGTCTGAGGCCGACAGATCGGTGAGGCGCGCAAGCTCTGATCTCTGGCCTGCGCCGCGCATGTGGGCGATGACGCAGCCGTCACCCGCAACGGGCCTGATCTCACGCCTGGGCGCGAGTGCGTGAGGCGTCAGTCAGGGCGTCGAGTGCGGGGCCCACGCCAGACAGCGTGCCGCCGCCCCGGCCCACCAGTCGTGCCGCCGCTTCGACCAGGGCCCAGGACCACAGGGCCGTGGTGGCACAGCGCACTCCCCACTTGCCGTGGTGCTTGCGGGCGAAGCGGATGCGGTCCCGATGGAGCTGATAGACCCTGTCTGCGGTGAGAGCCTCGCCGGGCCGACAGACCAGACGTACGGCAGAGAGCAGGTGCACCTCGTAGCCCGCCCGGCGCATGCGCCGGTACCAGTCGAGCACGTGATAGTGCCGAGCCAACGACGTGTCGAAGGGCCCCACGTCGTCGAGCACATCGCGCCGTAGAGCGAGCAGCCCTGCTGGCGCACAGTCGACGGCGGGGCCGCTCTCGTCATCCTGGTCGAGGGTGTGCAGGTGTCGGCGCCAGCGATTGTTGGGCATGAGTCGCGACAGGGCCGAGTGTTCGACGAGCAGGTGGCGCAGGGTGGGGAAGTGCGCAGACCCGGGCATGGGCTGCCCCTCTTCGTCGAGCAGTCCCACCGAAGCCACGCCGCACTCGGGATGCTGGCTGACATGGTCGATCAGCGCGTCCAGGCCCTGGCGGGTGGGGCGCATGCCCGCCCTGGCCAGCACGATCAGCGGCCCTTGGGCACGGGACAGGCCGATGTCCAAGGACCACGAAGGCCCGAGGTCAGCGGCGGTGCGCAGCAAGGTCACCGTGGGGTGTTGGTTCAGGATCAGCGTGGTGGTGCGGTCTTTTGAGTTGCGATCGACCACCAGCACCTGGGCCTGGCGCTCTCCGAGGGCTTCGGCGAGATCGTCGAGAAAGCGGGCCAGGTCGTCGCGCTGGTTGTTCACCGTGACCACCACGCTCAGTTCGGGCGGCCGCTCAAGGGGCGTTCCCGGATTCACCACGGTCACGCCAGCGGGCGCGTGGCCCTTTGTCTCGGCGGGGGGCAGGGTGTCCGGCGCGCCGGGCTGGCGCCGAGGTCGGCGTCGGGGTTGGTGGCCGATCCAGGCCGGCCGCGAGGGCGCTCCCGGGGAAACCCAGTCAGGGCAGCCCTCCTGGGTCGGACGCCGCTCAAAGGGCTCCATGGGTTCGTTGTTGTTCTGGTCGGCGACGTCCACCATGGGGGCATGGTAGTCGAGCCAGCGCTCGTGGACTGATGGCTTTCTGGGCGCGACTGGACAGAACAGCTGGGGGCGCCATCATGGAGCCATGAGTGATCTCGTGAGCAGCCCCTCGTCCTCTCATCACCGGGTCGGGGGCGTGGCGCTTCTGCTCTGGATTCTCTGCGCAGGTCTGGCGACCCAGGTTGCCCTGGCGCCTCCAGTCTTCGGGCAGCAAGCGCCCGACCGAGGAGAGCGGGGGGCGCCGGGAGAGCGGGGGGCGCCGGGAGAGCCGGTGGACCCAGGCGAGCCGGTGGACCCTCCCACACTCGTGCCGATGCCGTCGTTTCCCGTGGCCGCGCCCATGGTGGTTCAGCCTGCGGGGTTGGTGCCCAGGGCCGGTGGCCTGGGGGATGCAGACCACGGGAGCGACTTTGAGTTGCCCGACGGCCTGGTGGCCGAGCTGTGGTCTGAGTCTCCCCAGCTCTACAACCCCACGGCCATCGATGTGGACGCCCACGGCCGACTCTACGTGGCCGAGGCCGTGAACTATCGCAAGTGGGACGGACGCAACCCTGGGCTTGAACATCCAAAGGGTGATCGCATCGTCGTACTCGAAGACACAGACGGTGATGGTCGGGCGGACAGCTCTACGGTCTTTGCCCAGGATCTCGACCTCGTCTCGCCCCTGGGTGTGGCCGTGTTCGGCAATCAGGTGGTGGTGTCCTGTTCGCCCAACGTGTTCGTGTACACCGACGACAACGGCGATCTGGTCGCCGACCGTCGCGAGGTGCTGCTCACGGGTTTCGGCGGCTTCGACCACGACCACGGCGTGCACTCGGTGGTGGCGGGACCCGACGGCCGCTGGTATCTGGCCGCGGGCAATGCCGGCCCTCACATGGTCACGGACGCCGACGGCTGGCGCCTGCGCTCTGGCAGCCTCTACAACGGCGGCGGACCTGCGCTGGCAGACAACCGTCCCGGCCTGGTGAGCGATGACGGGCGGGCCTGGGTGGGCGGGCTGGTGCTCTCGTTCGACCCGGACGGCGGCGGGCTGGCGGTGCAGTCCCACAACTACCGCAACAACTATGAAGCCGCCCTCGACAGCTTCGGCAACGTGTATCTGGCCGACAACGACGACGACGGCAACGCCAGCTGCCGCACGTTGTGGTGCCTGCCCGGCGGCGACCACGGCTACTTCTCGGCGGACGGCTCCCGGTACTGGGGAGCGGATCGCAGGCCCGGGCAAGAGACGGTGAGCGCGCACTGGCACCAAGAGGATCCCGGGGTTGTCCCTGCGGGGGCGATCAACGGCGCGGGCGGGCCCACGGGCGTGGTGGTCTACGAGAGCGGACTGCTCTCCCCCTGGCTCGAAGGGCGAGTCCTCAACGCGGACGCAGGCGCCGGGGTGGTCTACGCCCACGTGCCCGACCGCAGCGGCTCTGGTGTGGCCCTGGCGCCGGGCATGTTGCTGCGGCCAAAGGCGGATGCCACGGGCAAACGAGCCGAGTGGTTCCGTCCCAGCGATGTGGCCATCGGTACAGACGGCGCGGTCTACGTGGCCGACTGGTTCGACCCGGGGGTGGGCGGCCATCAGGCTAGAGATCGTGAGGCCTACGGGCGCATCTTGCGCATCGTCCCCGAAGGCACGCATCCGAAGGCGCCGGCGATCGAGGTGGAGACGCTCCCCGGAGCCCTGGCGGCCCTGGCGTCGCCCGCAGTGAACGTGCGCGCTGCAGGGCGGGCGGCCCTGTTGGCCATGAACGGTCCGCGGGGTGAAGGCCTCTATGCAGCGACCCCCGTGGAGCGCGGCCTGGCCGAGTTGGTGAGCACCGCCGAGTTGCCCATCGCCGCCCGTGCGTTGTGGGTGATGGCTCGCCTGGGACTGCCCCTGGAGATGATGGTCCTCGACGACAACGTGGCCCTCGACCTGCGCGTCACCGCACTGCGGGCCTTGCGACCCGTGGTCCCCGACCCTCTGGCCTTGGTGGCCTTGTTGGTAGAGAACGAGTCCCCGGCGCTGCGGCGCGAGGCGGCGTTGGCTCTGGCAGACGAACCCCTCGAGCGCACGGCGCCGCTGTGGTTGTCCCTGGCCCGTCAGTACACGGTGGGGGATCGCTTCGCCCTGGCGGCGCTGGCGGTGGCGGCCCACGGCGACGAGTCCCTGCTCTACGAAGCCCTGCTCGCCGAGCGGCCTGACGTGGACGCACCGTGGAGCCCGCGCTTCGCTGAGTTGATCTGGTTGCTCCATCCTCCCGAGGCGGTGGCTGTGTTGGCGGCTCGGGCCATGAACGGTGAGTTGCCTGTGGGCTCTCGCCGTCGGGCCTTGGAGACCCTGGCGTTCATCCCTGCCCGCGCCGCGGCTGAGGCCATGGTCGACGCGGCCCTGGGCGGCCCGGAAGACCTGCGCCCTCTGGCAGCGTGGTGGGTGGAGCACCGGGACGCCAACGACTGGCGGGCCTACGACCTGGCCAGCCAGCTGCGCACCGACGGCCTGGCCAAGGCCGAGCAGCTCTACTCGTCGGGCCTGGTGAAGAGCGGCCTGGTCAACGTTGATGTGGACGTGACCGGAACCTCTCGGCTCTGGCTCGTTGCCACAGACGGGGGCAACGGCAACTCCTGCGACTGGGCCGACTGGGTCGAGCCCGTGTTCGAGACGTCCGCCGGCACCGTCGCCCTGAGCGCCCTGAGCCTGGACAAGGCCGAGGCGGCCTGGGGTTCGGTGCAGGTGGGCGCCAACTGCGAGGGCGGTCCCTTGTCCGTGGCCGGCGTGACCATGACGGACGGCCTGGGCACCCACGCCCACTCCGAGATCGCCGTGAGCGTGCCCCTGGGAGCGACCCGCTTTCGGTGTCGCGCAGGCCCGGACGACGGGGGCACGAGCCAAGGCAACGGCGCCACGTCCGTCGTGTTCGAGGTCTGGGCCGAGCGTCCACCGGATGACGCGCGCCTGGCAGCCCTGCTGGCGCTCGTGGACGACCGGGACGCCGACATCGACGATCGGGAAGAGGCCGCCGAAGAGCTGGCCCTTGACCCCCAGTGGGCCCTGGCCCTTGTCGAGCGGCGTGCCGACGGTCAGCTCTCTGATGAGCTGGTCGAGGTCATCACCGAAGCGATCTTTCGCAACCCGGATCTGGGCCTGCGAGCCTTGGCGGAGGGCGTCTTCGAGCGGCGCGGGGTCGATGGCCGTGTGCTCCCCCGTGTGTCAGAGTTGGCGATGTTGCAGGGCGATCCGGCGGCCGGGGCGCGGGTGTTCACCAGCGAGAGGGCCCAGTGCGCTGGCTGTCACGCCGTGGCTGGCTGGGGCAAGAGCATCGGCCCGGAGCTGACCACCATCGCCGAGAAGTACGAGACCGAGGCACTGCTCGACGCCATCGTCAACCCGAGCGCGGCCATCGCGTTTGGCTACGACACCTGGCTGTTGCGGCTGGCAGACGGTCGCACCTTGTCAGGTTTCATCCAGGCGGAAGGCGCAGCCCTGGTCTTGAAGGACACCCAGGGTCAGCGGCACGTCCTGGCCGCCGACGACGTGGTGGAGCGGCGCAAGCTGACCATGTCCACCATGCCCGCGGGAGTGTCCGCAGGACTGAAGCCCCAAGAGCTGGCCGACCTGGCGGCGTTCCTCCTCGATGACAGAGAACGGGCGCCTCAGTTCGGCGCCGAGGTGGTGCTCTTCGACGGCAGCGACCTGTCTGCCTGGACGCCGTACCTGCCGGACGAAGACGCAGACCCTCGGGACACCTGGTCGATCCACGGCGACGTCCTGCGCTGCGAGGGGCAGCCCATCGGTTATCTGCGCACATCGCAGCGCTTCACCAACTTCGAGCTGACCTTGCAGTGGCGCTTCGACCCTGCGGCGGGGCCGGGCAACTCCGGGGTGCTGTTGCGTCTGGTGAGCGAAGACAAGGTCTGGCCCCGGTCGATCGAGGCTCAGTTGCACCATCGCAACGCGGCGGACATCTGGAACATCGATGAGTACCCCATGCTCACCGACGAGGCGCGCACCACGGGACGACGCACGGTGAAGGCCCAGCCCTGCAACGAGCGGCCTCTCGGCGAGTGGAACGACTATCGCATCCGCCTCGATCGCGGCGAGCTGACCCTGGAGGTGAACGGTCAGGTGCAGAACCGGGCCAGCTGGTGCGAGGAGACGCCGGGCTCCATCGCCCTGCAATCCGAGGGCGCTGTGATCGAGTTTCGGGACGTGCGGCTGAGGCCCATCGAGAACTGAGCCCCGGGGTTGGCGGTTCTACGGGGGCGCGGCCCGAGCGCTTGTGGCAGCGGACAACGTGAGCAGGGTCACCTCTGGTTTCACACCGAAGCGCACCCGCGGCGCCTGCAAGCGTTCCATGCCCAGGCCCCGGCTGATGTAGAGCTGCTGCCCGTTGACCTCAGACAGTCCCCCGGCGCAGACACTGTTGGGCAGCCGGGAGAGCACGAGCAGGGGACCAAGGAACGGCAGGGCGATCTGCCCGCCGTGGGTGTGCCCCGCCACGGTGAGATCGATGTGGGACGTCTCGGGCAAGGTGAGCACCCAGCCCGGTCGATGGCAGAGCATGAGCCTGATCTCGTCGCTCGGTGGACGGTTGGCGAATCGCTCGACGATGGTGGGTGTGTACTGCCAGCCCTCGCGACTCAGATCGGCCCAGTCGGACATGCCTAGCAAGGCGACGTCTCGATCGCCGACGGAGAAGCGCACGACCTCGTCTTCGAGCAGACGAATGCCCGTGCCCTCCAGCAAACGGGGGACGCCCGCCTTGTAGTCCGCGTTGCCCATCACCGCCCACACGCCGCCGGGCGCATGCAGGGTTTTCAGTAGCGCGCGAAAGGCTGGCAGGTGCCTCTCGAACTCCTGGACCGGCCCCTGATACAGATCGCCGGGGACGAGAATGATGTCTGGTGATTCGGCCATGAGTCGGGCGACCGCGTCCCGCTCGAGATCGCCGATGGTCGTGGTCTGCATGTCCGCCAGCACGGCAACACGCAGGGGCCCGGTGCCACCGTGCCGGGGCGTCAGGGGCACGTCGACCTGCTCCAGGACCAGGTCGAAAGGAGTGATGAACCAGGCCTGGATGGCGATGGGGATCATCACCAGTCCCACGAGGGCCACCGCCAGCGCAGAGGGACTGACAGCACGACCTCGTGCCCGGCAGACCAGGGCTGCCACCGCACAGCAGGGCACCACGATGGCCAGATCGAGCCAGGCCAGCTGGGCACCTCCAAACCAGCTCAGGCGAAAGGGGATCAGGGCCAGCATCTGAGCGCCGTTGAGCAGCAGCAGCGCCCCGGCCACGGCACCGATACGGCCCATGTGCAGGGGGCCACGGCGGCAGAGCAAGCACAGGCTCACCGCCACATTGATCGCTGTGATCAGCGGGAAGGCGACAAGGTAGAAGGTCGTCATGGTGGGGCGGCAGCCTTTGTGAGTTGCGCGAAGAGAGGGGAACCTGAAGACGGGCCTGGGGTTGCGCCCTGCCTTGCGACGGGGAATCGTCAGCGAGTGATGGTGCGCTCCAGGGAGGCCCTGCCATGGGCTCAGAACACGCCGCCGGCCCTGTCCTACCAGCCTGTCCTTGGGATCTGTCTCCCAGCGGGGCAACATCTCCACCGTGAACGCCACTGTAGACTCTCGCGCTACCATGTCCCGACTGTGTCGCCGGGTGCTGCTGGTGTTGCTGCCCCTGGCCTTGGTCGTGGCCTGGCCGGTGTTTCAGCACCTGTCGGGTCTGGGGCTCGATGCGTCCACGGCCGTGCTGCTGGCTGGCGACGCGCGCACCAGCGAGGCCTACGAGAAGCTGACCCGCTACGTGGGCGATGACCTGCTGGTGGCTCTGCTGGTGGAGCACGACGACGTCTTCAGTGACGAAGGCGCGGCCCTGCTCTACGACATCGGTGATGCCCTCGAGGCGCTGCCTGCGGTCATCGATGTAAAGAGCTTGGCCCACTCTCAACGGCCGGTAGCGAGGGGGCTGAGCTTCGATCCCCGGGAGCTGTTCGGCACGGTGCCGTTCATCCCTCGCGAGTCGGTGAGCCCCGAACGTTGGTCCGAGCTGCGCGAGTTCACCCTGTCGTATCCCCTGGCCCGAGATGTGTTCGTCTCCCTCGACGGACAGCTGGCCGTGGTCATGTGTCAGGTCGAACGGCGGGACGCCTCGGTGAAGGCCGTCCTGGCGGTGATCAAGGACGTGGCCCAGCGCTTTTCGCCCCGGGCCCAGGGCATTCACCTGCTGGGCTTCCCGTTCGTCGAGGAGGAGGTCGCGGCTCAGGTGGGACAGGACACGATCTTCTTCGTGGTGGCCGCCGCCGCTCTCACCCTGCTGGTCTTGCTCGTCGCTTTTCGCTCGCCGTGGGTGCTGGCCACGCTGCTGTTGCTCGAGGCCATGGGCACGGGTCTGGTCTTCGTGTTGCTCGAGTGGAACGGCGCCACGCTCAATCTCTACACCGGCATCCTGGTGCCCTTGGTGGCGGGGGTGCAGCTCACCTTCTTGACGCACTTCTTCGTGGCTGCCCAGCAAGAGGCACGGCGGGGGACGTCGGCGGGGTGGGTGTTGAGCGCCGCGCTGGCAAGGGTCTGGCGCCCGTCCGCCATCGCCGCGGCCACCACCATCGTGGGCCTGGCCTCTCTGGCGACGTGCGACGTGGGCCTGGTGCGTCAGTTCGGGGAGGTGGGTGGACAGGCCGTGGCGCTGGTGTTGCTGGTGAGCTTCTGTCCTCCGTGGCTTGCGTCCCGCCTGTGGTCCTCGGGCGCGGGTGGCGCGGACAGTGCGGGCCACGGGCTGGCAGAGGCCCCCAGCCTGGCTGGCGATGGCGCGAGCGCCAGTGCTCCCATGATGCGCTGGCTGGCCTGGCTCAGTGGCCACCGGGCCGCCATCCTGGTGCTGACCCTGGCCCTCATGGGCCTGGCCATTCCTGGGGTGCTGAGCCTGCGTACCGACGTACGGGCGGTGGAGTACCTGGCCGAAGAGAGCCCCTCCCGCCAGGCCCTGAGCCTCATCGATCAACGTCTGGGGGGCATGAACTTCTTCGGTCTGGCGGTGGACACGGGCAGACCCCGGGGACTGCACAGTCGCGAGGCGCTCGAGTTCCTTGAAGAGCTCCGTGGGTTCGGCGAGGCGCAACCCGCGGTGACCCACGTGTACGCCTTCTCCCAGATCTTCTCCCTGCTGAACCAGGTCTGGGACAACGACGCGCCGGCATCGTTGCGGCTGCCTGAGAGCAACATGAGGCTGGCCCTGTTCAGCGTGGCCGTCTCCACCTTTCGCTTGCCGCTCCAGTCGTTGCTGACAGATGCAGAGTCTCAGGTGGCCCGGGTGATCGTGCGCAGCCACGACCTGGGCGCGGCGGAGTATCTGGCCCTGATCGATCGCTTTCAGCAGTTCGCCACAGAGTCCTTGCCCGCGGGCATGTCACTCTCGCTGGAGGCCGGTGTGCACAGCCTGCTCGCCGCCGATCGGCGCATGGTGGGCAGCCTGGTGAAGAGCCTGGTGTCCTGCCTGGTGGCGGTGGCTCTTACGCTCATCGTCTTGCTGCGTTCGTGGCGGCTGGGGTGCGCCGTGTTGGTGGTCAACGTGCTGCCCTTGGCTACGATCCTGGCGGTCATGGGCTTCAGCGGACTGCCCCTGAACTCGGTCACGGTGATGGTCTCGGCCGTGGCCCTGGGCGTGGCGGTGGATGACGCCATCCACGTGGTGGCCGCCCTGGCGGCCGAGTTCCGACGTCTGGCAACAGAAGACAAGCGGGCCGCTCGCACCCTCACCGACGCAGAAGCCCGGGCCCGCCGCGACGCCGTGGTGGCCGCGGTCTACTCGGTCAAGCTGCGACCGGTGGCGGCCACGTCGGCGATTCTCACCGGTGGTTTCCTGCTCTTCTTGTTCAGCAGCTTCCCCCCGGTGGCTGACTTCGGTCTGCTGGCTGCCCTGGGCCTGGCCGTGGCTTTGGGGACCGTGTTGGTGGTGCTGCCGGTACTGCTGCCCCGACGCTGACGCCCTTTCGGCTCGTCTGCTCGGCCTGCTCTGCTCTGTCTGCTCGGTACGGTCCGTACCGTGGGGGCGGTCATCTCCGCTGGCCAGGGCCCGCTCGGCAGCCGAGGGGTGATGTGGCCCAGCTGCTCTGCTACACCTGGGCCCATGTGCTCCATCCTGGCCATCCTCGAGATCGACGGCGACGTGGCGTCCCTGCGCAAGCGCGCCCTGCAGATGTCCGCCACCATGCGCCACCGGGGTCCCGACTGGAGCGGTCTCTGGCTGGGTGAGCGCGCGCTGCTGGCCCACGAACGTCTGGCCATCGTCGACCCGGGCACAGGCGCCCAGCCGCTGTTGCATACGTCCAGAGACATGGCCTTGGCGGTCAACGGTGAGATCTACAACCACCGTGGCCTCAGCGCCGGACTGAGCGCTCCGTACACGTTCGCCACGGCCAGCGACTGCGAGGTGCTGCTGCCCCTGTTCGAGCAACGGGGGCCGGGCTTCTTGAACGATCTGAACGGCATCTTCGCCTTCGTGCTCTGCGATCAGGAGCGCGGCCAGTGGTTCATCGCCCGGGATCCCATGGGTGTGATCCCTCTCTACACGGGGCGGGACGCAGAGGGGCGGCTGTACGTGGCCTCTGAGCTGAAGGCGTTGATCGAGCACTGCGTCACCCTCGACGAGTTTCCCCCGGGTCATTACCAGACCTCCGCCGACGAGCAGCCCGTGCGCTACTACGAGCCGGCCTGGCGCGACGTGGCGGTCACCCGGGGCGTGCCCCTCGACCTCGACCTGCTGCGGGGCTCTTTCGAGGCCGCGGTGCACAGCCAGCTCATGTGCGATGTGCCCTACGGCGTCTTGCTCTCAGGGGGGCTCGACTCGTCCCTGGTCGCCGCCATCGCCGCCCGGTACGCGGCCCATCGCATCGAACAGGACGACGAAGGCGCGGCCTGGTGGCCCAGGTTGCACTCGTTCGCCATTGGCCTGGAGGGCTCGCCCGACCTGGCCGCGGCGCGAGCGGTGGCGGACGCGATCGACTGCGTGCACCACGAGCTGATCTACACCGTGCAAGAGGGGATCGATGCCCTGTCCGAGGTCATTCGTCACATCGAGACCTTCGACGTCACCACGGTGCGGGCCAGCACGCCCATGTTTCTGCTGGCCCGCCACATCAAGGCCAACGGCGTGAAGATGGTGCTCTCGGGAGAGGGCAGCGACGAGATCTTCGGGGGCTATCTCTACTTTCACAAGGCGCCGGACAGCGAGGCGTTTCACGACGAGACCGTGGACAAGCTCGACTCGCTGCATCGCTTTGACTGCCTGCGAGCGAACAAGTCCATGGCGGCCTGGGGCGTGGAGGCGCGGGTGCCCTTTCTCGATCGCGACTTCCTCGATGTGGCCATGTCCTTCGACCCGGTGCACAAGATGGTCAGCGAGGGGCGCATGGAGAAGCACGCCCTGCGCGAGGCCTTCACCGGGCTGATCCCGGACGAGGTCCTCTGGCGCCAGAAGGAGCAGTTCTCTGACGGTGTGGGCTACGGCTGGATCGACTCGCTGAAGGCACACGCCGAGGCAGAGTTGAGCGACGAGCTCTGGGCGCAAGCGGGGGATCGCTTCCCCCAGAACACACCGGCGACGAAAGAGGCTTACCTGTACCGGGCTCTCTTTGAGGAGCACTTCCCCGGTGCACAGGCTGCTGCGCTTGTGCCGGGAGGGCCGTCCATCGCCTGTTCGACGCCCGCCGCCATGGCCTGGGACGCAAGTTTTGCCGCGGCCGCCGACCCGTCAGGCCGGGCCATGAAGGGCGTGCACTCGGACGCCTACAAGCCCGACCGCTGACGCAGCTCGGCCACGGACACGGTGGTGGTCTCGCCTGAGACGATGGTGACGAAGAACTCGGCGGTGCCAGCGTCGGCGGTCTCTGCTCGAATCAGATAGGTGCCCGGTGGCAGGGGCACCCGGGTGGGGCTCTCGTCATTGTCCCCCCGATGATTGGGCACCCGGCGGACTCGCTGCCCGCTGCGGGTGAGGACCTGATAGCCCAGGTGGGGGTAGTAGAAGAGTCCGCCATCATCGACCGTTTGGGTGTCGGTGAAGACCACGAGATGACCGTTGGTGACGGTGGGTGTTCGCGAGGCTGCGCCTGCGCCTGCCTGGACCGAGGCGATGACCCTGTTGCCCACGAAGTGCCCCATGACCACCTGTTGGCCAGGCTCAGTCAGCGCCCAGTCGACGAACTCGTGGACTTCTGCATGGCCCTTGTTCCAGAGCAGGTAGAGGGGGCGGGTGATGGGGTAGTCGAAGTTGGTCACCGTGGGCGCCTGCCCCTCCACGGCGATCGGGTGTACATCGGATGCGCCAGCCAGGAAGGCGAAGCTGATCTGCCCGATGGCGCCGGGCGTCTGGGACACCCGGGTGATGATCTCCGGATCGGGGCGCACCACCTGGCAGCCGCCGTACTCCGTCGATCCCAGGACGGCAGAACGAAAGACGTAGTGAGTCGCTGACTCAGGGCCCACCACGAACGGCACGATGGCCAGGTCTTGTCCGCCGACCTGGGACCAGTTGTCGATGACGCCGCCGAAGATGCCTTTCAGCTGGGCAAGGGAGAGATCGTTCACCGGATTGTCTGGATGAACCACGATGGCGATGGCGTCCCTGCCGATCTCGACGGCGGACACCCCCGCGGCCAAGACCTGGGCGGTGGGTGGGCGCGCCACTCCCGCGAGGTCTGCTTCGCCTGCGAGCAGCGCGGCCTCGCCCCCGGAGCTTTCAGGGGCTGTGTCGAGTGAGAAGGACGCGGCGGAGTAGGTCTGCGCGGCGCTGCGCATGAAGTGAGCGATGGTGGACGAGCCCACGTAGCGCAGGTGGGCCCGTCGGTCGGCGTCGTGTCCGGGTGCAGCGCAGGCGCTGAGCAGTGCGAGGAGCAGGCCAGCCAAGCAGCGCCTGGGCGAGCCAGAGATTGGTGATCGAGTACCCATCTGGTCCTCAGAACTTGATGTTGAGGTCTGCCCTCAGGCGCCACTGGTGATTGCGCTCTGTGGCGGCGGTAGGGATGCCGGTCTTTCGCGTGGTGACCAGGCCCCAGAGGTGCAGCTGGACGTCTCGCCGGACCTGATATTGCCAGCCAGCGAGGTGGCCCCGAAAGTGGCTCATGCGCAAGAAGTCGTCCTGGGCAAAGGGCGTGAGCACCGCGTCCTGTTCGATGTCCTGGTACTGGTAGTAGACGCGCCAGTCGTCCTGGTCGCGGGTCTGGCCATAGGCGGTTCCCACCGCCCAGCCCGTGCCCAGGGGGCCCTTCGCCCGGGTGTTGGAGACGTACTCGCCAGAGAAGGTGAGCGGCCTCTCCAGCCCGGTGTGGGTCACGGTCACGAGGGGATTGACCAGGGAGAAGCGGCTGGCGAAGTCACCATTGGCTGCCAGGGCGTTGCCGCCGTTGTCCCCTACCACCGCTGCGCTGCCATCGGGCGACAGATGGCTGTAGCGGCTGTAGCCCAGGGCCGTGGTCAGGTCCCATGCGGGAGCGAGGGATGTCTGGCCGGAGACCTGAGCCACGAAGGCGCTGGCCTCGTCGCCAGCGTTCTGCTCCAGGATGATGTACTCACCGGCCACGAAGTCGAGGCGCTGGAAGCCGGCGGTGTCCGCTGCCCGATAGCCCATGGCCACGCCTTCGGGCTGCACGTCTGCGTCCCAGACCAGCTCGCCGTAGACCGGGTTCGATCGGAAGGGGTGGGCGAACTTGCCCGCACGGATCCACAGCTGGGGTTGGCTGAGCGGGTGGTAGTCGAGGTAAGCCCTGTCGATGCTGACCTCGTTGCTGTCGAACACCGTACCCAGGGTCTGGTGGGTCGAGTTGGGGTCTCTTCTGTCGCCGGTGACCAGGCGCAGGCCCACTTCGAACTCTTCATTGACTGCGACGTTGGCGCCCACACGCAGGCGCATGCGCTCGCGGTTGCGCGCGGGGGCGTTGTCCCGAGAGGTGTCGGTCTCGTGGCGCAGGCGCAGATCACCGTAGACGTTCAGGCTCTCGACCACCTGGGCCAGAGAACCCAGCAGGCGGTCCTGCTCGTCGGCCCGGAGCGTGAGCCTCTGCAGGTCTGCGGCGAGGGCGCTGTGTGGTGCGGCCCGCTCCTGTTCGAGGGCTCCCACAAGGTCAGCCAGGGCCTCTCGCAGATCGGGAGAGAGGCTGGTGTCCCGGGCCAGGGCTTCGGCTACCCGGCGCAGGGCCTCGCTCGTTTCGTCGCTGGTGTCTGAAGTTGTCGTTGGCTGAGGGGCGGGTGTTTGAGCCCTCAGGCTCGGCACCACAGGACTGAGCGCGCAGCACATCAACGCGAGCGGCAGGCCTCTGCGCAGGTCCACTCAGAGTTCGCCGAGGTACTTCGGCAGCATGGCTCGCCAGGTGGGCCAGTCGTGGTTGTAGTCTTCGCCCCATGGGTCGACCCGGTTGGGGATGCCCTTCTGCCCGAGCAGGGCGGCCATCTTCCAGTCTTGCTCAGGGTCTTCGTACCGCCCGCCGCCGTGGGCCATGACCACCTCGCGGGTGCGCAGGGTGTTGAGCAGGGGGCCGTCTTCGAGACCGGGTAGGAAACGCAACGGCGAGGCCAGGTGAAACTCGGGGCTCGGGCCATGGAGATTCTTCATGAATCGCTCCACGTCGTAGCTGCCGCTCATGCAGATGGCCTTGGAGAACGCGTCCGGGAAGCGGCAGACCATGGACAGGGCGTTGAACCCGCCGATGGAGGCGCCCGCGGTGACGATGCTGATGTCCGGGTCGTCACAGTCGTTGCGAATGGCAGGGACCACCTCGTGGCGCACGTACTGCTGAAAGCCGTCGAGCAGCAGGGCCTTGCTCTGCCCGGAAACCTCTTGGTCGCTCCAGTCGCGAGCGGCCACGGAGTCGATGGAGTAGACCTTGACGGCGCCGCCGGAGATCAGGGGCTCAAGCACCTTGATCATCAGCATGCGCTCGATCTCTTCGGCGTCACCTCCAGCGGTGGGGAAGACCAGCACGGGCGTGCCGAAGTGTCCCCAGCGCACCATGAGCATCTCTTCGCCCGTGCGCTGGGAGTGCCAGCGGCTGGTCATCTTCTGATCGGTGGTCACTCACACTCTCCGGTGTTTGCAGGCTGAGGCAGGTGGGACGGGCTTCAGCGGGGGCTCGGCGCGGCGTTGTCCGCGCGCCAGTCTTGGATGCGCTGCCAGAAGAGCTCGGTGAACTCGTCGAATTCGTGTTCGGGGAACAGCGAGATGACCTTCTGCCGCACCGCTTCGTGGGCGTCGTCCGTGGCGAAGTAGTCCCAGGCCACCTCGTCGATGTGGCTCAGGTGCTCGGCGCAGAAGGCCTCGAAGCGCTCGGTTTCGAAGCGCTCGTTGGCGATGGCCGCGTAGGCGCCCAGCCGTTCGGCAAGGGACGCTCCCTCGGTCTCTCGGGCTGCCGCGAAGAAGGGCTCCCAGTCGACGTGCAGGCGCATGGGCCGTTTGGTGGCGGCACAGAAGATCGACCACTTGAGCTTGGCGATGACCAACCAGGGGAAGTGGTAGTGCAGCGAGGTGACCTGGCTGTCCGGGCAGGCGTTGGCGAAGTCGATGGGTTGCCACACCCCGCTGCCGTCTCGCAGGGCCTCGCAGGAATTGAAGTCCCAACCGAAGAACGCGTTGATGGTCAGGGTCATCTGCCGCAGGGTGTTCAGGTCGTCGTCGGTGGCGCCCAGGGGGTCTGTGCTGTAGCGGTCGTGCAGGGGCGCGTCAGGCTTGTAGTTGACGCAACGGAGCTGGGGCCCCACGCCGATGCAACGGGCGAACAGATCGAAGTCGGGGACGGACTTCTGCAGATGCATGACCATGCGTCCGCTGAGCTCGTAGGCGCTGCGCAGCTGCTCTTCGTTGTCGATGCGCGAGACGCCCTTCCATGCGCCGCCGTCGTAGGGCTTCATGAACATGGGGTAGCCGATCTGCTCGCCAACCGAGCCCAGGTCGAACAGCCGGGCGTAGCGCTGCAGGGTCGGCTCAAGGTCGTCGCTGTGCTCGTACTCTTTGGGCGGGACCATCCATGTGTCGGGCACGGGCAGGCCGAGCCGGATCATGGCGCAGTACGTGGTCTGCTTCTCCATGGACTGCAGGGTCCAGGGGTTGTTCAGCACGTAGACGCCGTCCATGAGCACGGCCTTTTTCAGCCGCTCTCGGCGGGTGTGATACCAGTGGGTCACCCGATCGAGGATCACGTCGTAGGGTGTGGTGGCCTTGAGATCGAAGGGCTCGATGGCCATGCGCTCGACGGTGAGCTTGACCCTGTCGCCACCCACATCGAGCACGGGATCGAGCTGGGCGAAGATCGCCTCGAAGCAGCGAGGCCAGCAGAGGTCGGCCCCCAGGGACAGGCCGATTCGGCGGGTGATGTCTGCCACGACAAGGCTCCGTGAAGATACGTTGAAGAGGTGCCCATGATGACCCATGGGCGTAGCGGGTGAAAGGGGGCTGCCGCCGTTCTGCTCAGTCGTAGACCAACCAGAGCGGGCCGGGGAACAACCAGGACAATCCTTCGCGCAGACGGTCTCGCCAGTTCTCCCAGTTGTGCCCGTCATGGGACTCGACGTAGCGCACGGACATGCCCGTGGACTGCAGCACGGGCACCAGGGAGCGGTTCTCGTAGATCAGTGATTCGAACACGCCGCAGCTGACGAAGACCTGCTCAGAGCAGCGCACGGGTTCGCGGCGAAAGTCGTTGATGAAGTCGACCACGGGGGCAAAGACCTCGCCGCGGTTGCTGGGGCCGATGTCGGTGAAGGCAAAGGACCCGGACTGCAGCAGCAGCTTGCCGAAGAGGCCTGGGCGGCGGCAGGCGGTGGACAGGGCGGCCACAGCGCCGAAGCTGGCGCCCATCAAGGCTCTGGCATCCGGGCGCTGGACGATGGGGTAGCGGCGCTCCAGGGCGGGCAGCAGCTCTTCGGCGATATGAATGGCCTGGCGAGGGTCGCCGGCGTACTCCACCAGGCGGTCCTTCGGGTCGGTCATGGCCACCACGATCGGTGGGATCTCGAGGCGATGGATCAGGTTGTCCAGGACGACCTTGAGCTGGCTGAAGCGCACGTAGTCCGAGCCGTCGTGGGCCACCAGCAGGGGATAGCGGCCGAACTCCCGGTGGGCGGCGGGGAGGTAGACGGTGATCTGGCGATCGTCTCCGTAGGCCTCGCTGTGCAGCTTGGTCCGTTCGAGCTTGCCCTTCTTCGCGGCAGGGTCCGGGTCGCTCCATTCGGGGTCTTCGTAGCCCGCGGATGTGGCCACGGAATTGGCCCCGAACGGGTCGTGGGCCAACTGGGGATTGAGCGGGTCTCGGAGCAGCTGTCGCCCTGCGTCGGTCTCGACCAGGAACTTGTACTCGACCCTGGAGGCACGGGGCAGCTGGGTGACCACCGTGTACCAGAGGTCGGTGTTCTCGATGCGCTCGAGGGGCACCTCTGAGGGCAGGCTGAAGATCCAGTGCATGAGCTGCACGGCCTTGGCTTCGCCGCGCCAGACAAACGTGAGCCGATCGCCTTCAACCAGGGGCATGGAGCGGCCGTTGAGAAACTCGTCGACCCCGGCCGGGTTGACGGTGTCGCTGGTCGTGAAGGCTTCGATGGCCAGGGTCACGAGGTGCTCCATTCGGTCACGGTGCCATCGATGTTCAGGCGCTGGGTCTGTCCGCCACTCCTCCAGCGTTGGCCATCCCAGTCGGCCCTTGCGTCATTGTCGAGGGCCAGGCACAGCGCCGGTTTCATGCGCCGGGCCAGGATCGACACGCGCATCTCGTCGTCGAGCAGCAGCCGTTGGCTGGCGTGGGGCAGGGCCACCACGTCGGGGGCCAGGCCTAGCCCCGACTCGAGCACCTCGGCGTGTCCTCTGCCTTGGGGCGGGCGATCGTGAAAAGCGACCACCCGTGTGGTGAAGGCCATGGCTCCAGCGGACCAGGCCAGGACGGGCAGCGGGCTCTCAGCCTCGGTGACCAGCTGGGCCAGGCCGAAGAGCCGTAGTCGGTTCAAGAGCACCACCACGTGCCCACCGGCCACGAGCAGGGCGCCGCAGTCGGACAGCTCATGAGCGACCTGTTGCTTGGCCTCGATGACCGCTTCTCGCTCGTCGGGTTTCCATTCGTCGGCGAACTCGTCGCGCAACGCGTCGAGCCTCAGCAGGTGGTTGTGATCGAGCTCGCGCACCGCGGCCATGGCCTCCTCGAAGACCTCTTTCACCATGTGGGCGCTGCGCTCGCTGAGCCGCTCCAGCACCAGCCATTCGTCTTTGTCATGGCCGCTGGTTTCCAGCACTTCGCAGGCGCCGTCCATGGCGTGATCGAGGCGTCGTCGGTAGAGCGCCTGGAGTTGCCGGGAGTGATCGTGGCGCAAGCGCAAGCCGGCGAAGAGGTCGGGGTCGTCCCGGAAGATCTTTTCACCTCTGGCGAAGAGTGAGAGGTTGCGCACGGGATGGTCGAGCAGGGAGACGATGTCTTCGTCTTCGGCCTCGCGACTCTCACGGCCCGCTGTGATCAGGGCGACGGGGGTGTCTGGCGAGAGCTCGCTCACGTCCGCCAGGGTCTGGGCCAGGGTGGGCTGCTCGTCTTGAGGGCCCAACAAGATGATCTGTGACACCGCGCTCAGCCCGCCACGAGTTGTATGTCGGTGCCGACCTGGTCGGCGATGGAGAGGCAGGTGTCCAGGTCAGGGTGGCGCACGATGAGATAGCCGTCCGAGAGCAGGGTCTGCTTCCAGTTGCGTCGATGGGCGCCCACGGGCAGCAGGTTGATCTCGCTGATGTGCTGGCCGTAGCGAGAGAGCAGCTGGTGCAGGCCGTCGATGCGTTGGATGCGCCCCTCGCCCATGGCCCGTTTGCAGATCACGGCGGCGTTGTCGAGACGCCGGATGGGTTGGCTGAAGCGGCCGTGGCAGACGGCCTCGGCCCAGCCCTCGAAGCAGTCGATGTGCGCCGAGAGGTTCATGATCGCCACGGAGCGGGCGCCGGGGGCCCGGGCGCCGATCTCGCCGAAGACCGCCTCGCCGCTGGGGGTCAAGAACCACTCCATGTGGGTGTAGCCTTCGGTGTAGCCGAGGGCCTTGATCACCGCCTTGCCCAGGGCCACGCCGGGAGCGAGCTTCTGCGCGTCGGGGTCGCGCAGGGACACGGTCTGGGGGGAGATCCACTGCACCGTGCGGGCGATGAGCGGCTGGGGGCGATACCAGCTCACGTTGTAGAAGGCGATCTCGCCTCCGGCACAGATCGTGTCGAAGGTGAACTCTTCGCCCTCGATGAACTCTTCGATGCTGACGACTTTCGTTCCGGCGTTGTCGGCGATGGCCAGCTCAAGCCCTGCGTCGTCATCACATCGATGGGTGTGGGCCGAGCCGGCGCCGTCGATGGGCTTGACGATGAGCGGATAGCCGATGCGCTCGGCGGCGGCGCGGATCTCGTCAGGCGTCGAACCGCTCTCGTGCCGTGGCGTGCGCAGGCCCGCTTCGTCGAGCACCCGCTTCATGGCCTCTTTGTCCCGAAAGGGCACGGTCTGCGCGACGGTCATCCCCGGAGCGCCCAGCGCCTCTCGCAGTCGGGCCGCCAAGACCATCAAGGGTTCCCAGAGCGATTCGACGCGATCGATGGTGGTGCCCGTGGCCGCCACCTCGCGGGTGACTCGCTCGACCACGTCGTCCTCGTCCCACATGGAGGGCACGGAGAGGTAGGCGCTGAGGGCCTCCCGGCAGATCCCAGGCAAGGTGGCTCCCGGCTGCTCGCCCACGCCGAAGACCCGGGCGCCCACCGCGGCCAGGCCGCGAGCGAAGGAGGACATCTCATCTGGGAAACCAGGAGACAGCAGCAGCACGTTCATCAGGAGGGTTCCACTTCGACGTGAACAAGGGAGATCAGCCTTTGCAGGCCTTTGCGAACGACCTCGGTGTCCGGGTGGCGCAGGATGGCGAAGCCGTCGCCTTCATAGGTCTTCGCGCTTGTCTTGCCAGGGCGGGGCAGGGAGGTCTGTACCACCAGGGAGCCCAGCTCTCTCTGGGCGGCGTCGAGCCCGTGGATGGCCTTGATCTTGCCGCTGCCTTGTCCACGAAAGTACGCGGCGCCTGCTGCGTAGGGTCGCTGTGGCGCCTCGAACGCGTCGAGCACCACCAGCCGGGCCCAGGCCGCGTACATGTCCGTGTCGTGGGCCCAGCTCATGAGCGAGACGAACTGCGCGCCTGGCGGGCGGGCGCCCACCTCCGAGATGGCCGCGCTGCCGTCGGGCAGGCGGAACCACTCCATGTGGGCCAGCCCGGTGTCCATGCCCAGGGCTTTCAGGGCTGCGGGGCCGATGCGCCGGATGTCCTCGTATGCGGGCACGTCGATGGTGCGAGGCAGCAGCACGCACCATTGAATCCAGGGGTTCTCGAGCACGGTGAGCGGCGTGGGGCTGTAGTCGCTCACGCTGCTCCACAAGACCTGCCCGTTGACACAGACCGAGTCGTAACTGTGCTCCCGCCCGGTGAGGAACTGCTCGACCAGCACGGGGCTGGCCGGGCTAGGGCGCAGAGCCGCCAGGGCTTGGGTCAGCTGGCCCATGCCGTTGATGCGAAACGTGCCCATGGCGCCCGCGCCGTCCGGTGGCTTGATCACCACCGGCAGGCCGATGCGCGACACCGCCTCGGTGACTTCTGCCACGCTCTTGCCCAGCAGCGATTGGGCGCAGGGCAGCCCCGCGGCCCGCAGCCGATCTTTCATCACCGACTTGTCGCGGAAGTTCGTGGCTGTGGTGGGAGACATGCCCGGCAGTCCAAGACGCTGGCGAGCGATGGCCAGGGGCTCTTGCAGCTGCTCCAGAACGCCCAGCAGGCGCTCCGGCGCCGGGTAGCGCCGGGCCAGCCGTTGGACGGCCTTCACCAGGTGGTCTGCGTCGAGGGGGTCGGCCACCTGCTCGTAGGCGTCGGCGAGCTGACGAATGTCCTCGGGGAAGCGCTCGATCGGGTCCCGGGAAATGATGCTCACGGCCACGTCCGGGAGGGCCAGGACGGCGCGTAGGAAGCGCACCGAGGTCTCGAAAACGAAGGGTACGACGAAGGCGACGTGTCGCAAGGGAGCGGGGGCCGAAGAGGGGAGTGATCGCCCAGGATACTCACGGCCGCGCCTCGCCTCCAGAGCATGAGACGGGGAGTCTGCAGCTTGGTAGAATGCCGCCCCTCGGGGCAGGGCTCAGCTGGCGTCAGACACGTCGGGATCCCTCCTCCCCCCTCACGATCCCACACGCCATGGACCCGCTCCGGATCTGCATCGCTTCCTCCGAAGTGGCCCCCCTGGCGAAGACCGGCGGCTTGGCAGACGTGAGCGCCGCCCTGGCCGCCGAGCTGCACCGCCGAGGCCACGACGTGCGCCTGGTCATGCCCCTGTATCGGCGGCTGCGCGAGCAAGGGCGGGTGCTGACCCCGGTCGCAGGTCTGCAAGAGATCGAGCTGAGCCTGGGGCCTCGCAGTGGCCATGTCTCCGTGTTCTCCACACCCTTGCCGGGCAGCGAGCTGCAGGTGTGGTGCATCGATTGCCCCGAGCTGTACGACCGGGACGACATCTACACCGCTGACGAAGACGAGCACCTGCGTTTCGCCGTCCTGGCTCGAGCCACCCTGGCGGCCTGCCAAGAATCGAACTGGGCGCCAGATATCGTTCATGCCAATGACTGGCACGTGGGCCTGCTGCCGCTCTACCTGCGCCAGCTGGCGTCCTGGGAGCAGCTGTTCGCCCACACCCGCAGCCTGATCACGATTCACAACATCGGCTACCAGGGGATCTTCGAGGCCAAGGTGGTGGACGACCTGGGCCTGGGCGACGCCACGAACATGCTCGACCAGGACGACCTGGCGGCGGGCCGGGTGAACTTCTTGCGCACCGGGCTGCGCTGGGCCGACGCCATCACCACGGTGTCCTCCACCTACGCTCGTGAGATTCAGTCGGCCGAGCAGGGCATGGGTCTCGACGGTCTGCTGCGCGAGCGCAGCGATCGCTTGATCGGCATCGTCAACGGGGTCGACTACGCCGAGTGGAGCCCGGAGGTCGACCCGCTGATCCCTCAGCACTATTCGGCGAAGACGATCGACGACAAGCACATCGACACCTTGGCCTTGTTGGCCTCGGCGCACCTGCCGCCCCCCGGGGCCGCGCCGGTCTACGGCATCGTCTCTCGCATGGCCTGGCAGAAGGGCTTTGATCTGCTCTTCGAGACCTTGCCGGCCATGCTGGCGAATCACGACGCACGGCTGGTCGTGCTGGGCAGCGGCGAGCGCAAGTACGTCGACTTCTTCAAGGCGCTGCAGCGCAGCCTGCCCCAGAAGGTGGCCTACATCGATGGCTATAACGAAGAGATGGCCCACCTGATCGAAGCGGGCGCAGACGTCTTCTTGATGCCCAGCCGTTACGAACCCTGCGGCCTCAACCAGATGTACAGCCTGCGCTACGGCACCGTGCCCATCGTGCGCAAGACCGGCGGATTGGCCGATACCGTCTCGTTGTTCGACCCCGCGACAGGCGAGGGCACGGGCATCGTCTTCGAGCACCTCAACGACGATGGCATGGCCTGGGCGCTGCAGACGAGCCTCTCGCTGTTTTCACGAAAGGACCTCTGGCGCCGCTGCCAGCTCAATGGCATGGCCCAGGATTTCAGCTGGCAGGTGAGCGGCGACGTGTATGAAGAGTTGTACCGGCGCTTGTTGGTGTCGGCAGGGGTGGCCTGACCTTGGCCGCCCGCGAATCCCAGGAGCGGTAGACCATGCATGTGATCTTCGTAGAGCCCGCGTTTCCCTACAACCAGCGGGAGTTCGTGCGGGGCTTGGCTGAAGTCGGCGCCCAGGTGACGGGCATCGGCGAGCGTCCCGTCGAGTTCTTGGACGACGAGCTGAAGAGCTGGCTCTCCGGCTACGAGCAGGTGTCCTCGGTGGTGAACGAGGAGGCGCTGCAAGCTGCGGTGCGCAAGGTGCAATCGCGGGGTTGGGTCGATCTCATCGAGGGCACGGTCGAGGCCCACATCATGTCGATCGCCCGGGCCCGCGAGGCCACGGGCATCCCCGGGACCAGCGTGCGCACGGCCTATCTCTGCCGGGACAAGCCGGCCATGAAGCAGGTGCTGCGTGACGCGGGAGTGCCCTGTGCCCAATCGACGGGTGCGAGCAGCATCGACGAGGTGCTGGCCTTTGCCGACACCGTGGGCTACCCGCTGATCATCAAGCCGCCAGATGGTGCAGGAGCTGCGGGCACCTCAAGGGTCGAGAACGAAGAAGAACTCAGGGCGGCCTGCACCGAGTCGGGCGTCGATCAGGGCGCCACCGTGGCGGTGGAGGAGTTCATCGAAGGTCACGAGGGCTTTTTCGACACGATCTCCATCGACGGTGAGCCGGCCTGCGAGTTCATCTGCCACTACTATCCCAACGTGCTCCACGGCATGCGCACCCGCTGGGTGTCGCCGCAGATCGTGGCCACCAACCGGGTCGAGCTGGCCAGCTACAACGAGGTCAGGGCCATGGGGCGCAAGGTCATCAAGGCCCTGGGCATCGGCACGTCGCCGACGCATCAAGAGTGGTTCATCAGCTCCAAGGGGCTCAAGTTCTCCGAGATCGGTTGCCGTCCCCCAGGGGTCGGAGCCTGGGATCTCTACAACGCGGGCAACGACATGGACCTCTACCGCGAGTGGGCCCACGCCATCGTCCATGGCAAACCAGAGACGACCCCGAGTCGGCGCTTCTCCGCGGGCATGATCGCCCTGCGCCCCGACCGGGACGGTGAGGTCATCGGCACCGAGGGCGCGGACGACCTGCTCAGCGACTGGGGCGAGCACATGATCGACCACAAGTTCCCCGCCCCCGGCACGCCCACTCAGCCCGTCGAAGGGGGCTTCATGGCCAACGCCTGGGTACGCATGCGTCACCCCGACTACGACACCCTGCGGACCATGCTCGATACGGTTGGCGAGAGGGTTCAGCTCAAGGCGCGCTGACTTACGTTTTGTGAGGTGGTCCGGTCGTCCCTGTTTCTCACCAGGGGGGCCGTTTCGCTCAGACAGGGTCGGCTGCGCCTCCACACTCGCTGCAGACCCCCCGGGTGAGAAACAGGGACGACCTCGCTCGTGGAGAGTCAGGGCGACTGTGGCCTTCGGGGGGGCATGTCTTGGGGGCGGAGTCCCCTTGAGATCTAGAGCGGGGGGGCTGTGGTGCGGGGTGTCAGGGGAGATCGGCGGCTGCGGCCCAGCCTTCTCGGCGGCCGTCGCCGGCGGCGGTGCGCAGGCCTGTTGCGAGGTCGACGGCTATGGTGTTGGCGCAGCCCTGGGTGCCTAGCAGGGGGCCGGTGGCTTCGGCGACTCTGACCACGTGGCCGCGAGCTCTGAGCTCGGCGAGGACGGCGTCGGACAGCGCACCCGGTTCGACCAGGATCTCGTCGGGAAACCATGAGTGATGCACACGAGGCAGGGCCACGGCTTCTGCCAGTGGCAGGCCCCGGTCGATCACGCTGAGCAGCACCCGGGTCACGGTGTTGATGATGGTGCGGCCGCCGGGGCTGCCGGTGATCAGCACCGGGTGCCCGTCTTGCACCACGATGATCGGCGTCATGGAGGTGAGCGGGCGTTTGCCCGGCGCGGCGAGGTTGGCCGCGGTGCCGATGTGTCCCACGGCGCGGGTCTGCCCCGGGATGCGATTGAAGTCTCGCAGTTGATCGTTGAGCAATACCCCGCTCCGTCCAGCGATGGCCTTGCCCCCGAAGGCCTGTTCGAGGGTGGTGGTGAGGGAGACCGCGTTGTCGAAGCGGTCGACCACGGACAGATGGGTCGTGTCGTGCTCCGGCTCGTCGCACAGCTCAGGGCCGAAGTCTTCGCTGGGCGAGGCAGAGTCCCGCTCGATGCTGCGGGCCATGACGTCGAGGCGCGACCCGGAGAGCAGCGTGTCCACGGGCACGTCGTGATAGGCCGGGTCACCGAGATGAGCGGCTCGATCGGCGAAGGCTCGTCGGGCGGCTTCGGCGTAGAGGTGCACGTCATCCGCTGACAGCAAGGTCTCGGCGCCCCAGCCGACCCGCTGCAGCTGTCCCAGGATCTGGGCCATGGCCACGCCGCCCGAACTGGGTGGACCGAAGGCCAGCACCGTGTGACCGCGGTAGGGGATCTGCATGGGCCGGCGCACCACGGGCTTGTAGGCCGCGAGGTCGCCGAGGGTCATGGGTCCGCCAGCTTGTTGGATGAAGTCGACGATCTGCTCGGACACCGGTCCCTCGTAGAACCCCTGGGGGCCCTGGTCGGCGATGCGCTGCAGTGTCGCGGCGAGGTCGCTCTGGATCAGGGTGTGCCCGGCGCTGTGGGCCTGGCCGTTCAGGTCGAGAAACACGGCAGCGCTGAAAGGCTGGGCGGCGAAGTCGTCCTCGTGGGCAGCGAGCCACCGGGCCAGGTTGTTGTCGACCACGAAGCCCTCGCTGGCCAGGCGAATGGCGGGGGCCACCAGCTCGGGCCAGGTCAGCTGGCCCCAGGTCTCGTGGGCCAGGAACAGGCCAGCCACCGAGCCCGGAACCCCGGCGCAGAGGGCAGGGTCGAGTGCTCGCTCGGCGTCATAGAGACCGTCATGGTCCAGAAACATGTCGGCACGGATGGCTGCCGGCGCGGTCTCGCGAAAGTCGAGAGCGAACTGCTGCCCGTCGGCGAGGTGCACCAGCATCAGGCCGCCTCCGCCGATGTTGCCGGCGGGAGGCCAGGTCACCGCCAGGGCCAGGGCCGTGGCCACCGCGGCGTCGATGGCGTTGCCGCCCTGGGCCAGGATGGTGGCGCCTACCTCTGCGGCGTGGCGATCCACGGCGGCGACGGCGCCCCCGGAGGTGCTCAGGCTGGGCTCGACGCGCACGGTAGGCCCGGCACATCCAACCCCTGTGATCAGTGCCCAGACCGCGAAGACCGCCCAGAACAAGGGGGGCGCGGGGGCCCTGAGAGTTCGCTTCAACACGGCCTTCTCCGACGGAACCTCTTGGATCTGCTGGGCACCATATCAAGGGCGCTGCGCAGCGTTCGCAGGATCTGCCAACCCGCCCGGCTCCGTGATACATTCTTCAGTCGTTTTCTGCCCCCTTGCCCGCAGCAGTCCTCTCTCCCCGACGAGATCGACGTGGCCGACGCAATCGAATCTGATGACAGCTTGCTGCGCCGTTACACCCAGGCTCTGCTCGAAGACGTGCGCGCCTTCGAGCGCATGCTCGACGAGGGCTGCTTCGAATCTGGCATTCGCTGTATCGGCGCAGAGCAAGAGATGTTTCTTGTCGATGCGGGCATGCACCCCGCCCCCAAGGCTCTTGAGGTTCTCGAAGCCGTGGGGGACGACGCGCTGGTGAACGAGCTGGCGCTCTTCAACCTCGAGGCCAACACGCCACCTCGCGCCTTCGGCGGCAGCTGCCTCGCCGAGATGGAGAGCGACCTGCGCCGCCTGGCCGGTGCGGCAGATCAGGCCGCTCGCGACGTCAACTGCCGCATCATGCTCACGGGCATCCTGCCGACCCTGCGTTTGAGCGATCTCAGTCTGGGCAACATGACGCCCAAAGATCGCTACTTCGAGATCAACGAGGCCACGGGCCGGGCTCGGGGTGGCAAGTTCGACATCTCGATCAAGGGTCGTGACGATCTCGATGTGAGCCACGACAACGTCATGCTCGAGTCGTGCAACACGAGCCTGCAGCTGCATTTTCAGGTGGGCCAAGGCGAGTTCGCCAAGCTCTACAACATGGCCCAGGCCATCACCGCTCCCGTGCTCGCCGCGGCGGTGAACTCACCCCTGCTCTTGGGCCGCCAGCTCTGGGACGAGACGCGCATCGCGCTGTTCCAGTCTTCGGTCGACTCCCGTTCTGTCGCCGAGCGTCAACGGCAGGTGCGTCCGCGGGTCAGCTTCGGCGATGCCTGGGTCAAGCAGTCAGCGGCCGAGGTCTGGCGGGAGAACATCACCCGCCATCGCATGCTGTTCGTGGCCGACATGAAAGAAGATCCCATGGCGGTGCTCGACGCGGGAGGCATCCCCGAGTTCACCGCCTTGCGCCTGCACAACGGCACGGTCTACCGCTGGAATCGCGTGTGCTACGGCCACGACGGGATCACGCCCCACCTGCGCATCGAGAACCGGGTCTTGCCTGCGGGGCCGACCATCGCCGACGAGATGGCCAACTCGGCCTTCTACTTCGGGCTCATGGCTGGCTGCACTGAAGAGTACGGCAACGTCCACGAGCGCATGTCGTTTGAAGATGCTCGCAACAACTTCTTCTCTGCCGCTCGCCACGGTCTGTCCGCCCAGTTTCATTGGGTGGACGGCGAGGTGATCTCGGCGTCGAAGTTGATCCTTGAGCACTTGCTGCCCCTGGCCGCGGCCGGGCTCGACGCGGCGGGCATCGACAAGGCCGACAGCGAGCGTCATCTGGGTGTGCTCGAGGCCCGTGTGATCAGCGGTCGCACAGGTTCTGATTGGGTGCGCCGCTCCCTCGATGCCATGGGCACGGCCGCGCGGGTGGATACCCGCCATCGCACCCTGGTGAAGGTCATGATCGAACGCCAGGACACCGAGCAGCCCGTGCACTCCTGGGATTTGGCTGGCCCCGCTGACCTGGAGCGGGTCACAGACTGGAGCGACAGCTACCGCTTCGTGTCCCAGCTCATGACCTCCGACGTGTTCACCGTGCGCCCGGGCGATCTGGTCGACCTGGCCGCCAGCCTCATGGACTGGGAGCATTTGCGCCACGTGCCCGTCGAAGACGACCAGGGCCAGCTGGTGGGGCTGCTGTCCCATCGGGCGTTGTTGCGCATGGTGGCCAAGGGGGCCCGCCAGGACGCAGAGCCCACAGCGGTGCGCGAGCTGATGACCTCCGACCCGGTGACGATCTCGTCGTCGAGCTCGACCCTCGAGGCGGTCGAACTCATGCGGGCGAAGAACGTGGGCTGCCTACCGGTGGTCGACGATGGGCGCTTGGTGGGCATCATCACCGAATCAGATTACCTGGCCGTGGCGGCCCGCCTGCTCGACGAACGATTGGGGGATGAATAGAGGCCTTGTCCAGCACCATGTTCAGCCCCCCCGCACGTACTGAGCTGTCCCTCGCTGACCGTGTTCTCGGTCGCTTCGAGACGGGCCGCGTCGGGCCTTTGTTCGTGGTCAGTGGTGCGCTCCATGGCAACGAGCCCGGGGGGCTCGATGCCATTCGACGCGTGCTGGCCAAGCTGGCCGAAGGCGAGCTGCCCTTGCGTGGCAAGCTGGTGGGCTTCGCCGGCAACCTGGCGGCCCTGTCTTGCCGTCAGCGCTACGTCGACCGCGACCTGAACCGCGACTGGAACGACGACGACATCCATCGCCTGCTCGACGGGGACCCCGACGTCTACACCGTCGAAGATCATCAGCAGCGTGAGCTGGTCGAGCTGTTCGACGGCTTCGAGCAGGAGAGCACCGGCCCCATGGTGCACCTCGATCTGCACAGCACGTCCGGCGACTCTGCTCCCTTCGTGTGCATGGCGGACACGTTGCGCAATCGACGCATCGCCCTGGCCATGCCCGTGCCCGTGTTGTTCGGCCTCGAGGAGGCCATCGACGGCACGTTGAACTCGTTCCTGACCGAACGCGGGCACACGGCACTGGCCTTGGAGGGCGGGCAGCACGACCATCCCGACACCACCTTGAACCACGAGTCGGCCCTGTGGATGGCCTTGGTGGCGGCGGGCAATCTCGACCAGGCAGACGTGCCGGCCTATGCCGCACACCGGGACCGTCTGGCGGACGCGGCTGCGGCGATCCCTCGCTATCTCGAGATCCAGCATCGCCATCCGATCGATCCAGAAGATGAGTTCAAGATGCGCCCGGGCTTCGCGAGCTTCTGCCCCGTGTACCGAGGCGAGCTGCTGGCCGAAGACCGGGCGGGCCCCCTGGCGTCGCCGTTCAGCGGGTTGATGCTCATGCCCCTGTATCAGCCTCAGGGGGACGACGGCTACTTCCTGGCTCGGCCCATGAGCCGGGTGCGCCTCTACCTGTCGACGGTGGTGCGCACCCTGCGCCTCGATTGGATGCTTCACCTGGTGCGCGGGTTGCGCCGTCACCCCGAGCACGACGACCGCTGGATCATCTCGCCGAAGGCCAATCATGAGGCCATGACCAAGCTGCTGGCGGTGTTCGGCTTCCGGCGGCGGCTCGACGACTCGGGTCTGGTGGTGGCCGCTCGTCGGCGCCCGGGCTTCATGGGCCGTCGGCTGGGGCCACGGCCTCTGAACTGATCCGCGCCCTGCCTGGGTCTTGCTGCCCAGGGCAAGGCACGGAGAGCGTCAGAGCGAGGTTGTCTCCACGCTTTCGGCTCAGGGCTTGGGCCAGGAGCTCACGATCAGGCAGCCCATGAGCACCAGGAACACGGCGGGAGAGATCGCGGCCTGGAGCGGGTCGAAGCGCAGGTGGGTGATGGCAGCGCCTCCGAGAATGCAGGTCAGCAGCAGGGCACCTGGCAGGACCAGGGCGGGCACCAGCAGACACAACGCACCCACGGTCTGCAGGCAGGCGGTGGCCACGCGGAACCAAGGCGGGTAGCCCCAGCGGGCGAAGTCAGCCGCCATGGCCTGATCTCCGGCGAGGTTCTTGCCGGCCATGAACAGGAAGAACACGGCCAGGAGCAGACGGAGGGCCAGGATCATCCAGCCGCCGTCGCCGTTGCGGGTCAGGATCTGCATGAGCTCAGCTCTCCAACAACGGGCTTCGGGGCGCGGGCCTTGGCGGTCGCGGGGAGTTGACTCTCGTGGGCGTCACGGGCAAAGGAGGCCGCGACCTTGTCCTGGCTGCGCAGGGCCCGATCGACAAAGCGAGGCAAGATGGCGTTGATGCGCACGAAGAGCGACTCGGGGAAGCCGATGTAGACGTCGTCTGCGTCCCGCTCCAGAGCGGTTGCGATTCTTGCAGCCACTTTTTCTGGTGGGTCGAGCTTCATCTTGACCGCCTCCGCCATGCGACCGAAGACGTTTGCCAGAGGAGTGGCCGTGGCTCGCGGCGCGACGTAGGTGATGCCCACGCCCGTCCCCGCCAGCTCGCGACGGAGCGATTCGGAGAAGCCCCGCAAGCCGAACTTGCTGGCCGAGTAGGCGGAGAACCAGGCGAAGCCGATCGAGCCGAAGATCGAGCCCACGTTGACGATGCGTCCGGCGCCCCGTTCGATCATGTCGGGCAGCACCTCTTGGGCCAGGACCATGGGCGCCACCAGGTTGATCGTCGTGAGATCGGCCAGGCCCTGGGCGCTCTCCTCCGCGAAGGGTCTGAAGCTCATCACGCCAGCGATGTTGACCAGGGCGTCAATGCCGCCGAGGTGTTCTCGCGCCTGTTCCACCAGTGGCGCCAGACTGTCGAGCTTGGAGATGTCCCCGGCCAGCACATGGGTCGAGCCGGCGCTCTCGCTCAGCTTCTCTTGCAGCGGCCGCAGACGATCGAGGGTGCGATCGATGAGGACCAGGTGGGCGCCCCGTGCAGCGAGCTGTTGGGCTACGGCTTGGCCGATGCCACCGGCGGCGCCGGTGATCAAGATGCGTGACGATGAGAGGTTCATCAGGAGTTCTCCTGGTTGCCTGAGCGTGTGAACGGCGAGAGCGAGCGGAAGATGTCGCCATAGAGGTGGTAGAAGGTGTGGGCGCAGCGGGCCACATGGGCCTGCTCGTCGGGACACTCGATCTGCTGCACCAGGTCACCGAAGAACGACACGTGGGAGATGTCCAGGTCGCCGTGGGTCAGCAGGTAGGTGAAGGCGTTGTCCGGCAGGCCCAACGAAGCCTTCAGGGCCTGGGCTGCCGCAGTGGCCGCTCGCACGCTGGTCCCCTCGAGGACGTGGACCATGCCCAGAAAGCCGATGGGGTTGCGGCGGCTGATCAGGTCGTAGGCGTAGGCGACCATGACGTCGCAGGCGTGCTCGGGCTCGCCCTCACGAACAGCGCAGGCGTCGCCGCCCGCCGCGTCGATGTCGTTGAGGATCCACTGGTCGTGGCCCTTCTCCTCGGCGATGTACTCGCAGAGCGCGGCCTGCAACCAGGGGCGACTGGAGCCCACCGCGGCGCCGGTGGCCATGAGCAGAGGCACGGTGTGCCTGACGTGATGGTAGGCCTGGGTGAGAAAGGCCACGTACTCCTGGCGGGTCAAGGCCCCGACCTGGGCTGCTCGCACGAAGGGGATCTCCAGCAGCTCCTGCTGGTCGGCCGCTGTCGCCGCTGCGAGTTGATCGAAAACGGTGAGCTGGATGGCGCTGGTCATGACGCCCTTTCTGAATGGGAGAGCAGGCTGGTGGGCGCTGCGAGACGTGCTGCGAATGCCGCCGCGATGGCTCGTCGGCGGGGTCGGCCGTTGGCGGTCCACAGACCATTGGCC
This sequence comes from uncultured Phycisphaerales bacterium, assembly GCA_964537035.1. Lineage (GTDB taxonomy): Bacteria > Planctomycetota > B15-G4 > B15-G4 > B15-G4 > CAZIAK01. The sequence goes on along the minus strand of CAZIAK010000002.1, from coordinate 4,309 downwards.
TGGCTGAACGGCTCGGCGGGAAAGAGCCAGCGGGCAGGGCGGGCGTAAGCGGGCAGGACGAGCGACGCCTGCTTCAGTCGGCTCAGCAGATCGCTCGCAGCCGAGGGATCCACAACCACCAGGGCCGTGGGGGCTTGCAGCCCATCGCCGAAGACGACGACCTGGGCGACGCCGTCCACCGCTGCCAGCTCGGCTTCGATCCATTCGGGCGAGAGGTTGCGCCCATAGGCCGTGCAGAAGCGGTTGTCCTTGCGCCCGGTCAGGTAGAGGTAGCCGTCGTCGTCGAAGTGCCCGAGGTCGCCGGTGGCCCACAGCTCGCCAGCTGGCACCGTGGCCTCGCCGTCGAGGGTCGCCGACAGGGTCGATCCTCCCACGAGCACTTCGCCCTCTGGGGACAGCACCACCTGGGTGTGTGGTAACGGGCGACCGACGCTGCCCACCCGGGATGCTCCGGGCACGTTGAGGCAGACCACCGAGGCGCACTCGGACAGCCCGTAGCCTTCGCAGGCGGGGAGACCGACGCGCCTCGCCCGATGGAGCAGCTCTGGTGCGATGGCGGCGCCGCCCACGCCCACGAAGCCGAGCCTGGCCGGAGCGGCCCGGTGTTCTCGTTCGAGGGTCTGCACCAACGTGGTCAGCACCTGGGGCATGGTGATGATCGAGCTGGCTTGACAGTCCTCAAGGGAGCCCAGCAGGGTCGGGCCATCGACGGTGGTCATGTCGGCTACGCCCATGGTGGCCCGGTCAGGCGTCAGGACGCAGCCTCCGGCGAGCAGGGTGCGCAGCAGGCCGCCCACGGTCTCCAGCAGAATGGCTGGCGGCAGCAGGGAGAGGTGTCGCTCGGCAGTGCTGGTCCCGATCACGTCCGCCAAGGAGCGGGCCACGTCGAGCAGGGCCTGCTGTCCCAGGCAGACGCCCTTGGGCTGGCCGGTGGAGCCGGACGTGAACGTGATCACGGCGATGTCGTCGCCGGGAACCCTGGTCGCCGAGGCGCGTTCTGGCTGGGGGGCAGCGAGTGTGGACAGCTCGTCGTCGAGGATCAGTTCGGGTGCGGCGCAGCTCAGGGCGTGCGCCTGCTGCTCCGGCGAGAAGAAGCTGGGCACCACCAGCACGGCCAGTCCCGCGCGCCAGGCGGCGAGCTGCAAGACGTTGGTCATCCAGGGGTCGCGCTCGGCGAGGGCCACCGTGGAGGCTCCCGTGGATCTGAGCCAGCGAGCCACGGAGTCGGTGAGGTCGAGCAGCCCGTCCGCCGAGAGGGTGCGGCCCGCCAGATCGTCGAGGACGATGGCCGGGCCCCGCTCGCGCAGAGCGTGCTGAAGGGCAGTCCAGAGCGGCCTGTTCATCAGGCGCTGATCCGCTGCTGGTCTTGCAGGGCGCGGGCCTGGGCCCACAGCGCTGACAGCCGCCGGGTGAGTCGCGGATTGGCTTCGCACCGGGCACACAGATCGACGATGTCCATGACGGCCACACGAGGTTGGCAGGCGTAGTAGCTGCCCCAGTCCGCGAGAGCGTCGCCCAGTCTGGTGCCGTCCGCCTGTCCCAGATCCGTGATCTTCGCGCCGAGTCGCCCGAAGACCCGGCGAGTGGCTGTGGTTGCGGTGAACACGGCATAACGAACACCCCTCTGATCCAGAACCTGGGCCAAAGTGGACACCAACGCCGTCGCGGCTCCCGGCTGCAAGGCAGAGAGGTTGCCCACTTCGGCCAGGCTGCTGCGAGGAACCCCGTGTCCCATGCGGGAGGCCATTCGCGCTTCGATGGGTTCTTCCAGGTAAGCCTCGAGAAAGAGCGGTCTGGCGTCGGGGTGGGTATGTCCGATGACGCCGAGCAGCTCCCCGGAGCGGTCTTCCAGGCCCAGGAGAGATTCGTGAAAGTGCTCGATATGAGCGTCGTGCACCCGTTCGTATACCTGGGCCACGCAACGCTCGAGTCGTTGGCGTCCTTCCTGGTGAGGGCCCGCGAGTCGGGTGAGCACTGGTGCCTCGATGGTCGGGCGACTCGTGGTCGGTTGCTTGGGGGTGGGTCGTGTGAGCATGGGAGATCTCCAGGGGTGCGGCGTCGGGCTCCTACACATACGACTGATACACGGGGAAACTGACGGATCCTTGGGTTACGGTCGTGTCATCCAGCGGAGTCTTCTCGGGACCGGCGATCCGGCGTCCGGCCGTGTCCGGGCCCGGATGACAGTCCCGTCATCTTCGCGCGCCCTCCTCAACATTCAGACTGGGATGCACTGTGGAACCCCCGCCGACCATCTCTCGCATTCTCGTCGTCGACGACGATCCCAAGATCCGCTCGTTCTTGAGTCGCGGACTGATCGAGACCGGGTGGCATTGCGAGACCGCCCCTGACGGCGAGACCGCCTTGGAGATGTTGCGCTCCCAGCCCTTTGATCTGGCCTTGCTCGACATCATGTTGCCCGGCCTGCAAGGCTGGGAGGTCATGGAGACCCTGCGCGGCGAGGGCATGACCCTGCCGGTGATCTGGGTCACGGCCAGAGACGCGCTCGACGAGCGCATTCGCGGCCTGCAGATGGGAGGCGATGACTACGTGGTCAAGCCCTTCGCTTTCGATGAGCTGCTGGCTCGCATGACCGCTGTGCTCCGCCGGCACCGCCTGGCTGTACCGGTTGTTCTGGGCGACCTCCAGATCGACGTGGCCGAGGGCAAGGTCAGCCGCGCGGGGCTCCCTCTCGACCTGACCCGCACCGAGTACGGCCTGCTGCGCAAACTGGTCGAACACCACGGCCAGGTGGTGGGTCGGGACACGTTGCTTCAGACGGTCTGGGGCATCGAGTTCGACCCGGGCACCAACATGGTCGACGTGCACATCCGTCGCCTGCGCAAGAAGCTCGACGAGCCCTTCGATCGTCCCCTGATCCACACCGTGAGAGGCGCCGGCTATGTCATCGAAGACCGGAGCTGACACACGCTGGTCGTTGACCGACCGGCTGACCGTGCTCTTCGCCGGGGCGACGAGCGCCCTGATCGCCTTGTATGCCGTGTGGTCGGCGTACTTTGTTTTCGACTCCATGCGCGGAGACCTGGACGACTTTCTCGAGCACGAGTCCCAGGAGCTGGCGCTGGTCTTGAGCCGCTCCGATGGCAGCGACGCCCAGGCCTTGCTGGCCACCGAGGACATCGCTGAAGTGACCAGCGAGCCGCCGTGCGCCTTTCGGGTGCGCCGGGCTGACGGGAGCATCGTGGCCGAGGCCGGACTTGCGGCCTTGCTGGAAGCCATCGAGACACCCATCGATCCTGAGGCCAGCACCCGCGAGCGCTTTTGGAGTGACGGGCAGATGACCGCCACCCTCGACGAGAGCAGGTTTGGCTTCGCCGTCGAGGTCTTCGTGGACACCCGCTCCTCGTTGACGGAGCTGCAGCGCTATCTGCTGTCGGCGTTGGTCGTCTTCCTGATCGCGGTGGTTCTGGCAGGGCTGATGGGGCGCTGGGTCGCGGCTCGAGGGCTGTCAGGCCTGCGAGAAGTCGTGGCTCGTGCGGGTGACGTCGAGTTCTTGTCAGGGGGGGCGAGGTTGCATCTCGACAAGGCCCCCGCAGAGGTGGCGGCCGTCGGGCTGGCCCTGAATCAGATGGTCGAGCGCATCGACTCCGGTCTCGATTCCATGCGCACGTTCACCGCCGGGTTGGCCCACGAACTGCGGGCGCCCTTGCAGAACCTGGTGGGCGAGATCGAGGTGGTGCTGTTGTCCCACCGAGAGCCCGACGAGTATCGCACCGTGATGAAGAGCAACCTCGACGAGCTGCACGAGCTCTCCGACGCGGTGGACAACATGATCGCCTTCTGCCGTACCGCGGCTCCCCAGCCCCAGGTCACTCAAGTGCAGCGAGAGGCCTTCGATCTGGCCGACGAAGTGGAGCTGCGCCTGCGGCGAGAACAGCGCTCTGGAGAGCGCAAGGGCGTCAAGGTGGAGATCAGCAAGACGGGCAACACCGAGCTGGTGGCCGACCGGGAGGCCTGTCTGCGGGTGGTGCGCAATCTGGTGGGCAACGCGGTGCACTGGTCGTCCTCGGGCGGCAAGGTCACCGTGCAGCTGACCGGGCGAGGCGACCGCATCGTGGTGCAGGTGTCCGACGAGGGGCCCGGGGTTCCGAGCGAGTTGGGCGAACGGGTCTTCGAACCCTTCGTCTCCGGCCGCCAGCGAGAGGGAGAGCGGGCTGGCTACGGACTGGGCCTGGCCATCTGTCGCTCCGCAGTCGATCAGCAGGGCGGCGAGCTGGCGTTCGAGAATCTTCCCGACAGAGGCACGATGTTCACCGCGTCGTTCCCTCGGCGAGCGCCCGCTGCTTGA
>CAZIAK010000001.1:9359-353646 GCA_964537035.1 uncultured Phycisphaerales bacterium | reverse complement strand
GCTAGGTCTCATCGGTCGCCTACTCATCGGTCGCCTGCAGCAGGGCCAGTGCCTTTGCCCGCCGGGTCGTCAGCTGGGCATCCCCCGGACGGGCCTGCAGGGCCAGGTCGAAACGTGCCAGGGCAGCCCGGGCTTGGCCATCGGCCAGCAGCAGATCGCCGCAGCGCACGGTGAGCCTGATGTCGCCTGAGGCGCGGGAGGCTTCGTCGAGCAGGGCCACCGCGGCGGTGAGGTCGCCCCGGTCTTCGCTGAGCAGTCGGGCGTGGCGCAGGATCACTGGCGCGAGCTGCCCCGGCTCAGCCAAGGCGGCAGCCCGGACGTAGGCCGCCTCGGCCTGATCGAAGCGACCAATCTTTCGTTCGACGTCGCCGAGCAGCGCGTGATTGTCGGCGTGCATGGGGGCCAGGTCGATGGCCCGCAGGGCGTGGTCTCGCTGATCCATGAGCGGCACCAGCTCGCGGTGCCGGGCCAGGGCCACGGTGGCTTCGTCTCTTCGACCGAGCTGCAGCAACGACCGACCCAGCCCGAACAAGGCCATGTGATCGAAGGGGTCCATGGCCAGGGCCCGGCGAAAGGCAGAGAGGGCCTCGTCGTGCTTGCCGTCTCGCGCCGCGGCACGCCCCTCGGCCACAGCCAGGGCGGGATGGTTCGGGCCCAGAACAGCCCGAGCCTGGCCCAGGGCATCGAGGGTCTGCTGTCCGTGACCCAGCACCTCGTGACTGTCCACGAGCATGAGCACCTGGATCTCGTCCGTCGGATCGAGGGACAGCAGGGCCTGCTCGTAGTGGCCCAGCAGATAGTGGGCTTGAGCCGCCACCCCGCGACCGTCCGGGCCCAGCTGCTCGGCCGTGGACAAGGCCGCTGCGAAACGATGGATGGCCAGTTGCCGCTCGGCCAGCAGCAGCTGCACGGCGCTGTCAGCAGCTCCGTTTTCGACCTGCCGCTGCAGGCTGTCGACGGAGGCTTCACGACGCCCTGCTTGCCAGTCGAGCTCCCAGGCGGGCTGGCTCTGCTGCTGCGTTCCCGAAAGAGCGGGGACAGCAAGGACCGCGGGGGCAGACAGGGTGGCCAAGATGAGCCAGGCGAGCAGGCCGTTCATCAGCGCGCGTCGCCCGGGGCCAGGGGCTCTGAGCGGAGCAGCTGCCCACCGAAGGCGATGTGATGCCGTTGGTCCACGGCCAGGTCGTTGTGGGCGCTGGTGCCTCCGCCAGGCCAGCGGATGGTCAGGGAGTCGATGGTCGTGGCAGGGCCCAGGCCGATGATCAGTTCGCTGTCGCTCTGGCTCACGTAGCTGCCGCCTGAGACCAGCTCGCGGACCACGGTGCGGCCTCCCGCGGTGACCGTGACCCGGGCGCCTTCAGCGTCGGCTCGGCCCCCGGGGCCGCTGAGCACCAGGGCCAGGCGGTGCCCTTGAGCCAGCTCGTTCTTCAGCACCCAGGGAGAGCCGCCGCTGTTGCTCACCACCAGGTCGGTGTCACCGTCCCGATCGAGATCAACCCGGGCCACTCCACGGCCCACCCTGTTCACTGCCAGCGAGGTGCCCAGGCTCGCTGGCGCGGCAGAGAAGCGCCCCTTGCCGTCGTTGAGGAACAGCTGGTCCGGTTGAGCGAAGGTGGTCAGGTCTTCGAGCTCGTGGATGTTGTCCATGATGTGACCGTTGGCCACGTAGATGTCGAGGTCGCCGTCGTTCTCCGCGTCGACGAAGACCGTACCGAAGCCGAGCAGGGGCAGGGTCGGGCCGCCGGCGCCGCTGAGTACGGAGACGTCGGTGAAGAAGCCGCCGCCGTCGTTGCGGTAGAGCGTGTTCGTCTCTTGCTGGTAGTTGACCACGTACATGTCGAGGTCGCCGTCCCCGTCGAGATCGCCGATGTCCGCGCCCATGCAGGCTTCGGTGCGCCCTTCACCGTTCAGGTCGGCCCCGGACATGGCGCCCACGTCGGTGAACCGCCCGCCGCCGTCGTTGCGCAACATGAGGTTGGCCTGGCTGTCGTTGGCCACGAACAGGTCGATGTCCCCGTCGTCGTCGTGGTCGGCGGCCACCACCGTCAGCCCCTTGCCAGCGGTGCCCACCAGGCCGGCTGCCGCCGAACCATCGCTGAAGCGACCGCCGCCGTCATTGATCCACAGCCGGTCGTCTTCGCCGGGCCAGGAGTCGACGTGACAGTAGGTGCGGATGGGCCGGGGGCCGCAGAAGCGATGGGAGGACACGGGCATGTCGAGGTAGAGCACGCTGTACAGATCGAGGTCGCCGTCGAGGTCTGCGTCGAAGAAGGAGCCGCCGATGGTCCAGCGGGAGTCGCTCAGCCCGGAGGCCTGGGTGACGTCGGTGAAGTGGGCCTTGCCGTCGTTCTCGAACAGCTGGTCGTCGCCGTAGCAGGCCACCCACAGGTCTCGGTCTCCGTCGCTGTCGATGTCGCCCACGGCCAGGCCCATGGCGTAGACGGGCTCGGTCAGTCCGCTGTCGGCGGTGATGTCGTCGAAGGTCAGGTCGCCCAGGTTGCGATAGAGCTTGTGCGACTCGCCCGCTGCGTGGTGGGCTCGCTTGCGGTCCTCGTCGGTGAACTCGTCGTGGGGCAGGGTGCCGCTCTGCAAGAAGAGCAGGTCGGGCAGGGCGTCCCCGTCAAAGTCGCTGGCTGCCAGCCCGGAGCCCATGGTCTCGAACAAGAACTTGCGCCCGTCTCCCCCGTGCGTATGGACGAAGTCGATGCCGGCGGCGTCCGCCACGTCGACCAGCCCGGCGATGGCCACGGCAGGGTCTGCAGCAGCGCTGTGCGCAGGGCCCGCGTTCGGCGTAGCCTCGCTGCCGTCGCCGCAGCCCAATGTGAGCGTGCCGAGGAGCAGCGCCCAGGGAGTGATGTTCATTGTCCCGCTCTCTTTCTGGGTTGGCAGTAGCGCTGGCGCAGTCCTGCGATGTCGTCGTCTTGAAGCAGCTCGCCGTGCAGGGTGATGAACTGCTCGATCACGGCGCAGGCCTCGGCAACCTTGTCGTTGCGCCGATGGATGTCGGCCAGCAACTTGTAGCCGTTGGTGTATTCGGGCAGGAGCGCCAGCAGTGCTACCAGCTTCTCGGTGCGCACCTCTTCGTTCCGTCGCACGTACTCGTCGTCGGTGAGCGCGAGCAGCAGCGACAGGATCTCGCCCCAGCGCTGGGCAGGCTCAGCTTGGCCCAGGCGCAGGGCGCAGTCGCCCAGACCCTTGACCGCTTCTTTGTAGTCGGGGCGGCCTTGCTGCGCCCGACGGAACAGCTCCTGTGCCCGCTCATAGTCACCGGTCTGAAAGACGAAGCGGCCGTGGAGCGACAGGGCCCTGTAGGCCTCGGCGGGAGGCAGCTCGTCGGCCTCTGCGAGCAGGGTCTGGGCCGTCTCACGGTCGCCGCGCATATCCCGCAGACGGGCTTCCAAGAACAGCGCCTCGCCGGCGTGGTCAGGGTCGGCCCTGAGGATGGGCAGCTCGGCGAGCATCTCGTCGTCTGCTTCGATCATGGCCAGCAGGGCCACCAGGCTCTGGCGCACGGAGTTGTCGTCCGGGTGGGCGTCGAGGGCCATGCGGTAGTGCGCCACCGCTGGCAGGTTCAGGCGCAACTCGGCGTGGATCGCTCCCAGCCGCTTGTTGATGCCGAAGGCCTCCGGGCGCATGGCGTGGGCCGCCAGCAGCGCCTCACGGATGGCGGGCACATCGGCGTGCATCTCGTCGAGCTGAAAGGCCCGGTTGCGGGTGGCCTCGAAGGTGGCTTCGTCTACGGCGGTGGGGTCGGCCTCTGGAGTGCCCAGGCCCTCAGGGGTCTGACCAGGAACCTCGGCGGCGGGGTCGTGCCCGCAGGCCGGCGCGAGAGTCGCGAGTGCCAGGAGCGAGGCGACAAGGAGCGGGCGGCTCGTTCGGTTCACAGGGGGACGGCTCGGCGAAGGAAGGGAGGACTCACAAGACGTGGGGCCGATCCTCCATGTTAGCTCCCTGATCGCCGCCGATCCTCCCATGACCCGGAGGAGCCTCCCGGGGGGCAGAGGCGCGCCGAGCATGAGAGTGCGCCAGGGAGACCGGGCCCGAAGCCGACACACCGGGCACAGCTTGCTAGGATGCCGCCCATCATGAATGACGCCGTGCTCTCACCGCCGCCCGCCGGGACTCCCGGGGGCCCCAAGGTCCTGATCGAGGTCTTTGGCTGCCAGATGAACAAGCTGGACGCCGAACTCACCGTGGGCGCCTTGCGCCGGGCGGGCTACGACTTCACCGATCGAGATGAAGAAGCCGCCGCCATCCTGATGGTGACCTGTTCGATCAGAGATCAGGCCGAGAACCGGGTGCACAGCCACCTGGGCGAGCTGGCCCTGCGCAAGCAGCTTGAGCCCGACCTGGCCGTAGGGGTCCTGGGTTGCATGGCCAGCCGCGAAGGGCAGGCCTTGCTCGGTCGCTGGCCCGCCCTCGACTTCGTCCTGGGCACCCGAGATTTTCCCCAGGTGGCCCGGGTTCTCGACGAGGTCCGCGCCGATCGCACCCGGGTGGTGGCGGTGGACGGTGACGACAAGGTGAGCGAAGAGCGGGACATCACCGTGCGCCCCCACAAGAGCCGGGCCTTTGTGACGGTCATGCGCGGTTGCGACAAGCGCTGCACCTATTGCGTCGTGCCCAAGACCCGGGGCCACGAGGTCAGCCGTCCCATGGCCGAGATCTTGGCCGAGGCCCAGACCCTGGTGGCCGACGGCGTGAGAGAGATCACGTTGCTGGGACAGACCGTGAACGCCTGGGGGCGGGGTGAAGGTCGCTCGCTCGGTGAGCTGCTGGCGGCGCTGCAAGATCTCGAGGGGCTCGACCGGATTCGCTTCATCACCAGCCATCCCGAAGAGATGGATGACGAGCTGATCCAGGCCATGGCCTCCTGCACGAAGGCCGGGTTGTTCCTGCACCTGCCGCCCCAGTCGGGCAGCGACGCGGTGCTGCGGCGCATGGCTCGGGGCTACACCGCCGACCGCTACCGCCAGATCATCGAGCAGCTCCGGGCGGCGATCCCCGGTGTGGCCATCGGCGCCGACATCATCGTGGGCTTCTGCGGCGAGACCGACGCAGACTTCGAAGCGACCTACCGGCTCATGGAAGACGTGCGCTTCAGCCAGGCGTTCCTCTTTCGCTACTCGCCTCGCCCGGACACGCCGGCCTTCTCGCACCTTGTCGACGACGTCCCCGACCAGGTCAAGCGCGAGCGCCTGGCCCGGCTCATGGACCTGCAGCAGCGCCAGTCTCTCGAGCGCCTGCAAGGCATGGTGGGCTCGGTGCACGAGGTCTTGGTCGAGGGGCGCAGCCTGCGCGATCCCGAGATCCTGTTCGGACGCAACCTGGCCTTCGATCGGGTGGTCTTCAAGGGCGATGAGTCCTTGACCGATCGCTATGCCCGGGTGCGCATCTCCGAGGCGACGGCGCTGACATTGCGCGGCGAGTTGCTGTCCGCCGCCGACTCGCCGGTGGCCCTCCAGGTCTGACGAGAAGAGCCCATGCCTGCACCCCAAGCGACGGCTGCCGAGATGTTGGCTCTGTCTCGGGCGGTGAATCTGGCTCGCTCGGCTCGGGGAGACGTGGAGCCCAATCCCATGGTGGGGGCCATCGTGCTCGCAGAGAGCACGGTCGTGGGCGAGGGCTGGCACCGGGCCTACGGCGGCCCCCATGCAGAAGCCGACGCCCTCGCCGACGCCGGGGAGGACGCCCGGGGTGCAACGTTGATCGTCACCCTCGAACCCTGCAGCACCACGGGCAAGACGCCACCGTGCGTGGAGGCCGTGCTGAGCGCAGGCATCTCGCGCGTGGTGGTGGGGGCTCTCGATCCTGATCCACGGCACCAGGGCCGGGGCCTCGAGATCCTGGCCGCTGCCGGTGTGGAGGTCGTGCGCTGCCTCGACCCCCAGGCCGAAGACTTGCTGGTCGACTTCAAGGCCCATCTGGCCAGGGCTCGTCCCCATGTGCTGCTCAAGTGGGCCCAGTCTGCGGACGGCGCCATCGCCAGAGCGGGAGGTGAGCCCGTACAGCTCACCGGGTCTGCCGCCGCCGCCCGGATGCACCGTTGGCGTGCCCACGTCGACGGTCTGCTGGTGGGGCTGCAGACCGTGCTCAACGATGATCCCATGCTCACGGCCCGAGGGCTCGTCGCGCCGGTACGTCCCCTGCGTCGCATCGTGCTCGACCCCACCCTGCGCCTGCCCCTCACGTGTCGTCTGGCAGACACGGCTGGGGAGACGCCCACCTGGGTGCTGGCCCATCTCGACGCCGATCAGCAGCCCGAGGTGGCGCTCGATTCGAGGGATGTGCGGGTGCTGCGCGTCCCCGAGGGCGAGTCCTGGCTGGCAGACAGCCTGGCCCTGCTGGCCGTGGAGGGCGTGGGGCGCCTGATGGTCGAGGGAGGCGCCCGCACGCTGGCAGCTTTCCTGGAGGACGGCCTGGTTGATCAGCTAGCCGTGTTCATGTGTCCCATGGCGCTGGGGCCCGGCGCCCTGCCTGCCCTGCCCGGTCGCCAGCTCGGCGGGCTCACCCCCGAGCAGCTCGCCGAGGAGCTGGGCCTGGACAACGTGCGCCTCGAAGAGCTGGGCGACGACGTGCTGATGCGGGGCACGCCGCAACCCTGCGCGTAGCGCCGCTCGTCCCATGCCCGAGGGGAGGCACGGAGGCCGGGGCGGCTGCTCAGCGAGGCGTGAGGTCGACCTCGATGGTCTGATTCCAGAAGGCTGCTGTGTCTGGAATCCAGGGCTCGAGTTTGTAGAGCAGCTCAACGGTGGCCGAGCGGGCGCTGGCCGAGAAGGGCACCACGAGCTGGCGCTGCTCGCCAGCAGGTATCTGTGTGCTGCTCTCGCCGGAACTGCGGTACGGGTTGCGGAAGCGCAGTCGCGCCGTGCCCTTCTCGCCCCCGGGGAAGCGCACTCCCAGCCCGTCGATGGGCCCCGCCTCCACACCCAAGGCGTCGCTCACCGTGACCACCAGGTCGAGGGCGCGATTGCGCGAGTCACTGGGCAGGTTGTGTCCGGCGAAGTCGTTGGACAGGGTCACGGTCAAGGTGCCCGCCTCGTGGTCGACCTCGCGGCTCATGGTCAGGCCAGCGAGGGCGAACTCTCGATCGCGCCCACCGAGAAAGCGGTGGCTCCTACCTGAGCGCGGGGCCCCGGCGCTGGGTGCTTCTCGGCGGATCCGCTCCATGTGGCAGTCCCGGCAGTTCTGCCCCTCGGCAGCGGCGGGGGACACGCGCCATTCGTCGTGGGTCTGGTGCTGGTTGTGGCAGGGAGCGCAGAGGGCCTGGCTGGCCAGGGCGTCCCGGTAGGTGGGGCGACAGGCTCCGTTGAGCCCGGCCCGTGACGCCGCCACGCCGCCTTCGGGCAACCCGTGGCACGAGCTGCAGTCGATGCCGTCGTGGCGCCGCTCGGCCCGGGCCAGGACCCGGGTGTCCTCCTCGATGCCGAAAGCGAACACCGGCGCCGAAGCGTGGCAGGGCAGGCACTCGGTCTTGCGGAAGTTGTCCGACTGGGTGGGCTGACGCACCTGCGGGTCTGTGAACGCTGCGGCGTGCATGGAGGCGCGCCACTCAGCCACCACCTGGGGATGACACGTGGCGCAGTCAGACGGCGACGACATCGTTGGGGCCGCGGTCTGCCGTGCAGCCGTCGGATTGTGGGTGGGGGGCGGCGCCGAGTCAGGAATCCAGAGCAAGCCGGCACACACGGCGACCAGCAGGCCCAGGCCGATCAGTTTGCGCGGGTTCATGATCGCGTCCCGCTGGACAGCAGTCGGGGCTGGCCCCAGATGCGCAGACGGACCTTGTCGCCGCTGAGCAGGCGGCCATGGCTATCGCCGCAGCGCAGCAGTCGCTCGCCGCAGCGCACCCACGAGCCGCCCCGCCGATCAGGCGCCAGAAACACGCCGTCGACGCCCTCTGAGGCGTTGTGGGTGAAGCTCACCGCTGCGGCGTCCAGAAAGGTCGTGACCTCGACCCCCGGCTCTGCGCCGTCAACGGCCAGGCCCAATCCCAGGTCGACCCTGCCCATGCCGTCACTCTGTCCAGTGAGGATCGTGCCCCGGTCAGAAAAGGCGGCCAGGGAGGGCGTGGGAGGAGATTCGAGGGCGAAACGGGTGGGGCCCATCCACCAGTGGCCCCCTCCCTCGAGGGAGAGCAGCTGGTCGCCGAAGATGAGCACGTCGTCCGGGTCATGGGTCACCGTGATCTGGGTGGCGTTGAGCTCGGCGATGAGCAGGGGCAGCTTCTCTCGCAGGGACGCAGACAGGGCCGGGTCGAGGTGAGCCAGGGGTTCGTCGAGCAGCACCCAGCTGGGCCTGGGGGCCAGGGCCCGGGCCAGGCCCAGGCGCAGCCGCTCGCCACCGGACAGCTGCTCGGGACGCCGTCGGCGCAGGTCCGTGAGCTGGAAGACGGTCAGCAGATGATCATGCCACTCTCGATCGTTGCGCGGATCGACGAAGGCCACGTGGCGCTCGACGGTCATGTGGGGCCACAGGGCTCCATCCTGAAAGAGCATGCCCGGGGGATCGGCGGGGCGTTGAACCCGGCCCCGGGTGGGCTCGGCCAGCCCGGCCAGGACGGCCAGCAGGGTCGACTTGCCCGCACCGGATGCGCCTACCACCACCAACCGCTGGCCCCGCTCCAGGGTCAGCTCAAGGTCGGTCAGCAGCAGATCTCTCGAGTAACCCAGGGCCAGCCCGCTCACGGCGAGGTGGGCAGGTGCCGTGGCTTGGCTCGGGGCGGCGGGCTGGGCTTGAGCGTTGATGGTCTGGGCCTCGCGATGGGCGGCGTGCACTGTGGGGAGACTCTCGAGCGACAGCCGGGGGAAACCATCCCGAGCCACCTGGCCTCAAGAGTGACTACAATGACCGAACAGATGGGACGACTCCAGAGCCAGCGGCTTGGCTGGCCTGGACTGAGCAGCTGTCCTGTTGCGCAACCAACGGGACGACGCATGAAAACGGACGTGATCATCGTGGGCGGCGGCCACGCCGGCGTGGAGGCTGCCTTGGCCGCCCGGCGCTGCGGTGCCTCCGTGCTGCTGGTGACTCTCGACCCCGCCGCCATCGGCCGCATGAGCTGCAACCCCTCCATCGGAGGCCTGGCCAAGGGGCAGCTGGCCCGAGAGGTCGACGCCCTCGGGGGCCTCATGGGCGTGGCCGCGGACCACGCCGCCATGCAGTTCAGGATGCTCAACACCAGCAAGGGGCCTGCGGTGCAGAGCCCTCGGGCCCAGGTCGACAAGGACGCCTATGCCGCCTTCGTCCGCTCGACACTCACGGCCACCGAGGGCCTCACCGTGGTGGCTGGCCAGGTGGCCTCTGTGCTGCACGGCCGGGGTCGCCTGACCGGGGTCGAGCTGGCTGATGGCTCGCGACTCATGGCCAGCGCCGTCGTGCTCACCACGGGGACGTTCTTGCGCGGGCTGATGCACGTGGGCGATCGGCAATCTGCCGGTGGGCGCGTGGGGGAGGCCCCGGCCGCGGCTCTGTCTGCCAGCCTCTCGTCGTTAGGGCTCGACCTGGTGCGGCTCAAGACAGGCACGCCGCCCCGGGTGTCGGCGCAGACCGTCGATCTGGCGGCGCTGCCCAACCACTCGGGCCACCCGGACGACGGTCGTTTCTCGTACCGGGTCGAGCCGCCTGAGGGGCGTCAGTCCGTGCCCACCTGGCTCACCCACACGATCCCCCAGACCCAGGACCTGGTGCGCGCCCACTTGCAGGACTCGCCCTATGGTCGGGGTGCGCTCGAGAGCGCCGGGCCCCGATACTGCCCGTCCCTCGAGGACAAGGTGGTGCGGTTCGCCGACAAGAACGAGCACCGGGTCTTCATCGAGCAGGAGACCTTGCGGGGCGATTCGCTCTATCTGAACGGCATGTCGAACTGCCTGCCTGCACAGGTCCAAGAGCGGCTGGTGCGCACCCTGCCCGGCTTCTCGGGCGCGCGCATGATCCGTCCTGGCTACGCGGTCGAGTACGACGCGGTGCCCGCCTGCCAGCTGCGCCCGGGGCTCGAGTGCCGGACCTTGCCGGGTCTCTTTCTCGCGGGACAGATCAATGGCACCAGCGGCTACGAAGAGGCTGCGGCACAGGGCCTCATGGCGGGGCTCAACGGGGCCAGGTCGGTGCAGGGTCTGCCCGCCGTGGTGCTCGGCCGCCACGAGGCCTACGTGGGGGTCTTGATCGACGACCTGACCACCCTGAGCCCGGTCGAGCCCTACCGCATGTTCACCTCCCGGGCCGAGTTTCGGCTGGTGCTGCGCCAGGACAATGGCGACCGCCGTCTGACCGAGCGGGCCTTCGCCTGGGGACTCATCGACGCGTCGGTCCACGAGGCTCACATCTTGCGGGAGCAAGCTGTGGCGAAGGCCCGGGCAGCCATGGGGGACGCCGCCTCGCCCCTGCGCAAGCGCCTGCGCTCAGGGGAGAGCTGGGAGGCAGTCTCCGGCTCGTCTGCCCGCCTGGCCGGGTTCGACTTGCCCCCAGACTGGGGCCGGCAGGTCGAGCTCGACGAGCGTTACGACGGCTACGTGCAGCGGCAGGCCCGGTCTGTCGCCAAGCTGCAGCGGCTGGCCTCCGTGCCCTTGCCGGACGACCTCGACTATGGGCTGCTGGAGGCGCTGCGCCCAGAAGCCCGTGAGGTGTTGGCCAAGGCTCGCCCCGCCGACCTGGGGCAGGCGTCCCGGCTGGCGGGAGTCACCCCTGCCGACTTGTCGCTTTTGGCTTTGAGCCGGTCCGCTGCAGGGCCAGCTTGACCAGCTCGTCGAGGGGCGTGTCCTTGGTCGCCTTCTCGAGGGCGTTGGAGGCGGCGCTCGCCGCTGCCTTGCGCTGAAAACCAAGGGCCATGAGCGCGGCTATGACCGCGGCTGAAGGGTCGCGGACGGCGCCCGGCAGGGACGGTTGGGGGCCCAGGCGATCGCGGAGCTCGACGCACAGTCGCTCCGCCGTGCGCTTGCCGATGCCCTTGACCCGGGACAATCCCGCCACGTCCCCTCCGTCGATGGCCGCGGCCAAGGCCGCCGGTGACATGGCCGAGAGCAGGGCCAGCGCCGTGGAGGGCCCGACCTTGCTCACCGCACAGAGCCGCTCGAAGAGAGCGCGCTCCTCACGGCTGCCAAACCCGAACAGCAGCGGGCGCTCGTCGCGCACCACGTACCAGGTATAAAGCGTGAGCTGTTCGCCGAGGACAGGCAGGCGAGAGAGCGTGGCGCCGGAGACCGTGAGCCGGTAGCCGACGCCCCCGATGTCGATGACCACCTCACCGGTGGCCGTGTGCTCCAGCCGCCCGGTGAGGTACTCGTACATCAGCCCGTGAGCTCCAGGCCCAGGCTGCGCAGCTTGCTCTTGATCTCGTCGAGCGACGTCTGGCCGAAGTTCTTGCAGGACAGCAAGGTGGTCTCGCTGGTCCGGCACAGATCGTCGACGCGGGTCACACCGAGAGTGGCGAGGGCTGCTCGGGAGCGCACCGAGAGGTCGAGCTCAGAGACGTTCAGGTCGCGCACGTCGCCGGTGGAGGCGCCCGTCGACTGGCTGGTCATGACCGCCACCTCGACCGCGCTGCCAGGCCCGGTGACCATGCCCAGGCGCAAACCCTTGATGGCCAGGATCTGCTTGACCTCTTCGAGGCTGGTCTCGCCGAAGTTCTTGAACGAGAGCAGCTCGCTCTCGGTGCGGTTGACCAGATCGCCGAGGGTGTGCAGGTTCATCCGCTGCAGGCAGTTGCGGGCCCGGACGGACAGCTCGAAGTCGGTGACCGGGATGCGCAAGACCGCGTTCTGCTTGTCGGCCTTTCGCTCCTGCGACTCGTCGTGGTACTGGACCAGACTGGCCCGGGCGTCGGCCAGACAACGGCGAGCGGTGAGGTTGTTCGGGTCACCATTGACCACCATGCCGAAGCAGGTCGCGGCCCAGTTGTGCTCGCCCCGATCTTCGTAGAGCACGCCCAGGTTCAGCAGGGCGCCCGTGTGCGCAGGCAGCTCGCCGCTGCGGAAGCGATCGAGCAGGCTCATGGCGCCGTCGTCGTCGCCGAAGCGATCGAGCAGAGCGGCGAGGCGGAAGGTCGCCTCGACATGGTTACCGTCGATGTCGACGGCGGTCTGCCAGGAGTTGAGCGCTGCCTCGTGGTCACCCTCTGTCTCGGACAGCAAGCCAGCGACGTAGGCCTGGTCGGCGTCACCGGCGCCTGCAGCCTGCAGGGCGGCGATGTCAGCGGTGAGGCCGTCCACGTCGTGGGTGGCGAAGTGCAGACCGGCCAGCTTGATCTGAGCCGCCGCGCCCACCGTGGCCGAGCCGCTCAAGCCCTTGAGCAGCTTCTCGGCCCCGACGAAGTCGGACGTCGACAGGATGTTCGCCGTGAGCAGCTTGGCCAGGTCACCGTCTGCCTGTTGCAGAGCCTCCAGGGCCGTGGCGTTCTCGCCTGCAGCAGCCAGGCCAAGACCTCGCTCCAGATGCTGGCCATCGTCCAGCTTGTTCATCATCCAGTTGCGGAAGCTGGTGCTGGCCGCGGGAGATTCGCAGACCTCTTGCCGCAGGGCACACCACTCGTCCCAAGTGGAAGGGACGGAGGTCATCCAGTCGCGAACGATCTCGGGTTCTGCGGGCTCTTCGTCGACGACGAGGTCATCGACGTGATCGAGGTCGTGGGGCGGCGCCAGGTCATCGCCAGCAGTCGCCATCTCTGGAGCGTCGTTGGTCCCCTCGTTGGTCACCTCGCCTGCGAGCGTTTCGGCAGTGGAGGGAGTCTCGGGGAGATCGGATTCGCTGGGAGCTTCAGTCGTTTCGGTGGTCATGCGGTCTGGTGTTGCCTCGGTCCAGGGGCGGTTCAATGTCTCAGCCTCATGGCGGCTCAGTCTCCAGGCGTTGCGCGCCAGCACGGGAGTGGCTCGTTGAACCCGGGCTGCTGACGACCTACCGTCGTCCGGGCCAGGGTGGCCGTTCTCCCCGAGGTGAGTCCAAGAGGGTGTCGAATCTGACGATGTTAGTGGGCCGGCGCGGCCAGTCAAGCGCCGTGGTCCTACGGGAAACCAGCATATGGACAAGCTGATCGTCAGTGGCGGCGCCCGCCTGCAGGGGCAGCTCCGAGCGGCGGGTAGCAAGAACGCCGTCCTGCCGGTGATGGCGGCCTCTCTGCTGACCGATGAACCCCTGGTGATCCGTGGGGTGCCCAGGCTCCGAGATGTGGCCACCATGGCCCGCATTCTGGCCTGCCTGGGGGTGGAGACGAGCCGCGAGGGCCACTCCATGGTGCTGACGCCCACGGGCGAGGTGTCCGTCGAGGCGCCCTATGATCTGGTTTCGACCATGCGGGCCTCGGTCTGCGTGCTGGCGCCCCTGATCGCAAGGCACGGTCGGGCACGGGTCTCCATGCCGGGGGGCTGTGTTTTCGGGGTCCGTCCGGTCGATCTGCACGTGAGGGGCCTCAACATGCTTGGGGCGGTCCTTCGCATCGAGGAGGGCTATCTCGTCTCAGAGGCGGGACAGCGACTCACGGGGGCCAGCGTCTACCTGGGCAGCCGGGCCGGTCCGTCGGTTCTGGCCACGGCTCAGGTCCTCAGTGCCGCGGTCCTGGCCAAGGGCACGACCTCGATCGAGAACGCGGCCATGGAGCCAGAAATCAGCGATCTGGCCCGGGTCCTCTGCGCCATGGGGGCCCAGATCGAGGGCATTGGCGGGCATAGGCTCGTGATTCATGGTGTCGAACGGCTCCACGGCGCCGAGGTGTCCATCTCGGGCGATCGGATCGAAGCGGGCACCTACCTGGTGGCTGCTGCCATGACCCGAGGCGACGTCACCATCGAGGGCATCGAGCCCCTGCAACTCACCGCACTCTTGGAGACCCTGGCGACCATGGGGGCCGAGATCACCAGGGGGCCAGACTGGGTGCGCTGCCGAGCGCAGGGCCCGTTGCGGGCCGCCGACGTGACCACCCTGCCGTTTCCCGGGTTTCCCACCGACCTGCAGGCCCAGCTCATGGCGGCGACCACGGTGGCCGACGGTATCTCGGTCATCAGCGAGCGGATCTTCCCCGATCGGTTCATGCATGTGGCTGAGCTGCTGAGGCTGGGGGCGCAGATCCGGAAGGAAGGGCCCCAGGCCATCGTCATCGGGCCCAGCCGCCTGTCCGGCGCCACGGTCATGGCCTCTGACCTGAGAGCCAGCGCAGCCCTGGTGCTGGCTGGTCTGGTCAGCGAGGGAGAGACCGAAATTCGGCGGGTCTACCACATCGATCGGGGCTACGAAGCGATCGACGAGCGCATGGCGAGTCTGGGCGCTACGATCCGCCGAGAGAAACAGGCCGCCACTTGATCATTTGCTCCTGATTTCGTACAAAACCGCGTTTTTCCGGGGCCTATGTTCGAGTCACTCTCACAGCGTCTCACGAAGGTCTTCTCGAGCCTCACCGGCTCCGGGAAGCTGTCCGAATCCAACATGGATACGGCACTGGACGAGATCCGTGCAGCGCTTCTCGAAGCGGACGTCCACTTTCGGGTCGCCAAAGATCTGATCGAGCGGGTGCGGGCCACGGCCGCTGGCACCGAAGTCACGTCCAAGGTCAAGCCCGGCGAGATGCTGGTCAAGGTGTTCCACGACGAGCTCGTGGACATGATGACCAGCGAGGGCGAGCCCATCAGCTTCGCCTCCGGCCGTCCGACGGTGGTGCTCATGGCCGGCCTCCAGGGCGCTGGCAAGACCACCACGTCAGCCAAGCTGGCGGTGCATCTGCGCAAGAGCCAGAAGCGCAAACCGTTGCTGGTCGCGGCTGATATCCAGCGCCCGGCCGCCGTCGATCAGCTGCAGCAGCTGGGGCTGGCCAACGATCTGCCCGTGTTCCACGTGGCCGGCGAGCCACCCGAGATCCTGGCCACCTTGGCCGTCGAAGAGGCTCGGCGCACGGGTTGCGACACGATCATCGTCGACACCGCTGGCCGTCTGCACATCGACGACGCCCTGATGGAGGAACTGAAGCGCATCCGCGCGGCGGTGAACCCAGACACGACGTTGTTGGTCTGCGACGCCATGACCGGCCAGGACGCCGTGCGCTCCGCCGAGGCCTTTCAGCAGACCCTGCCCCTCGACGGCGTGGTGCTGACCAAGCTCGACGGCGACTCGCGAGGTGGCGCGGCTCTGTCCGTGCGCCACGTGACCGGCGCACCCGTGGCCTTCGTGGGCGTGGGCGAGAAGGTCGCCGACCTGCAAGAGTTTCATGCCGACCGGCTGGTGAGCCGTGTGCTGGGCATGGGCGACGTGGTCAGCCTGGTCGAGAAGGCCCAGGAGGTCGTCGACGAGAAAGAAGCCGAAGAGCAGATGCAGCGCATGCTCGACGACCGCTTCACGCTTGACGACTTCCTCAAGCAGCTCCGAGCGATCCGCAAGATGGGCTCGCTGGGCGACCTGATGGGCCACCTGCCAGGCATGCCCGCAGGGATGTCCGAGCAGCTCGACGACAAGATGGTCGACCACACCGAGGCCGTGGTGCTCTCGATGACTCCCGGTGAGCGCCTGAGCCCTGAGAAGATTGACGCGAGCCGCAGGCGCCGGATCGCCAAGGGAAGTGGTACCACTGTTGGTGTGGTGCAGCGCCTGCTCAAGCAGTTCGAGCAGATGCGCAAGATGATGAAACAGATGAAGAAGCAGGGCCTGTTCTCCCGACTCAAGGGAGCGGTCACTGGTGGCGGCATGGGGCTGGGTGACATGCCCTCCGCTGACGCCATGGCAGAGATGGCCGGCTCTGGACCCGGCCTGCCCGGCGCGGCCAAGGCCTTGCCCCGGGCCAAGGCGGACGACCGACGCAAGAGCCGCAAGGCAGAACGCAAACGCAAGAAACAGGGACGGCGCCGCCGCTGAGCGAAGGCCTTCCCGTCCATCCCCATCCCATCGACCGCCGAGCGCCTACCACGGGCAGCGGTCAAAGACACAGGAGCAGAACACATGGCAGTCAAGATTCGGCTGAAGCGCATCGGCCGGCGTAACCGGCCCTTTTACCGCATGTGCGTCTTCGATGGCCGCACCCGTCGAGATGGTCGTCCGGTCGAAGAGCTCGGTAGCTACGACCCTCGGGCGACCGACCTGGACAACAAGGTCAAGATCGATCGTCGCCGGGCTCACTACTGGCTCACCGTGGGTGCCCAGCCCTCCGAGACCTGCGCGTCGCTGTTGCGCAAGCTGGGTGTTCGCAAGGACGGCCCGGTGCCCGAAGAAGAGCCGGTCGCGGTTGCCGTAGAGGCCGTCGCCGATGCCGCCGCGAGCGAGTCCAGCCCCACGGCAGATCCGGCTCCCGCCGCTGCCGATCCCGAGAAGACCGAGGAGTAGTTCCCCTTCACCATGAGTCCAGCTGCGAAAAAGCCGAAGGCGTCGCCCTCGTCCCGCAAGGCGCCTGCCTCCAAGAGCGGGGCGTCCAAGGCGGCGAAGTCAGCCAAGGCTGCGAAGAAGAAGACGACGAGCAAGAAGACGACGAGCAAGAAAACGACGAGCAGGAAAACGACGGCTGCCAAGACAGCGGCAGCCAAAACCACAGCCAAGAGCACAGGCAAGAAGGTCAGCAAGAAGCCCACGCCTGCCAAGGCTGCTACGAAGACCAAGGCCGCTCCGAAAACTGCTCCCAAGGCAGCCCGCAAGACTGCCACGAAGTCTCCCTCGAAATCCCCCGCAGCGAAACCCTCAGTGAAGACTCCCGTAAAGACGCCTGCCGTTGCTGAAGTTCCTGCCCAGGTCGTGGCCAAGCCCGCGGCCAAGCCGGCACCGGCGCCACCCAAGCCGAAGCGCAAGCGAGCGCCGAAAACCATTCTGGCGGAGGCTCGCGAGAACCTCGATCGCATCTACGGTCCGATCACCCTCCCCGAGACGGTCAACACTCTCGAGAAGGCGGTCTACCTGGTCTTGCGCGAGGGTGGCACCGAACTCACGACGACGAAGGCCATGAAGGCCTTGAAGGCCGAGTTCGTCGACTGGAACGAGGTCAGGGTGTCCCGGAGCAGCGAGTTGGCCCGGCTCATGTCGGGCACCAGCAAGGTCGCGGGCATTCGTCGCTTCCACGAGCGCTCGACTCGCCTGCGCGAGATGATCGATCAGATCTACGGAGACCGCAACGAGACCTCGCTCGAGTTCATTCTCGAAGAGAAGCCCAAGGGGCAGCTCGAGTATCTCGAGGACTTCGACGATCTCGGCCTGCACAACGCCTACGCCCTGGTGCAGTGGCTCTCCGAGAAAGAGACCCTGGTGCTGGTGTCGACCGAAATGGCTGAGGCTGCCAGCACCCTGGGTATTCTCGAGACCGCAGCGGTGGGCAAGGCCAAGAAGGCCCTGAACGACATGTGCAAGAACCACATCGACCGGGTGAGCCTTGTGGCCCACCTGCACAAGCTCGGTGAGCTTGAGTACAGAGAGTGGCCGTCGGCCATGAAGGAGATGATGAACTGAGTTCCTGGCAGAGGCTGGCGCCTTGGGTTCTCGCCTCTGCCTCGCCCCGTCGAGCTGAGCTCCTGAGCGACGCTGGGCTGGAGTTCCGGGTCTGCGCGGTGGATATCGACGAGACCCCTCGGCGGGCAGAGGCCCCGGCGGCTCTCTGCGAGCGCTTGGCCCGCGAGAAGGCGGGGGCTGGCGCAGAGCTCTTTCCAGACGAAAGCGTCCTGGGGGGCGACACGGTGGTGGCCATCGGCGATCGGGTGCTGGGCAAGCCTGCCGATTTGCCAGAGGCCGAGGCCATGCTGCGCGAGCTCTCTGGCCGCACCCATCAGGTGGTCTCGTCCGTCGCCCTGGTGGCTGCAGCGCGCACGTCAGACTCTAGCGGAGAGGTGGCTGGTGTGTCGGGAGTGGCCGTGAGCGATGTCTGCTTCGATCTGCTCGATGAACACACCCTGCGAACCTATCTCGAGGGCGGTGAGTGGGAGGGCAAGGCGGGGGCCTATGCCATTCAAGGTGATGCTGGCGCTTTTGCTCACCTGGTGAACGGAGACCACGACACGGTGGTGGGGCTGCCCATGGCCTTGGTGCGGTCTCTCGCCGATGAGCTGGCGGAGCTGGCCCGGCCATGACCCTGTCAGCTTGCGCTGCGACGAGTTGTCCTTCAGTCGGCGGGCTCAGTGCTCGGCGCGGTCTGGTCTCTCTGTTCGCCTGGGCGGTGCTCTGGTTGGCCCCAGGCTGTGGCGATGATGTCCAGCTGGCCCCCGCGGTGGACTCCAGTCGCGCGGAGCTGGTCGTGGCAGGTCGCCCGGTGACCGTCGAGTTGGCCCTCGACACCCAGACTCGCACCCGGGGCCTCATGCACCGCACCTCCCTGGGTGCCGATCAGGGCATGCTGTTCATCTTCCCGGACGTGGCTGCTCGGGTCTTCTGGATGCGCAACACCCTGATTCCCCTCGATATCGCGTTCCTCGACGACGAGGGCGTGGTGATCAATGTCGAAGAAGCCCCACCGGCGGTGGAGAAACCTGGCTTTCACAGCCTCCGCCCCGCTCGCTTCGTTCTGGAGCTGAATCGAGGCTGGTCCCGAGAGCACGGTCTGCTGCCAGGGCAGACGATTGCCATCTCAGAGGCCCTCCGTGCGCGGGCCATACCCTGACCTGCCTTCGTAGAAGCCAGGGCCCTCCTGGGCTCGGGGCTTGATCCCAAAGAGCTGCCGCCTAAGATGCGGGGCTTGTCTCACCGGCTGATTCTCTGAATGGCCGGTGTCCACTGACATTTCAGCGTCCAAGCAGACTTTCGAGCGTCATCATGAAGGCCGACATCCATCCCGACTACGTCGAGTGCACTGTGACCTGCGGTTGCGGCAGCACCTTCACGACCCGCTCGACGACGCCGAAGATCAACGTCGAAATCTGCAGCTCCTGCCACCCCTTCTACACCGGGCAGCAGAAGTTCGTGGACACCGCCGGGCGCATCGAGAAGTTCATGCGTCGCTACGGCGCCCGCCAGCAGCCGGCCGCCAAGAAGACGTCCTCCGACGAGGACTGATGGTCGGCGAGCGTGTCTTCGAGCGGCCTCTTTGCTCGCCTGCGGCAGTGCGCTGAGCGCTACAAAGAGCTCGAGGCCCAGTCCGGCGATCCTGACCTGCACGCCGAGCCTGGCCGTCTGGCCAGCCTCCTGCGAGAGATGGGGGCGTTGCGGGGCAAGGCAGAGACCTACGGTCGCTGGTCCGATCTGGTCGAACGCCGCGAAGCCGCCGAGGTCATGCTCAAGGAGGAGGCCGAACCGGACATGGTCAGCCTGGCCCGTGACGAGTTGACCGAGGTGCTCGCCGAGCAGGAGACCATGGTCGACGAGGTGCGGCGGCAGATCGCCGACGACGACCCCCACCGTGGCCGGGACCTGCTGGTAGAGATCAGGGCGGGCACGGGCGGCGATGAGGCCAGCCTGTTCGCCGCAGACCTGGTGCGGCTCTACACGAAGTACTGCGAAGGCCAGGGCTTCAAGATCGACATACTCACCAGCAACGTCACCGAGGTGGGGGGCTACAAGGAGGTCGTGCTCTCCGTGAGCGGCGCCGAGGCCTGGGACCTGCTCCGCTACGAATCCGGCGGGCATCGAGTGCAGCGGGTGCCTGAGACCGAGTCACAGGGGCGCATCCACACATCGGCTGCCACCGTGGCCGTGCTGCCCGAGGCCGACGAGGTGGACGTCCAGATCGATGAGAGCGACCTGCGCATCGACACCTACCGGGCCAGCGGGCCTGGGGGGCAGAACGTCAACAAGACCTCTTCAGCGGTGCGCATCACCCACGTGCCCACGGGTACAGTGGTTCAGTGCCAGGACGAATCGAGCCAGCACAAGAACAAAGCCCGCGCTCTGCGTATGCTGCGGACCCGCATGAAAGACGCTGCCGACGAGGCGGCCCGAGACAGTCAGGCCGCCGAACGGCGGGTCCAGATCGGCTCGGGCGACCGCTCGGAGCGCATCCGAACCTATAACTACCCCCAGAATCGTGTCACCGACCACCGCATCAAGACCAACTACACTCTTGAGACGGTACTGCTCGGACGACTTGGCGACATTGTCGCTGACTTGCGAGAACGGGACCTGGAGATGAAGCTGGCCGCCCTTGGCGAAGGAGTGACTTGAAGTGACCGATCCCGACCAGAACGATTTGCCCGAGCTGGAGCTCGATCCCGTAGAGCCCGTCTTCGAAGGGGGCGCAGAGGCAGAGCAGCCTGTCGTCGACTCGGCGCCAGCTGCTGAGCCTGAACCGGTCGCCCCCGTGAGCGCAGCCCCGGTGAGCCCAGCCTCGGTGGCCAGCGCTCCAGGGGCCAGCGCAGAGAGCGACCCGGAGCAGGGGCAGTGGGTCTGGCAGTACGCCGCGCCCCCGCCGCCGCCGTCGTTCGGTGCCGCCTTCTTCTCCGGCACGGCCCTGCCTGAGCTCTACCGCTTCTTCGGCTGCGCCTTGCTGGTCGTCGTGGGCTGCCTGCTGCCCTGGGGCCCGATGACCGAGTCGTCCTCTACCACGCTCGCAGACGGTACGGTCGAGGTGTCCGAAGAGCTCATGGCTGTGCCCGGCGTGATCGGGGTCGAGACCACCTTGGGGGCCCTGTCCCTGATCATCGGTCTGTGGCTGCTGTTCTCGTCCTGCTACAGCATCTACACCCGGCGCCAGAAGATCCTGCCGGTCTTCCTGATGATCGAGCCGGCCATCGTCACCTGGATGAAGCTGCTGGAGACCAACGATCAGGCGGGCTCCATGAGCACGCTGGAGATGCTCGACGCTGCTGGCACCGGCCTCCTGCTGACCCTGATCGGTTCGACCCTCGTCGCCGTCCAGTTCTTCTTCGTTGTGGGCAAGGTCTACACGAAGAAAGAAGACAAGGGCGCCGCTCGCCGCTCGGCCAAGAGCGGAGCCAAGGGCAAGGGCGCCGACGGCGCTGACAAGAAGGACGGTGACGCCAAGAAGAAGAAGGATGAAGGCGGCAAGGGCAAGCGCGGTCGCAAGAAGAGCTGAGCCACTGTTGCGCGCCTGGGCCCTGGCGTTGCGGGCTCGGGCGGGTGACCCGGGGTCGGCCCGGCTCGAAGCCGAAGTCTTGCTGGGCTCGGTGCTCGGTTGTTCCCGTGCAGACCTGCTCACTCTCGATGAGTTGAGTGAGGATGCCCTGGGGGCCTGCCAGGCCCTGGTGGATCGGCGAGTGGCTGACGGTTCGCCGGTGGCCTACCTGATCGGCCGGCGGGACTTCTACGATCTCACGCTCGTCGTCGATGAGCGGGTGCTCGTGCCTCGTCCTGAAACCGAGACCCTCGTGGAGGCTTTCGCTGACCTCGATGAGGGGGGGCAAGTGCCTCCCGGCCCCGTGGTCGATTGGGGCACAGGCAGCGGCGCTGTGGCCCTGGTCACGGCTCGGCGCCGAGGAGTGCTGGCCATCGATCGATCCCGGCCAGCTCTCGATCTGGCGGCGCTGAACGTCGCAGGTCGCGAGGTCGGGGGCCCGGGAGAGACTCATGCCATCCAGCTGGTCCAGTGCGACGGCCTGTCAGCGGCTCGTCCCGGATCGCTGGCAGCCGTGTTGGCCAATCCGCCCTATGTAGAACCCGAGGATTGGGCCGAGCTCTCGGAAGATGTCCGTCACGAGCCCCAGAGCGCCCTGGTCCCCCGAGAGGGGGATGTCACCCAGTTGTACGACACCCTGGCCCGGCAGGCGGCTGTGGCTCTCGTGCCCCGGGGCTGGCTGCTCACCGAGATCGGCCGGGGACAGGCCGAGCGGGTGGTGCAATCGTGCGAGGCGGCGGGCCTGACCTCGGTGCAGCGGCATCACGATCTGGCTGGGATCGAGCGGGTCATCGCGGCTCAGCGCCCCTGAGCCCAGCCTGGGTGCGGCTCAGCTGCCCGGCTGGTCTGCCGGGTCGTCGTCCTGCTCTGCCAGGAAGGCCTGGAGGTTCTCGCGGCTGCTGTCATCCATGTGGGTGAAGAAAATGGCCACGATATGGGAGTCGTCGTCTCGGGGCTCGCAGCGCACCACGGCGCCGCCCGCCTGAAAACTCAGCTCGCCCTGAGCCGTTGGCAAGGCCATCTTGATCTCCAGCACCGTCATCTCGGTGAAGGCAGAGGGCGATTTGCAGGCCACTCCCGAGAGGCTGATGTCGACCAGTTGGCCCAATCCCACGGCCTCGATGCCCACCTCGACCTTGCCCTGGATGATCATGCGGCGGTGCAGCCGGCGTTCCTTGGGGCGGTTCTTGTCAGTCATGGGCCTGTCTCAAAGTCGCGGTAATGGGGCGAGCTGCGTCACACGACGCTCTGTCAGCCGACACACTACGGCAGCCGGACAGAAAATCCAGCTGGCAGACGGGGTGCAACGAGATCGTTGCTGGCCCAGAGACTACGATGCCAAGGCGCTGACCACCGTGGTCTGCGTCATCCAGACACAGCAACAGCGAGGTCGAGGGCCCAGCTCCTGGCCTCGACGCGGTCATCACGAGAGGTCACATGGCGAGCTTCAACAAGGTAATCCTGCTAGGCAATCTCACCCGCGACCCCGAGGTGCGGTCCCTGCCGAGCGGTCAGACGGTGACCGAAATCGGCATGGCCTGCAATCGGACGTACACCGCGGGAGGCCCTGGCGGCGAGAAGAAAGAAGAAGTGACCTTCGTCGATGTCTCCTTCTGGGGACGGGCTGGCGAGGTGATCGCCCAGTACCTCCACCGCGGAGATCCGATCTTCGTCGAGGGGCGGCTCAACTTCAGGCAGTGGGAAGCCAAGGACGGCTCCAAGCGCAGCAAGCTCTCGGTCACCGGTGAGAACTTTCAGTTCGTTGGCGGCAAGAGTGGCCAAGGCGGCGGTGGTCAGGGCGGCGGCGGTTTCGGTGGGGGCCAAGGTGGTGGCGGTCAAGGCGGCGGTGGCGGCTACGGCGGTGGCCAGGGTGGCGGTCAAGGTGGCAACCCTGGCGGTGCCCAGGGGGGCAACCAAGGTGGCGGCGGCGGGATGGAAGGCTTCGACGAGGTCCCGTTCTGACAATGCAGGTGCTGCTGTTTGCCAGCCTTGCTGAGCTCGTGGGCAGCAGGGCCTTGGATGTCGAGGCCCCTGCCACGGTGGGTGAGCTGGTCACACTTCTGAACAGTGGCTGGCCCGCGTTGGCGGGGCAGTCCTATCGGGTCGCGGTCGACCAGACCTATGCAGGGTTGGACCAGAGTCTGTCCGGCGCCGAAGAGGTGGCCTTGATCCCACCGGTATCGGGAGGCTGAAGGTGATCGACGTTGTCGAGGTCGACATCCCGGTCGCCGAGGTGCTCGCTGCGGTCGATGGTCCTGGCGAAGGTGCGGCGGTGCTGTTTGTCGGGCGGGTGCGCGACGCCACGGCAGGGTCGGCGGTGACACACCTTGACTACGAGTGCTATCGCGAGATGGCCCTGGCCGAACTGGCGGCTCTGGCCAGCGAGGCCAAGGCCTCCCACGGAGCGGCCGCCGTGTCCATCGTGCACAGGGTGGGGCGGCTTGAGATCGGCGACGTGGCCGTGGCCATCGCCGTCAGTTCAGCCCATCGACCGGCTGCCTACGAGGCCAGCCGTTGGATCATCGACACCCTCAAAGAGCGGGTGCCCATCTGGAAGAAAGAGTGGCATGACGACGGCGGCGTGTGGGCCAGCGACCATCCCTGACCTGTGTCTAGCGAGCTGGAGGTAAGCGCCGTGGGCGTGTCTCAGCGCTTGGCCGCCCTGGGCGGTTATGCCTTCGACGAACTCGATCGGCTGGCGGCATCTCGCCGGGCTGAGGGCGTCGACGTCATCGACTTTGGCGTGGGGGACCCCACGGAGCCCGTGCCTGAAATCGTCATCCAGGCGGCCCGTGAGGGGCTCTTGCGCCATCGCCAGGCGGGTTATCCGTCGTACGTGGGCAGCGCCGAGTATCGTGGAGCGGCGGCGGCGTGGCTCAAGCGCAGGCATGAGTTGGACCTCGACAGCTCGACCATGATCACGTCGACCAGCGGCTCGAAAGAGGCTGTGTTTCACACGCCCTTGGGTTTCGTGAACCCTGGCCAGGTGGTCCTGGCGCCATCGCCGGGGTATCCACCTTATGCGGTCGGAACCCACATGGCCGGGGGGCGCTGCGTGCATTACCCCGTGTTCGACAAAGGCCCCATGCTTCCCGACCTCGACGCCCTGCCGGCCGCTGATGCCGAGGGCCTGGCCATGGTCTGGATCACCCAGCCCCATGTGCCCACCGGGCGCATCGCGAGCGCCGATGCCATGGCTCGCCTCGCCTCCCAATGCCGCGAGCGAGGCGTGCTGCTCTGTTCAGACGAGGCCTACTGCGAGCTCTGGTTCGATGAGCCCCCGGCCAGCGCTCTCTCTGCCGGCATCGAGGGCGTGCTCTCGTTCTTCTCGTTGAGCAAGCAGGCCACCATGACCAGCTACCGGATCGGCTTCGTGGCTGGCGACCCATCGGCGATCGCGACCTTTCGCAAGCTGAAGACCCAGATCGACTCGGGTACACCGCAGTTCGTGCAGGCCGCCGCGATCGCGGCTCTGGGAGACGACAGCCCCGCAGCGGCGTCCCGGGCGGCCTACGCTGCTCGCGCCGAGGTGCTCGTCCCCGCTCTCAGAGCTGCGGGCTGTGAAGTCGAGCGGCCGGAGGCTGGGTTCTATCTCTGGGTGACCGTGCCGACGGGATCCACCGGGCTGGGCTTCGCTCGCGATCTGCTCGATGGCCCCCCGGCCCTGGCCGTGCTACCGGGAGAGTGGCTGACCGAGACCGTCGAGGGTCTGGAGCGTCAGCCAGGTGCGGGCCGGGTGCGTCTGGCCTTGGTCCCCAGTCTCGAACGATGCCGCGAGGCGGCGGAGCGATTGTCCCGATGGTGATGACTCGTGCGTGGTCGCTGCTCTGCTCTCTCGCGTTCTTGGCCCCGGTGCTGCTGGCCCAAGAAGAGACCGCCGACGACCTGGCGTTTCTGAGCGAACTGGCCCGGGACTTCCACGGCGGGGGGAGCTGGTCGGCCCAGCGCGAGCTGGCCGAGTACCTGGGAGACTACCCCGCCAGCCCCAGGGCCAATGAGCTGGCTGCTCGCGAGGCCTATCGACGAGGGCAGCTGGGCGATGCTGAAGAGTCCTTGAACGCGGGCCAGCTTGAGCTGCCTTGGTTGCGCTCTCGCCTCTGGCTCCGCACCGGGCGCGCGGCCAGGGCGCTTGAGCTGGGTCGCTCGGGCACTCTGCCCGTGCGCGATGCCCAGCGCCTCACGGTCGAGGCTCTGGAAGCCATGGGCCGGCACACCGAAGCGCTGGGTGTCGCCCGCGCAGCTCTCGGTGTGGGCGTCGACGGCGCGGTGCGCATCAGCACATCCGAGATGAGCGGGCATGAGCTGAAGCAGGTGGGCTGGCTGCTGCTGTTCTTGCGTCGCTACGACCTGGCCAACCAGGCCCTCGTCTTTGCGGACAGCGAGCTGAACGGCAAGACGGGCCCGGACTACAAGGTCGAGGACCCCGAGGTGCTGGTGCTGCTCGGGGCGACGTTTCAGGCCACGCGCCAGACCGGCACAGGCGGCCCGGACCGCACACTGGCCCTACTGAAAGACGTGCTCGACGACGACCCCGGCCACGTCGAGGCCCAGGTGGTCGCAGCCAAGACCTACTTCTACGGGAACAACGGCCGGGCAGGCCGAGCGGCCCTCGACAAGGCCCTGGCTACAGACCCCACTCATCCTGAGGCCCTGGTGCTGCGCGGGGAGACCGACCTGTTGGCTCGGCAAGTCGCGCCGGCTCTCGACGCCGCCGATCGGGTGCTCGCAACGAACCCCACCCACCTGGGAGCCCTGGCCTTGCGCGGGGTCGCTCTGGCCTTGACCACGGCCACCACCGAGGCCGCTGCTGCCCGTGACGACTTTGAGCGAGCCCACCCTCAGAGTGCGGCCCTCGAGTCGCTGCTGGGGCGGGTGCTGCAGAGCCACTACCGCTTCGGTGAGTCCATTGCTCCACTGGAGCGGGCCCTGGTGATCCAGCCAGAGGTCGAAGACCCCCTGGCCGTGCTGGCGCAGAGCCTGGCCAACGTAGGCCGGGAGGACGAGGCTCGGGCTGCCCTCGAAGATCACTTGCAGCGCAGCCCCTATCCGTTTCCGTGGCGCAACAACATGCTCGAGGTGTTGGCCAAGCTGGAGCGTGCCGAGAGCCTGCGCACGGAGAGCGGCTTTCACCTGGCCCTGCCCCCGGGCGAAAAAGACGTCTACGGCGTGTTGTTGGCCGAACAGCTCGATGCGGCCCGGGCCGACATGGCCGAACGGTGGGGTGTCGATCCGAAGAACGAGGTCTTGGTGGAGGTCTTCGACCATCACCCGGACTTCTCCGTGCGCACCGTGGGTTTCGAGGGATTTGGTGCGTTGGGCGCGTGCTTCGGCAACGTGATCACCATCCTCTCGCCCTTGAGTCAGATGCGCGGTCACTTCTTGTGGTCGCAGACCGCCGTGCACGAGTACGCCCACGTGGTGACGCTCAACCTGTCTCGTCAACGGATGCCCCGCTGGCTGAGCGAAGGTGTGTCGGTGGTCGAAGAGAAGAAGGTCGACCCTCACTGGGCCCGTGCCCTTGAACGTGAGGTGCTCACGGCTCGGGCGAACGACATGATCTTCCCCGTGGAGCGCATGGAGCAGGCCTTTCAAGATGGCTCCACGGTCATGCTGGGCTACTTCCTTGGCAGTCTGGTCTGCGAGGTGATCGAACGAGACTTCGGCTTCGACGGCGTGCACGGTTTCGTCGAGGCCTTCGCCGATGATCGGTCGACGGGAGAGGCGGTGCTTCACGCCCTGGGCATCACCGCTGCCGAACTCGATCGGCGATTGCTCGACTACATCGACACCGAGGTCGCGGGCCGTGCGGCGATTCGTCCCCGCTACAACGAACGGGGCAAGGACGCCTTGCGTCGCCGGGTACAGGCTGGCGACGTGGAGGCGCTCGTCCCTCTGGCCCAGGCCTACGGCGACCTGGGTCTGAAGGTCGATCGAGACGCCGCCCTCGAGCGGGCCATCTCCACGTTGGGTGAGACGCCCGCGGTCGTTCGGCTCATGGCCGAGCGAGATGTAGAGAGCGGGCGCAAGAGCCTGGCCATCGAGCGCTTGCGCAGCTGGTCTCTCAGCAACGACGTCGATCACGATGGCCTGGTCTTGCTGGCCAGACTGCTCACCGAAGCCGAGAAGACGAACGAGGCACTGGACTACCTGCGCATCGCGCGCGAGCTGTTCCCCAGTGATGTGGGTCCCGGCAGCGCAAACATGCTGCTCTTTCATCAGCTGGACGCACAGGACGATCGGGAAGAGTGGCTGGACGTAGTGACGACCCTGGCCCACCGTGGAGAGGCGGCCATCGATCCCCGTCTGGTGTTGGTCGAAGAGGCGGCTCGCCAGGGAGACTCCCAGGCTCAGCTGCGCTGGCTGTCCGAGGTGGTGGCCATCGAGCCCTACGACCCCCAGCGCCGACTGGAGCTGGCCGAGCTGCTGGTCGAGCTGGGCGACCCGATCGCCGCCAGACAGCAATGGAACCTGATTCTGGGCATGCGCCCAGCCCAGCTGCCCATGGCGGCAGCAGCGGGAGAGCCAGCGGCCCAGTCCCTGCTCGAAGGGCTCAGGGAGACCGCTCGGCGACGTCTGGACGAAACGGACGTTGGCGGATCGTAAAGGGACAGCTGGCACGGCAACCAGCCCCTCTGGGATCGGGAGTTGAGTCCCCTGGGGAGGCGGTGATAGCCTTCCTCCAATGGTGATGGACGGCATAGGGTGCGACATCTGGACGGCGGTGGCGGAGGGTTTTCGTCGCCTGCGGGGTGCTGCGGCCCATGATCTTTGGCTGGGGCGGGCCGATCCCCATTCGTTCCGCCGGGGGCTGTTCACCTTGGGCGTGGAGAACAGCGACGTGAAGGCGGCGCTCGACGGCCCGTACCGGGCGGACATCGAGGCCTTGTTTCATGAGATCACTGGCAGTCCGGTGCGCTTGCGCACCCAGGTGAACGGGCAGCCTGAGAACGGCAGCAACCGTCTGCCGCCCGCGGCGACGCCCCTGCCCGAGTCGCGCGCCACCGCGGCCAGACGGCGAGCCTCTTCGCGTCACGGGGCACCCGCCCTGAGCGATGCTTCGACGCCTGCGGTGAACCCCGCAGAGAAGCCCGCGGCCGATGCTGCCACGCCTGTGCTGCCGCAAGACCCGCGCAGTGCTGCGCTCCGGGCCACCCGCCAGCCCATGCTGGTCGACACGACGGCGAACCGCCTGGTGCTGCGGGCGACCGAGGCCTGGGTCGACGATCCGTCGGGAGGCTTCAACCCGCTCTTCATTCACGGTCCCGAGGGTTCTGGCAAGACAGCGCTGGCCTCTCACGCCCTGGCGCGCCTGGCCGCTGCCCACCCTGACCTCGATCCCCTCGTCTTCTCTGGGGAGAGCTTGGCTGCAGACGTGAACGCAGCGTCGCGCTCCCGGTCGTTCGGTCGGCTGCAACGGAGCTGGGCCGACCGGGATGTGCTGGTCATCGACGAGGCCCACCGCCTGCGCAATCGCTACACGGCCCAGTCCATGGTGGTCAGTCTGGTCGAACCGGTGCTGCGACGGGGGGGGCGGGTGTTGGTCCTCTCACGGCACCCGCCTGGCGACATCTTCGCCCTCAGCGATCGACTGCTCAGCCACTTCTTGGCGGGCATGGTGGTCGCTCTTCGTGAACCCGACCCTGCGTCCCGGCGAGCCGTGCTGGCCAGCGTGGCCGCGGTGTTGCCCGTCGCAGTAGACGAGGGCGTGACCCGGGCCGTGGCCGAGCATTGTCCGGGTTCACTGTCCGACGCCATCGGACTGCTCCGGGGGGCTGCCGAGCGGGCGGCCGCTGACGGCCGCTCGGTGGCACAGGCTGACGTGCAACAGCAGCTCCGCCAGCCCTCTCCCACCGACCGCCGCCTTGACGACCTGATCGCCATGCTCGCCGAAGAGACGGGCATCGAAGGGGAGCGGATCCGCTCTGCCGAGAAGTCTCGTGACGTGGCCGCGGTGCGCCATCTGTGCGTGTATCTGTCCAGCCACAGCCTGGGTCTGTCTTCTCGCCGTATCTGTCGCTCGCTGCGGCTGCGCTCGCCGTCGATCGTGGCTTACGCTCGCCGGGCGGTCGACCGTCGTCGGCGCCTCGACGCCGACTATGAGCAGCTGGTTCAGCGTGTTCAGGGTCGTCTCGAGGGCGCCCAGCGCGACCTCGAATGGTAGCCGGGCAAGAATCGTCGGGGCTGCTGATCGCGCTCGAGGGCATCGACGGCTGCGGCAAGTCCACACAAGCCGAGCGGCTGCTGAGCTGGCTCCGAGAGCGTGATCCTGGTCGGCCGGTGAGCTTGCACCGTGAGCCCGGCGGGACCGCCCTGGGCGAGGGCGTGCGCGAGCTGTTGCTCCAGGGCGCAGAGCGCGGGCCCACCACCGAGATGCTGCTCTACATGGCCTGTCGCTCCGAGCTGTATCACGCCAAGGTGCTGCCGGCCTTGTCCCGGGGCGAGGTGGTGTTGCTCGACCGATCGCACTTCTCGACCGCAGCGTATCAGGGCGCGGGGCTGGTGCAGGATGAAGGCGCCATCTTCGAGCTGGCCCGGGTCGTGACCTACGGCCGGGAGATCGACAAGGTCGTCTTGTTGCAGATCGACCCCGAGCTGGCAGCGTCCCGGCGCGAGGGCGAGGACGATCAGATCGAAAGCCGCGGGCTGACCTATTTCGGCCGGGTGGCAGAAGCCTACGCTCGCTACGCAGGCGAGCGACCCGAGCAGTTCTTGACCGTCGATGCCAGCAAGGGAGCAGACGAGGTGTTCGCCCAGATCTGCTCGGGCCTGGCAGATGTGGTCTGAGGAGCTCACTGCAGAACACCCAGGAGCGCGGGCCGACTTTGTGGCGGCCTGGCGGGCTGGCCGGCTGCCCCACGCGTTGCTGCTCACGGGCGAGGAGGGCATCGGCAAGGCGGCGCTGGCCCTGTGGGTCGTTTGCCTGCGCTGGTGTCAGGCCGACAGCGGGCCCTGCGGACACTGTCCGAGCTGCAAGAAGGTGCTCACGGGAAACCACCCCGACCTGGAGCTGGTGCGGCGCAACCCTCCTGCAGACGCCGACCCCAAGGGCCTGGGCAGCCGGCTGGAGATCACCGTGGATCAGGTACGCCAGGGGTTGATCCCCGCCTTGAGTCTGGGAGCTGTCGAGGGCGGTGGTCGGTCGGTGATCATCCGCTCGGCTGACGATCTCAACGAGCAGGCCCAGAACGCTCTGCTCAAGACCCTCGAGGAGCCGCCCAAGGGGGCGCTGCTGGTGCTGGTCACGGCTCGGGAGAACAGCCTGCTCGACACCATTCGCTCCCGCTGCCAGGAGATCCGCCTGGCGCCTCATTCGGCAAGCGAGATGGCTGTGCTGGCGCCGCACGAAGACCCGCTCCTGGTGGGTCTGGCCCGGGGACGGCCCGGCCGCTTCGAGGCCCTGCGGGCTCTGGAAGTGGGCACCCTGCTGAGAGCCCTCGATGCGCTGATGAACCAGCCGAGGGCAGGCACGGCGTTCGGTGCCCTGCTGGCCGGTCTCGTGGAGAAGGCCACCGCAGACTCCCCCGAGCTCGAAGAGGTGGCTCTGGCGAAGCTGCTCCTCGAGGTCCTCCATGCGCGGCTTCGTGATCTGGCCCTGCTGGGCGGCGGCGGCTCCCCGGACGACTTGCTGACCGCCGCTGAACCCATGGGGGCCGAGCCTCCACCGATCGAGGTCCTGAACCGGCTCGAATCGGCGGTTTTTGAAGCTGGGCACGATTTTCGGCGCCACGTCCCCGGTTCTGTGATCTGGGCTGCCTTGGGGTGCGAATTCGTCGCGGCACTGGTAGGGGGGCCGGGGCTGGCGAAGCGCTATCCCTAGGGGGTGGTCAAGGGCCTCGGGGCAACCGCCGATAAGGAGGGTCCCCGCAACGCTCCCCAGCCTCAAGACATGCCCACCGAGACCTCTCTCCAAGCCCGCATCAGCGACCTGGCAGCTGCCGACAGCCGCTACACCCCGGATGCGTACCACTTCGTCTTTCGCGCCCTTGATTTCGTCTTGGAGCGTGACGGCCCTGCCCCAGAGGTCCAGGAGGACGGCCACGTGCCGGCGGTGCTTCTGCTGGATGGTCTGAAGGACTTCGCCCTCGAGCTCTATGGCCCCCTGGCCAGGCTCGTCTTGGAGCGCTGGGGCGTCCACCGCACCGAAGACTTCGGTGAGATCGTGTTCGGATTGGTGGAGTGTCGGCTGCTCAACAAGCAGGACTCCGACCGCAAGAGCGACTTCTGCAACGGCTACAGCTTCCGCGAGGCCTTTGACGTGGTGAGCACCATGCGCTCTACCCACCGTGAACGGGTCTTCGGCGAGCGAGTGTCGGCGGCCGAATGACCCTGCGCTACCGGCGGATCGTCTTCCCGATCCTGCTGGCGACGGTGATCCTCGTGCTGGCCTCGACCCTGTCTGAGGTCGTCAGCCCGGTGCTGTTCGCCATGATCCTGGCGGTGATCCTGAACCCAGCTGTGGACGCAGCCGGTCGCTTCAAGCTGCCCCGGGTCGCCACGGTCTCCATTCTCTACGTGGCCCTGGTGCTGCTGGTGTTCGTCGCCACCGCCGGGGTGAGCGGACAGTTCCGCGCACTGGGCAGAGCCCTGCAAGGCGAGGAGTTCCACGGCGATCTGGACGGCAACGGTCTGGTGACCCTGTCCCTGGGTCCGGGCATGCGCGGCGAGTTCATCGATCTCAACGGCAACGGTCGTTGGGACGGCGGCGCGTTGATCTCCTTGAAGGGTCTGGTGAACAGTGAGCGCACCCGGTTGCCCGACGGTGTGTGGGGCGACGCCCTCGATGATCTGGGCCGGGGCGTGCTCGACCTGCTCGACAAGCTGGGAGGGCCCGCCACCGGCGTGCTCTCGTCTGGCATCGAGTCGGCAGCGGTTCAGGCTGGCGGGCTGTTTCAGCTGCTGACCCTGTTGGTGCTGATCCCCTTCTACCTGTTCTTCTTTCTGGTGGAGTATCCGGCGATCCGTCAGCGCCTGCACGATCTCGTGCCCCTGCGACACCGGGACATGACCGAGCGGGTGGCCCGGGATGTGGGCCAGGAGCTGGTCTCGTTTCTCCGCGGCAGGCTCTCCTGTGGCCTGGTCAAGGCGGTCATGCTCTGGGTGGGGATGATGCTCATGAGCATCCCTTTCGCCCTGCCCATCGCCCTGGTCTCGGGTCTCTTGTCGTTGGTGCCCTTTCTGGGCTTTCTGGCGGGCGTCCTGCCGGCGGCCTTGCTGGCCCTGACCATGCAGGGCGGCGGCACGGACGCCCTGATCTACGTCATCGCGCTCTTCGGGGCGGCCGAGGCCTTCGAAGGCGCGGTGCTCTACCCGTTCTTGCTGGGCAAGGAGACCGGTCTCCATCCCATCGCCCTGGTGGTGGTGTTGCTCGCGGGCGGCAGCTTGATGGGCACCTTCGGCGTGTTGGCTGCGGTGCCCTTGGCCCTGATCTGCAAGGTGCTCTGGCGAGAGCTGGGGCAGGGCTTCTACCGCGAGTGGGCCGGGCCCGAGACGGCTGAGCCCGTGACCGAAGAGATCGCGGGACCCTCGTGACCTCGCTGTCTGCGGCGGGAGCCTAGAGACCCTGCTGCCCTTGGCTGCGCGTGGGCAAAGCGCCGCGTGCCGAGCACAGACTCCTAGCCTTCGTCGTCGGAAGACGAGGTGATCAAGCCCTCGTCGGAGAAGGGATCCAGGTCGGCGAAGTCATCGTAGGCTTCGTAGGCGGTGAGGTCGAAAGGCAGGGTCTTGCCCAGGACCGCGATGGCCATCTGCAACTGGGTGTCTTCTTGCCAGTCGCCGTAGACCAGCCCGCCGGGGAAGGCCTTGCCGCGGTCGTCGGCCACCGCGTTGCGCACCTCGCCCCGCAGGATCAGGCGCAGGGTGTCATCGGGAAGCCCCGTCTCGAGGTTGTCCCGGAACTGGCCCCAGCCGGGGTAGCGGCTGGTGTCGTGGTCGTCACCGGCAGCCAGCTCGTAGAACAGCTCACGGTGCAGCGGGAAGGTCTCCTGCACGTAGTCCTTGAAGGGCACCTCTTCGCCGAGCTTGTCGAGCAGCAGCGACCACTCGTTGTTCTGCCAGCCGGGGATGCCTTCGAACTCGACCACCACGTCTGGGTCAACGCCGCCGTGTTCGATGATCCGCCATTCGAGGTCTCGCTCCGTGTGCAATGAGCGGCCCGAGCTGAGGTAGTAACGTGCGTTGGTGATCTTGAGGTTCACCGGGTAGCTGTACTTCGAGTCGCCGTCCAGATCGTCGAAGCGATCGCCCGGGTCGTAGACGCCATTGTGGTTCTGGTCCGTGAGCAGCGCGTCGCCGGGTCGGCTGTCGAGGGGCATGGCCTGTTGCACCGAGCCCTTGCCGTAGGTGGTGGTGCCCGCAACGGTCGCCCGGCCGTACTCTTGCAGGCAGCCGGCGACGATCTCGCTGGCGGAGGCGCTGCGCTCGTTGACCAGCACGACCACGGGGCCCTGGTAGGGCCCTGCCATGCCGGGGACGATCTGGGTGTAGAAGTTCTGGCGCTCGACTTCTCGTCCCTCGGTGTAGACCAC
This sequence comes from uncultured Phycisphaerales bacterium, assembly GCA_964537035.1. Lineage (GTDB taxonomy): Bacteria > Planctomycetota > B15-G4 > B15-G4 > B15-G4 > CAZIAK01. Next base: position 320,178 of record CAZIAK010000001.1, on the reverse strand, counting down.
GAGCTGTCCGGGGTCGAGGAACAGCGAGCAGATGCGCACCGCCTCGTCGAGGTAGCCGCCGCTGTTGTTGCGCAGGTCGAGGATCATCCCCTTCATGCCCTGCTCATCCATGGCGGTGAGGGCCTGGGCCAGCTCTGCGGAGGTGGTGTCGGCGAAGCTCAACACCTCGGCGTAGCCGATGTCTCCGGGCAGACGCTCGAAGTTCACGCTGTCGATGTCGATGACCGCGCGGGCGACGACGTAGTCCCGGGTCTTCTGCCAGCCCTTGCGGTACACGGAGATGGTGACCTCGGTGCCAGGCTCGCCCTTGAGCCGCTTGATGATCTCGTCGTTCGATTGATTGAAGGTGTCCCAGCCGTCGACCTTGTGGATCTGATCACCCGACATCAGGCCCGCGCCGTAGGCAGGCCCCGAGTAGATGGGCTTGGTGATGGTGAAGACCTGGTTGATCGTGTCGACGTAGGCGCCGATGCCTGCGTAGTGTCGCTTGAGGTCCATGATCCAGCGCTCGAACTCGGCGGAGCTGAAGTAGGTCGAGTGGGGGTCGAGGGCCATGAGCATGCCCTTGGCCGCCGAGGTGATCAGGCGCTCGCGCCCTTCAGCGTCCGTGAGCTGATCGCCGAGCAGGTGATGCTGCTGGATCTTGGCGATGAGTTCTTCGATCACATCGAGACTGCCAGGCCCCTTGGTGAACAGCTCACCTCCAGGCAGGGGGATCAGCGAGGGGCTGCCGTCTCGGCTCTGGCGGTAGAGCTTGTTGTCGTAGTACTCGATCTTGCGGTCGGTGTTCAGGTGCGCCCGGGCCAGCTGGCCCATGACGCCCGTGTCGGCACTGAGAATGCGCAACATGGGGCGGGACGCGTCGTAGTCGCCGATCTCCGCCAAGGCCAGGGCCGCCTCCGCAGCCACGTCGAAGTCGTCGCTCTTCAAGGCGTCGATCATGATCTTGCGGGACGACAGCTTGGACTGGACCTTGCCCACCTTGTAGAGCGTGTGGGCCACGGCCACCCGGCGCGAGGCGGCCAGGGGCGACTCCAGCATTTCGGTCAGGTGTTCGGCCACCTCCGGCACCTGGCGAAAGGCCTGGTCGCTCAGCAGCGAGAGGGCCTCGTCAGCCGCGCCCTCGTCGATCAGGGCGAGGAGCAGCTCGGCGGCCTCGTGGGGGGCGTCGAGCTCAAGCAGGGTCGAGCCGATGATCAAGGTCAGCTGCTGGTCGGCACCGCCCGCACTCTCGATCAGCAGGGGAACGGCCACGGCCGTGTCGGCCCTGGCCACGTCGCGGAGGTCTTTCGCCAGGTCCCAGCGCCTGGCGCCCGTGGCGTCAGAGAGCCGAAAGAGTACGTCGTCCAGCTGAGACTGCAGGTCGTCGACGGGCAGCAACAGCGCAAGGGCGATGAGGGGGGCGAACATAGATGGCTCCTCGGAGTGATCCTCTTGGCTTCACTTATCGTATGTCACGCCCTGCGGACCTGAGCCAGCCAAAACGAGGGCGTCACTTGATGGACGCGAAGCCGTCGGACGATCGGACGGGTTAGCATGGGGGCATGAACAACCCACTGACACATGTCTCCAACGATGGTCGAGCCCATATGGTTGATGTGGGGAGCAAGCCCCTCACTCGCCGCCGGGCGGTGGCCAGCGGTCGGGTGACCATGGCTCCTGAGACCTTGGCGGCTGCCCTGGCGGGCGGAGGACCCAAGGGTCCGGTGATCGAGGTGGCCAGGTTGGCGGCCATCTGCGGCGCCAAGAAGACGGCAGAATTGATCCCCCTGTGCCATGCGCTGCCCATCGATCAGGTCGAGGTCTCGATCGTCGCAGACGGAGGCGACGGGCTGGCCATCACCGCAGCTGTGAGCACCACCTGGCGTACGGGCGTCGAAATGGAGGCCTTCGCCGCGGTGGCCATGGCGGGCTTGACCCTGATCGACATGCTCAAGGCCATCGATCGGGGGCTGGTGCTCACCGACGTGCGCCTGGAGCACAAGTCCGGGGGGCGCAGCGGCACCTGGGAGCGCGGCGCCGGCCCGGGCGAGGCGACTTCGAGGCAGCAGCCGTGAGCGAGACCCAGGCCTGGGCGGTGCGGTTGATCCTGGCTTCTGACAGGGTCTCGAGAGGTGAGCGCAGCGACGCCACCGCCGCGGGAGTGGCAGCGGCCCTGGCCGAGGCGGGGTTCGCCCTTGAGGCGACGGTGGCCGTGCCGGACGAGGTCGAGGCGTTGTCCGAAGCCATCGTCGACGCCGCTGCCAAGGTGCCCCTGGTGCTCACCAGCGGCGGCACGGGCATCGCTCCCAGGGACGTGACCCCCGAAGCCACCCGAGCTGTGATCGAGCGGGAGCTGCCCGGGCTGGGCGAGGCCATGCGAGCCAGGTCTCGGGAGGCGACGCCAACTGCCGACCTCTCTCGGGCGACAGCGGGCACCTTGGGCCGAGCGCTGGTGGTCAACCTGCCTGGCAGCCCCAAGGGCGCGGTCGAGTGCCTCACGGCTGTGCTGCCTGCCGTGGGCCACGGTCTGCGTCTGTTGGCGGGAGCGGTGGCTGACTGCGCCGACGACCTGGGTTCGGGCCGTTGATCGTCTGCCTCGGCTGGCGATGCTAAGATCCCCGCCGCCTTGACCCCCGAGCGGTCTGGGCGTCTCGGCAAGCACCCCGACAGAGACCCATGGATCGTCAAGTTGTTACCCAGGTCGTGGCCATGCTGGTGGTGCTGTCCCTGGCTCTGCGCTGGGTCCCAGATACGGTTCGTGGCGACCCGCTCGGGCTCGGTGACCCCTACGAGGCCCTGAGGCTTGACCGGCAGCTGTTGGCTGCCGGGCCCGACTCCGACGCGGTGCGAGCGGTGTTGCGTTCGATCACCCATCCGGGCCGAGAACAAGAGGTCTTTCGGGTGCACTGGACGAACCTGTTGCGTCAGCTGAACAAGATCCGTGAGACCGCGGACGAGCATTCGCTGGTGCAGTTCAAAGGCGTGGTGCGCAACGACGTCTGGCCCCTGATGGCCTTGCTTTATCCCCTGCGCCACACCTTTGGTACGCGGGAGAGCGGTACCACCCACGAAGACCCCGATCTGCCCGGCACCACCCACGTCCTGCGAGCCAACATGCGCGCCTGGTCAGAGATGACCCAGGAAGAGTTGGCTGCGATCAAGGCGGGCCGTGATGCAGAGAAAGCTGCGGGAAGGTAGGGCGTGTGATGGCCGCTGACCTGATGGCAGTGGGACTGCCCCTGCTGATCTGCCTGGGCCTGGGCATGTTGCTCGACCGGGCCTTGCTGGGCCGGCCTTCCTGCGGCTGGATCGAACGCTTCGGTCGCGGGCTCATGCTGGGCCTGGGGCTGGTGGGGGCCTTGTCCATGTTGCTGGACAGCGTGGGTGTGTTGATCACGCCCGTGAGTCTGGGCAGCCTGATCGGGGCCACTGCGTTGTTGCTGCTGCTGACCGCTCGCGGTGCGCCGCCCCGCGCTCCTGTGGCCGACGAGGCGCGGCTGACCACCAAGCCGGCGACGCACATCGCCCTCACCGTGGCCTTGTTGCTCATCGCAGCCTTTGGCGTCGCCGTGGCCGTGCGCTCCGGTTGGATACGGCAGAGTTTTCAGTTCGACGCGGTGACCCGTTGGATCTTCAAGGCCAAGGTGCTGTTCGTCGACGGCACCTTGCTGGGGCGCATCTCCACCGACCCGGACTTCGGCTTCACCCACCAGCGCTACCCGCCGTTGGTGAGCCACATCGCCAACCTGCCCGCGCTGGTCTCGGGCGAGTTCAACGACCGCCTGGCCACGGCCATCTTCCCCTGGTTCGCGGTGTCCCTGGTGGCCGTGGTGTATGGCGCTCTGTGCCGCCGCGTCGGCCCGCTCTGTGCGGCGCTGGGTGCGGCCTGGATCGCCCACCTGCCCCTGGTGTCCTACATCATGGCGCCGCCCCCGGGCGCCGGTGCGTTCGCCGGCATGGCCGACATCCCCCTGGCGTTGTTCATCACCGGGCTGGGGTTGGCGGCGATCGATGCCCTCGAAGGTCGGCGGGATCGCGCCCATCTCGAGGCGGGCCTGGCCCTGGCCTTTGCCACCTTGACCAAGAACGAAGCCTTGCCCCTGATTCCTGTGGTGGGTCTGGCCTTGCTGATCTCGGTGCCTCATGCCCGCTGGCGCAGGGCTCTGGGGGTGACAGGTCTGGCTGCCCTGATCTACGCCCTGCTCTGGGGACGGATCGCCGCCGGGCTGCCGGCGACCGATGAGAACTATCTGGCCCAGCTCAACATGGAGGCCCTGCTGGCAGGTCTCGACCGGGTCGTGGTGGTGCTCATGCGCCTGAAGGTCGAGATGCTCGATCTGCGGGCCTGGAACATCACCTGGCCGGCGATCGTGGTTCTTGTGATCGCTGGGGGAGGGCTGCTCAAGCGGCCGGTCCTGCGCTTCCTGTTCGTGGTGGTGGTGCTCCAATTCGGTAGCTACGCCTTCGCCTATCTGGTCACGGCCTGGAGCAGCCCGGCCGCTCTGGAGATCGCCAGAAGCCCGAATCTCATCCCAGGGCTCCCGGACCTGACCGAGCAACAGCACGTGGTCTGGTTCCTGATGCGCCTGACAATGAGCCGCCTATTGCTCCACATCGCTCCGTTGGCCATCTGCATGGCGCTTCTGGCCTCTCCCCTGGTGCTGGGCCGTCCAGCGGTTGAGCAGCCCTCGGCCTGACCCACCCCTGTTGATTCGGTGGGGGACGGCCGGTTCAATGGCCCGAATAGCCACATCCCCGGACGACGCCCATTCATGGTCACGATCTCCACAAACCAGTTCAACAACGGCATGACCCTGCGGGTCGACGGTCAGTTGTTCGACATTGTCAGCTATCAGTTCGTCAAGCCCGGCAAGGGTGGCGCCTTCGTGCGCACGAGACTGAAGAACACCAAGACGGGCGCAATCAAAGAGATCACCTACGACTCGAAGGACAAGGTCGAGCAGGTGATGGTCGACAAGGTCGAGATGGAGTACCTGTACAGGGACGGCAGCGCCTTCGTGTTCATGGACCCCGAGACCTATGACCAGTCCCCTGTCGATGAAGATCTGGTGGCACCGATGCTCCCCTTTCTCAAGGAGAACACCGTGTGCAAGTTCAAGGTCTGCGATGGCGAGGTCATCTCCATCGCGCTCCCCGACCACATGATCTTTGAAGTGGTCGAGACCACTCAGTGGGTCAAGGGCAGCACAGCTCAAGGTGGCACCAAGCCTGCGACTCTTGACACAGGCACGGTGGTGCAAGTTCCCGTCTATCTGAACCAGGGCGAGTGGATCAAGGTCGACACCCGAGTGGGTACGTACTCCGAGCGGGTGAGCGCCCCCGAGTAACGTCGTCCTTCGCGCTGGACCCTTTCTACGAACCACCCAGAGGATCTCTTCCGTGGCAGCACGCAAGAAGCAGACCGGACGCAAAGCAACGCCAGCCAAGAAGAAGGCCGGTCAACGCAAGAAGACCACCAAGGTCTCGACTGCACCGCGCGTTGTGAAGAGCGCGGGCGGCAGTGCCAAGCCCCGCTCCAAGGCCAAGAAGGCGACGGCGCGCACGGCCGCTCCCAGGTCAGCGGCGGCGGTGCGCAAGGCCACTCGCAAGGCTGCCCGCAAGACCAGCGCCAGGAAGTCGACGAAAGCGGCAGCGGTGACGCCCAAGCGTGGCCTGCTCAGCGAGGTCGAGGCCCTGGCCCAGCTCATGGAAGAGCACGGTCTCATCGACGTGAGCTACGCGGTGGAGGCTGACGGCTCCAAGGAGATCCACGTCTCCCGGGGTGGCGTGCCTGGCCTCACTCAGGGCGCAGTGGCTGGCACTCCGGCGGCTGCCCCGCTGGCGTCATCCTCGACGCCGGCCGCGCCTGTGGAAGCTGCGGCAAGCGAGCCGGTTGACGAGAGCCTGCACGCCTTTGTGTCGCCCATGGTCGGTACCTTCTACCGTGCGCCGTCTCCTGAGGCGGCTGCGTTCGTGAGCGTCTCCGACAAGGTCGACACCTCCTCGCCGGTCTGCATCATCGAGGCCATGAAGGTGATGAACGAGATCACGCCAGACATGGCGGGTGAAGTCGTCTCCATCGAGGTCGAGAACGGCGAAGCCGTCGAATTTGGCCAGACCCTGATGCTCCTCCGGCTGCGCTGAACGTGTTCCGCCGGGTCCTTATTGCCAATCGGGGAGAGATCGCCCTGCGGGTCATTCGCGCCTGCAAGGCCCTGGGCCTTGAGTCGGTGGCGATCTACTCAGAAGCCGATCGTGACGCCAGCTATCTTGACCTGGCAGACGAGGCGGTGTGCATTGGCGCCGCCTCTCCTGCGAAGAGCTACCTCGACACAAATCGGGTGATTGCGGCCGCGGAGATCACCGACTCCGACGCCATCCACCCTGGCTACGGCTTTCTCAGCGAGAACAGCCGCTTTGTCGAGATGGTCGAGGCCTGCGGTTTCACCTTCATCGGCCCGCCTGCTGAGGTGATCGCCCAGATGGGGGACAAGAATACCGCGCGAGCCATGGCCCGGGCGGCCGACGTGCCCATCGTGCCCGGCAGTGACGGCATCGTGCCCACCGAAGAGGCGGCCCGGGTGCTGGCTGAAGAGATCGGCTACCCGGTCATGGTCAAGGCCACCGCTGGCGGGGGTGGGCGGGGCATGCGCCCGGTGTTGGCGCCGAACGAGTTGTCGGTGGCCTTCAACGCCGCCCGCACCGAAGCCGACGTGGCCTTCGGCAATCCTGATGTCTACATCGAGCGCCTGGTCACCGGCCCTCGGCATGTCGAGATCCAGATCATCGGTGACACCCACGGCAACCTGGTGCATCTGGGCGAGCGTGAGTGTTCGATTCAGCGTCGTCACCAGAAGCTCCTCGAGGAGTCCCCTTCGGTGGCGCTCGATGCCGAGCTGAGGGATCGCATGGGCAAGGCCGCCATCGATCTGTGCCGCAAGGCTGGGTACGTCAATGCCGGAACCGTCGAGTTCCTCGTGGACGACCGCCGGCGGTTCTACTTCATGGAGCTCAACGCCCGGGTGCAGGTCGAACACCCTGTGACCGAGATGGTGACGGGCGTCGAGATCGTCGAGGAGCAGATCAAGATCGCCGCGGGCATGCCTCTGTCGTTCGGGCAGGAGGACATCACCATGGAAGGCGCTTCCATCGAGTGCCGCATCAACGCCGAAGATGTGTCCCATGGCTTCAGGCCGTCCTGCGGCAAGATCCGGCGCCTGTTCCAGCCCGGCGGCATGGGCGTGCGTTTCGACAGCCACGCCTACGGCGGCTACACCATCTCGCCTCATTATGACTCCATGATTGGCAAGCTCGTGGTCCACGCGCCCACACGAGACGAGGCCATTCGGCGCATGCACATGGCCTTGGACGAGTGTGTGATTGAAGGCATCTCCACGACCGTGCCCTTCCATCACGAGATCCTCGATGACCCCCGTTTTCGGGCTGGCGACTACGACACGTCGTTCATCCCCACCATGGAGCGGCCAGGGGACTCGTCGTGAGTGGCCGCGGCCTGGGTCTGGGGTGTGCTCTGGCCTTGTTGATCAGCTGGCCTCAGCAGGCCCTGGCTCAAGAGGGTCGGGACGCGCCCGAGCCCTCGGCGCCCGAGGCCGCTGAAGAAAGCCAAGGGACACCCACACCTGCAGCGGCCGAGCCGGCTCAAGAGGGTCGGGACGAAGCGGCGCCCCCAGCCAGCGAGGCCGAGACCGTCATCGCTCGCAGGTTGAATGACTCAGTGGCCGTCCGATTCGCAGCGGACGGCAGCGAGCGGGTGCTCTACTTCTTCGACCCCCGTGTCGAGCTGTCAGCCGGGGACGAGGTCGAGCAGGGGCCCAGCGGTCACACCTCTGTGGTCCTGGCTGAGGGCGGGCAGCTGGAGATGTACGCGTCGGGACATCTGATCATTCACGCCCTGGGCAAGCGGCGCGGCGGCGAGGTCGTGGACGAGCTGCGCTTCCCCCTGTTGACCACGGCCGAGCTGACCTCGGGGGGGCGCAAGATCGTCTGCTTGCTGCCCGGTGGCACCGAGGCAGAGTTCATCGACGGTCGGATCACTGTCCGGGTGGTCCCTGGGCGCTTGAGCATTCGCAACGAGGGCGGGAATCCCGTCTTGGTGCGTGGACAGATGACTCAGGAGGCAGCCTCCTCGGTTGAGAGCGGTAGGGGCGTGCTGACCTTGGCTCGCGGTGATGAGGTGGGCCTGCCATATTTCCGCCAGCGGACCCGGCGGCTGGGCCCTGCCGACGCATCCTGGGCCGGGCTGACTCTGCGCGAGCTGGGCCCCCTTGAGGTCGAGCACGACGCCCAGCGCTTGGTGGTGACGTCCCACGCCACGGAGGACAACAAGGCGGCGTTCACCGTGGGCGGAGTGCGGGCGAGGATCCCCGCGGGCACAAGCATGGTCTTCGAGCGGCTGAGGCGAGGGGCGCCTTCCCTGCTGCAGGGCGCTGGAGAGCCCTTCGATCCTGGGCTCGTCGGTGGTGACGATGTGGCCGGCGCCGAAGCGAGCCTGAACCCCTCCCCGCCCCCCGGCATGACGGCGATCACCTTTGACGATTACGTCACGGCCCGGCGGAAGGGTCATTCCGCCGAAGACCTGGAAGCCCTGAGCTTCTGGGTCTCGCCCGCCGTGCTGGCAGAGTACGAGCGCCTGACAGCTGACGCAGGCCAGACGGCTGATGATCCCGCCTCTGGTGAAGCGCCCCCTTCTGCCGATGATTCAGCTGGCGACCCTCCGGAGGAGGCCGCTGCAGAACCAGACAGCGACGACGGACCAGCACCCGCTGCCGACGAAGGTTCCGAACCTGACGATACAGCGCCTGAGGGCGAGGCGTCCGACGATCCTGAAGACAACCGCTGATCTGGCGACGGCCACAACGACAAGACACGAATCGATTCAAGGAGTTCAAGACATGAGGGCAGTCGTCACCGGTGGTGCGGGTTTTCTGGGCTCGCATCTGTGCGAGCGACTCATCGCTGAGGGCTGGGACGTTGTCTGCATGGACAACCTCAGCACCGGCGACATGGCCAACATCGAGCACCTGTTCGAGACCGGCAAGTTCACATTCGTGAAAATCGACGTCACCGACTTCATCCATGTGCCGGGTGAGGTGCATCGCGTCTTCCACTTCGCTTCGCCGGCCAGTCCCATCGACTACCTTGAGATGCCGATTCCCACGCTCAAGGTGGGCTCCCTGGGTACGCACAAGGCCTTGGGCCTCGCCCACGCGAAGGGTGCCCGCTTCGTCATGGCCTCTACGAGCGAGTGCTACGGCGACCCCCTTGAGCATCCCCAGAGAGAGAGCTACTGGGGCAACGTGAACCCGGTGGGTCCTCGGGGCGTCTACGACGAGGCCAAGCGTTTCAGCGAGGCCATGGTCATGGCCTACCATCGCTTTCATGGGCTGGAGACGCGCATCGTGCGCATCTTCAACACCTATGGTCCGCGGATGCGCCTCAACGACGGTCGAGCCCTGCCCGCCTTCATGGGCCAGGCGCTCCGAGGCGAGGACATCACCGTCTTCGGCGACGGTTCACAGACCCGCTCGTTCTGCTTCGTCGACGATCTGATCGACGGCATCTGGCGTTTGTCCGAGAGCGATGAGCCCTACCCTGTCAACATCGGCAACCCCACCGAGATGACCATCAAAGAGTTCGCGGAGACCATCGTAGAGCTGACCGCATCGGGTTCGACGATCACCTACCACGATCTCCCTGAAGACGATCCGAAACAGCGCCGCCCGGACATCACCCGAGCCCGTGAGATCCTGAAGTGGGAGCCGAAGGTCGTCTTGGCGGACGGCTTGGCCAAGACCCTCGACTACTTCAAGGGCAAGGTGGGCAGCTGACGTGTGCGGCATCATCGGGGTCACCGGGCTGGCTGAAGCGAGCCGGTTGATCGTCGACGGACTGAAGACCCTTGAGTATCGGGGCTACGACTCCGCAGGCATCGCCATCCTCAACGATGGCGAGGTCAGCCTGCTGCGCCGCGCAGGCAAGCTGTCGGAGCTGATCAGCGCCCTGGGCGAGGTCGCTCCGTTCGGGAATACCGGCATCGGGCACACCCGTTGGGCCACCCACGGTCCGCCCACCGAGCGCAACGCTCATCCCATCGCTGATGCGAGGGAGCGGCTGGCAGTGGTGCACAACGGCATCGTCGAGAACTTCGAGGGGCTCAAGGCCGACCTGATGGCCAAGGGCGTCGAGTTTCGAACGGACACCGATACCGAGGTCATCGCCAACCTGATCGCTGCTGAGCTGGCGACGGGCAAGGACCTGGCAGACTCTGTCCGCGAGGCGGCGAGCCATCTCGAAGGCAGCTACGCTCTGGCCGTGGTCAGCGGTGCCCATCCCGACATGATCGTGGGCGTGCGCCAGCAGTCGCCGCTGGTGGTGGGGGTGGCCGACGGCGCCGCGTTCCTGGCCAGCGACATCCCGGCCTTGCTGTCCCACACCCGGCGCATGATCCCGCTCAACGACGGCGACGTGGTGGTGCTGCGCCCCTCGGGCATCGAGGTCACCGACCTCTCAGGTGCAGCGGTCGAGCGGGACGAGCGACGGATCGACTGGGATCCGGTCACGGTGCAGAAGGCCGGCTATCGGCACTTCATGCTCAAAGAGATCGATGAGCAGCCTGCGGCCGTGGCGGCCACCATGGTCTCGCGCATCGACGACGCCACGGGCTCGATTCATGAGGAGGCTCTCGACGTCCTGGGCGATCGCATGGAGGCCGTGAAGCGCATGACCTTCGTGGCCTGCGGCACCAGCTGGCACGCTGGGCTGGCGGGCAAGTTCTACATCGAGAACCTGGTGGGCATGCCAGTCGATGTCGACTATGCCTCCGAGTTTCGCTATCGCAACACGAGCTCGGGGCCCGACCATCTGATCGTGCCCATCACCCAGTCTGGTGAGACGCTCGACACTCTTGCGGCCATGCGCGATGTGCGTTCCACCGGTGCGCCGATCGTGTCCATCGTCAACGTGCCCGACAGCTCGGCTACTCGCGAATCGGACGCCAGCATCCTGACCCTGGCTGGCCCGGAGATCGGCGTGGCCTCTACCAAGGCCTTCACCACCCAGCTGGTGGCCTTGTACATGTTGGCCCTCGACATCGCGGTGCGCAAAGGCGTCATGACCCACGGCGATGTGGCCGCCCGCATCGAGCCCCTGCGCCGAGTGCGCTACGCCATGGAGGGCGCACTGCGTACTGCGGACAAGGTGGCCGAGGTGGCTCACCGGTTCGCCGACGCCAGGGACTTCTTGTTCTTGGGACGGGGCGTGAACTACCCCATCGCTCTCGAGGGAGCGCTCAAGCTCAAGGAGATCAGCTACATCCATGCCGAGGGTTATCCCGCCGGCGAGATGAAGCATGGCCCCATCGCCTTGATCGACTCCACCATGCCGGTGGTGGTCATCGCCACGCCAGGCGTGGTGTACGAGAAGGTGTTGGCCAACATCCAAGAGGTGCGCTCACGGGACGGCGTGGTCATCGCCGTCTGTGCCGAGGGCGACGAGCGGGTGGCGGCCCTGGCGGACGAGGTGCTCGAGGTGCCCGCCGTCGATGAAGATCTTTCGCCGTTGGTGAATGTCGTGCCCCTTCAGCTGCTGGCCTACCACGTGGCCGAGCGTCGAGGATGTGATATCGACCAACCTCGCAACCTAGCCAAGAGCGTGACCGTAGAGTAATGAGCAGTCCCATCTTGTTGACCGGCGCGGCCGGTTTCATCGGCAGCCATGTTGCCGACCACTTGCTGGCTCGGGGTGACGAAGTCGTCGGCCTGGACAACTTCAACGACTTCTACGACCCCTCGATCAAGCGACGTCATGCCGCCGCCCTGAGTGCCCAAGACGGGTTCTCCATGGTCGAGGGCGACATCCGCGAGCGTGACCTGCTGAAGCGTCTGTTCGAGGAGCGGCGGCCGCGGTCGGTGATTCACCTGGCGGCTATGGCGGGGGTGCGTCCGTCTCTTGAAGACCCAGGGCTGTATCACGACGTCAACTGCACAGGCACGTCGCTGCTGCTCGACGCGGCCCGCAACGCCGGCTGCCAGAAGTTCGTCTTCGGCAGCAGCTCGTCTGTCTACGGCGGCAACGAGAAGGTCCCCTTTCATGAGGACGACGACGTCTCAGGGCCTGTGTCTCCTTACGCGGCGACCAAGCGCGGCAACGAGCTGACCTGCCACACGTTTCATCACCTGTACGGCATGGACATCGCCTGCCTGCGCTTCTTCACGGTCTACGGCCCACGTCAGCGACCAGAGATGGCCATCCACAAGTTCGTGCGCCTGATCGAGCAGGGGCAGCCCGTGCCGTGCTTCGGTGATGGCACGTCCGAGCGCGATTACACTTTCGTCGACGACATCATGGACGGCGTGCTCAAGGCTCACGACAAGAGCACGGGCTTTCGCATCTACAACCTCGGCGAGTCCTCCACGATCAGTCTTCGCGATCTGGTGGCAGCCATCGGACGGGCCATGGGCAAAGAACCTGTCGTCGACTGGCAGCCCATGCAGCCCGGTGACGTGTTGCGCACCTTCGCCGACGTGTCCCGGGCCCGAGCTGAGCTGGGCTACGCGCCGACAGTGAACGTTGACGAGGGGCTGGCGCGCTTCGTGGCCTGGTATCGGGGCCCTCAGGGTCCCGCCGCTGCCGGGGGCCAGGCATGAGCCGGGTGCTGGTGACTGGCGGGGCCGGCTTCATCGGCAGCCACATCGCCGAGGCCCTGCTGGCTCGGGGCGACGACGTGGTGGTGGTCGACGACTTCAGCTCTGGGTACGAGACGAACCTGCCCGACGGCGTCCAGCTGGTGCGGGGCGATCTCGCCGATCTGGACGTGGCCAGAGAAGCGGTCGCGGGCTGCGCTCAGGTGGTGCACTGCGCGGCCCAGCCTTCGGTGATCAAGTCGGTCGAGAATCCCATCGCCAGCAACCGGGCCAACCTGGGCACGGCCACGAGCCTCATGGTGGCGGCCAGCGAGGCAGGGGTGGGGCGCATCGTCTACTCAGGCAGCTCTGCCGTCTACGGCGACCGGGTCGAAGGTGCGGCTGACGAGGCTGCCCGAGAAGACCCGGTGTCGCCCTACGGCATGAACAAGCTCGCCGCCGAGCAGCTCTTCCGCATGGCCCCCGCACTCTTCGGGGTCGACACGGTCTGCCTGCGCTACTTCAACGTCTTTGGCCCGCGACAGGACCCGTCCTCACCCTATTCGGGGGTCATCTCGATCTTCGTGATCAGGGCCCTGGAGGGGCTGGCGCCGGTGATCCACGGCGATGGCCTGCAGACTCGTGACTTCACCTACGTCTCTGACATCGTGGCCGCAAACCTGGCTGGCCTGGACGTGGAGCGCGGTGGCGGGCAGATTGTCAATGTGGGCGGGGGCGTGGGGATCACCCTGAAAGAGGTCTGGGAGACCATTCGGGAGATCTGCCAACGCCCCGATCTGCAGGCCGAGCACGACGCAGCCCGTCCGGGTGATATCCGGCACAGCCGGGCCGCGGTCGCCGTGGCCCAGGCTGCCCTGGGCTTCTCTGCCCAGGTTTCCCTGGCGGACGGGCTCGCCGCCACCGTTGCGTGGTATCGTTCCCGACCCTCCACAGGGGGCTGAGCGGCGCTGCAGAGCGGCGCCCTGGCCCTCGGCGGTTCTCTCCCCTCCGACCAACAACCGGGTACGACCTCGATGAAAGGCGTCATCCTCGCCGGCGGCCTTGGCTCTCGCCTGCTCCCGCTGACCAAGATCACCAACAAGCATCTTCTGCCGGTCTATGACCGCCCGATGATCTACTACCCCATTGAGTGTCTGCGCAACGCGGGCATCAAGGACATCCTGATCGTCACCGGCGGTAACAGCGCGGGCGACTTTCTGCGCCTGCTTGAGAACGGCGACGAACTCGATGTGAACCTGAGCTACGCCTACCAGCGCGGCGAAGGGGGCATCGCTGACGCGCTTCGCCTGGCCGAGCGTTTCGCCGCGGGCGACTCGATCTGCGTGGTGCTCGGGGACAACATCATCGAGAAGAACATCGCCAGCACGGTGGCCGATTATGAGGCTCGGGGTGATGGGGCCTGCATCCTGTTGAAAGAGGTCCATGACCCGGAGCGGTTCGGCGTGGCCATCATCGACGGCGAGCGCATCGAACGCATCATCGAGAAGCCCAAGGACCCGCCCAGCAACCAGGCGGTCATCGGCATCTACATGTATGACAACTCGGTCTTCGAGATCATCAAGACGCTGAAACCCAGCGGGCGTGGAGAGCTCGAGATCACCGACGTGAACAACGCGTTCATCGACAAGGGACAGATGTACTACGGCGAACTCGACGGTTGGTGGACCGACGCGGGCACCTGCCAGAGCCTGCTCCGCGCGGCGAAACTCGTCGCTGAGGGCGGTGCCAACCGGGCCGACTGACCATGCGGGTTCTCGTCACAGGCGCGGAGGGCATGCTGGGCAACGCGTTTGCCAGCAGCTGTCCCCCGAACGCCGAACTGATCTGCACTGATGTCGCCGACCTGGACATCACCAACAAGGCCATGGTGGCCGACCGGTTAGGGGCCGAGGGTCCTGACGCGGTGGTCAACCTGGCGGCGTACACGGCGGTCGACGACTGTGAGAGCCACGAGAGCCAGGCCTTGGCCATCAATGGGACGGGGCCGGGGTACCTGGCCCAGTCCTGCGCTGCCGCGAGCATCCCCTTGCTGCATGTCTCGACCGACTATGTCTTCGATGGCAGCCTCGCCTCGGGTCAAGAGTATGACGAGGGCGCGGCCACGGGCCCGCTCTCGGCCTACGGTCGCACCAAGCTGGCAGGCGAGTTGGCGGTGGTCGCAGCCTGCAGCGACCACTGGATCGTTCGTACCCAGTGGCTCTACGGGCTGGGTGGTCCCAACTTCGTCGAGACCATGCTGCGACTGGCAGCCGAGCGTGACAAGCTCACCGTGGTCGACGATCAGTGGGGTAGTCCCACGTCGACCCACACCTTGGCCCCCTTGCTGTGGGCGATCCTGCAGCAGCGCCCCGCGTTTGGCATCTACCATGGGGTCAACCGGGGCAGCTGCTCCTGGTACGACTTTGCCTGCGAGATCTTTGAGCGCGCAGGGGTGGCCATCACCGTCGAGCCCATGGACAGCAGCGGGCTCGATCGCCCGGCTCCTCGGCCAGCCCGTTCGATCTTGGGCACCGCCAAACTGCGGGCGGCCCTGGGTCAGGACATCGCTCCCTGGACCGAGGCCCTGGCCGATTACCTCCAACGTCGAGAGACCGTTTCGGACACGACTCCATGAAGATCCTTGTGACCGGCGGCGCCGGCTTCATCGGCAGCAACTTCGTGCTGGACCTGCGCAAGACGCGCCCCGATGTGACCATCGTCAACGTCGACCTGCTCACCTACGCAGGCAACCTGGAGAACCTGACCGCCCTCGAACAAGACGACGGCCACCTCTTCGTGCGGGCCGACGTGGCCGATCGCGATGACATGGAGGCTGTCTTCGCCGAGCACGGTTTCGATGGCGTGATCCACTTCGCCGCCGAGAGCCATGTCGATCGTTCGATCCTTGATGCCACGCCTTTCGTGCGCAACAACATCCTGGGCACCCAGGTGCTGCTCGACTTGGCTCGGGCCCACAAGGTGACGCGCTTCTTGCAGGTCTCCACCGACGAGGTCTATGGAGCCCTCGGGGCCGAGGGTCTGTTCAGCGAGACCACGCCCCTGGCGCCCAACTCGCCCTACTCGGCGAGCAAGGCCAGCGCCGACATGCTGGTGCGAGCGGCCCATGAGACCCACGGCTACAACGTCTCGATCACCCGCTGCTCCAACAACTACGGGCCGCTGCAGTTCCCCGAGAAGCTGATCCCGCTGATGATCGCCAACGCCCTCGAGGACAAGCCCCTGCCGGTCTACGGCGACGGCATGCAGATCCGCGACTGGCTCCACGTGAGCGATCACTGCTCGGCCCTGTGGAGAGTCTTCGAGCAGGGGGCGCCAGGCTCGGTCTACAACATCGGCGGCAACAACGAATGGGCCAACATCAATGTGGTCAAGCTGCTGCTGGAGATCCTGGGCAAGCCAGAGTCGTTGATCGAGTACGTCACCGACCGGCTGGGCCACGACCGCCGCTACGCCATCGATGCCAGCCTGATCAGGGATGAGTTGGGCTGGGAACCCAGCCGGCGCTTCGAGGAGGCCCTGCCTGAGACGGTTCAGTGGTACCTGGACAACCGTTCTTGGTGGGAACGGGTGCGTTCGGGTGCCTACCGGGACTACTACGAGCAGCAGTACGGCGCGCGGATGGGCCGCTGAGCCCAGCCAGGCTGTTGCCGAGGTGGCTGGCCCACGGGCTCGACGTCGCCGGTCTGCACCCGGCTTGACCGCTCAACCTGGGCGAAAGACCGATAGGAGTGGATTTTTGCCTCCAGACGGTCGATATGAGGTGTGACGCCGGGTGATTGCCCGGATCGGCTGCGGAACCTCATGGGTTCTCCGCGGTTCTCGTCCCTGAATGAACCTTGCTGTCCCCTGGCGTCCCGAGGCTGTCCTCTAACGATGAGTGAGACTGGAGAGTGAGCATGTCCGCAGCAGCCATGGGCCGCGGACCGCTGGTGGTGATCCTGCTGGCCTGCCTGGTGGGGTGCGAGACCACGGGCGATGACGCACGGGTCCTCCAGGTTCTCAACCAGCGGGGTTTCGGCCGGCCCACCCAGGATGCCAACCGCCAGTACTACCTGGGCATCGGTGATCGGGTGGTGATTCGCTCTCCGGACTACAAGGAGTACTCGGGCCAGAGCGAGCCCATCCGCATGGATGGCACGGTGACGCTCTCGGACGTGGGCGAGATCTACCTCAACGGGCTGACCCCGGACGAGGCCACCCAGGTGGTCCGCGAGCACTACGCCCACCTGGTCACGGACGCCGATTCGTTCATCGTCAGCGTGACCGCCATCACCTCGAAGAAGTACTACGTCACCGGCGTGCCGCCCTACAAGCCGCGGCGGGTCAAGTTCGTCGGCGACACCCTGCTGATTGATGCCCTGATCTCGGCTATCCAGAACGAAGACCTCGTGGACACGGACAAGATCCTGGTGCTGCGCGGCGACCCGGAAAACCCGCTGCAGATCGCCTGCGACTACGACGCCATTCGCTCAGAAGGCCTGACCAGGGACAACATCCTGATCCGCGAGAACGACATCATCTATCTGACCCCCTCCTGGATCGGCTACATCGCCTGGTTCGTGTCGAAACTGACGGCTCCACTGACGCCCGTGCGCAACCTGCTGCTGGGCGCCAACCAGACCGTGTCGACCATCAACAGCTTCGGCCAGGTGGGCTTCAACAACAACAACAACAACAAGTTCAACCAGAATCAGTTCTAGCCCACGGACCATGCCTTCCACTCCCGAACCGAATTCATCTTCAGGCCCCGACGTGCGGGAGGCTGTGCAGCTGTTCTTGGAGGCGGTTCGCAGGCATTTGCCTCGAGTGGTCTTCACCACCCTGGTGTTCTTGCTCCTGGGTGTGTTCCTGACCATGTTGTGGCCGGCGAAGTACGAGTCTGAGACCCAGTTCTTGCTGCGCGAGGTGCGCATCGTCTTCGACACTGCGGTGCTCGATGACCTTGACGACATCCCCCTGGCGCGCAAGCAGCTCTCGCTGAGCAAGGAGCTGAAATCGATGAACCGGGTCTCCGCCGTGCTGCAGGAGTTGCAGTGGAAGGAATGGCTGGAGACTGCAGGCAACCCGGCCCGGCGCAAGAGCTTCTATCGCAAGGTGGCCACCAACCTGAGCGTCGATCTCGAGGCCGACGTGACCGGCGGCATCAACGCGACCCTGGCCTTTCAGTGGACCACGCGCAAGAAGGCCACGGACTTCGTCAACCGTCTGCGCGACTCCTGGATCAAGCGGGTCCTCGACGGTCACCGGCAGAGCCTTGAGAAGCGGAAGGAAGAGGGCGAGCACGTGGTCATCGACCGGCAGCAGGACTACAACGACGCCCTGACCGCCCTGCGGACCTACGAAGAGGAGAACAAGGTCCACAGCCTCTCGACCACCGAGATCAATCACGAGATGAAGGCTGATTTCGTGACCAAGCTGGCCGAGGCCCATGCGGCCCTGAACACGATCGTCACCAAGGTGGCCGGGCTCGAGAAAGAGCTGGCGGTCATCGAACCTGAGTACGACGTGCCCTCCCTGCCTTCAGATCCTGATCAGCTTCTGGCCTACAAGAAGTGGCAGAAGTTCGAGGCTGACTTTGAGGTCGTGGCGGCCAAGTACACCCCCGCCCATCGCAAGTACATCGACGCCGACGAGAAGCGGCTGGCCGCCGAGAAGAAGCTCGATGAGCTGGGCGGCAAGCCCGAGAGCTTGATGGACACTGCAGGCAATCCGCTCTACCTGGCGAAGGCCAGCCAGCTGCTGGACATGCAAGAGAAGCAGCAAGAGACCAAGGTGCTTGTGGACTCCTACGAAGCCGAGTTGGCGGATATCGACTCGCGCCTCGACAGGCTGCCCATCGTCAACATGGACCTGGCCAGGTTGCGTGAGCAGAAGAGCATCGCGGCCACCCTTTTGGGCGAGGCCAAGATCGCCGTCCAGCCTCTCCGCGATCAGGTGCGGGCGCTGCGCAGCGCCAACACGTCCGTGAACCAACCCTCCGACAGCTCTGGTGGCAAGGCCTTCGAGATCATCGACTACGGCATCGAGCCCGAGTACGCGGTGCTGCCGATCGGGGCCATAATCATGGCCCTCGCGTTGGTGCTGGGCGTTGGCCTCGGGCTCTCAGGCCCGGTGCTGGCAGAGCTCACCCGTAGCTCGTTCGGGTCGGCGAAAGAGGTGTCGCGCACCCTGGGCGTGCCTGTGCTCGGTGCCGTCGACATGATTCTGACCGCCCGTGATGTGCGCGCTCGTGCCGTGCAGTCGGCCTTGACCCTGACCACCATGGTGCTCGTCCTGGCCGCGCTCTCCACTGCGCTCTTCATCTACAGCGAGTATTCGAACGTGTTGCCCGCCACGGTCCTGCGCACCCTGCGGGACGTGCAGCTGGCCCTGACCTGAGGGGCGCCACGTGGACGTGCTCTTCGTCGCCCATCGCGCGCCCTTCCCGCCGGACAAAGGCGATCGCCTGCGGGCCTGGCGTCACCTGACCCGGCTCGCCCAGCTGGGCGAGGTGGACATTGTCGCCGAAGCGGACGACGAGCATAGCGCCGCAGTGGCCCGGGAGGGTCTGGCCCAGATCTGCCGCGAGGTGCACATCTTTCCCAGGCGGTGGGTGCCCACCCTGTTTCGGGTGGGGCTCGCGGCGCTCGGTGGGGGCAGCCTCACCGTGGCCTGGCACGGGGCGCCAGCAGTGCAACGGTGTCTCGCCGAGCTCGAGGGGCGTCACGATTATGGGGCCTGCTGGGCCTTCTCGTCAGGCACGGGACCCTGGCTCATGGGCCGGGACATCCGCCCCCGCATCATGGATATGTGCGACGTGGACGCCCTCAAGTGGGAGGCCTTGGCCGCAGCTGGCAGCGGTCCCATGAGCTGGGTGCACAAGCTCGAGGCCGGCCGCCTCCTGCCCGTCGAGGTGGGCTTGGCGGAGCGGGCTGACCTGACCCTGGTGAGCACCCATCAAGAGGCAGACGATCTCACCGTCCGAGGCACTCCCAAGCACCTGGAGGTGCTGACCAACGGCACGCCCTGGCAAGATCTCGACGGCTTGCCCGCACCCAGCACGGTGGGCCCGGTGGTGGGTTTCCTCGGTCAGATGGACTACCCGCCCAACATCACCGCGGTGAGCCACCTGGCCCGTGAGGTGCTGCCGGCCGTTCGTCGCTCTGTGCCCGGTGCCCGTCTGCGCATCATGGGTCGAGCGCCGACAGCCGCGGTCAACGCCCTGGCACGCGAGGGGCAGGTCGAGGTGACCGGCTCGGTCGAATCGATCCCCCAAGCCCTGGCAGAGGTGGCGGTCTTCTGCGCGCCTCTCGATCAGGGCCGTGGCATCCCCAACAAGATCCTCGAAGCCATGGCTGCGGGCCGGGCCACTGTGGTGTCGTCCTGGTCTTCCAAGGCCCTGGCTGGCGTCCCCGGCACCGACTACATGGTCGCCGATGGCATCGACGATCGGGCGCGAGTGATCGCCGACCTCTTGCTCGACCCCGAGCGCTGCGACGACCTGGCCGCTGCGGGGCAAGCCTACGTGCGTCAGGCCCATGACTGGGACCATGTCCTCGACCGACTCGAGGCCCTGGTGAGGGAGGCCGCCCTTGCGTGACGTGGTGGTCTTCGCCCTCTTCGTGGGTCTGCTGCCCATGAGCTTCTTGCGGCCCTGGGTCGGCCTGTGCACGTTCAGCTGGCTGGCCTACAACCGCACCCAAGACCTGACCTGGGGATTCGCCCGGGGCCTGCCCATCTCCCAGCTCATCGCCATCGCGACGCTCCTGGGTTGGATGACCATGGACTTCAGGCCGATCAAGCTGCGCACGCCCATGGTCAAGGCCATGGTGCTCATGCTGATCTGGATCATCGTCTCGATGTTGGCCACCGGCGCGAACTGGGATCTCCAGGGTCGGCGTATCACCGACCTGGCGAAGGTGATGCTGGTCTGCCTGTTGAGCGGAGCCATGCTGACCAATCGCCACCGCCTGCGGGTCTTGATGGCCATCATCGCTCTCGGCCTCGGATTCTACGGCGCCAAGAACGGCATCATGTACGCCCTGGGCAGCAAGTCCATCGCTGGCCCCGGGGGCATGCTCAAGGACAACAATGACTTCGCCCTGGCCATGGTCATGAACGTGCCGCTGTTGTTCTACATGGCCAACGAAGTGAAGCCACTGAAGCACGGCGCGCTGATGAGCAGGTTCATGAAGGTCGCCTTCGTGCTGTCCTTTTTGACGATCATGTCCACAGGTTCCCGAGGAGGGTTCCTCTCCCTGGGAGTGGCCCTCACGGTGATGGCGCTCAAGACCAAATGGAAGTTCCCCGCGCTGGGTACCATGGTCGTGGTGGGGGTGCTGGGGCTGGCGTTGGCTCCCGAGGAGTACAGAGAGCGCATCGTCACCATCTTCGCCGGCTCAGACGAAATCGACGGTTCGGTGAGGGGGCGCCTGACGTCGTGGAAGGTCGCCAGCCACATGATCCAGAGCAACCCGGTGGTGGGTATCGGCCTGAACAAGATGGTCACGGAGTACAACCACTACACCGACGGCATCGTCAACGAAGACGGCACCGAACAGCACTTTGCCAGGGTGGCCCACAACTCGTACCTGCAGATCTGGGCCGAGTCGGGGACGCCCGCCTACCTCCTGTTCATGTTCATGTTGGTGGGCACGATCCTCTCCCTTGAGATCGGAGGTCGACGCTTTCGGCGCAACGGCGATGGGTGGCTGGTGCCTTACTGCAACGCGGTGGAGGTCTCGCTCATCGCATTCCTGATCGGTGCGACGTTCCTCAACCGGGCCCACTTCGATCTGATCTACCAGCTGGTGGTCATCGCCGGGGCGCTCCCTGTGTTGGCCCTGGTCGAGCGGTCCGAGGTGAAAGAAACGTCACGGAATGGGCCTCGCATCGCTCAGGAT
The DNA here is from genome assembly GCA_964537035.1 of uncultured Phycisphaerales bacterium. Taxonomy (GTDB): domain Bacteria; phylum Planctomycetota; class B15-G4; order B15-G4; family B15-G4; genus CAZIAK01. The sequence goes on along the minus strand of CAZIAK010000001.1, from coordinate 298,652 downwards.
GTCTGGGTGCGACATGGAGACCCCTTCGTACGCGTGGGCAGCCAATCGTGAGCGCACAGGCCCTCGCCATGGTGATCCCCGATCTCGCCGTAGGCGGCCTGCAAGCCATGGCCGTGGCGCTCGCCGCCGCTCTGGACCCGGAGCGGTTTGCGCCCAGGTTCTACACCTTCGACGGAGAGGGGCCCCTGGTCAGCGCCTTGGCTGCAGCGGGCCTGGAGCACCGCTATCTGCCGCGCCCTCCCGGGGTGGCGGCAGGGCACGCCAAGCGCCTGGCCGAGTGCTTCGTCGAAGATGAGATCGCCTTGGTGCACTGCCATAACGTGACGGCCATGTTTCACGGCAGTCGAGCCGCATGGCGAGCGGGAGGCCTGCCCGTCCTGTTCACCGAGCATGATCGGGAAATGCCGGCCCCCTGGCGTCATCGCTTGCTGCACCGCTGGTTGGCTCGACGGGTCGATCACACGGCGGCCGTGTCTGCGGGCCTGGCTCGGGATCTGGTTCAACTCGAAGGCTTCTCGCCGCAGCGCACTGCGTCGCTGTTGAACGGCATCCCCGACCCCGCGCCCTTGGCACCGGACAGCAGAGCCGGAGCCAGGGAGGCCCTGGGTTGGGATGATCGTCCCGTGGTATTGGCCGTAGGCAGCCTGACTCCGGTGAAGAACCACAAGGGCCTGCTCAGCGCCTGGGCGCAGCTGTGCTCTCGACGTTCTGAGCCGGCTCGATTGGTGATCGCGGGCGAGGGCCCCGAACGGCAGGGGCTGGAGCGGCAGCTGGCCTCACTGCCGAGCGGCTCGGTAGAGCTGTTGGGCAATCGCAGTGACGTGCCCCTGTTACTGGCTGCGGCCGATCTCTTCGTGCTACCGAGCCATAGAGAGGGGCTGCCCCTTTGCCTGGTCGAGGCCCACGCCATGTCACGAGCCTCTGTGGCCTTTGACACGGGTGGCAACGGCGAGGTGATCGACAACGGCAAGACGGGGCTGCTGGTGACCTCTGGCGACAACGCCGCCCTGGCTGCGACTCTGGGCGAACTGCTCGATGACCCCTCCCGCAGGGCACAGCTGGGTGCGTTGGCCCGCCACCGTTTCCTGGAGCGCTTCACCCACGAGCGCATGGTGGTCGACTACATAGAGGTCTACGAACGGCTCCTTGCAACGAGGTCAAACTGATGTGCGGTATCGCTGGATTCTCGTCCACTCCTGACCTCCGTCCCCCGGACGTCGAGTTGATCGAGCGCATGCTGGCGACCTTGCAGCATCGCGGCCCCGACGGAGAGAACGTCTTCATCGATGGTGCCACGGGGTTGGGTCATCGACGGCTGGCCATCATTGATGTGAACGGTGGGGACAACCCGCTCTTCGACACCGACGAGAAGGTGGCCATGGTCTACAACGGCGAGATCTACAACCACCTGGAGCTGCGAGCCGACCTGGAGGCCATTGGCGCCCGGCCACGGACTGGCAGCGACGGAGAGGTCATCGTCCATGGTTATCTGGCCTGGGGGCTGATGGGCGTGCTCCGTCGGCTGCGGGGCATGTTCGCCTTCGCCTTGCTCGACCGGCGCACCAACGACCTGCACCTGGGCCGGGATCCCCTGGGTATCAAGCCCTTGTTCCTGGCCGAGCACGGTCGAGGGTTGGCTTTCGGCTCGGAGATCAAGGCCCTCTTTCCCACACTGCCCGAACGCCCTGCCTACAGTGAGCGCGGGCTCTTCCAGTCGGCTTGCCTGGGCTACCCCCTGGCGCCGACCACGATGTACGAAGGCGTCGAGTCGCTCATGCCTGGGCACTGCGCCACGTGGTCGAATGGCAAGCTCAGCAAGCGCCGCTTTCACGAGCTGGTCTTCGAGCCGGGCAGTGAACCCGCAGACAGCGAGGCCCTGTGGGGCCGGCTCCGTGAATCCGTAGACCGACACCTGATGAGCGAGGTGCCCCTGGGCGCGTTTCTGTCCGGCGGCATCGATTCGTCGGCGGTGGTGACGGCCATGGCCGAGGTGGTCGGGGGCGGGGTCGACGCGATCACGGTGGGGGTCACGGACGACGGTCTCGACGAGAGGGCCTGGGCTCGCGAAGTGGCCACGGGCTTGAACGTCACCCTTCACGAAGAGGACGCCCGTTCAGACATGGTGGCCCTGCTGCCCCAGCTGGCCTGGCATCTCGAGTCACCTTTCGGCGACACCTCTGCGGCGCCCACCTGGTTGGTCTGCGAGGCTGCGCGGCGCCACGTGAAGGTCGCCTTGTCAGGCGACGGTGGCGACGAGAACTTCGCCGGCTATCGGCGCACACGGTACGACGTCCTCGAAGAAGAGCTGCGCCAGCGCATCCCCGCACCTCTACGTCGCTACGTGCTGGGCCCCCTGGGACGGATCTGGCCTCGGGGGAGCTGGCTGCCCAAGCCCCTGCGCGCCGGCACGCTGTTGACCAATCTGGGAGGCGACTGGCTGGATGGCTACGTGCACTCCCTCTGTCGCATTCCCGAGCGCCGAGTGCGCCAGCTCTTGCGTGAAGACCTGTCTGACCAGCCGCCCCTGCGCAGCGATCTTGAAGGCCGGGCCCAGGGGCTGTCCGCACTCGACCCTCTGAGCAGGGTGCAGGCCATGGACTTCGTCACCTGGTTGTCGGACGACATCCTGGTCAAGGTCGACCGCACGTCCATGGCGCACTCGCTCGAGGTGCGTGTGCCCCTGCTTGACACCGACTTCGTCGACTATGCGGCGCGCCTGCCCTCCTCCTCCAAGCTCCACGACGGCGAGGGCAAGCTGCTGCTGCGCAAGGCCCTGAGAGGTAGGGTGCCTGACGGCGTGCTCGACCGTCCCAAGCAGGGCTTTCATCTGCCCGTGGCTGGCTGGCTGGCCGGGCCCTGCCGCCCCTTGCTCGATGAGGTCCTGGCTCAGCGGGACGGGCCGGTCTTTGATTGGCTCGACCACGACCATCTGCGCACTGCCGCCGACCAGCATGGCCGCGGCAAACAGGATCGTTCGACCGAGCTGTGGTTTGTGCTGACGCTCGATGCGTTCCTCCGTCATGGGCCCGGTGGCAGCGAGTCGTGAAGCTGCTGGTCTTCACGTCGCTCTTCCCCAACAGCGTTGAGCCGCACCACGGCATCTTTGTCGCCAACCGGTTGGCCCTTTGGCGCGCTCGTCACGGAGGCGACGCCGAGGTGGTGGCGCCCGTGCCCCATGCGCCCCCCGTTGGCCCTTCCCGCTGGACGCGTTATCGGGGCATCCCCGACAGGGAGACCCACCGGGGACTGACAGTGCACCACCCGCGCTACCTGAGCCCTCCCGGGTTCGGCGACGGTTGGCGGGCGAGCCTGATGGCAGCGGGTGTCGCCAAGCATCTGATGGCCGTGGCTCAGCGCTTTCAACCCGACGTGCTGGATGTTCACTACGCCTACCCTGATGGAGCGGCCGCGGCCATGCTCCGCCCCAACCTGGAGCGTGCCTTGGGTCGCGAGCTGCCCATGCTGATCACTTGCCGGGGCACGGATCTCAATCTTCTACCAGAGATACCCGCCGTGCGACGACGGATCGTCACGGCCTTGGGCGCCGCCGACCACGTGATCTGCGTGGCTCAGGCCCTGGCCGACGTGGCGGTCTCCCTGGGAGTGCCGAGCGATCGAGTCAGTGCCCTGCGCAATGGCGTGGACACCGCGGCCTTCTCTCCGGGGGACCAGGCCAGCGCGCGAGAGCAGACCGGCCTGCCCACCGATCGCAGGGTGCTGCTCTGCGTGGGGCACCTGATCGAACGCAAGGGACAGCACCTGCTGCTTGAAGCGTACGCACGAGTGCATCCGAAGGACGGCCCCCTGCTCGTCTTCGTGGGTGGAGGCGAGGCACAGCCCGCGTTGCAGGCCCAGGCGGCTGCTCTCGGCATCGCTGAGCGGGTGCGCTTTGTAGGGGCCGTACCCCCGGAGCGCTTGCCAGCCTTCTATCGCAGTGCTGACGTGATGATCCTGGCCTCCCTGCGAGAGGGCTGGCCCAACGTGGTCCTCGAGGCTCTCGCCTGCGGCACACCGGTCATCGCCACCCGCATCTGGGGCACGCCCGAGATCCTGGACGGCTGCGCTGCAGGCCTGTTGGTCGCGCCGAATGTCGACGGCCTTGCCTCCGGGCTGAGCAGGGTTGACGATCTGCAGGCAGAGGCCGCGCGCCCCTGGGCCGAACGGCACACCTGGGACGCCACGGTCGATCGCATGCAATCACTCTTCGCCGAGGTCACGTCCCCGTGAACGTGCTCTACCACCATCGCACCAAGTCGCGTGACGGACAGGCGGTGCACATTCGCGAGTTGATCGCGGCCATGAGTCGGCGCGGCATGGGCGTGAAGGAATGGGCGCTGTCGAAGGGTGACTCGGGGGACATGGGCAGCGAGGGTGGCCTGTTCGGACGCCTGGCCGCCCTGGCCCCCCGGGGCGCCTACGAGCTGGCCGAGCACGGCTATGGACTGGCGGTGAACAAGCGGCTCGTGGCTGCAGGCAAGGCGTGCGCTGCGGACGTGCTGTACGAACGTCACGCCTTGAACAACACGGCGGGTGTGCGAGCCGCTCGGCGGCTGGGCATCCCCCTGTTGCTGGAGGTGAACTCGCCTCTGACCCACGAACGTTCGGCCCACGAGACCCTGGTGTTTCAGCGCTGGTCCCGGGCCAGCGAACGGCGCGTGCTGGCTGCGGCCGATCGCTTGCTGGTGGTCACTCAGGTGCTGGCCGACATGCTCGTGGCCGATGGCGTCGACCGTGAAAAAGTCGTGGTCATTCCCAACGGCGCAAGCCTGTCTCAGTACCCCGTCCGCGGCCCTGACGCACACGAGGACCTGGTGGTGGGCTTCAGCGGTTTCTTCAGGCCCTGGCACGACATCGAGTCGCTGGTCACGGGGCTGGCCGACGGTGTCTTGCCTGCCCATGCCCGGCTGCTGCTGGTAGGGGACGGCCCCTCCCGCGAGGCCATCGAAGCCCAGGCCCTGCGACTGGGAGTGGCTGATCGAGTGACGATCACCGGTGCGGTGGAGCGTGAGCGCATCCCCGATCTGGTGCGCTCCATGGATATCTGCGTGCAGCCCGCGGCCACAGCCTGGGCCTCGCCGTTGAAGCTGTTCGAGTACATGGCGGCGGGGCGAGCCATCGTGGCGCCCGACCAGCCCAACCTGCGCGAAGTGCTCGATCACAAACAGACAGCCCTGCTCTTCGAGCCCGGCGACATGGCCGGGGCCGTCGCGCAGCTGGCCCACGACAGCAGCCTGCGCGAGGCGTTGGGTCTCGCGGCGCGAGCGAAGGTCGAACAGCAGCCCTACACCTGGGACGGCAACGCCGCCCGGGTCGAACAGATCGCCGACGAGTGCCTGCGCGAGTCTGGCAGATGAGCGCAGTGGTCCATGGTCTGTCTTTCGATGTCGAGGAGGCCTTTCACGCCCTCAACATGTGGTCGGTGACGCCCCCTGAGACCTGGGCCGACCAACCCTCCCGAGTAGAGGCTGTGGTCGATCGCATCCTGGCCTTGCTCGACGAGTACGACGTGAAGGCCACGTTTTTCGTGCTGGGTCTGGTAGCGCAGCGCAGCCCGCAGCTGGTCACTCGCATCGTGCAAGCGGGACACGAACTGGGCTCCCACGGCTACTCACATCGCATGGCGGGCGACCTGGGGCCAGACGGCTTCGCAGAGGACATCGCCAGGGCCAGAGGCCTGCTGCAAGATCAGTCGGGCACAGAGGTCGCCGGTTTTCGGGCCAGCACATTCTCCATCGGAGCGTCGACCCGCTGGGGCTTTGAGTCTGTCGCTGCTGCTGGCCACACCTGGGACAGCAGCGTCTTTCCCGTGCGCCACGACCGCTACGGCTTCCCTTCGTTTCCCGCCCATGCGGTGCACCTGCAGTTGGCCTCGAACAAGCCCCTGCGCGAGTACCCGCTCTTGACCCGGGCGGCCTTCGGGCGCCGTTGGCCCGCGGCTGGTGGGGGTTACCTACGTTTGTTGCCCACGACCTTGGTCGACGGTGCCTTGCGCCGCGCGTCCGCTGACAACGAGCCCGGCGTGGTGTACCTGCACCCTTGGGAACTCGATCCGGAACAACCGCGCCACAACCTGGGCGGGTTGCGCACCTGGCGTCACTACGTGGGTCTGTCCCGGGTGGAGGGGCGGCTGCGTGGGTTGCTCGCACGTCATGCCTTTGGGCCGATCGGCGAGTTGCCGGTCGAGGCTTCGCGCCTTGTCGACCCAGAGTTGCTGGGGTAGGTCCTCAGGCCCGCAGGTCGGCAGGCCGGTGGTGCTCCGGGTGGGGCTGTTTTTCACCAAGGGGGGCCGTGGCGCTCCGACAACTCGGCTGCGCCTCGTGAACTCGCTCCAGACCCCCCTTGGCGAAAAACAGCCCCACCCTCATCGGCGGAGGGCACTCTGGCGGTGGTCGGACCCGGGGGGCTCTGTGTCGGCTGAGGGCTTTGCTGTCGCTGCTTGCGTGGCCTCGGTTGGGTCCGGTTGGGTCCGGTTGGGGTCGGTTGGGGTCGGTTGGGGTCGTGGCCGGACTTGGTGGTGGGCTTGGTGGTGGGCTTGGTCGGCAGGGGGCTGCGCTGTGGCTGCTTGCGAGGATGGACGTGTGGGTCTGCTGCTGGTTTAGCGGTCGGCCTTCGCGTTGGCTACTCTTGTGGTGTTGCCTTGCTGGGCCACCATGGGCTCGCTTGGGTTCTGGGGTGCGATGCCTGTTGGGGAGGTGGCCGCGGAGCGCGGGGGCGACTCAGGTACGACGCAGGCGTCGGCCAGGACGGCTGTGCGGGGGCGGGCCGGGTGCTCTTTCGCTGCGGTGGTCAGGAACAGGTCGAACATGATCTTGGCCACGTCGTCGTGTTCTGATGCGAAGGCCATGCGGCCGATGTTCAAGATCGTATCGGGAGTGACCAGGGGGTTGCTGCGCAGAGAGTGAAACAGGGCCAAGGCTTCACTCGTCTTGCCCCGCAGGAAGGTCTCCGCCGCGATGATCTCCACCGCCGACGGGGGCATGGACGTGGCGTAGGCCGAGCGGATGACCTTGGCGGCCAGGTGGGGTTGTCCCACTTGCTCGAACAGCAATCGAGCCAGTGCCAGGGGAGGATCTTTGTCGCCTCGATTGACGAAGGACAAGACCTCCAGGTAGCGGCGCGCCAGGGCGAGGTGGCCATCCTCCAGCTCGATGTAGGCGAGCTCGCGGTAGAGCTGGATGTTGCCGGGGTCGAGGTGCATGGCTGCCTCATGGAGCTCGCGGGACAGCTCCAGCAGGCCGGTGTGTCTGGCAGCGGTGGCCGCCTCCATGAGCAGGCGGGTGCGGGCCGTGGCCTCTTCAGAACCCAGAGGCACGGGGTCCGCTTCCATGGCTTGCAGCATCTGCCGGGCCATGGGCTCCACCTGGTCTGGGTCGCCTTCTTGTGCCGTGATCAAGGTCGCCTGCAGGGCGAGCTCATGGGGGCTCAGGGCGACCAGTTGCTCCATGAGCGCGAGGGTCTTGGCCTGCGGTGACTTCATGGCTGCCAGCGAGTCAGCGCACAGTGCCCGCAGGCCGCTGTCGTCCGGGTGGGCGACCAGGGCCCGCTCGACAGCATTGAGCAGGCCCACCTGGTTCTTGAGGATTGCGAAGGTCTCGATCAGTCCAGCTAGACCCTCTGCGTCGTCGACGTTGCGTTCCAGAAACTGCTCGTAGAGCTCGCGAGCTTCTTTGGGGAAGCCCCGGCCGAGCAGGGTCCGGGCCAGGATCAAGTGCACCCGATCGTCTTGCTGAGCCAGTCCCAGGGCGAGCCCCAGTCCCCACTCTTCTTTGCCGTAGGCTTCGGTGGCGGTAAGGAAGAGCTCGATGCCGTCGTGGTCCAGCTCGCCTCCGGCCAAGAACTCGGCCAAGAGCTCGAGCGCCAGCCGGGGCTGCTCACGGCTCAGCTCGGCGTTGGCCACGGTCAGCGAGGGCGCCTGCATGCCAGGAACGATCGAGAGGACATGCTGAGCCAGGAACAGCTCTTCTCGATCCCAGAAGGCATCGTTGTTGATGAGCAGCATGATCAGCAGGGATTCGCCTGCCCTGCGGGCGGCTTCCGGGTCGTCACGGGCCAGGGCCAGGAAGCGCTCGACGTCTGCTCCTGCGTGGGGGTAGGCGCCCCGAGGGTCATCGACCACCTGAGTGGGCCGCACCGAGTCGAGTCGAGAGAGGAAGGGCAGCAGGCGCAACATGGCGTCGAGCAGCTCGAGCTGGGTCGGGGCGAACTGACCGTCCATGCCCAGCTCGCGCAGGAACGCCGTGGGGACCTCGTCGAAGAGTGTGTGGCTGCCGGTCAGAGCGCCACCCGCCGCGAGGCAAAGGTCGCGCTCTCCCGTCAGATCATCCGGGACGGACACCAGGTTGAGCCGACGGTTGGCCTCAGCCGTCCGGGCGTCCAGGGCGAGCAGCAAGAACCCATGGCGCAGGGCGCCGTGAGGGTCGGCCAGGGTCAGCAGCTCATTGGCCACGTCGACCTGGCCGAGGGACTTGGCTGCCTGCGCCAGAGGCACCAGGGCAGGTCGCACGGCCGGGAGCTGTCGGGTGGACTCGGGGAAGACCCGCAGGAGCTCGGTGAACATCTCGGCGGAGAGTAGCCGTTGGCAGAGCCCGCTGATCTGGTCGGGGAAGAGGCCGGCACTGAGGGGCTGCAACACGGTGATGGCCGAGGTGACCAGGTTCTCTTGTCCTTGGGCCAGGCCCAGCTCGAGTCCTACGAGGGCCACTTCTTCGGTGTGGCTGGAGAGGCCGCTCAGCGCTGCCAGAAGGGCTGAGGCCTGGGTGAGTTCGCCCTCGGCGATCCGTGCCCGTACCAGCATGAGCAGCACGTCCGTCGTGGGCTCGCCCCCTGCAGCGGCGATGATGCGCTCCAGGGTGCGCCCGGCCTGCGCGGACTGGTGACGGTCCAGCTGCTGACTCGCATAGCGCACAGCGCCGACGCCCTGAGGATTCTGCAGGATCATGGCGTTCACCAGATCTGCGGCCTCTGTGTGATGGCCCAGGACGATCTCTACGCGCAAGGCCAGGTCGAGGGCTTCGGTGTCACCGGGGACATCGATGAGCAGTTGGCGGAAGTCCTCCACGGCAGCTTCGAGCTTGCCCTCGCGCACGAGCAGCCGGGCCAGCTTGTAGCGAAACTCCTGCACCTGGGGGTGCGCCTGCAGTAGCTGGCGGGCGTCGTTGCGCGCCCGCTCCAGGTCGTTGCGCTGGATGCGTTCTTGCACCACCGCGAAGGCCAAGGCCGGGTCTTGGGCAGGAAACGACTCGGCGCTGCCCGCCTGCACAACGGCAACCCGCCCCTTGCGCCGACGGACGTTGCTCGACTCAAACGAGGCCGCCAGGGCCGCGCTGCGCAGGCTGCTCTCACTGTTGATGCGGTTCGCCGCCCGCTGGCTGAGCGACCGATTGTGCCGTTGCTGCGAGAGCTCTTCGGCGCAGGTCTGCCAGAGGGCGAAGTCAGCCGCGTTTCGCGTATGGCGAGTGAGCAGGGCCAGGCCGTCCTGCATGGCTCCCTCGTAGGCTCCTTGTTCACGCTGGATGGCGATGCGCAGACGTCGCGCTTCGAGGTCGTCGGGAAACTGCAAGAGCAAGGCATCGAGGGCGGCGAGGTCGTTGTTCTGGTTGGCGCTCAGCTCTCGTGTGGCGGCGAAGATCTCGTAGGACACCTTGAGGATGTGATGGCGTCGTGCCGGGTCGGAGCGCACCGAGCGAGGCATGAGCGAGCCCAGGCTGATCAGCTGGTAGGGATCCTTGATCTCTTCTAGAGCCAGCTCGTGCTCACCTGTGTGAAACAGGGCGTTGGCTCGGGCGAAGCGCTGGTACGGGCTGTTGTCGGTCAGGTCAGCCATGCGCTCGTCGTTGGCCAGGATCCACGACCAATCCTCATCGGCCATGCGCTGTTCGAGCAGCGAAAACAGAAAGCGTGGCGGCGCCCAGTCCTCTCGCTTGGCGACCCACACATCGACAATGGCGTCATAGCGGTCTGCTGCCAGGCCATGCTCGCCCATGGCCTCGGCGCAGAGGGCTTGCACCCTGAGCATCTCCTGCTGCACGGTGATGTTCGACTTGTTCTGGCGCAGGGCGATGGCGGATTCGATCCAGGCTTCGAACAGCCGCCCGGAGCGGAGCAGAGCGTCGGTGTAGGCCTGGGCGACACCCGCATCGAAGCCGTCAAAGTAGCGGTAACCGGACATGGACTCGGAGGCGGCAAGAAAACGCTCCCGCGCGAAGCTGAGATCTTGGCGCCGCTCCTCGCGGGTGGCGCTGTCGGCGTCTGCTGCCAAGAAGTCCACCAGGGGCTCGACGTCGGGAGAGCCCCAGATGTCCGTGACGTAGGCTTCGATGCGCTGCTCGATGTCGAGCTCGGCGCTGCCCTTGTCGACGCCGACGTAGGGCCGAGTGGCAGCGTTCTGGGCGGTGGTCGAGCCCTTGTACTGGGCGGCGCCCAGCTGCAGGGGCAAGGCGTCGTTCAGAGGCTGAATGGCGCAGACCTGCTCGCAGTAGTCGATGGCCTCGTCGTAGCGGTTCTCCGTGATCAGGTAGTTGACCGCCATGCGCAGGGCGGTGACTTTCTGGCCGGGCGTGATGGCAGAAACTGCAGCCTGGTCGAGGTGGGCTACGGCCTGGTCGAAGTTGCGCAGATCTGCCCATGCCCGGGCCGCTTGCACCAGGGCTTGAAAGTGCTCTGGGTCGCTCTCGAGCAGGGGCTCGAGGTACTCCAGGGCTGAGCGAGGGTCCTTGGGGATGTCGTTGTCCGGATCACCCAGGCGAATGACGTTGGCGCGGTTGACGATGTCCTCGTCGGTCTGGGCCAGGGCCAGGTGCAGTCGATGGCCCACCCCTGCGATGATGGCCAGGGCCAGCACCCAGGGCAGGGAGCGTCGGATGCGATGGGGGCGTCGGATCATGGGTTGGCCTCGGCTGCGCTCACGAGGCGAACTCGAAAGTGGCCTGGGTCTCGTCGGGCAGCAGGGCCTCGATGAGCAGCTGGCCATCGGGAAGCTGGCGGGCCCGCAGGTCGCCGCGATGGCGGATGAAGGCGTTGCGTGCGGAGGTCAAGCTGATGCCTTCGGGCAGACCCAGGGCCTGGCGCGCCCACAGTGGGGTGAAGAGGCGCCCTGCGGCGTCGGCTGGCAGGCGCGGGGTGCGGGCACGCTGGCGGATGACCAGGCCCTGTCCTTCGGCGGGGCCCGCCTCGATGGAGAGCAGATCGCCATCGTGCCCGGCCAGGAGCAGATACTCCCACACGTCGGCCAGGGCTTCGCTGAGCAACAGGGTGTCCATGGCCACGGGCGCTTCTTGGCAGGTCACCGAGAGGCGCGGATCCATGGCGGGCTGGCGACCACTCAGCCGCAGCCGCGTCTGTTGCAGCAAATGGGCGAGCCCACTGGGGCCAGCCACCACGGGCTTGCGCTCGGCGGCCCGGGCCACATCGCGGACCACAGATTGAATGCGTCGGGCGGACTCTTCGATGAGCGTGAGATGGGATCGGACGGCCTCCATGTCCTCATCGACCCGCAGCAGCTCCAGCTGGAGGAAGAGAGAGGTGAGCGGGTTGCCGATCTCGTGGCAGAGCCCTGCCGCCAGATCTTCGAGGATGCCCTCGGCCAGGGGGGCCACCAGGGCCCGGGCACACCACCGCACCACGTCCTCGAGGAAGATGGGCGCCGTGAAGACCGAATCGCAGTGTGGCGGCGCCTCGGCTCCGGCAGCCATCAGGCCCAAGGTGCGGACCCCGGGCTGCTCGGCTCTGAGCCGGGCTGCGGAGTCGTGGAGGGACTGGGGCGCCTCGCGGAGGTCCAGGACAAGAATGGCCCTCGGGTGCGCCGAGAAGGCAGCTCGGGCCTGCGCCTGGTCGGTCACCAGACGCACGGATCCGAGGCCAGCCTCCAGGGCGGTCCCCAGGGCCATGGCCCCGGCGCTGCGCTCGGGTGCGAGGACGATGACCGTCATGTCCTTCATGTTACCGTCCGAAGGGGTAGGATGCCTGCCCCCGGGCTTCTCGAGATTGGCGTTGGTCCAACTGTCCATCATCATTCCCGTCTTCAACGAGGCGGGTTCCATCGGCCGGCTGCTGACGGAACTCGAGCTTGTGCTCGATGGGATCCCACGGAGTTCTGAAGTCATCGTCATCGATGACGGCAGCAGCGACGAAACCCGACAGGCCGTCGACCGCCATCGGCAGGGCAGCCACCGCCTGCGCATTCTGGGCCTGCGCCGCAATTTTGGTCAAACCGCCGCCATGGCCGCAGGTTTCCATGCGGCTCGAGGAAACGTCCTGGTCACCATGGACGGCGATGGACAGAACGACCCGGAGGACATCCCAGGCCTGCTGACGGACCTGGACACGGGCTTCGACATCGTCAGCGGCTGGCGCAAGCATCGCCGGGACAGCTTCATCAGCCGCACCCTGCCGTCCCGTGCTGCCAATCGCATCCTGGCCGAGGTCACCGGGGTGGCCCTGCACGATTTTGGCTGCACCCTGAAGGCCTATCGCTCCAGCTTCATCAGCCGCGTGCACCTCTATTCTGACATGCACCGCTTCATCCCCGGGCTGGGGGCGGCGGTAGGCGCCCGAGTGGGCGAGCGGGTGGTGAAGCACCACCCGCGCCGGGAGGGGGTCAGCAAGTACGGCATCGGGCGCACTTTCAAACTGCTCACCGACATGGTGGTGCTGCAGCTGCTGGTGCGCTTCAGCTACCTGCCCCTGCACTATTTCGGCCTGATGTCCATCGTCACCCTGGGCGGAGCCGTGGGTCTGGTGTTTCTAGCCTTCGTGGACACCACGTCCATGAGGTTGGTGAACTACTCCACGGTGATCATGCCCGCGGTGGCCGTGTTGGCCTTTGGCCTGTCGGTCTACCTGCTGATGATGGGACTGCTTTGCGAGTTGGCCTTGCGTACGGGCCCCACTCGGAAGACCCTGTATGCTCCCATGATTCGCCACGAGGAGTTGGGTTGAGCAGCCCCGTCGATGTGACCGCCGTGTTGGCCCTGCAGGACGACTGCCCAGACCTGGGCGAGATCATCCGGCAATACTCCATCGAGTTCGACGACCGTGGTGTGAGCTACGAGTTCGTGCTGGTGCTCGATGGCCTGGGAGAGGCGCGCACCCAGCGCATCCGTGAGAGCATCCCCAAGGGTGCGCCCGTGCGCATGGCCCATTTCAACCAGTCGTTCGGCGAGGAGCGGGCCCTTGCCGTGGGCTATCGCACCGCCAGAGGGCAGCTGATCGTGGCCCTGCCGTCGTACATGCAGCTCGACCCCGGAGACATCCACCACGTGCTCGACGCCCTCGGTTCGGGCTACGACCTGGTGGCTGGCTGGCGCGTGCCCCGGGTCGACCCCCTGACCAACCGGCTGCAGTCCTGGATCTACAACCGGGGCATGAGCGCCCTCACCGGGGTGCGCCTCCACGATCTCAACTGCGGTCTCACGGGCATGCACCGGCACGTGGTCGACGAGGTGCTGGTCGAAGGGAATGTCTCCCGCTTCTTGCCCGTGCTGGCCCACCGGCAGGGGTTCAAGGTGGGCGAGGTCCGCATTCGGCATCTGCGCGAGAAGGGCCGCAGCGGCTTCTTCGGCCTGGGCGTGTACATGCGCCGGATCCTCGACGTGATCGCCCTGCTGTTCATCACTCGCTTTACCCGCAAGCCCCTGCGCTTCTTCGGCATGGCGGGGGGCTTCTCGGTTCTGGTGGGGGCCACCATCTGCGCCTGGCTTTTTGCCGAGTACCTCCTGGGTGGCACCCAGGCCGACCCCCGCAACAGGGCCTCGCTGGTCATCGGCATGTCGTTGATCGTGCTCGGCGTGCAGGTCTTTGCCCTGGGCCTGGTGGGCGAGATCATCATCTTCACCAGCGCCCACACCGTGCAGGACTACGCGGTCGATCAAGATCTGGGTCCGGCACTGAGCGAGGGCTCCCAGAGTGAGGGAGCGACCGCTGCAACGCCGGTCGGTGACTCCGGCGAGCCGGTGGTCGCCGCCGAGGGGGTGAGTGAGGACGAGCCCCTCTCGTGACGCCCCGGCCTCGGTTGTGGGCGCTGCTGATCCTGGCCCTGGCCGCCTGGTGGCGCCTGGCGGGTCTGGGTACATGGAGCCTGGACGGCGACGAGGTGTACTCCTGGTACGACGTCCAGACCCTCCTGGCCGGAGGCGACTGGCCCCAAGGCGCCCGCACCCAACCCCTGGGCTATCTGGCCATGGCGGGCATGGTGGGCCTGGCTGGCCTGGACGAGTTCACTCTGCGCCTGGCCCCGGCTCTCGGTGGGTTGGCCACGGTGGCCCTGTTGCTGTTCATGCGCCGAGATGTCCTGCCCACGGGGACGGCCATGATCGCGGCGGCAGGGGCGGCCCTGTCCCCCTGGCTGATCTACCTGTCACAGTCGGCGCGGTTCTACGGGGTGATGATGCCCCTGGCCACACTGACCATTCTCTGGTCTCTGCCCGGTCCCGGGCGCAAACCCCTGGCGGCGACCGCGGCCTGGATGGGGGCCATGGCCTGCCACCCCACGGCGGCGACCCTGGGGCTGGGGCTGGCACTGCCGCTGCTTCGGCCGCCCGTGCCCTGGCGAGCCCTGATGGCCTGCTCTGGGCTGGTCTTGGTGGTCGCAGGGGGGCTGTCTCTCGCTGACGATGGCGCGCTGTTCAAGGTCGCCCAGAGGGTCCTTCAGAACGCCGATCCGGGCCAGTATGACGCGGTGCACTTCGTCTTGGGGCTGGGCTACAACCTGGGCCCGGTGGTGGGCATGCTGGCCTTGGTGGGGATGCTCGCGGGGCGGAGGGCCGGGGGACCCGAGGCTGGGCAGCTCAGCGTCTTCGGGGTCTTCCCGCCCTTCGCTCTGCTGGGGCTGGCTCTTCTCGGCATCTCGGTTCATCAGCGCTACGCGGTGGTGGCCGTGCCAGCTGCGCTCTTGCTGGCGGGGTCCGGCCTGGCCTACCTGTTCAGGGAGCGCCGCAAGGCCGCCCTGATCCTGGGCGCGGCCGCCTTGCTGGTCCCGGCGCCGGCTCTGCTCGCCCACGCTCGGGACGGCAACCGCCACGACGTTCGCGGGGTGGCTGCCTGGTTCGCCGAGCACGCCTCCAGTACAGATCTCCTGGTGGCCGATGAACATGGCACCGTTGAACTCTACCTCCATCGCCATGAGGGGTTCGGAGCGACCGCGGTGGCAGAGGACACAGATCTCTCCGAGCAGCACAGACAGGACTACCTGGGCAACAAGAACGACTGTTGGGTAGCCCTCAAGCTGAGTCGGATGAACGGAGCGTATGACACAGAACTGATGGATTGGATCGACGAGTTCTTCACCGAGGTCGCCCGCGTGGGTGTGGCTCCTCCGCCGCTGGTGCGCCACGACAACCGCTTCGTGATCTTTCAGCGCAGCGAGCGCGTTTTGGGTTCGGGCCGATGAGCGTTTCGGTCGAGTTGCTCGACGTGCGCTTCACCCGCGCCGTCGATCGCTATGTCCTGCGCCACCCCCAAGGCACGCCGTTTCACGAGACCCGCTGGCTCGATCTGGTGAGCAGCACTTTTGGATTCGCCTCCAAGACGCTGGTGGCGGCCGATCAGTCAGAGATCAGGGGAGTTCTGCCCCTGGGTCTGGTCTCGGCGCCCATCACCGGGCGGCGCCTGATGTCCGTGCCCTTCAGCGTTTACGGCGGCGTGCTGGCCAGCGACCCTGAGGCCATCGGGGCCCTGGACGCGGCGGCCTGCCAGTTGGCCCAGCAGCTGCACGTGCGCTACGTCGAGCTGCGCTACCTGGGCCAGGGTCCCACGCACCACCCGTCGTCGCAGACCCACGAGACGTACCGCAAGCGCTTGCCTGAGACCGCCGACGAAGTGCTGGCGACGATCCCCCGCAAGGCTCGGGCTGAGGTGCGCAAGGCGCGCAACCGCTACGGCATGGAGTTCGTCTCAGGGCCTCAGCTGTTCGACGCGTTCTACGAGCTGTACTGCGTCAACAAGCGGGGCTTGGGTTCGCCTGTGTTTCAGCGCAGCTACTTTCGCAAGCTGCTCGATCTCTATGGTCACCGAGCGTTGCTCCACGGCATCGAGCACGAGGGTGAGATTCTCACCGTGGTGCTGTCGCTGAGCGCTGGCGGCGTGATCTATCCCTACTACTCGGGGACGGCCGAAGGGGCCAACCGGCTCGGGGCCAGCAACGCGCTGTACGCCAGCCTCATGGAAGCAGCGGTCGACCTGGGTTTCGAGCTGTTTGACTTCGGCCGCAGCCGTATCGGTTCGGGCCCGGCGTCATTCAAGCAGCACATGGGCTTTGAGCCCACGCCGCTCGACTACCAGTTCTATTTTCCTGATGGGGGCAAGCCGCCCCATCTGTCGCCGGACAACCCCAGTCTGGCCATCCCCCAGCGCATCTTGAGTTCGCTGCCCATGTGGATGGCCAGGACCGTCGGGCCGGTGCTCATGCGACACGTCCCGTAGGGGGCAGTGCCCTTGGTCTGCAGCCTTGGCGTGCGCCGGGTGTCCCTGCCTCTCACCAGGGGGGCCGTTTCGCTCGGACAGGGTCGGCTTTGCCTCCACACTCGCTGCAGACCCCCCTTGGTGAGAAACAGGGACGCCCTCGTCGGTGAAGGGCTGGCGACTTTGGCCTTTTGGGTGTTCGTTTTCGCCGGGCTGGGGCTTTGTGGTTTGCCTTGGCGTCTCAACTCAGCTCTGGCTTCTGGGCGCGTTCGCTGGGCTGGGGGGCTCTGACTATTGCAGGGCGGCTTGACCATCGACGAGCCAGTCGACGGCCTCGACGATGGTGGGGGTGACCTGGTCCGCTGCGGAGGTGTCGTCGAGGGTGTGGCCGCTGCGGACGAGGATGCGGCCGCGGCACGGTCCGGCGTCCACGAAGAGATCCCGGGGGCTGTCACCGATGAACACGGAGCGGGAGAGGTCGATGTCGTGAGCTGCCAGGGCCTGGTCGAGCAGGCCCCGTCCAGGCTTGCGGCAGGCGCAGGCGAAGCTGTAGGCCACGTGCACGCCGTCCGGGTGGTGGGGGCAGTAGAAGAGGTCGTCGAACTCGCCTCCCTGAGCTGCCAGGGCACCGGCCAGGTGGACGTGCAGCTCGGCCAGGCGTTCTTCGTCGATCATGCCCCGGGCCACCGCCGACTGGTTGGTCAGGATGATGCACAGGTAGCCAGCGGCGGAGAGTCGTCGCAGGGCGTTGCCTGCCCTGGGCACGGGCACGATGTCCGCTTCTGTGATCGGGTAGTTGCGCTCTTCGATCAAGGTGCCGTCGCGGTCGATGAAGGCGGCGGGGCGAGCGGTCATTGTGCAGACAGCAGGGCCTTCTCGATGGCATCGCAGAGCATGTGCCCGATGGTGATGTGCATCTCCTGGATGCGGGGAGTGCAGTCGGACGGCACGGCCAGGAGCGCATCAGAGAGGGCCGCGCAGCGCCCGCCGCCTGCACCCGTCATGGCGATGGTGGCGATGCCAGAGGTCCGGGCCAGGGTCAAGGCCCGGACCACGTTCTCGGAGTTGCCGCTGGTGGTCAGGCCTATGGCCACGTCACCTGGCCGCTGATGGGCCTCGAGCATGCGGGCGAAGACGTCGTCGTAGGAGTAGTCATTGGCGGTGGCGGTGAAGCTGGCCGGGCTGGCCAGGGCCACGGCGGCCACACCCTTGCGGTCCACGGAGAAACGATTCACCAGCTCGCCCTCGAGATGGAGGGCGTCAGACATGGACCCGCCGTTGCCGAAGAGGATGGCCTTGCCCCCCGCCAGGTAGCAGTTCACGAGCAGAGAGGCCGCTTGGACGATGGATCCGGGCATCTGCTCCGCGGACGCAGCGAGGACATCTCGATGCTGGCCGAAGGTCTCTTCGATCAGCTGCTTGTGGCTGCTGTGTGTGTTGGCTTGTGATGGCATGGTCCTGGCAGTCTACTGGATCGCCAAGCGGGCTGCACCGCTGTCCGCCTCTGCCGGCCCCGTCGGCTCCCCGTGCCCTGTGGATGACTGAGCCATGACCTCTGACCCCGCGACAGCGTCTTTGCACCTGCGACGAGCTTGTCGGGTGGAGCGGGCCGGGTTCGCCTCTGACATGCACCTCCACGGTGGGGCGCCTGACGGGGTGGCGAGAGCGGTGGACTTCTTGCAGGAGATGGGCCGTCGCGAAGTCGACGCCGTGTTTCTGCTCGGCGATGTGTTTCGGGCCTGGCTCGGCCGCCCGTCGTTGCAGGAGGAGGGCTTGGCGCCGTTCTTGCGAGCCCTGCGAGATCTGACCGGCAGTGGCGTGTGGGTGGTACTGGTCCATGGCAACCATGACTTCATGATGGGGCCAGAGCTGAGCGAGGCTTGCGGCGTAGACGTCGTCGTCGAGCAGCTGACCGTGAGCCTGGGCGGCCGGCGTGTGCTGCTGACCCACGGCGACAAGTACTGCACCCTCGACCTGGGCTATCAGCGCTTGCACCGGGTGCTGCGTAGCAGGCCCATGCGCTGGCTCTGGTCGGTCGCCCCTCCGTCGGCCCTTTTCTGGATCGCTGGCCGGCTGCTATCGTCTTCGTCCCGAGCCACGGTGGCCAAGCCCATGGCGGTCATGTCGATCGTCGACCGGGCGGTGAAACGCGACCTGTCTGACGGCGCCGATGCGGTGCTGTGTGGGCACGTCCACCACGCACGGGAGGCCGAGTTGGCCACGGCTCAGGGGCCTGGCCAGCTGATCGTCATGGCCGACTTCGAGACCACCGGATCCCACGCCTTCTTTGACCAGGGACAGTTGATGCTGACCGCCGCAGATCCTCGCTGGGCCGCGCCCACTCCGCTCGTGATCGCCATGGATGGCCCGGCCGGTTGCGGCAAGAGTTCGGTGAGCCGGGCCTTGGCCCGCCGCCTGGGCTGGGTACGCCTCGACAGCGGTTCGCTCTACCGGGCGTTCACCCTGGCCGCCCTCGAGCGGGGCCTTGAGGTCGGCGACGAGGAGGGCCTGACGGCACTGGCCCAGGGCATCGATCTGCGCTTCGACGGGGAGGGGCGGGTGACCCTGCAGGGCGCCTTGGTGCCAGACGCCCAGCTGCGCAGCGCGGAGGTGTCAGCGGCGGTCTCCCCCGTGTCGGCGGTCCCCGGGGTGCGAGCCGCCCTGCTTTCCGTCCAGCGCGAGATGGCCGCGGGGCACGGAGGGCTGGTGGCAGAGGGGCGTGACATGGCCACCGTGGTGTTTCCTGATGCGGCCTTGGCTGTCTATCTCGACGCTCGGGTGGAGGTGCGAGCGGCCAGGAGAATGGCCCAGAATCCCGGTGAAGGCAGCACCTTGGAGGCCGTCATGGAGGCCCTCGATGCCCGGGATACGCGAGATTCGGGCCGGGCCTCCGCTCCCCTGACCCAGGCCGCTGGCGCCGTGGTCGTCGATACGTCTGAACTCGATCTGGGGCAGGTGGTGGACCGTGTGGCCAGCCTGCTGGCCGAGCGCACCCAGGGTGGGCAGACGGCTGGCGCCCAGGGCGCCTGAGGAATGATTCGCACCAGCAGGGGCTAGTCCCTAAACTGCTGGGCTTTGCAAGCGCCGGAATGAACGAGGCAGGAATGGGCCTGTCCGCCAGCACCCGGCACAACTCGCGTCGCCGACCAGCCCTGGTCGGGTCGCCGGAGCGGCGTGCGAAAGCCCGTCGACCCCTCACCGAATGACCCCTGCAACCAACAAGGATCTGCTCAGGCGCTTCGCTCTCTCTGATGATGAGCTCGACGCTGCCGTCGCGGATGCCATGGGTGGCCTGGCCACCACGGACGTCGACCAGCTCTACGAAGACTCGGTCCACGACTTCGCGCCCAACGCCCTGATCAAGGGCAAGGTGCTGCGACTCGTCAACGAAGACGTGATGGTCGACATCGGCTACAAGAGCGAGGGCGTCGTCCCGCTCTACGAGTTCGACGATCTCATCGCCCCTGATGCGGGCACCGAACTCGAAGTGCTCATGGAGGGCATGGACGAGGCCTCGGGCCTGCTGCTGCTCAGCAAGCGTCGGGCCGAGCGTCTGCGCGGCTGGGAACGCATCGTCCAAGAGCACGGCGAAGGCGACCTGCTCAGCGGCACGGCGACGCGCAAGATCAAGGGCGGCCTGTTGCTCGACGTGGGCGGCGTGGCGGTCTTCCTGCCGGCCAGCCAGATCGACATTCGTCGCGTCCCCGATGTGAACACGTACATCGGTCGCGAGCTCGACACCAAGATCATCAAGATCGACCGCGAGCGCATGAACATCGTGGTCAGCCGTCGCAAGCTGCTCGAAGAGCGTCGCAACAGCTTGCGCGACGAGCTGCTGCAGACCCTCGAAGAGGGTCAGGTCTGCAAGGGCGTGGTCAAGAACATCGCCGACTTCGGGGCCTTCCTCGATATTGGCGGCGTCGACGGACTGCTGCACATCACCGACATGTCCTGGGGCCGGGTCAACCACCCGAGCGAGGTCGTCAAGATCGACCAGGAGCTACAGGTCAAGGTGCTGCGCTTCGATCGCGAGCGCAACCGCATCGCCCTGGGCCTCAAGCAGCTCGAGGCTTCCCCTTGGGAAGAGATCGAGAAGAAGTACCCCATGGGCAGCCGCGTGACGGGCGAGGTGGTCAACATCATGCCTTACGGTGCCTTCGTGAAGCTCGAAGACGGCATCGAGGGCCTGGTGCACATCTCCGAGATGTCCTGGACCCGTCGGGTCAACCATCCTTCCGAGCTGGTCACGATCGGCGAGGGTGTCGACGTGGTGGTGCTCGATATCGACAAGGACAAGCAGGAGATCTCGCTCGGCATGAAGCAGACCGAGATCAACCCCTGGACCGAGGTCGAGGAGCGCTACCCGATCGGCACGATCATCGAGGGTGTGGTGCGCAACCTGACCAACTACGGCGCCTTCATCGAGATCGAAGAAGGCATCGACGGTCTGCTGCACGTCTCCGACATGTCCTGGACCAAGAAGGTCAGCCACCCCAGCGAGACGCTCAACAAGGGCGACCTGGTGCGGGCGGTTGTGCTCAGCGTCGACACCGAGAAGCGTCGGGTGGCTTTGGGCATGAAGCAGCTCGAGCAGGATCCGTGGCAGGACGACATCCCGCGCCGCTATGGCCCAGGCGACATCGTTGCCGGCCGCGTGACCAAGATCACCAACTTCGGTGTCTTCGTCTCGCTCGAGGATGGTCTCGAGGGTCTGCTGCACATCTCCGAGCTGACCGACAAGAAGGTTGAGTCCCCTGAAGAGGTGGTCAACCCGAACCAGCTGGTCGATGTGCGCGTGCTCAAGGTGGACAGCGAAGAGCGCAAGATCGGTCTGTCCATGATCGGTGTGCCGCAGCACAGCCATCTGACCGAAGCCGAAGAACTGGCTGAGGCCGCCGCGGCCAACCCTGAAGCCGCCGCCGAGGGCGACGGTGATGAAGGTGACGACGGTGCCAGCGCCGACGAGACGGTGGCCGACGCTGACGCCCCTGCTGCCGACACTGCCGACGAGACCGCGGCAGAGACCGCTGAGGTCACCGAGGCTACCGACGGCGAGGCCAGCGATGCCGAGGCGGGTGAGGCTGACGCCAGCGCCTCCGCCGACGAGGGTACGGACGAGGATGGGTCGAAGGAGGCCTGACGTCGTCAAGGCGTTGCTCCTGGCGGTGCTGGCCAGTTGTGCCAGCCCGCCAGGAGGAACGAGCCCCGCCACCGATCTCGCCCCCGAGCGAGTGGTGCGGGAGATCGAGACCCTTCGGCGAGCTCGATTCGTCGATGAGGCGCCCGGGTTGGCCAGCCAGCTGACGGTCGAGGTCTCGATCGCTCCGAGAGATCCGCTGACGCTGGAGATCTTGGGGCTGCGCCCGGACGGCGAAGACCTCGGTGATGGCCTGCTCGAGGTCCATCTGCGCTGGAAGGACTTCGTGGGCACCCAGCCTACGTCCTTTGGCGGATCTCGTCGCACGACCGTTCCGTTCGGGCCCGACGGAGTGGCCACACGGAGCGAGCCCTTCCTGCGCGAGTGGACCTTCGAACTCCCCGCTCCTGAGCAGCGGGTCCTGGCCCGGCGCGTGAGCCTGACGGCGAAGATCCACCCCGTCGATGTCCAGACCACGGGGGCCCGGACGGCGGGTCGAACCATGGAGGTCGATGCTCTGATCGCCGACAGCTTTCGTGTGCTCTCAGGGCCAGCTGTGGCCGGAGGGCTGGAGGCTGTCCTGGCAGACCCGTCGATGGGCGCTGATGCTGTGTTTCTGATGGCTGTGGGGGCCGGGCAGGCCACACGGGACATCCCCGCGCTGGTGGGTGAGGCGGTGGCTCGCCTGGAGGCTGCTCGGGGTGCCCACCGTGACGCCTTGTTCGGGGCGTTGCAGTTCATGACCGGACAGACCCAAGGCCGAGACCTGGCTCGCTGGCAGCTCTGGTGGTCGCGCCAGTCCACAGCACAAGACGACGATTCTTGACGATTCCCACGGTGAGAGAAGCATGAGCCGGCCAGCACAGCTCGAGGCCCTGTTGACCCGCACGGTGACCTGCCACACCGAGGCGGACCTGGCGGCCAAGCTGAAGCGCGGCGATCCTCTACGGGTCAAGTTGGGGGTGGACCCCAGCTCGTCTGACCTGCACCTCGGGCACGCCGTCCAGCTGCGTTACCTGCGCAGGCTTCAGGACATGGGCCACCTGCCCGTGCTGATCATCGGCTATGCCACCGCCATGGTGGGGGATCCCACGGGCAAGAACGCGACCCGCCCTCAGCTCACCCGCGAAGAAGTCGACAGAAACGCCGAGACGTACCTGGCCCAGGCCGGGCTTGTCCTCGATATGGACAAGGTCGAAGTGGTGCGCAACAACGAGTGGTTTGACGCCATGAGCTTCATGGACGCCGTGCGCCTGGGCGGCTCGGTCACGGTGGCGCAGATGCTGGAGCGGGACACCTTCGAGACGCGCTACAAGGCCGGCGTTGCCATCGGCCTGCACGAGTTTCTCTACCCGATCATGCAGGCTCAAGACTCCGTTGAAGTGCGCGCTGACATCGAGATCGGGGGCACAGACCAGACCTTCAACCTGCTCATGGGTCGGGACTTCATGCGCGATGCGGGCATGGCGCCCCAGGTGTGCATCACCTTGCCGCTGATCCCGGGCTTGGACGGTGTGCAGAAGATGTCCAAGAGCCTGGGCAACGCCATCGGCCTGACCGAGAGCCCGACCGAGATGTTCGGCAAGACCATGAGTGTTCCCGACGAACTCATGCGGGACTTCTTCGAGCTGCTGACAGACCTGCCCGGCACACAGATTGACGAGCTGCTCGCAGGCAACCCCCGGGAGGCCAAGGCCACCTTGGGCCGCACGCTGGTGGGCTGGCTCCATGACGCCGAGGCCGCGAGGGAGGCCAGCGACGAGTTCGATCGGGTCTTCAGGGACAAGGGGTTGCCCGACGAGATCGCGGAGTCAGAGCTGCCCGGCGAGCTGCTGGGCGAGGATGGCGTCTGGATCGTGGCGGCCATGAAGGAGGTAGGCTTGGCAACTTCGTCAGGCGAAGCACGTCGGGCGATCAAGGGTGGCGGAGTTCGTGTCGATGGCGAACGGGTCACCGATGAACAACAGCGCCTGGCGCCCGGTGGGTGCTATCTGGTGCAGGTCGGCAAGCGCAGATTTCACCGGATGACCGTCCCTCGCTGAGAGAATCCATGACTGACTCGACGACTGGCCCAGAGCCGTGGACCCCGACGACGGTCCGGTTGGTGTCGGCGAGCAGCGTGGGCGGAGCTGAATCCCGGGGCGCTGAGGCTGGTGGCGGGTGCAGCCGCTCAAGTCCAGGGCGCGGGTGGTTTCCGCGGTTCATGGGCATGGGGGCGCTGATCATGCTGCTCGGCCCCGGCAGTACGGCTCAGGAGATCACCGGCCCCGCCGGTGATGAACTGCCAGCCGCGACAGTCCCGTCGGCGGGCCTTGCTGAACCGGCACCTGGGCCAGCGGGTGAGCCGCTCCCGCCGCCCTCTCCCTGGTACCTGAAGAGAGGTACGAAGCCCCGCCTCGCCACTCCCGCCGACGATCTGCCCACGGTGCTCTGGCCGCTGGTCGAGCGCATGCGCGACAGCCAGGTCCCCGGGTTCTACGACGGCCAGTTCGCCGAACTGGCTGATGACTTTGAGGGGCTGGCCCGGCTGGCCAGGGACGAGACCGTCGAGCAGACCCTGCGGCTGATGGCGGTCATGGCCTTGCAAGAAGCTGGGGACGGCGAACGGCTCGCGGCGGAACTGGAGCCGCTGCTGCTCTCGGTGGCCGAGGAGTTCAGCACGGAGTTCAATGCCTTCTTGGACTACGGCAACACCGTGGAGGAGGCGTTCGTGCGCGACGTGCTCCGGGCTGATCTGTCTCGCCACGTTCGCTTCGCCTTGGCCAAGGATGGCCAGTCAGGGCCTGTCCTGGCCAAGATCGAGGTCATGGAGCAGTACATCACCAAGCACGAGGCGGACATCCTCAACCCCAACATCAAGTCCGACGAGGACTTCCAGGTGGCCCACAAGCGGAGCATCTGGTTCGACATCGCTTACCACTACCAGCAGCTCGATGACTATGCCAGCGCTGCCGAGCGGTACCGGGCGGTATGCGACAAGCTGACCGGTTCTGAGACCCGTTGGCCCCACTACAACCTGGGCTGCATCGCCGCCATTCAGGGCGACATTGAGCTGGCCCTGACCGAACTCGAAGCGGCCTACAGGGCCGGGTTTCTCGATGTGGCCTGGATGCTGGAGGACGGTGATCTGGCCAGTCTGCGGGGCTCTCCCCGGTTCTTGGAGCTGGCCCGGCTGATGGGGGCACAAGAGGCCGAGATCGGTGCAAATCCGAACACTCCGAGCCTGACCGATGAAGATGGAGTGCCAAGCAACTAGCCCGTAAGTCACTTTATTGAAAAGACTTGAGGGCGTGTTGTGCGGCCTCGACGCGTGTTGAAAACCTGTTGCTAGATTTGTGGACTCACGTTGACATCTGTTGGTTATGGGGTCAAAGTAGGTCTCAGGGTCGGCCGGACTGATTGGGTTGACCCGCCTACCGAACGATGTCGGTGGCAGGCGGAGTTTGAGCCGTTTTCCCCTCCCCAACCGCCATCTCCAGCTTTGTCTGCCACCGCAATCATCGAGTTGGTCCTGTCCTCACGGGCAGGACCAACTTTTTTTGTGCAGCGGTCGGGTCAAGAGCGGCGATAACCGGGGCCGACAACACAAGGGGACTATCGATCTCGAGGGTATCTCAGTGGACTCCGGTCTTTTTTCGTACACGCAGATTCTTCACCTGCTGAAGATCGAGTTCTCTCGGGCGCGGCGCTACCAGTACCAGCTCTCCTGCGTGCTGATCGAGATCGATCGCCTGGGCGGCCTGGGAGACCTTCACGGTGCGGATGTCCGCGATCAGGTCGAGGCGGCAGCGGCCGACCTGCTCAATCGCTACAGCCGCAGCTGCGACTTCGTCGGTCGCCTGGGTGAGCGCTTCGTGACCGTCCTGCCCCACACCGATTCAGAAGGCGCGCGGCTGCTGGCCCAGCGTCTCCATGACCGCATCGCCGAGCTCGATGTGCGCGTCGATGGTCGCCCGCTGCGCATCAGCGCTTCGGTAGGCGTTGCCGTCCAGGACGGCGACGAGTCGATCTTCTTCGACACCGTGCTCAAGCGGGCCGAGGAGGCCTTGGGCGAAGTCGTCTCCAAGGGCGGAGACTCTGTGGCCATGGCCAGTTAGGGGCAGCGCTACAGGTCGCCGTCTCTGCAGGTTCCGGGCGTCCCTGATTCTCACCAGGGGGGCCTTTCGCTCAGACAGGGTCGGCTAAGCCTCCACACTCGCTTCAGACCCCCCTGGTGAGAATCAGGGACGCCCTCGCTTGTGGAGGGACGGGCGACTGTGGCCTTCGGGGGTTCTCTCTTCGGCGGTCGGGTTGCGTCTCGCTCCGAGGTCTGCGAAGGGGCTGGCTGCGGGATGGGCCCACTGGAGCGTCGATGGGAAGCCGATCTTCGGCGCGGGCCAGGGCACGGCCTGAGCGGGACGCTCGGACGGTCGGTTCGGGCCGCCTCAGGGCAGGGGCAAGATCTCTGATGCTGCGGCTATGGACTGGCCGTCGTCGGCGAGCAGGGATTGGGGGTCATCCCTCAGCAGGAGCAGGCAGGCAGCCATGGGACACGGGGCGGCTGCAGCCAAGGCGGGGGGGATCTTCAGCAGGACCTGGCCCGAATCGTCGAATCTGCCGGAGAAACTGGGCTCCAGCCGGGCTAGGGCCATGACCTCGTCTGGGAGCAGTGGCAGGCCCTCTGCCTGGGGAGCGCCCTGCCCGCTGGCCTCCGGCGCGCAGGCCACTAGCAGCTGGTAGGCCCAGCCGGGGGGGCCAGAGGCACGGATCTGGCCAGCCCCGGCCAGGCTCAGCTCAGCTGGTCTGTCCATGACCGGTCCGGCGTCTGCAGGGTCTGCGCTCGACCGCAGGCGCGCAGGCACGAGCTGCTCTGCACGCAGGGCGTCGTCTGCTCCCAGAGCCATGAGCTTGTATCCCCGAGCGTTGGGGTGGTGATCCCCGAACATCAGGCTGTCGTAGCCCTGGCTGGCGAAGTGCTGCTCGAAGGCCTGGGCGTGGTCGATCAGCAGCACCTGTTCGCTGACGGCCAGCTCGCGGATGAGCTGGTTGACCTCTTCGAAGGGGCCCTGGTTCTCGGCGTAGGTCATCAACACGGGCAGGCTGCCTGCGTCCCGGCATGCGGACAGGGACGCCTTCAATCCGGGGAGCAAGACGTCCGCCAAGGCGGCGCCGGCCAGGCCGGGGGCGTCAGGCTCGTCACCCTGATTGATGCGTCTGCGGCCCTCGCCCCGGTCCACGACGATCTCGCCGCTGTCATCAGTGGCCACCTCGAAGGTCGAGGCCGTGGTCACCCCGGTGAGCAGCACCCTGGCCAGGCGCACGAGCTTGAGCTGGCCAAAGATGGACGACCAGCCCAGGTCCTGGCCGTCGGTGTTCCAGGTGTCGTTGATGCCCACCAGGATCAGCACCAGGTCAGGGGATAGCTCGGCCAGGTCTTGCTCGAGGCCCGCGGCGACCTGGGCGGAGTTCTGCCCGGGGATGCCCCGGTTGATCACGTTCACAGGCTGATCGTAGCGCCGGCCGAGGGCCGCCTGGAGCAAGGCCGGGTAGGCGTAGACCCGGGGCAGGTGCAGGCCGAAGGTGTTGCTGTCCCCGACGCAGAGCACGGTCAGCGAGGCCGTGGGGTCCGCGAGGTCCTGCTCTCGGGACATGGCCACCCTGACCAGTGGGGCCGCCAGCTGCAGGGCCAGCTCTACCAAGGCCAGCACGACGAGACAGGCTGCCAGCCGACTGCGCCGGCGTCTGGCTGTCACCGTGGGGGATCCTGCTGGGCTTCGCCAGCCGACGAGCCAGTGGCCGCGTCAGCAGCGCCAGCGGGAGCCGGGGTGCCAGCGGGAGCTGGGCTGCCAGCGGGGCGATCGCCCTGTTCGGCCATGCCGATGTAGCCGAGGGCCCGCATCATCTCCATGACGTCGACGTCGCCGCCGAGATCGTCGGTGCCCTGAGGGACGAAGAGGGCAAAGGCGTCGCGCTGATGGGCCGCCTCGTCCTCAAACGCCTGGGCTGCCTGCTCGATTCTGGGGTCGTCCGGCGACTCGACGACCAGGTTGTGCTGCTCACCGGGGTCTTGAGCCAGATCGTAGACCTCGATCTCGGTGGTGCTCCAGTCTGGCTCGTTGGTCAGATTGCGTTGGTCGGAAGGAGACCAGGGTACGTGCACCCGGCGGATGTACTTGAGCCCCTGGTAGACCGTGGCTTCGTGAAGCGTGTAGTGATCCCGGCCATCGGCGTGCAAGAACGTGAGCGATGAGGCGCTGGCCCGTGGAGCCAGGGTCTTGCCCTCGATCAACGGTCGCAAGCTGCGGCCATAGATGAGCGGGCTCTCGTCGATCCCGGCGTAGTCCATGAGCGTGGGCAAGACGTCGTAGATGGCCACGTCATCGTCGATGGTGAGCCCCTCGGGGAGGATCCCCGGGCCCCAGAGAATCAGCGGAACCCGCAGCACCTCTTCGTGCAGCCCCATGCGGTGACCGTAGCGACCGTGCTCGAAGAACTCTTCACCATGGTCGGCCACGACGGCAATGATGGTGTGCCCCTTGTGCTCGCTGTTCTCGACATCCCTGATGACGTTGGCCAGATGGCTGTCGGTGTAGAGCAGCTCGGCGTCGTACAGGTCGCGCAGCTGGCGCAAGTCTGCGGGGTCACCCTTGGAGATGAGATCCAGCTGGGCCATGAGGCCGTCGCCGGTGATCTCGCCAGCGTAGGTCGGGTCGACGAACGGAGCCCTGTACCTGGGACCGGCCCGATAGTCGTAGTGGGGGTCGAACAGGTGCATGAACAGCAGATTGCGCGGGCCAGACACGTCGCGCAGAAAACGGAGCCCCTGTTTGATCACCGGCGCGGACGTGACCTCCTGGTGGCTGAACATCTCCCGCAGGCCCATCTGCTCCCGCATCTCCGAGGGGGGCAGATCGAAGGCCATGGGATTGGCCGTCATGGGCTCGTAGAACTCCATGCCCCGATCGAATCCGTAGCGGTTATGCACGTAGGGCGCCGAGTAGAAACCCTCGGTGTAGAACCCGGCGTCAGCGAAGAGCTCGCCCATGATCGGGCGGCCGGAGTCGAGTGTCTGGAAGTCCACGTTGACGTCGTGGAGATGGGCGGGCAGCCCGGTGAAGAGCGACATGTGGGAGGGCAGGGTCCACGACGTGCTGCTGCGGGCATTGGTGAAGCGGACGCCCTCTCGAGCGAGACGCTCAAGAGTGGGGGAGGTGGCCCTGTCGTACCCGTAGGCACTCAGGTGATCTGCCCGGGTGGTGTCGAGTGACACCACGATGATGGTCAGCTTCTGGTTCTGTGTGAGCAGCAGACCGCCGCCGACGATGGCCAAGGCCACGATGACGGCGATGAGGGATGTCCGCTGCCCAGCCCCCTGAGCCGGGGACGAGCTGGGCTCTGTCTCGGTCACTTCAGTTTCCAGCGTTTCCTGCCGGGTCCTGCTTCACCCAGCCATGGAACGGAATCATCTTCTGGGGCAGGTCAGGGTGCTTGGCCCGCAAGACGAGACTGCCCCTGAAGAAGGGCGCGCCGATGGCGCCGTCCACGGTGATCTCGATGGTGTACCCGTTGCCTTCGTCACTGGCCACGATGGCCGTCTCGAAGAACTCCTTGTGCTGGGTCAGGAGGTCGATCGACTCGAGCACGTAGGGCACGTTCGGATCTTTGTTGGTGATGACCAGCGTCTTGGTGACCTTCTCGTCCTTGCCGAACTGCTCGAAGTTGATGTTCTCCTGGAAGGCGGTCTGCCCCGAGTCGAAGCTGACGTCTGGCTTGACGATGCCCGTGATGGTGAAGTCGACATGGTCGATGCGCTCGTGGTCGATCAGGATGCGCACCCGCGGTGACAGCGTGCCCACGGGCAGCTTGCCGTCGATGGTGAGCTTGACCCGCCGGGTGGGCCCGGTCTTGTCGAGGATCTCGAACTTCAGGTAGCCGGGGAGCTCTTGGCCCTCGATCTGGCTGGCGAAGCCCTTGATGGACCACTCGCCGATCTCAAGCGCCTCGATGGCGATGGTCTCCTCGACGTGGGCGGTCTTGCCGATGCTCTGCAAGTTGACCCAGCGGGGCGTCACCTGCAGGGCACGGTTCACCGTCACGGAGACAGGGACGGAGAGCGGTGGGATCGTGGCGTCCGTGTGGAACACCTGCATGGTCTGGTTGACCGCGCCGTGCTTGCCTTCGGTGCGAAACTCGACGGCCGTCTGAATGGTCTGCCCGGGCTCGATGACCACGATGGGCTCGGCACCTCGTGGGCGAGTCGACAGCTCGGCGCCATCCGGGCCGAAGAGCTTGGCCACCGTGCAGCCGCAACTCGTCTGGATGCGCGAAAGAGACCAGGGGCCATCGCCTGAGTTGGTGATCTTGACCTCCTGGATCAAGGTCTCGCCTTCGAAGGCCTCGCCGAAGGTGACCTTTTCGGGCTCTGCCTGCAGTCTGGGGCCGGTCGCGGGAAGCACATCCTGGGCCGGGAGCTGGGCCGCAAAGACGGGCAAGCTGAGCACCATCCCGAGGAGGGTCTTGGAGAGGTTCATGGCAATCGATCCATTGATCCTGAGGTGATCTGAGGCAGCTTCAGGCCTGGTCTTGAGGCGACCTGGGGCTGGTTCAAGGCTGGTTCGGGGCTGATTCGGGGCTGATTCGGGGCTATAGGTCCTGATCCGAGAGAGGTGCTGTTTCTGTTGGAGATTCGGATTTCGGTCTCTCTGGCCGATACGGAACATCTTACCAACGTGCGAGGTCTCGCTGCGTAACGAGTGCTGCAGAGCGCCAGATGGCCTGACGCGCATGTTGGTCTATACTCGACTGTTCTGCCCTGGGCCTTGCGCCCTGACAGCACACCGCCCGTCACCCGAAACGGACACACCCCGTGAAGAACTCCCCCCTGGCAGCTTTCTTGCTCATTGGCGTCGCCGTCCTGGTCGGCGGCATGGCCTGGGCCCTCTCCGGTGGCGATGCCCTGACCACCGACCCCAACGTCGTGATCGCCCCCCAGGTCAGCAAGCGCACCGTCGAAGTGGTGGCCATGACCCCCCGCGAGCGCCTGCGCCAAGGTCGTCTCGAAGCGGCGCGGCGTGAACTCGAAGAGTACAAGCGCACCGGCACTGTCCTGCCAAACGGCGAGATCAAGGTCGCCGATGTAGATGGCTCGCCCCTGTACATCCATCCTGAGCTGATCGAGGGCGTGGGCCGCTACGGCGAGCCTCTCTACGCCATGGCCAAGTACAAGCGTCGTGCTCCGGTGCCCCTGTACAAAGAGATCAAGTCGAGGGCCAAGGCCAAGTTCGAGCCCAAGATCGTCGATGCTCGGGACAAGAAGTTGCTGAAATTCGGCACCAAGCCCTCCGAGGAGGAGGACGACAGCGGCGGCGGTGATTCCGGTGGTGGCACGGGTGCCAGCGCAGGAGGCGGCGGCTCCGGCGGCGGTGGCGGCAAGCCCTCCGGCGGCTAAGGCACTCCCCTCAGGGTGATGAGTCGGTGGGCAGGGCCTCGGTGCTCTGCCGCTGAGCCACGAGCGCGGCGATGGTGGGGTGATCCGGGGCGACCCTGAGCAGCTCGTCCATGGCCGCGTCCACAAGGGCGTTCGCTTCCGCGCTGCCGTCTTCTTGCTGCCAACGCAACTGACGGACGGCCAACCGCTGGATCATCAGCATCAGTGGGTCTCCGTCGCGAGCAATGGCCCGGGCCAGTACGGCTTCGGCCCGCTCGTAGTCCCCTTGAAGGGTGCAAGCCAGGGCGAGTGAAGCCTCGGTGGCTGGCAGGTCCGAGCCAGGGCGTTCGAGGGTGGCCCAGCGCTCCAGGGCCTCCAGGGCGCGCTCAAGAACTTGCACGGCGTCTGCCACCCGCCGCTCTCGGCGCAAGAGGTGGTCGCCCAACCGTGCCAAGGCCGCGGCCTCGAGCTTGCTCCCGGGAACGGACACCGCGACGGCCTCCTGGAGCAGGGGGCCGACCTGCTCGGGTTGCTCGGCCACCATGGCCAGCCCGAGGCGCGATTGCACGGAGCGGGGATTGTGGGCCAGGACGTCCTGCCACAGGCTCTCGTCAGAGCGAAAAACCCGCACCCGCTCTTGGGTCACCGTGCCGAACACCAGGGCCAGGGCCAAACCCGCCATCAACCCCGGCCGTCGGCTACGGGCGGTCAGGGCGGCCAGCCCCATGCCCAGCAGGGCGCCCAGGGGGATCAGCATGGGGTACAGGGCTCGGTCGGTGACCAGGCTGCGCAGGGTCACCACCAGGCTCCCCGATGGCAGCCAGGCCAGCACGGCCCAGCCCGCGAGAAACCAGGCGCGGGTGCGCAGGCCTCTGAACAGGGCGACCACGGGGGCCGCGAGCAGAGTCAAGCCCAGCAACGTCCTGGGGCGCAACCCCACGGGCCAGCCCTCGGCCCACAGGTCTTGGGGATGATCCACCGAGAGACCGAGCGGGAGGACCACCAGCTCAAGCGAACGGGTGAGCCCATACAGTGACCATCCCACCTGGCTTGAAGCGCTGCCCCCATGAGGAGGGGTCTGTACCGGGGTGAGGCCAGCCAGCGCCTGCTGCCGGAGCCAGAGGGCCACAACCACGCCGACGGTCAGGGACGCCACGCCGCTCCAGCGCAGCAGGGTCGGCTTGGGTTCGTGTTCGCCGGTGGAGTCTGAGGTCAGCCACAGGTAACCGCCAGCCACCAACGGCAGCACCGCAGCCGACTCCTTGCCCAGCACGGCCAGACAGGCCAGGACAGCCACGGGCAGGGCTGACCAGAGCCGGGGCCGGCAGGCGACCCATAGTGCCGACAACGAGAAGAAGACGGCATAGAGATCGCCGCGGCTGCTGATCCAGTCGACCACCTCGGCGCCCAGGGGATGAACGGCCAGCAGCCCCGCACCGCAGATGGCAAGGGCCGACCGCGCGCGGGGAAACATGCGCCGCAACACGAGCCAGGCCAGGACCACATTGGCCAGGTGGACCAGCAACGAGTGCAGATGAAAGCCGAACGGGTCTGGGCCCCAACGCCGCAGATCAAAGGCGTGTCCCAGGGCGCGGAGGGGCCGGTAGACATCCCGGTCCCGATCGGCGGTATGGGTGGCGGGGTTGGTCAGCGCCTCCGTCACCGTCAGATGCTGCAGGGCTCCGTTGGCTTCGACGAAGCGATGGTCGTCGTAGACGAAACCGTTGGCCAGTCCGCCCAGGTGGGCCCACAAGGCGGCCAGGATCAACGCGGGCAGGGCATGCCTGGCCGGGATCGACAGGGCGCCGCTCACAAGGGACGACCCAGACCCACCAGCAACGTGGGGAACGCCTCGCAGGGTGACCAGCACTGGGGGCAGTTGCGGGCGCTGACCGCCTGCCAGCCGCTGGCTGCCCCGGGCAGCTCTGCCAGCCGTTCCAGGCTCCAGTCGACCTGGCTCAGAGGGCCCAGTGGGTGGTCGAAGATCGTGCAGGGATAAACGGTCATGTCTGCGGCAAGGTACACGCTGGCTTGCAGGGCCGCACACCGTCCGCCCACATCACCCTGGGCAAGGTATGAGCGGGCATGGGTCCAATAGCGCCGTTCGATCCAGGCCAGGGGCGAGATCTTGGGGCTGCGGCTGAGCAGCTCATCGACCAGGGCCAGGGCAGACGCCGTGGGGGGCGTGACGTCTTCGGCGTTCTTGTAGTAGTGGCTCGAATGGTGGGCCAGGTTCAGGTGCAGCTGCTGGGGAGCGAGGGTGCGGGGCAACATGTCGGCAGCGTGCTCGGTGGGCACAGGCGGAAGGTTGTGCCGGGAGAGGGTCATTCCTGCCACGGCGCTGAAGCCTCGGCGGCGAATGGACTGCAGCTTGCGCAGGGTGGCCCGGGCCCGGGCCGCCGATCCGGGCACGCCTCGAATGCGATCGTGCACCTCGTCGTCACCGTCGATGCTGACGGTCACGTAGATCCGTGGCACATCAGAGTCGAGGGCCGGCTCGAGGGCGGCCATGGTGGCTTGCATGTCTTGGCCCGCCGTGGGGAAGTCGAACAGGGCCAGGTCGGGGAAGCCCTCGGTGACAGCCTCGACCAGCTCGGGTGCGTCCGGCCGTTCGACGAAATCACCGCCGCTCAGGTTGACCCAGGTCAGCTGGGGATTGGCCGCCACGACCTGGCTGACCTGGGCGAGGTCTGGGCCCTGCTCGGGTTCGCCCACCCACAGGTGGCAGGTGCGACAGCGCAGCGAACAGGCCTCGGTGAGGATCCAGGTCAGCTTGAACGGATGCCACGGACCGCGCCGTGCCCGACGGACCGCCCGGGCCAGGGCGAGGTAGCGCCGCAGGGCTTCAAGACGAGTGGGCATGGGCGTCGGCAGCTGGTTGAGGGGCGGAGGCGCCCAGGATGGCTCGGCACGGTCCGGCCACGTCCTCGACAGCCAGCGAGGTCATGCAGGCATAGTGGCGGCACGACGAGTGCTTCATGTACCGATCATCGAGACAGGGGCTGCAGGGCAGGTCGGAGTGGAGCGCGACGGAGCCAGGGCGGCGGGGCCCGTATCGGTGGGGCGTGTTGGGCCCGAACAGACCGACTGTGGGGGTGTCGAGGGCATCGGCAAGGTGCAGGGGGCCGGTGTCGTTGCTCACCAGCAGCGCGGCCCCGGAGAGGAGGTCAATCAACGCTTCGATGTCCAGCTGCCCTGACAAGTCAGTGATCGCTGAGGAGCCTGTGCCTCTTGCGGCCTTCACGGCCTGCGCGCAGAGACGTCGTTCGTCTGCGGTGCCCGTGATGACCAGCTGATGCGTGCCAGGCTTCGCCAGCAAGGTCATCAGCTCGCCGAAGTGCTCCGCAGGCCAACGCCGACCAGGAAAGTGGTCGCCGCTTCCTGGGTGCATGATCACGAGCGGCCGGTGGTCCAGGCCCCAGCTTCGGCGCTGAGCCTGATGGAGCTCAGGCGTGCTCTGCAAGCCACCGGGCCCGTCGTGGGTGGCCAGCCCCGCCCGTGCCCAGAGCGCGGCGAAGGTCTCGCCGCTGTGGCGCAAGGGTTCATAGGTGACAGGCTCATCGAGCAGGGGACCACGGCACTGCCCCGGAGTGTCCAGCCCCACGCACGGTGCTCCGCTGGCCCAGCGTGCCAAGGTCAGGGGCAGGCGCAAAAACTGCTCGCAGTCGACGATCACCTGGGGGCGGTCGCGAGAGAGTTGGCGAGCGATTTGCACCACGGCCCGGGGCAGGCGCGGCGAGAGAGGCTCGGGTACCGCGAGCAGCTGGACCTCCGGCAGGTAGCGGCGCACGAAGGAGACGTTGCGCTGCAAGGTCATCAGGCGCAGGCGGCGCTGGCGATTGGCGGCGAATTGGGGCGCCAGCAAAGCCAGGTTGCCCAGCCCCCAGAGGCGAATGATCAGCACGTCCTCAGGGTCGTTCGGCAGCGTGCGACGGGGCGCCTGGGTGGCTCTGGCCAGGGGGCGACCGATGAGGGCGTCGATGCCCTTGGCCACCTCGATCAGCCGACTGGGCAGGCTCATGAGAAGCGCTTGCTCACGCCGGGGACATGGCACTCGTCGCAGCGGGCGCAGGTCTCGGGCCAGTCGTGGCGTCGGTGGCGAGCCCTGAGTTCACGCCAGGCTTCGCTGCCGTAGAGGGCGGCTGGCGGGCCGTCATCCACGCGGCCCAGGGCGAGCTGACCCCGCACGTCGGCGCAACAGGTGGTGATCCGTCCGTCGCTGAGCACCACCATCACGCCCCGGCTCGGTTCTCGGCACGGGCTCATACGAGGGCCATCGATGAGCTTGGGGATGAACTGCACCCGATCGCAGAGGGGCGCCATGCGTCGCCGAAAGCCGTCGATCTCGTGGGCCACGGTCTCGTCGACGACCATGGAGACATCAAGACGGGTGGCGAGCCCGGCGGCGTCCCGGGCCTGCCGGGCCTGGGCCAGGCGGCGGAGGATCTCGCCCTGGTCGTAGCCTCGGCGAGCCCGGTGTTCGGCGGGGCCGCCATCGAGCGAGATCGTGAGCCGGGTCAGGCCCGCGCGTCCGAGGCTCTCGAAGCGATCGCCGTCGAGCATGGTGCCGTTGGTGGTCAGGTAGGTGCGCAGACCACGCTGGCTGGCATGGGCCAGGGCCTCATCGAGCGGTTCGTAGAGCAGGGGCTCGCCCCATTGAAAAGGCAGCAAGGTCTGCAGCCCCGGTGTGGTCTCCAGCAGTCGAACCAGGACCTCCAAGGGCAGATCCTGTGCGGGACGGCCCAGCTCCCGGTTCACGTCGCAGTAGCTGCAGGCTACGTTGCAGCGGCTGGTGAGCTCGACGTTCAGGGTGGTCAGCCTGGGCAGGGAGTGCAGGCCGAGGCGAAAGGCCAGCTCGTTGCGCAGGGTCGAGCACAAGCTGGGCAGGTCGGGCACGCGCAGCGCCACGAACTCAGCCAGATCGGGCTTGCCCAGATAGGCGCGGGCCAGCCAGCGTGCGAGGGTCGATCTCACCTTGTGTGGTCCTCACCATCTCTGATCTGACCTTGAGACGCTATGCTCCCCCCATGTCTGCCAGGCTGCTGGTCATCGACGTCGTGGGTTTGGTGCCCTCGCTCATGGGTCCTCGTCTGCGGGCCCTGGCCGCGAAGGGCTGGGAGCGCACGGTGTCCCCGGTGTTTCCTGCCGTCACCTGCACGGCCCAGGCTTCCATGCTCACGGGCAAGCTGCCCAGCGAGCATGGCATCGTGGGCAATGGCTGGTACGAGCATGACTTCTCCGAAGTGCTCTTCTGGCGTCAGAGCAACCGGCTGGTCCAGGGGCCGAAGGTCTGGGAGACCGCCCGTGAGCAGCGCCCTGACCTCAAGGTGGCCAAGCTGTTCTGGTGGTACAACATGTACTCCAGCGCCGATCTGGCGGTGACGCCCCGACCAGAATACCCCGCCACCGGGCGCAAGATCCCAGGAGTCTATACCTGGCCCCATGATCTGCGGGCCCGCCTGGAGCAGCGCCTGGGCAGCTTCCCCCTTTTCAAGTTCTGGGGACCGGGCGCGGACATCACCTCGACCCGCTGGATCACCGACGCATCTCTCGACGTGCTGGAGACGGACAACCCCGATCTGGCCCTGGTCTATCTGCCCCATCTCGACTACGTGCTTCAGCGCCAAGGGCCCCAGGGGCCGGACGTCCCCGCTCATGTCCTGGAGGTCGACAGAGAGGCCGGTCGGCTGATCGACAGGGCGGAGGCCCTGGGCATAGATGTGCTCGTGGTCTCCGAATACGGCATCGGCGCCACGGAGCAGGTGGTCTTCCCCAATCGGGCTCTTCGCGAGGCAGGGCTGCTCGCGGTGCTCTGGCAGGACTCCGTGGGCGAGACCCTCGACGCCGGGGCGAGCCGGGCCTTCGCCGTGTGCGATCACCAGGTGGCCCACATCTACGTGGCCAACCCTGCAGACCGCCGGGCAGCCCGTCGCACCCTTGAGGGGTTGGCCGGGGTGGAGCGGGTCGTCGAAGGTGAGCAGCGAGCGGCCCTGGGGCTCGACCACCGCCGGGCCGGAGACCTGGTGGCCCTGGCTGCGCCGGAGGCATGGTTCGCCTACCCGTACTGGCTCGACGATGGGCGGGCTCCAGATTTCGCGCCCACGGTCGACATTCACCGCAAGCCGGGCTACGACCCCGCCGAGTTGTTTCTCGACCCGGCCCTTCGGTTCCCCAAGCTGCGCATCGCTCGCCGGGTGTTGGCCAAGAAACTGGGCTTCGCCAACCTGCTCGACGTGATCCCTCTCGACCCATCGATGGTGGCGGGCTCCCACGGTCACATGCCTGCCGAGCGCTCACTCTGGCCCCAGCTGATCGGTTCCGTCGGCGTGCCCCAGCCCGGGGAGGGCGATGACCTGCGCGTGGTCCATGACCTGATCCTGTCGACCTTGCTTGAGCAGCCCCTGCCCGCGAGAGCTGAGGCACGGTCATGATTCAGCGCATCTTGGTGGTGGGGGACGATCGGGGCCTGGCCTGCGAAGCCGTAGAGGCGGCGGGCCTGAAGGTGGTGCGTAGCAATCCCGACGTGGTGCTCAGTCACGGCGGCGACGGCACGCTGCTGCGGGCAGAACGTCTGGCGCCCTTGGTGCCCAAGTTGCCTGTCCGTATCCGCAGGCACACGAAGCACTGCGAGCGCCACAACCTCTCGGCCATGATCGCCCGGCTGCTCAGCGGCGAGCTCGCACTCGAAGCTCTCGAGCGCATCGAACTGACGGTGGGACGGGCGACGTTTCATGCCATCAACGATGTGGTGATGCGCAATGACAACCCGGCCCTGGCCACGCGCTTTCGTCTGGTCATAGACGGTCAGCCCGGGCGAGTGATCACGGGTGATGGCCTGGTGGTGGCCACGCCGTTCGGCAGCACGGGCTACTACCGCAGCATCACGAGAGAGTCGATCAGCGCAGGCTTGGGCGTGGCCTTCAACAACACCACCCGGCCCGAGCCACCGCTCATGTTGCCAGAATTCACCACGTTGAAGGTCGAAATGGAACGGGGCCCCGCCGTGCTCATCTATGACAACGACACACGGGCTGTGCCCCTCCGTACAGGACACAGCTTCGTGCTGCGCCTTGCCGAGGTGAGTGCGGTCGTGCTGGGGTTGGACTCCCTGCGCTGTCAGCGCTGCCGGCGACACGACCAGGGGACGTTCAACCCACACTGACGGGCTCGGGTCCAGGCGCCTTCCCGCGCACCAGACCCCGCTGGACCTACCAGTCGAAGGTGTCCTCGATGTCTTCAGGGTGCCGCTGGGAGCCGGAGAGATCGTCAACCTTGTCTTGCTGGGGTTTGCTGTCCCGCCGGTTGTCGTTGCTCTTGCGGTCTGAGCGTGAGCGATCCCCTGAGCCGCCTGACTTGCGCGACCCCGATTTGCGCGCACGTGACGACTGGGATGAGCTGGACGACTTGGACCGACTCGAAGACTCGCCGGACTTCGCGTCGCTGCTCTCGCTGGACCCTTCGCGCCGGCTCTTGCCTCGCCCTCCCCGGGAGCGGCTGCGACGCCGGCGGGGGGGACGCTTCTCGCCCGACGTGTTCGTCGTGCTCTCGTCGCTCTCGCCTGTGGGTGACGGCCCATCGCCCTTTGGGCTGGACTCGTCGTTGGTCTCGTTGGTCTCGTCTGCGGTGGCCGAGGAGGCCGGGCGTCTCCTGCGCCGCCGCCGACGACGCTTGCGCGGTGGACGAGAGCCTTCGTCGCCCTGCTGGGCCTTGGTGCCGATGTTGTCCTGGTCGCCCTCGCCCGACTGTGGGCCTGGATCTTCAATCTCTGGAGCCTCGACGCTCTCTGACGCGGCGGGTCCCGGCTCGGCGGGCGCTCTCGCCCGCTCAGGCTCAGTCATGGGACGGACAGCGTCCCGCTTGGGGAAGGGCGTGCCCTGGGTCTCTGAATCAGCGGGCGCCGCGTTCTCGCCGCTGTCGAAGACCTTCTTGAAGAACGACTTCACCATCCCCTTGAGGCCCTGCCGAGGGGTCTCGTTCATCAGCCCGGCCGCCGTGGATGACAGCTGCTCTGCAGGAGCAGGAGAGTTGGCAGTCGTGGTGCTGTCCGCCGTCTGGGGCTCGTTCTCTGGAAGCGCCTCGGCCTGGGAGGTGGTCGGCTGTTGGGACGGAGTCTTGGGTGCGGGGGGGGCTTGATCTCGACTCTTGTCTCGAGCCTTCGGGCCACCAGCCTCTGCCTTGCGACGGCCACCTGAGCGGGCGTCGTTGCCTCCGCCACGCTGCTGCCGCTCGGAGCGGCCCTCGTTCCCATCGTCACCCCGTTGTCGCTCGGAACGGTCACCCCGGGAGCGACTGCGCCTGCGCCGCCGCTTGCGAGGCGGTCGAGGAGAAGATGGCTCATCAGTGTTGCCAGGGTGGACCTTGTCACCCAGCTGTCGGGCGACCTTCATGGCCCACTCGGCGTGGCGCTCTGGGGAGATCGCTCCCGCCAGGCTGCGCACGTAGAGCAGGTCGATGGCCTCGTGGGTGCTGGGTCGCTCGAGGAACTCGTTCATGCGGAAGCGCCGTCCTCGGCGGTTTCTCTCGAGGCGCAGCTGGGTGACCAGCATGTGCTTCATGTGGGCCACGTCGCGGCGGGGGATCGACGTGCGCAGAGCCGCCGGCGCCACCAGATCGGACATCACCACCATGGGATCGGTGCCGTCTTGCTCGGCAAGTTGGGCCCGGAAGGGGTCATGGAAAAGCACGGCCAGCAAGAAGGCGTTGCTGACCCTGCGCTTGCCCCCATCTGCGAAATCGAGAGCCCGTCCCAGCGCCACCAGCTCGTCTCGATGGTCGGCCCAGTAGTCGGCCAGCTCGGGCAGCAGCCGCTGCAGCAGACCGTGGTCGAGCAGCATGGCCAAGGAGGTCTGTGCCTTGCCGCAGGCGAGCAGCTTGAAGATCTCCTCGATGACCCTGGCCGGCGAGCTGTTCTCGATCAGTGGGGCGCAGCTGTGCAGGGCCTCGGCGAGGCTGGGCTCAAGGGTCAGGTCGAGGCGAGAGGTGAACTTGATCGCCCGCAACATGCGCACCGGGTCTTCTGCGAATCGAATGGCGGGCTCGCCGATGGTGCGCAGGATCTTGTTCTCGATGTCCTCGAAGCCACCCACATAGTCGATGACCTCGTTCGAGTTGACGTCGTAGAGCAGGGCGTTGATGGTGAAGTCCCGGCGCACCGAGTCTTCTTCTGCGGTGCCGAAGACGTTGTCCCGCACGATCAGCAGGGCGTCTGCGTCGACCTCTTCGTTCTCGCTGTTCTCTCCGGCGGCGTTCTCTGCCGTGGGGTTCTGGCGAAAGGTGGCCACCTCGATGATCGTCTCACCAAAGTGGACATGGGCCAGCTTGAAGCGGCGCCCGATCACGCGGCAGTTGCGAAAGATGCGACGGATCTGCCGGGGCCTGGCCTCGGTGGAGACGTCGAAGTCCTTGGGGATGTGCCCGAGCAAGAGATCGCGAACGCAGCCTCCCACCAGGTAGGCCTCGAACCCGGCCTTGGTCAGACGTGTGACCACGTCGACGGCTCGGGGATCGAGGCTGGCCGGGAAGATACGGGTGTTGGCGTGTGGAACAGGTGCGTGGGTCATGAATGGATTCGTTTGATCAGGGCGGCTGCACGGTCGGGGTCGACGCGGCCGGTCTGAGGGTGCTTGAGCGCCGTGCCGATCACGGCGCCGGCGCATTGGTCAAGAAGAGTGCCGATGGTGTCAGCAGTGGCTCCACTGGCGGCCAGGACCGGGGCGGGTGCCACGGCTCGGCTCACCTCGGCCAGGTCGGTGCCGTCGACAGGGCTACCTGTGGCATCTCCGGTCACGAGCACGGCGTCGGCCAGGGATCGCTCGACCAGCTCTCTGGCCCGCACCGTCAGGTCGCGGGTATCGAGCGAGGTCGCATGCTTCACATCGACATCGGCGAGGACGGCGACGTCGACTCCCAACGCGGCCCTCCTTCGCAGCAAGGTGTGGGCGTCCCCCTCGATCAGCCCCTGGTCGGTGACAGCTGCCCCGGCCAGGATGTTCACGCGGATGAACGAGGCTCCACAGGCTGCCGCCACACCGAGGGCGCTGAGCCCGTCGTTGCGCAGCATGTTGACACCCACAGGAATGTTGACGGCCTCTACCACGGCCCGCACGACGACCGCCATGGCCGCCACAGTCTCGGGCGCCACGGTTCCGGCCGTGAACGGGGCATCGTAGAAGTTCTCGACGACAACTGCGGTGAAGCCCGTGCGTGCCAAGCTGGTTGCGTCGTGCGCCGCCTGCTCGGCAATCATGCCGACGGGAACACTTGCACCGGGGGCACCGGGCAAAGCCGGCAAATGCAACACCCCGATCAGCCAGGGCCTGGAGCAGGCCAGCAGGGACACCACAGCCTCGTGGGCTGTTTGAACACCTTGCACGGGGTGATTATGGGTCCTGGCGCTGGCGGAACAACCTCTTACTGGTGGGAGGCCTCAGGAAACCGTGGAGGCTGGATGGCGGGCCGGGGGCTCTCGCTCCGTCAGGGGGCAATCAGCTATGGTCCCAGCCCTCGTGAACAGCTCTCATCCCGATTCTGTCGACACATCGTTCTCGGTCCTGCCGGGCCCTGGGGGCGTGCAGGTCCATCTGGCCTCCACGGACAAGTACCGTGGCGTCTCCGTGCACTGGGTGGTCGAGGCGACGGAGGGGGCCAACCGGGCCGCCTGGGCGATCCTGCCCGATCTGCTCACCCGAGGGACGGCGAGCTTCCCTGATCTGTCCCAGCTGGCGGCTCGCTGCGAAGAACTCTACTGCCTCGATCTGCTGTCCTCGGTCACCGGGCATGGACCGACCCAGATGCTGCGTTTCGGCTTCGAGACCGTGGCGGACAGCCAGGTGGGGGGCGAGCACCTGTTCGCCCAGGCCGTCGAACTGGCCGCCGCATGCCTGCACAAACCGCCCCTGGTCCAGGGGCGCTTTCGCGGGGACCACCTGGCCCAGGAACAGCTCAACCTGACGCGGGCGATCGAGTCCTTGTCGGACGACAAGGGTCTGCTGGCCTATCGCCGCATGGTCGAGGCCATGCACAAGGGCACGCCCCTGTCCCGCCACTCCTGGGGCACAGTCGACGAGGCTCGGGCCCTGGACGAAGCGCTTGTCCATGAGGCCTGGGACGAGCTGCGGCACAAGGCGCCCGGCCGCTTGCTGATCATTGGCGACGTCGATGAACGGGCCGCCTTGCAGGCCGCCGAGCAGCTCGCGGGTGGAACGGATCATGGCCAGCCCACCGTGGTCACGCCCCCCGCCGCCCGTCCCCCGCGAGCGGTGCAAGAGCTGCGAGACGTAGAGACCCTGGCCCAGAGCAAGTTGGTCATGGGCTACACCCTGCCTCCCGAGGTCCTCGCCGGCCCGGCCGCCATGTTGTTCGCCACGGCGTTCGGTGGTGGCGCCTATTCTCGCCTGTTCAAGCGAG
Source organism: uncultured Phycisphaerales bacterium (assembly GCA_964537035.1). Classification (GTDB taxonomy): domain Bacteria; phylum Planctomycetota; class B15-G4; order B15-G4; family B15-G4; genus CAZIAK01. The sequence continues at coordinate 256,308 of CAZIAK010000001.1, read as the reverse complement.
TGCGCGAGGCCGATGGCCTGGCCTACGGCTGCGGGGCCAGCATGCTGGTGAGCAGCGGCACGCTCGTGGTGCAGGCTGGCGTCGACGGTGACGCGGTCGACCGGGTACAGGCCGCGGTGACCGAAGAGCTCACCCGCCTGGTCGAGGACGGTCTCGACGAGGCCGAGTTCGCCCTGACACGCAACGCTCAGCTGCGGCGCTTGCGCCAGCTCTCTGACGCTCCCCGAGAACTCTTGTCTTTCAGACAACACGGGCTAGCCAGCGGGCGGGTCTTCGAGCTCGAAGAGGCCCTGGAATCCACGGCTCAATGCCAGCCCGAGGACATCGTGGAAGTGGCCCGGGCGGCGGTGCTCGACACGGTCTACGTGCTCGAAGGGCAGGGGGCATGACCCCGAGGAGATCATGAAGCTGCAGCCGGTGATCAACAGTCTGGGCGAGCCGATCCTGCGGGGGCAGACCGCGTCGGGATTGACCTTGATGGTCAATCCTCGGCCGCGCTATCGCACGACCTTCGCCGCCTTGGGCACCCACTTCGGTTCCATCGACAGGGTGTCCACCGCCGACGGTTCGCCCGTGCCCATGGGCCTGGCCCACTTCTTGGAGCACAAGCTCTTCGAGGATGAACAAGGCGATGTGTCTGACCGCTTCGCCCAGCTGGGCGCGACCACCAACGCCATGACCGGCTTCTGCGGGACGACCTATACCGCGGGCACGAGCGGCGACCCCCTGCCGGTTGTCGACCTGTTGCTCGACTTCGTGCAGGAGCCCTGGTTCACCGACGAGTTGGTGGCCAAGGAGCAGGGCATCATCGCCCAAGAGATCCGCATGTACGACGACGACCCGGACTGGCGCATCTTCTTCGCCTCGCTGGAGAGTCTCTACAAGCTGCACCCGGTGCGGGACAACATCGCCGGGACGGTCGAGTCCATCGCAGAGATCGACGCGGTGACCTTGCAGCGCTGCTACGAGCGTTTCTACCACCCGGCGAACCTCTGTCTGTCCGTGGCAGGCGCCGTCGATGGTGAGACCCTCGATGCCCTGGTGGCCCTGGTCGAGGCCGATCAGGCGCCCCGTTCGAGCGGCACCCGCGGCCGGCACCAACGGGAATGTGCCCCCGAGCCTGCGGGCGTGGTGCGCCGTGAGTGCTCGCTAGAACTCCCCATTCAACGCCCGCGCCTGCTGTTGGGCCTGAAAGATGATGTCCTGGGTGGCACGGGTGACGAGATCGCCCGCCGCCAGCTGGTGACCCGGGTGGCGCTCGACATTCTCTTTGGTCGGTCGTCACCTGCGTTTCAGGCCTTGTACGGCGAAGGTCTCGTGGACGAGTCCTTCAGCGCGTCCTACTCAGCAGAAGACGACTTCGGCTTCGCCAATCTTGGCGGCGATACAGACGCACCTGAACAGCTGGAAGATCGTCTGCTGGCTGTGTGGCGTGAGGCTCTGACCCAGGGTCTGGACGGCACCGCTTTCGCCCGCACCAAGAACAAGCTCAAGGGGCTCATGCTGCGGGCGGTCGACTCGCCAGAGAGCGTGGCCTTCGGTGTGCTCTCCTGCTGCTTCCGCGATGTCGAACCCTTCGCAGTGGTGGACCAGATCGGCAGCATCACCCAAGACGAGTTGCTGGGCCGCCTGGGCGAGCTCATGGGCGAGAGCAGACTCTCCACGGTCATCGCCAGGCCCCGCTCGCAGTGATTCACCGCGTTCTCGTGGGAGGCACGGGCAGCGGGAAGAAGCAGGTCGCCGCAGAACTGCACCGCCGCTTCGGCCTGACCTTGCTCTCCATGGACTCCATGAAGGTCTACACCGGCATGGACATCGGCACGGACAAGCCGACCTCCGAGATGTTGGCTGCGGCGCCCTTTGGCCTGCTCGATCTGGTGAGTCACCAAGAGGGCTTCTCGGCCGGGCGGTGGGTGGCTGCCGCGGTCGCTGCGGTGAAAGCCAGCGAGCCCGGCGTGCTCTTCGCGGGAGGCACGCCGCTTTACCTGAGGTTGTTGTTGCGGGGCTTGTTCCCCGGTCCGCCAGCCAACCCGCCTGTACGCGAGCAGATCGAGCAGCTCTGGGAGGCAGAAGGCGAGGCGGCCGTGCGAGCCGAGCTGGCGGGCGTCGACCCGGAGAGCGAAGGGCGCCTGCTGCCCGGTGATCGCCGGCGGCTGGTGCGCGCTCTCGAAGTCCATCGGGTCAGCGGTCGGGCCATGTCGTCGTGGCAGCAAGAAGAGACCCGGCCGCCCATCCCCGGTCGTTTTGTGGTGGCAGCGTTGCGGCACCAGAAAGAGACCCATGGCGAGCGCATCGCGCGTCGGGTGCAACGCATGGTGCAGCGAGGGCTGGTGTCAGAGGTCGCTGACCTGCTGGACCAGGGGCCCTTCGCCAAGGAGCCGGGGGGCTCCATCGGCTACGCGGAGGCTCAGGCTCACCTGGCTGGAGCCCTCGACGCACCAGGGATGATCGAACGCATCACCGTGCGCACCCGCCAGCTGGTCCGCAAGCAGCGCACCTTCTTGGCCAGCCACGACGAGATCCGCTGGCTGGACGTGGGTGCTGACGAACCCCTGGACCAGCTCGTGGACCGAGCGGCCGTGGCCTTGGAGCTGAGCGGCGACGGCAGGCCCTGAACTCAGGGGCCGTCGACGGTAGCCGTGTTCTCGCGAATCCGTCGCTCGAGTTCGTCGAGCAGCGCGTCGAGTCGGCCAAGGGTCTGGGCGTCCCGTGGGTCGACGTAGCGGCGGGCGATGAGCAGGCGCCGCAGCATCTCTTCGTCGCCGGGCTGCCCGAGCCGAGCCCAGGTCTCTTGCAACACGCCCAGCGCGGGAGGGTCGAGGGGCTGGGCGTCGAGGCGTTCGTAGAGCCGGGCCAGTCCCTCGTCGACCTGGCCCTGGAGAATCAGCAGTCGAGCGCCGAGGGCAAGGACATCTGAGGCCAGCCGTTCGGGCAGCGGTTGGGGCAGGCTGCCGAGTGAACGGACGGCCTCGGCGAGCAGGCCTTGCTCCATCTGATCGATGACCACCGTCAGGCCCACGTCCGGGTCGGTGGGGTGTCGCGATGCGGCTGCCTTGCGCAGGCTGCGTGCTGCGGCCAGGCGCTCGGGGTGGGCCAGTGTCTCCTGGGCCAGGGCACCCAGGCCGGCGGGGGCTTGGGCCAGGCTGGCGTCCAGGCAGCGGTTGGCGTCTTCGGTTCTACCCAGGGCAGCATGGGACAGGGCCAGACGTGCCCAGGCGTCGGCCACCATGGCGGGGGCAACGCCTCGCTCGCCACCGAGAGCCATGATCTGCGGCTCGACCTCTTCGAGTCGCTGCATGGCCAGGAGCGCCCTGATGATGCCCATGCGAAACCCGGGCCGGGCTGGCTGCAAGGGCAAGCGGGACAGGGCTTGCCGGGCGCTCTCCAGGCACTCTTCGTACTGGCCGAGACCGCCGAGCAGCTCGATGCGAGCCGTGAGCAGTGCGGGGTCTGCTGGATGGTAGGCCAAGCCCTGCTCAACGAGGGCCAGGGCCTCCTCGGCTGAACTCACGGCCGCCACCCGGGCGGATTCCATCCAGAGGAAGGGCTGGGTGGGCTCTGCGCCGCGCAAGGCAGCCAGGGCCACCGGGTCTTGATAGACCTGGACGAACTCCTGGCGGGCCAGCGCCCCACGGCTCGCGGTGCCACAAGCTGGCAACGCAGCGAGGACGCAAAGACACACCAGGAAGAACGGACGGCGAGACGGTCCTCGCCCCGTGCCCTGTGAATCCATCAGCTGGAAACCTGCGAACACCGCGCCATCAGCGCGTGCGCATGGGTCCCCGGGCGTAGGACTCGTCTTGCCACTCGACGCTGGGATCGTCCCAGTCAAGGTTGTTGAAGTAGCGGTCCCAGCGGCGATGAGCGCGCTCGGCGCCGCGGGCCCAGGAGGCCGTCACGTCGCTGGCATGATCGGTGAAGGGAACCAAGCAACCCGTGAACAGGGTCAGCCCGGCACAGAGCACGAGGACGGCGCGAACGGTCTTGCGGGGCATCGGAGGCAAATCCCATGGAAGCGTCGGGGTCAGGGGGGGCAACGTAGCAATGCCCCACGGCAGTGTCAAAAGACGGATACAGCTCCAGTCCATGGTAGCAACGGACCCGCTCCGAACGATCCCATCGATCGCTTCACCAGCATCGCTACACTGGACGGCCTCATGCGACCCAGCCTGCTCCCTACCCTTGCCATTCTCGTGCTTCTCGGCCTGGTCTTCCTGCTGCCCAAACGGCAGGACGATTCGGCGGCAGAGGCGGGCTTCCTGCTCCCTGGCTCAGCGGCAGCGGGGGCCGATGTGGCCGCTGTCCTGGCCCAGCTTCCCAGGCTCGAGCTGGCCGAGCCCCCCAGCTGGGCCCTCTCCCGGGGCACTGATGGGGTGCTCAGGCACCTTGACCGCATGGCCTGGGGCAGCCACGCCGCCATGGTCAGCTCTCGCAGATCCCTCGAGCAGCAGGCAGGCACTCTGGTGCCCGAGGTCCTCTCCCGGCTGGCGGCGCTGGGCGAGGGGGACACCATCCTCATCGCCAAGCTGGTGGCGATGCTGGGGGCCAAGGAGAGTACAGAGGCCGAATCTGAGCGGGTGGTCGAAGAGCTTGTCCGCCGGGCCCTGTCCCAGAGCGCCTTGGTGGCCAAGGCGGCGCTGCGCGTGCTGGCCTACCACCCGTCGCCTGCCGCCCTCGGAGGCATTCTCGAGCGACGCAATGACGACAACCTGGAGGTGCAGTCCTACGCCCGGGCGGCCCTGGCCGAGCGGGTACGCCAGGGGGACAGCACAGCCCTGATCTACGTCGTCGAAGAGCTCGAAGAGACGCTCGCCTCCCCCGACCTGGCCTACGTGACGGCCCTGGGTGAGGCTGCCATCGATGAGCGGGCCCGCCAGGTCTTGCACCAGATCGTCGACACCGCCGATCAGAACAGCGTGCTCACGGCCTTGGCGGCGTTGCTGGCCCACGGAGACGAGATGGCCATGGAGCGGGTGGCGAACCTGGTCGAGCACGGGGACACGGCGGCTCGGCTGAACGGCATGCGCATGGCCGCGCTCTCGGGCCAGGTCTTCATGGAGGATCAGTGGGAGGCCATCGTGCGCGAGCGGGTGCGCCCTCTGGTGCTGCCGCTCATGAGCGTGCTTGAGCGGTGCGTGAACGAGGGTCACGAACAGGCCCTCTTGGCTGTGCAGTTGCTCGAGACCATCGCTCTGGACCCGACGCATTCGTGCAACCAAGAGGCGCTCGACGTGCTCCTGCGCCAAGGTCACCCGCTGGCCGTGGAGAAGACTCGCACCGATCTCGCCGAGTCGGTAGGTGCCTACCTCAACGTGTCGGTCGACCGCATCATCCATGCAGGGGGCGAACTCGCCTCTGAGTACGTGGACCTGGCCATGCAGCGCCTTGAGACCGAAGACCTGGGCGTGGCCGAGCGAACGGTGCTGTGCCGACTGGTGACACACGTCGACCCCAGTCGCTCCGCGAGGCTGGTCGTCGAAGAGGTCCTCGACGGAGAGAGCCCTGGCTTTCTCAGTCTGCTGGCTCGCCTCGGGGGGTACGGCTTGCAGCAGTTGGCTCCCGGGCTTGACGACGATCGCCAGGCTGGTCTCTTCATCTACGCCGCCGCGTCCACCGGGATGGCAGAAGCGCTCCCCTATCTCGAGACCATCGTGCTCGACACCGAGCGGGACCGGTCCCTGCGCCTGCAGGCCCTCGACTGCATCGTGCGTCTGGAAGCGGGCCCGCGAGAGGAGTCCCTGCGCCGAGTGGCCAACGCCCTGTCAGATGCAGAGATCTCAGAGCGGGCGCGACTGCTCTTCTGGAACTACCTCTAGGGGGGGAGTCAGCGCTACAGGTCGCGGCCTTTGCGAGGGTCCGGCCGTCCCTGTTTCTCACCAAGGGGGGCCGTTTCGCTCAGACAGGGTCGGCAGAGCCTCCACACTCGCTTCAGACCCCCCTTGGTGAGAAACAGGGACGACCTCGCCGGTGGAGAGGCCGGCGACTGTGGCCTTCCGGGGGGCGTTTTGCCGTGGCCAGGCCACGTTGTCGCGCTGAGGTTCGTGCAGGGGTTGCCTGCTTGCTCTGCGCTTCGCCTTCTTCGTTTCGGAGACTGTAAGGCAGCTGAATCTCTCGGCGCTCCAGGCGAAGTTCGAGCAGCCTGAGAAGGGCGTCGGCCTCCGGAGCTTGCCCTCCAAGGGCACGTCACGGTGAGCGCCGAGTGGAACCTGCTGTGCCCTGCGCCAATCCTCCGCAGAACAATAATCCCGCCGAGATGGGCTGATACCCCGAAGAGGCAAGGTGAGATCTCAGATCCGCCAGAAACGACCCCCGAAAGGCCACAGTCGCCTGTCCCTCCACCGGCGAGGTCGTCCCTGTTTTTCATGAGGGGGGTCTGAAGCGAGTGTGGAGGCCCTGCCGACCCTGTTTGAGCGAAACGCCCCCCTCATGAAAAACAGGGACGACCGGAACCCTCGCCAGGACAGCGACCTGTAGCGCTGCCATCAATTGCGGTAGGCGAGCTTGGCTGGCCACCAGCCGCTGCGACGTGAGCGTAGGTCTGGCGCCGGAAAGGGCGGGGGGAAGTCGGCGGTGACGCCCGACCGTCCCTTGTTGTTCTGCCCGTGAAAGCAGCCCCCCTTCGAGTCGAGGTGGAACTGCAGATCGCCCGTGACGCCGAAATCGATGGGCCAGGCCCTGAGGATGAAGCCGTAGCGAGGACCATGGCCCAGGCTCAGGGGCTGGGTCGTCTGGGCCAGGCCATACACGTAGACCTCGTCGTGAGCGAAGGCCATGCCAGTCGTGGACAGCTCGTGGAGCAGGGTCAGAGATGAGAGCTCTGGTGCCTTGATCAGCTGCGCCAGGTCTGCGGGCTCTCCGCCACGCACCCGGGCCTTTGCCAGCTCGTGGATCAGCTCGCTGCGCTGCAGGGCCAGCGCCTCTCCATCAAGGAGCCGCTGGGCTCGCCAGGAGCTACGCTGGTGCAGGGCGAAGCAGAGCAAGACAAGGAAGACGACGAGGACGTAGCCGAGTTTACGCATGGACCGGGGTTTGGGGTTGAGCGAGCAGCAGCACTGTACCGGTCGCCTGCTGCGATTACCGCCGCCGCCCAGACGACCGTTCTATGACGGCGGAAAGTAGCGCATGAGCCAGCGACTCACGGCGAACAGGGCCAGGATGCCGCTGGCCACCAGGGGCTGGCCGAGGCCCGCTGCAAGGCCTCCATGAAGCAGGTGCAGGCCGGAGAGGGCTGTGCCGGTGACCGCAGGAGCAGGCAGGCTTCGCGAAGCCATGTGCAGGCGTGCCATGGCCCAGAGCAGCACGAGGGGGCCAGCCCAATCGGGTCCTTCAAGTTGGAGGGTCATCAGCCACCCGGCGAGGCCCGCCAACACCAGCTGGGCGAGGCCCAGTCCCAGGGTTGAGCTTGGGCCCGGGCCGGACTCGTCGTCGGTGGAGGCGTGCAGTGAGGCGCCGGTGATGTACAGGCCGTAGGCAGCGCAGCCCACGGCGGCCGCTCCCTCGGGCCAGTGCCCCGAAGCCGCCATGACGCCCAGGCCCATGCTGGTGGCGCGGAGGGTTCCCAAGGCCAGGCAACCCAGAAGACGTTGAGCCTTGAGTCCATAGTGATAGGCAGCGGTGAGCACGATGATCACCAGCACCCCGGGCCAAAGTGCGGGGCGAAGAGCTGCCAGGGCCAGAGCGGTCAGGGTCAGCATGCAGAAACAGGCGCTGACGAAGGCCGGGCTCAGGTCACCCCGGGGCAGGGGGCGGTCGGGCTTGCGCAGGCGATCGTCTTGCTGATCGGCCAGGGCGTTCTGGGCCATGCCCGCCGCCAGCAGGGTGCAGCCCGCCAACCCGGCGATGGCCAGGTCAGGCATGTGCAGGGACCACTGCTTCTGGGCTGCCCAGCGAGCCAGGGTCCAGCCCGCCAGGGAGTCGGCGAGAGGCGAGAGCAGCAAGGGCCCTCTCAGCACGGCGATCAGCGCCCGGGCGCGGCGGGCGACCATGATCAGAACTTCATGAAGTCGTTGTAGGTCACGTAGACCATCAGGGCCAGGAGCGCCACCATGCCGGCAAACTGCGCGTTCTGCATGAAGCGGTCCGACAGGCGGCTGCCCTTCACCTTCTCGAAGAGCAGGAACAGGATCTGCCCGCCGTCGAGCACGGGGATGGGCAAGATGTTGATGAAGCCCAGGTTCACGCTGAGCAAGGCCAAGAAGTACAGCAGCTTGGCGAAGTCTGCTTCGGCCTGCTTGTAGGTGATGTAGGCGATCGCCAGGGGGCCGCCCAGGTTGTTGGTGCCCACTTCGCCGGTCACCAGCTTGCCCAGGGTCATGCCGATGGTGCGCAAGGCATTGATCGACGCGTCCCAACCCGCGGACAGCGAGCCCGTGAAGTCTTCTTGGACGACCAGACTCACCGGGGTCAGGAAGAAGCCGTAGTCGGGGCCTGTGAGGGGCTGAGTCCGGACAGACACGATGTGCTCGACGCCCTCATGGGCGTAGCCCACCAGGAACTCAGCCTGGGGCGTGGCCAACGTGTCGTTGTCCTGGAGGCGCGTCAGCAGGGTGTCGTAGTCGTCGAGGGGGTCACCATCCAGGGAGAGCAGGGTGTCACCGGTGACGATGCCTGCCTGGGCAAGGGGACCGTCGGGCACCACCTGGATGCGCACCGAGGCGATGTCTGAGCGCAGGGCCACGTCGCCTGCCAAGAACAGGGTGAGCTGTTGCCTGTCCAACGGCCGGGTCATGACCTCGTCGTCGCGCTGCCAGGTCAGATCGAGCGAGCCACTTGGCAGGGCAGCCACCATGGCCTGGCGCACGTCGTCTGCGTTGGCCAGGGACACGCCCGCCGCCGTCAGCAGCACGTCGCCCACGGCCAGGGGGTAGTCGTGGCTGTCGGCGCCGTTGCGCAGGTGGCTGACCCGGGTCTGGATCGGCATGGCTCCCAAGCGCCGCAGCTCTGGGTCGCCCGTGTTCACTCGGGGCTTCACAGTGGCGGAGACGGTCCGGCTCTCTCTCTGCACAGTGACGTCCACCGCCTCGCCGGTGCGAAACGCGGTGAGCAGGGCCGTGCCGGGGGTGCGCACGGCATAGCCCAGGTCTTCGTTGATGTCCTGGCCATTGACGGTGAGCAGCACATCGCCCCTGGCCAGTCCCGCGGCCAGGGCGGGATTGTCGGCGTCGTCCATGGTGACATCGAGAACTGTGGAGCCCTGAGGGCGGATGCCGATGTCGTAGCGGCCGTCGTGTCTCTCAGGGAAGACTTGCAGCTCGAACTCGCTGCTCCCCCGGCGGACGAGCAGCCGGGTGTCTTGCGGGTCGGTGAGCGCGATCTCAAGGCTGACATCGTTGAAGCCATAGACCGACGAGCCGTTGACCTCGACGATATGGTCGCCCTCGAGCAGCCCGGCCTGCCACGCCGGTCCGCCTGGGGTGACCGAACCCACGATGGGGGCCATGAAGGGCACGCCCGCGCCGAAGGCGATGGGGAAGATCAGGAAGGCCAGCAAGAAGTTGACCACCACGCCTCCCGAGAAGATCACGAAGCGCTGCCAGATGGGCTTGGAGGCCAGGTCGTCCGGGTCGAGGACGTCGTCGTCGTCGAAGTCGCCGTATTCGCCAGCCATCTTCACGTAGCCCCCGAGGGGGATGGCCGAGACGCGGTAGTCGGTCTCGCCCCGGCGCCAGCCAGCGATGCGAGGGCCAAAGCCCAGGGAGAAGGTCTCGACCCGCACGTTGAACAGCCGCGCCGCCAGGAAGTGCCCCAGCTCATGCATGAAGATCAGCAGTCCCACGCCCAGGATCGAAAGAATGGTGTTGGCAGCGAATTCGAGCATCAGGTTCAGGGCGTCGGTTGGGGCAGGAGGGCTTGGGTCTGGCGGCGCACCGCAGCGTCTGTGCTGAGGATCGTCGCCAGGTCGGGGGCGTCTTGAGCGGGAGTGTTGGCGCAGGCAGCGCCCACCAGGACAGGGATGTCCGAGAACGGGATGCGCTCCTTGAGAAACGCGTCGACGGCCACTTCGTTGGCGGCGTTGAACACCGTGCCTGCCAGGCCTCCCTGCCGGGCCACCTGCTCACCCAGGGCCAGCAGCGGGAAGGTCTCGCGATCGGGCTCTTCGAAGGTGAGGCCCGAGAAGGCGGTGAAGTCCACGGGCTCGGCGGGGGTGGGCACCCGGTGGGGATGGCCCAGGGCGAAGCGGATGGGCAGGCGCATGTCGGGCGAGCTGAGCTGGGCCAGCACCGCGCCGTCGATGTACTCGACCATGGAGTGGATCACGCTCTGGGGGTGGACCACCACGTGGATGTCGTCGACGGTGACATCGAACAGGATGCAGGCCTCGACGACCTCGAGGGCCTTGTTCATCAAGGTGGCGCTGTCGACGGTGATGCGCGGGCCCATGTCCCATGAAGGGTGACGGAGGGCCTGGGCGAGCGTGACACTCTTCAGACGCTCGGTGTCGTAACCGCGAAACGGTCCGCCAGAGGCGGTGAGGATCAGTCGTCGCACGTCCTTCCGGCGACCGTGAAGACACTGGTAAATCGCGGAGTGCTCACTGTCCACGGGGACGATGGTGGCGCCCGACCGGGCAGTGGCGTCCTTCAGCAGATGCCCGGCCAACACCAGGCTCTCTTTGTTGGCGATGGCCAGAACCGTTTCGGTCTCGGCAGCGGCCAGGGTCGAAGGTAGCCCTGCGGCTCCGGTGATGGCGCAGACCACCACGTCGGCCTGGGCGGCTTCGACGAGTTCGACCAGGCCGTCGGGACCTCTGAACAGCTGGCAACGAGAGGGCAGGTCTGGTGCCGGGCCGTCGCCAGCGAGGCAGACGAACTCAGGCGACCAGCGCTGAGCCTGGGCGGACAATTGCGCCGCGGACGTGGCGGCGGAGAGGCCGATCACTTGATGGGTCGCAGAGAGGCCCTCGAGAACATCGAGAGTCTGGCGACCAACGGACCCCGTGGATCCAAGGACGAGAACGCTTCTGGGCATGGAACGCAGGAGTATAGCGTCGGCTGCCTCTGGTATCATTCCGCCGCATGCAAGCTCGATTCTGTTCTGCGTGTGGCGGCCCTCTGCAACCTCGTCAGGTCGAGGGTCGACTGCGGGGTACATGCACCCTGTGTGACCGGGTGGCCTACGAGAACCCCGTCCCTGCGGCGGCCGTGATCGTCTGCCGCAACGACGAGATCCTGCTCTGCAGGCGGGGTATCGGGCCGTATCTGGGCGAGTGGGGGCTGCCCGCCGGCTATCAAGAGGTCGACGAGTCCATTGAGACCACGGCCATCCGCGAGACCCGCGAAGAGACCGGCCTGATCATCATGCTCACCGGGCTGCACGACGTCATGACCACCCGGGATGATCCCCGCAAGGCGGCGATCCTGGTCATCTTCGAGGCCTGCGTCGTCGATGGCGAGCTCGAGCCGGGGGACGATTGCGATGAGGTGGGCTTCTTTCCCCTCAACGCTCTGCCTGAGAAGCTGGCCTTCCAGAACAACCGCATCATTCTTGAGCGTCTTCAAAAGGGAGAGCGCCGACCATGGCCAACGAACCCGAACCCCTGACCTACCGTGACGCTGGAGTCGACATCGACGCCGTCACTGGCGCCCTGCGCTCCGTGGGTCAGATGGCGAAGAGAACCCACACCCCCCGGGTGCTCACGGGCCTGGGATCTTTTGGCGCCCTGTTCAGCGCTGACTTCCGTTCGATGGAGGAGCCTGTGCTCGTCTCGAGCACGGATGGCGTGGGCACCAAGCTGATGGTGGCTCGTGCCGCTGGCCGTTTCGACACCGTGGGGGCCGACCTCGTCAACCACTGCATCGACGACATCGTGGTCATGGGAGCAGAGCCTCTGTTCTTCCTCGACTACGTGGCGGCGGGACACTTCCCAGAGGGGCGCCTCGAGCAGATCGTCTCGGGTTTCGCCCGGGCCTGCGAAGAGCAGGGCGTGGCCTTGATCGGCGGCGAGACCGCGGAGATGCCTGGTCTCTACGCCGAGTCAGACTTCGATCTGGCGGGCTTCATCGTCGGCGTCATCGACAAGAAGGACATTTTGGGTCCGGAGCGGGTGCGTGAGGGCGACGTGCTCTTGGCCTTGCGCAGCAGCGGTCTGCACACCAACGGTTATTCGTTGGCCCAGAAGATCCTCTTCGAGCGAGCGGGGCTGGGAGTCAACGACACACTCCCCGGTGTCGAGGGCACGGTGGCCGATGCTTTGCTGGCGGTGCATCGTTGCTACTGGCAGGTGCTCAAGCCGTTGATCCGCGACCCTGACCTGCACGCTTTGGCGCACATCACCGGCGGGGGGTTCACCGACAACATCCCCCGGGTGCTGCCCGAGGGGCTGTCGGTGGTGATCGATCGTGATTCCTGGCAGGTGCCGCCTCTGTTCGTCGAGATGGCCCGCCGGGGCCCGGTGGTTCGCGACGAAATGGACCGCACGTTCAACATGGGCCTGGGCATGATCTTGTTGGTCTCGGCTGAGAGCGCAGACCGGGTGACCGCGGCCTTGAAGGCTGCAGGTGAAGACCCTGTGCGTTGTGGACGGGTGGTCGCCGGCGACCGCACCGTGGGTTACGAAGGGGCCGACGGGCTCTGAGATGAAGGCTGCACAGGTTCTCTTGATGCTCTCGCTGCTGGCCTCGACCGCAGCCGTCGCAGCGCAGACCGAAGTGGTGTCAGGTGATGATGCCAATGCCGCTTCGGCCGTTGAGGCCGTTGAAGACGTAGATGATGCCGAAGCGGTCGAAGTGGCCGAAGACGACTTCGAGGCCCTGGCTGCGGCGGGACGCTGGGAGACGTTGCGTGTTCAAGTGGACCTGCGCTTGGCCCTCGATGGGTCCGATACCGAGGCCCTGTTCTGGCTCGGCCGTGAGCAGCTTGAAGAAGCCTGGGGGTTGCTGGGGGGCGACAGAGTGGCCAGGGATATCGGTCGCGCCGTCCTCGACCGATCGCTCGAGAATCTGATGGCTGCAGACCAGGGCGCCGAACCACGGGCCGCCGATTGGTTGCTGCAGGCCCGCTTCAGCCGCTGGCAGCTGGGCTCCCCTGGGGACGGCGAGCTGGCCACGGACACACTGGCCGCTGATCTGGAGCGCCGTTGGGCCGAAGAGGCTCGGCCCATGGCTGCGTACCTCCGCGGCCACATGGCCAGGGCGCAAGGCGGTGAGGGCGCGCTGCCCTGGCTGGAGCGGGCGGCGCGGGCTGCTCCCGAACGTTCCGCGTTCGCTCTCGATTGGTGCCGAGAGTTGGCCGGCACGGGAGACAGAGATGGCGCGGTCAGCGCCTGGCAGGCAGCGCGCAATGCCACAGACTGGGAGCTGGCCGACCTGCTGGCGGCGTTGCTGGTGGCCCTGCCCTCTACGGTCGACGCGGGCCGCCGCCTGGACCTGCTCGACGGCCTCTTCGCCGAACCTGAGCTGGCCAGTGACGCCTTGCTGGCCTGGCATCGCGCCCATGCGTTGGGCCTGCTCGATCGCCGGGAAGACGCTGCCGCCGCCTTCGCAGCGGGCACCGCCGGGCGCACCGCGGCCATCGACCGGGCAGAGGCTTCCTATCTGCGCCTGCTAGGCCGCACCGCCGAAGCTCTGGAGCTGCTCTTCGCCAGGGCCAGGGAACGACACTGGGACTGCCTCGACGACGCGGTCTCCATCGCTGACGGCCTGGCCATCGCCGGAGACTACAGCGCTGCTCTGGAGGCCTATGAGACCGCTCTGTCCATCGAGCCCCGGCACGAGCTGGCCCTCTGGCACAGGGCCCTGGCCCGCTGGCATGCGGGCCAGGATGCCGCCGCAGCCGCTGCCTGGGCAGATCTGATCACGCGCTATCCCGGCCGTTCTGACATCACCAATGATGGCGCTCTGGCGGCGTGGGGGGTGGGCGACCTGGCTCTCGCGCAGGAGCGGCTGGAGCAGGCTATGAGTTGGCCGGGCTCAGAGGACGCCCAGGAGAACCTGGCGGTGTTGCTCCTCGAATCGACTCCAGGCGACCCTCAGAGGGCCCTGGAGTTGCTCGACGGCGTGCTGCAGGACGATCCTCAACGTGACCGCAGCCTGACTTATCGATATCGCGCACGGCGCCTTGCCGCCACCGGGGGGCGTTGATGTCCCCTGCAAGCTGACTACACTGGTTCGTTCTGCCTAGCGCAGCCCCTGCTCACCGTAGACCCTGCCTACCGAAGCCCGAGGAGCCGTACCCATGCTCGCCACCATCCTGCTCATGCCACTCTTGCTCCTGGCAACGCCCGCAGACGACGGACTGGTGCGCTCCGGTGCCTCCGACCGCGACCTCGGCAAGATGGCCAAGGACGTCAACGCGTTCTTCGCCGCCACGGACGAGGACGACCGCTCGCAGCAGAAGGAGAGCTTGGACAGCATGACGGCGGCCCTGGCCAAGTTGGTGAAGAAGGCCAAGGGCGACCAACCGCTGACCGCGTATCTCGGTGATTGGGAAGTCATCTGCGAGCTGGCCAAGCCCATCGAACGCTCGTTCAAGAGCAAGGCGGGCAAGGGCTTCTTCAAGCACGTCTTCGAGGAGCCCTACGAGGGCACACGTCTGGCGGTGCAGCTGTCACTCCCCGCCGACTACGGCAAGAGCGAGGGTTTTCACCCCGTGATCGTCGGCTTGAAGCCGGTCCTGGGGCTGTCGGGCAGCGAGCTCGAAGAAGCGGTGGCCAGCCAGGCCGCGGCGCTCTATGGCGATTTGCTCGAGAGCCACGTGGTGATGGTCTTGCTGGGCCCCGAGAGTGGCGATGGCCGGAAGGCCGTGACCACAGAGATCGATGATTCGTGGATGTCCAACGAGGGCCTCTACGCATTCTTCACGTCTTATCGAATCCTCTTGGAGCAGGTGCGCTTCGATCGCTCCCGAGTGGTCCTCGATGGCTGGGAAGGTGCGGGCAGTGACGCGTTGCGGCTGATCACCAGCGCGCCGTCGTTCTTCTCCGGGGTGATCGCCCGAGGTGGCGAGACAGGGTCCGCTGACTTGATCCTGGCCAACCTGTTTCACCTCTCGCTGCTCTACGTCCACACGGCCGATGACGACGCCAGCGGTCTGGAGGGCGGCGTCGATGGAGTGACGATCAGGATGGTGGAGGAGAGCGGCTCCCTCGCCGAGCCGTCCGACGACACGCGCAGCGCCATCAGTGAGTGGTTGATGCCGCTCACGAAGAACCTGGCTCCCCTGCAGATCGACTATCGCCTGGGTGACCTGCGCAACCAGAGCATCAACTGGTGCAAGGCCTCTGTGATCAACAAGCGGGTGACGGCTGGCCCTGGTGACCCGGACTTCCCCCGCTTCACGGCGAGCATTGATCAGGACAAGAACGAGATCTCCATCGACGCGGTGAACGTGCTGGAGATGGAGGTGTACCTGTCGGACGCCCTGGTCGACATGAGCCGCCCCGTGACCATCGTGGTCAACGGCGAAGAGAAGTGGTCCAAGATGCCGAAACCATCCTTGTACGTGCTGCTCGAGAATCGATTCTTCAGCGACTCGGGTGACTACGGTCTCTACACCCAGCGCGTGCGCGTCGAGGACATCGATGCCAACGTGCCGGGGCGCGACGACTGAGCGAGACCGTCGAAGGGCGCGTGAGCCACTCTCCGTGGTTGTTGATCTTGCTGGCAGCGACCACGGGCGCGTCGGTGATGATCGTCGAGGTCATGGGCGTGCGGCTCATGGCCCCGTGGTTCGGTCAGAGCCAGCTGGTCTGGACGCACGTCATCGGCGTCGTGCTGGCGTCCCTCGCCGCCGGACAATGGCTGGGTGGGCGCTGGGCTGAGTCGGGGAGGGGGCCAGGGCCTACGTCCCTCCTGCTGGGGGCTGCCGGGCTGTCCCTGGCCTTGCCTGACCTGGTGGCCTGGCTGAGCCAGACGGTGCTGCCTGACGACCTGCCTCTGCTCGAAGCCTATCCCTTCGTGACCACGGGCAGCCTGTTGGTCTCCATCGTGGGGTTGGGCCTGCCCATGGCGGCGTTGGGAGCTGTCACTCCCTGGCTCGTGCGGCTGTCCAGAGACGCGGGGGTGGCACCGGCTCGGGTCACCGGGCGGATCCTGGCAGCCGGGACCTTGGGCAGCCTGGCAGGCACGTTTGGCGCGACCCACGTGCTCTTGCCTGCTCTGGGCTCAGCCGGTGCGGTGCGTGGTGCGGGAGCATTGCTGGCAGTGGCTGGCCTGGTGATGCTCTTCCTCACCCGGCGCAGGAGCAGCCTCGCTGCCTTGGTGGCGCTGATCGTCGTGCCCTCGTTGGCCGGGACCTTGCCGGACTCCAAGCCCCTTGACGGTTTGCTCGAAGAGGTCGAGACGCCCTACCAGTGGGCGCGAGTGGTGCAGCAGCCCGACGGCACTCGGCAGCTGCTGCTCAACGAGGGGCTCGACTCGTTTCATTCGGTGTGGCAGCCCACGGGAGTGTTGACCGGGCTCTACTACGATGCGTTGTTGTACGCGGCGGCTCTGTCCCCACGGGCTGACGACGATCGGCGGCACGTCATGGTCGTGGGCCTCGCCGCTGGCACGTTGGCTCGGCAGGTGTTGGCTCTCGACGGGGACGCGGTGGTACGAGGCGTCGAGCTCGACACGGAGATCATCGCCCTGGGCAAGCGCTGGTTTGAGCTCCCCGAGCAGACGCGAATCGACGACGGGTACGACGGGCGCGTGGTGCTCGACCGGGTGCCCGACCGCTATGGCGCCATCCTTGTAGATGCTTACGCACAGCAGATCTACTTGCCACCGCACCTGTGTTCTCAGGAGTTCTTCGAGGTCGTTCGCCAGCGCCTGTTGCCAGGAGGAATCGCGGCCCTGAACATCGGCGGCCTCACCGTAGAAGACCCGGTAGTGGCCGCGGTGTCGGAGACCTTCGCGAGGGTCTTCCCCGGCGCTCTCCAGGGGCGCATGCCAGGGACTCGCAACATCATCGTCCTGGGCTTCAAGGGGCAGCCCGCTGACCCGGCCACCACCCAGGCCGCCTTGACCGACTGGGGGCTGCTGCCAGCCCTCGCCTGGATGGTGGATGGCCAGCAGCTCAGCGAAGTCGAGCAAACGGGAGCGCCCCTGCTACGGGACGGTGATGCTCCCATCGAGTCTCTGGCCCATGCGAGCTGGAGCGGCGAGTGGGGAGGCTCGATCGCCGCGACGCTGACGTCCAGTGGTTCGCCGACCCAAGACCTGGAGCGAGGCCGGCGGCTGCTGCTCGCCACTCGCTGGTCTGGAGCCGAAGCCCTGTTCAAGACGGTGGCCTCGGCGGGCGACGCGGCGCAGCAAGAAGAAGCCCTGTTGCTCCTGGGCAACCTGGCCTATCTGCGAGATCAACCCGCCCAGGCCAAGGTCCATTACGAGCAACTGCTGCAGCGGTCCCCACTCGGCCCAGACTCTGGTATCCGTCAGGCCGCCGAGCAGAACTTGACCATGCTGGCTGACCAGCTGACCCGGACCCAGCGTCTGGCGCAACGTCAGGAGCAGCTCAACAACTGGACATGGGGGGCGGGCTTGGCTGGCCTGGCCGGTTTGGTGTTTGCTGGCCTGGTCACCATGCGTCGGTGAGACGGGAGGGGGGCAGCGCTACAGGTCGCTGTCCTCTTGCTGCTCCGGTCGACGGTGTTTCTCACCAGGGGGGCCGTTTCGCTCAGACAGGGTCGGCGGGGCCTCCACACTCGCTGCAGACCCCCCTGGTGAGAAACACCGTCGACCTCATTGGTGGAGGGACAGCGACTGTGGCCCTTCGGGGGGCGTTTTTCTGGGGGTTGGCCACGCTCTCGCTCTGAGGTTCGTGGAGGGCCTGGCTGCTTGCGCTGCACCTTGCCATCTTTGATTCGGAGACGGTTGGGCAGCGGATCTTTCGGCGTCTTAGGGGAAGTGCGAGCAGTGCGACGACCGGTGCGGTGCCGTGCGAACGAGCCGCGCCTGGTGCTGCGCTGGGTCAGGCTGCGGTGGTCTCAGCAACGCAGCAGCGAACCTCTGGAAGGCCACAGTCGCCTGCCCCACAACCGACGAGGTCGCGCTCAGAGACAGCGATCAGTGGCGCTGACTCCACCTACGAGCAGCGGGGTGGACCCCGAAGGATCCACCCCGCTGGGTGACGGACGAGTGTCCGGGTGATCAGAGGATGTCGAGCACTTCCTCGATCGACGGGGTCTTGGCCCGGTAGTTGTTGTTCGCGCTGATGATGGCGTTCCAGGGCAGCGGGGTCTTCTCACCCACCAGGCCCAGGGCCACACAGGCGAAGGCACGAGTGATCGTGTTCTTGCCATCCTTCATGGCGATGTCCTTCAGCGGCGTGATCGAGTCACGGTCGCCGATCAGGCCCAAGGCCTTGGCCACAGCTGAACTGACACCCAGGGTCTGAGCCCCTTCGAGAGTGTCGATGAGTGTGGTCACAGCCTGGGTGTCGCTCATCAGACCCAGACCCGTCGCAGCCTGCAGACGCAGGGTGGGCGAGGTGGCCTTGTTCTGGCAAAGACCGCGCAAGGCGTCAGCCGCTTCGTCGTACTTCAGGAAACCGAGCGCCACGCCAGCGTAGCCCCGGAAGTCCTGCTGCTTGTTGCGGTTGAAGTCGTCGAAGATCATGTCGCCAGCGCTCTTGGCATCGAGCAAGCCCAAGGCCACCGCGTAGGCGCTCTTGAACGACGGGTCAGACTCGTCTTCGTAAGCGGCGACGAGGCGATCGATCACCTGGGGGTGAATCTCGGTGTGGGGACGGCTGTAGATGGCCGCCGCGATACCAGCCCACGAACGATGGCTCTTCTGCTTGCCCTTGCCCTGGAGCTCCTTGGACAGCAGGCGGTAGATCTCGTCGTGGAGCTCCTTGTTGTCCTCGAAGTTCTCGTCCCTTGAGCCGATCTGAGCCAGCGAGATGATGGCGAAGTGACGAGTCTGGGCGTCCTTGCCCTCTTCGATGTACTTCGTCAACGCCTCGACCACATCGGCGTCTTCCATGGTGGCCAGCTGGCCCAAGCCAATGGCTGCGGACTCGAGCACGATGTTGTCCGTGTCCCGGTTCGTGAAGGTGGCCAGCAGGGCGGGCACCGAATCGGCGAGGCCGAGCTTGCCCAACGACGTGGGGATGAAGCTCTTGATCAAGGGGTCAAGGCGACGGTTGTCGAGCTGGGCGAGCAGGAACTCCTGCACCGCCTTCGCCTTGGGATGATCAGCCTCGACCATGCCCAGGCCGACGATGGAGCAGATCTTGATGTCCTTCTCCGTGTCGCCGAGGCGCTCGACCACGCTCATCAGCGAGTCGATACCGCTGTCATCGCCGATCAGACCCAGCGAGAGACCAGAGAAGGCGCGCACCAGCCAGTGGATGTTGCCGCCACCGATCACGCGCCGCCCGGCCGAGCTGTCCTGCAGGATCTCCTGCAGGTTCTGAACCGCAGCGCCTGAACCGAGCACGCCCAAGGCGAGAGTGGTCGAGGACTGCACAGACAGATTGTTGTTCGAGAGCAGGGGGATGGCCGCGCCGACAACGGTGTCAGCCATCGTGTCGTCCGTCGTGCGGCCCAGGGCCAGCACGGCGGAGTCGAGGATGTCCCGGTCGTCCGTGCTGGACAGCAAACCCATCAGGGCAGGGATGACCTCGTTGTTGATCTGGTTGCGATCGGGGCGCCGGGTGGAGGACGAAGCTGCTTTGCGTCCGCGACCAGTGAGCAGGCCCGCAGAGCCAGACACGTTGGAGGTCTTCTCCAGACGGGACTTCAGGTTCAGGAAGCGGTCCTTGTTGTTCTCCCACCAGAACTCCCAGATCGCGAAGCCTTTGAGATCGTCGGCTGCGCCAGCAGAGGTGGTCGCGCCCTTGCGGCCAGAGCCGCCGCGGACCACTCGGCCACCACCGGTACGGGAGGCGCCGCTGGACGCGCCGCCTGAGGCTGCTGCGCCGGGGCCAGGTGCAGCTGCACCACCGGGGTTCGTGGGAGGTGCGACGGTGCCACCTTGGCCGGAAGCTCCGCTGCCGGCATCAGAAGGACCCTTGTACTGCCCGCCATGGGCAAACACGGGGGTGGCAACCAGGACGGTTGCGAGGACGACTGACAAGAATGTGCGCATGGTGGGTATTCCCAGTGCGATGGTCGATTCGGGGTGGCAGACCTGACGATCGCAGCACATCTGCGAGATCCGGCGCGGCCAGAGCATACAAAACACGCCGAGGGATCATCGGAACCCTCAACTGAGACCGGTCGCCACTCGGCTCCCGATACGGGGGCAGGGCGGCTGGCTGTGAGAACGCGCCCAGCCGGCGGAGCGGATGGCCTCAGAACAAACCTTTTTGGATTGTTTTGAGAACTTCAGAGGACCGGGGCGTCAGCTAAGCCCGGTGGTCCTGGGATCGACGACCCGTCGGACAGCCTGAACGGCGTCGATGGGGAAGTCGAAACGGGTCTCATCGACCGCATTGACGATGCTGCCTGTCCTGCGGATCGGATTTCTGATGACATTGCCTTGGAGCCTGCGTCCATCCTCGAGATGGACTTCGACCCATTCGACGCGTTCGGCCGACTCAACAAAAGCAACTGCCGCGGATTTCTCTTTGCGGACCATGGATCGTCCCTCCCACGGAATGATCTGCCGGTAACTGACCGCCACGTACACGTTCCGACACTAGGAAAAGCACAAGATATGCCGGTGGCAGATTTGCCGCAACCCTAGATGTGGTATGGCTGTCTGTGATCGTTCGTAAGTGACGGATATGAAACAACTTGAAATCGTCGCAAGGGCTCTCGGTGAACCTCTTGAGAGGGCCTTCTCTAGCGTGGCCGACAGGGTATCGCCCGTCGAAGGGGCGTGAAATGCCCGTTTGCGGGCCCTGCCGGAGGCCTTGATGGAGGGGCAAAACACCAGGGAAACACGACTCCCTGACCTCGGGCCCGGTATTTGAGCCGGGCCGAGGGTAGGATCTCCGGCTTCGCCCGTTCGCAGAGCCAGGAATGCTGGAGCCCTTCGTGTCCGATCGTGTCGGTGTCTGGATTGTCGGTGCCCTGGGTGGCCTCGGCACCACGATGGTCTTGGGGGCTCGGGCCGTGGCTCGGGAGTTGGTCTCAGACACGGGGCTGGTGACCAACCGCCCCGAGTTTGCCAGCCTTGACCTGGTCGACCTGGACCAGCTGGTCTTCGGCGGCCACGAGGTGCGGGCCTCCAACTACTGGGAGAGCGCCTACCAGGTCTACAAGCTGAGCGGCTCTCTCGACCTGGAGGTGATCCAGGAGCTGCGTTCTGAGCTCGATGAGATCTCCAAGAACCTCCGCCCCGGGACCATCGTGAACAGTGGTGACGCCATCGAGTCCCTGCTCACGGACAAGGACGCGGGCGAGCCGGAGCCCCTGGCGGACACGGTGGCCAGACTGCGCAAGGACATCCGCGAGTTTCGCGAGGCTCATCAGTTGCAGCGGGTCGTCGTCGTGAACCTGGCCTCCACCGAGCCTGACCTGACCCTCGGCGATGACGGCCTATCAGAGTTGGCCACGCCCGCCGACCTGACCAGGATCATCAACGCCGATGGCCGGGACCAGGTGCGCCCCTCCATGCTCTACTCGATGGCCGCGTTCGAGGAGGGCTGCGGCTACCTGAACTTCACGCCGTCCATGGCAGCGCTCTGCCCGGCCCTGGCCAGTCTGGGTGTTGAGCGCGGCCTGCCCTTCATGGGCAACGACGGCAAGACGGGGGAGACCCTGGTGAAGAGCGCCCTGGCTCCCATGTTCAAGTACCGCAACCTGCAGGTGCTGTCATGGCAGGGCTACAACATCCTGGGCGACAGAGATGGGCAGGTGCTGTCTCACGGCGACAATCTGGCCAGCAAGGTGCGCAGCAAGGACGCGGTCTTGCAGGGCATTCTCGGCTACCCGCTGCACACCCACGTGGGCATCGACTATGTCGAGTCGCTCGACGACCTGAAGACCGCCTGGGACTTCATTCACTTTCGCGGCTTCCTCGACCACAAGATGTCCATGCAGTTCGTCTGGCAGGGTTGCGACGCCATCTTGGCCGCGCCTCTGGTCCTGGATATGGTGCGCTTCCTCGACCTGGCGCTCCGTGACGGACAGGCCGGACCCCTCTCCCATCTGGCCTGCTACTTCAAGTCGCCCCTGGGCGTGGGGGAGCACGACCTCCACCAGCAGTTCCATTCGCTGATGGACTTCCTGGCCAAGCGCAGCGAAACGAAGGCCGCCGCGAGCGAGCCGTAGCAGCCCGCGCTCACCGCGGTGGCGGGGCGCACCCCGATCAGGTGAGGTCAGAGATGATCTTCGCCAGGGCGCCCAGGTCTTGTTCTTCCAGGATGTGATCAGCCTGGTGAGGGTGGATGCCCGCCGCCAGCATCTGGGTGTGGGCGCTCTTCCAGGAGCGCTTGATCTTGGCCTCGCTCGTCTCGAGGTAGAGGTTGCTGACGATCTCGCCCAGTTTCTGCAGGGCGATGGTGTCCCTGTTGTCGTAGTAGCGCTTGATCACGCCCTTCTGGTACTTCGAGTGCTCAGGCATGGGGTGTCCTCATCATCAGGGTGAGTTGCGGTGGGCCAGCATGGCACGGTAGACATCCAGGATCTGCTCGCAACTGCCAGCAGCAGGAAAGCCCCGGGCCCGCTCGCGATTCTGCTCTCGTACGGCGCTGTCGTCGGCTTGGTCCAGCCAGTGGCTCAGGGCCGCTGCCAGATCGTCGGGGTGCACCGGGCAGGGGAGGATGGTGCCGTGTGTGCCCTCGTCGAGAATCTCGGCGGCGCCGTTCATGGCAGAAGTGACCACGGGCAGGCCGCTGGCCAGGGCCTCCAGGGTGCTGTTCGCCGCGGGGTCGTAGGCCGTGGGCAGGGCGTACACATCTGCACCGCGATAGCAGGCTTCTGGAGTGCTGGTGGGGCCCGCCCAGATCACCTGCTCGTGGAGACCGAGCTCGGCTGCCAAGCGCTGCCAACGAGGCATCTTCCCGTCACGCCCGGCGATGACGAGTCTCAGCCGGGGACGTTCGGCGCCGAGCGACGCCACGGCGCGCAACGTGGCCTCGAGTCCCTTGCGTGCGAAGCCCGTGCCCAGAAAGAGCACCACTTCGTCGTCGGACTGCACGCCCCAGGTCTCGCGCATGGCGGTTCGTTCGTCGTCTACCGGCGGCCTGAAGCGGTTGAGGTCGACGCCGTTGTGCACCACGGTGAGCTTCTCTGCGGGCAGGCTGTAGCGATAGATCAGGTCGTCTCGCACCATGCCGCTGTTCGTGATCACGAACGGTCCGGGGGGGGCTGACAACGCGCGTTGTTCGAGGTCGGCCTTCCACTTCTGGGCCGGGCTGCTTCGAGCCCAGCGTCTCCACCAGGCCGGGCGATCGAGGGCGTGGGCGTGCTCCAGATAGGTGCGATGGCAGCCGCCGCCTACCCGGTAGACGTCCTGGCCCACGGTGCGTCCGTAGGCATGGTGGACGTCGAAGGGGCCGTGACGGCGCTCGTGTCGGGCGCAGGCCCAGCGAGCCCAGGCCGAGAAGACGAACATCGCCGCCGATCCGGGCAGGGGCAGGGGCGGCATCACATGCAAGGTGACGTCAGGGGGAGGATCTGCACGAACGGAGCGGCAGAAGACATGGACCTCATGGCCGCGCTCCGCCAGGTCGCGGGCCAGCATGGACAGCTGGCGTTCGGAGCCGCCGTGCAGGGCATAACGCTTGTAGATCAGGGCGACGCGCACGGCCCGAGGCTAGCATCCAGAGCGTCACGACTCACGGGGTGCCACGGCCCAGCTTCTCATGGCCGCTCAGCTTCTTATCATGGTGGGCGCCGTCGCGCCTCGGATGCCCGAGACGGTCCTCTCGTTCACAGAGCCTCTGATTCATGAGCCGCCTCCCCTGGGTTTGGGCCTCGCCGCCCCAAGGTGAGCTGTCCGCACTGAGTCTCGCGCTCGAGGCGGGCCAGCTGCCCGACGATCGGGAGCTGATCAAGGAGAACCGAATACGCAGCGTCTGGAAGGTCCCCGGGGCGGCGGGCGATCTGCTGCTCAAGCACTACCGCCTCCGAGAAGGCGAGGGGCTGAAGACCCGCCTGCTCGGCGGACGGGCCGAGCGTGAGTACCGGGCCATGGAGAGCTTTTGTCGGGCGGGGCTGCCGAGCGCTCGCCCCCTGGCCTTCGCCGACCGCTGGCAGTCGGGTCGGCTGGTCGAGTCTTGGTTCCTGTCCCGTTTCGTTGCGGGTGCCAGGCCCTTGGCCGATGTGCTGGTGCAACAGCTGGACGACCCCGCGGCTTGCCTGGCTCTCGCCGAGCAGGCGGTGGCTGTGGTAGCACACATGCACGGACACCCGTTTCTGCATCGCGACCTGCACGCCGGCAACCTGCTGCTCGATGAGAACGGCGAACTGGTGATCATTGACCTGCACTCGCTGTGGCATGTGTGGCGGATCACCGCTCGGCAGCGCTGGGATACCCTGGCCCGGCTGGTGTACTCCATGCGCCAGACCGTCTCCCTTGACGGAGCGGATCACCTGGCCGAAGTCTATGCCCGTGAACGAGGGGACGACCCGGCCGAGGCGGTGCGAGGCTTGTGTGCGGCCCTCGACCGCTTCGCCGCCGACTACCAACGGGGGCGGGCTGCTCGCTGTCTGCGCACGTCGTCAGAGTTCGTGGCCGAACAGGTGAACGGGTGGGGCGTTCATCGACTGCGAGAATACTCGGGCGCACAGCTGACCGCAGACGTGGTCCAGCATCGCCAGCTGGTCGCGGCGGGCGGGGCGCTGCTGGGGGACGCCCGGGCCGCACAGGTCAGCAGCTGCGACGTGGCCAGTGGTCAGGGGCGGGTGGTCAAGCACTACCGGCGCAGCGGGCCACTGCTGGCTCTTCGTCGCTGGCTCGGTCAGTCCCGAGCTCGACGGGCATGGATCAGCGCCCGCCGCTGTGATGTCCACGGCGTACCGACTCCCCAGGCGCTGGCTCTGGCCGAAGAACGAGACGGCTCGGCCTGGCTCGTCACTGTCGAACTGGAGGGTGCACTGAGCCTGCGCGATCTGGCCACCCAACTGCGGGGCGCCTCGACCGTGGCAGTGCGCGGGCCTGTGGCCAGAGCCTTGGGCCACGTGGTGGGCTGTCTCAGTCGCGCGGGATTGCGGCACGCGGACCTGTCCTCCAAGAACGTGATGGTGAGGCCCGGGCAGATGCAGCCCACCCGGGACCGTCGCACGTCGCCGCCCCCAGGCCTGGCGGATGTCCAGCTCATCGATCTGGACGGCATGCGCAGGGGCAGGCCCCACGACGAAAGGGCCTTGCTGCGCATGCTCTCGCAACTCGCCGATCTCCCGGCCTGGATCACGCGCACAGATCGACAACGATTCGCGCAAGGTTTCCGCCACTCTTGCGGTCGAGAGATCCCTCCGGCCGTGGCCGAACAGGCGCTGGCTGCGGGGCGTCGCCGAGAAGAACGAAGGGTTGCTCAGAGAGCTGCCGCTCGACCGCTGGCCTGAGCGCGGCTAGTCTCGGGCGCTCGCCGATCGCCTGGGAGTCCCGCATGTCATTCCGTACGCCACACCTCGTTGCCTTGCTGGCGCTGCTCTTGAGCGCGCCCACCACTGCGCTCGCCGTATCCCAGACGGACTCCGGTTCGATCGCCCTGGTGGGAGGCACAGTGTTCGTCGCCGCCGATGCAGAGCCACTGGAGAACGCCGTGGTGATCGTGCGCAACGGGCTCATCGAAGCGGTGGGCGTCGATCTGCCCTTGCCCGCCGACGCGTTGGCGGTGGATGTCCGGGGGCTGACGCTTTCTGCGGCATTCATCGACGCGGCCCACCACGGGCTGCTCGAGTTTCCCGATCACGATGAGATGCAAGGTCGACCCATCGACGATGGCCGGGACACCCTCTCGGCCATGGTCGACGGCAATCGCCGAGGGCTGGCGCCAGACCGCGAAGCGCGGCGAGCCCTGGCCCTCGAGGATGCCGATCTGGAGGGCGTTCGCGAGGCTGGGTTCGGCGCGGTCATGGTGGCGCCTGACGGCATGCTGCTGGCCGGGCGCGGCGCGTGGCTTCTTCCCAGTGGCCTGCCCGCTCGTGAATCGTTGTTCGGTGGCTCGCGGGCTCAGTTCGGTTCGCTCACCTGGCGTGCCGGCCGGGGCGACTACTCGGGCACGGCGTACCCTGCCACGTTGATGGGCGTGATGGCGCACCTGCGTCAGTTCTTCCTGGATGCCCAGCACCAGGGCCTGATGGGGGAACGTTTCGCGGAGGGCCTCTCGTCACGGCGGCCCCTGCAGGACCCGGGGCTTGAGGCCATTCTGCCCGTGCTTGAGGGGCGGCAGCAGCTGGCCCTGCGCGCCGACGCAGAAGAGGACATTCGTCTGGCCCTGCAGCTGGCCCAGACGTTCGGTGGCCTCGATCTGGTCATCGTGGGAGGCCAGGAGGCCTGGGAACTCACCGATGAACTGCTGGCGCAAGACGTCGGTGTGATCCTCGACCTCGACTTTCCCGACGAACCTGACAACCCCCAGGGTGATGACGACGATGGGGACGACGACGAAGAAGGCGACGACGCAGGCGACAACGACGACGAGGGAGAGAGCGACGACGAAGGCGAGAGCGACGAGGACGCCTTGCCCGAGCGGCTGGCGGATGGCAACTGGCCAGCGCCCTTGCCTTATGCCGCCATCGAGCCAGACCGCCTGCTGGCTGACCAGCACGACCGCTGGGTGGAGCGAGTGTCGTGTGCAGCCGAGCTGATCGCTGCCGGCGTCCCGGTGGCCTTTGGCTCCTTCGACAGCGACTCCAGCACCCTCTTGGCCGGGGTGGCCACGGCCATCGAGCACGGCGGCCTGGATCGCAGCGACGCACTGCGGGCCTTGACCACGGCTCCGAGCCGTCTCATGGGGTCGGCCGCTCCGCGGGGAGAGCTGGTCCCCGGCAGTCTGGCCAGCATCACCGTCTGGGACGGCACACCGGTCGACGACGAAGCCGAGGTGCGGCTGGTGGTGGTCGACGGTCAGCTGTTCGATCTGCGGGACGGCTCGAAGCGCTACACTCCTCCAGAAGCTGACGAGGGCGGTGACGAAGACGAGGCCGGCGAGTCCGACGACGACGCCAGCGACGACGATGTTGGCGAGGTACAGGCAGACGAGGCGATGGAGTCGATCAGCGAAGACGCTGCAGCCGACGCAGTGTCTGACGCGTCCGCATCGGCATCAGCAGATGACGAGGGTCCCGCCGCGGATGAGCGCGCTGACGACGAAGACGACGACGATGAAGAGGTCTACGACGGCCCCTTGGCTACCACGCCCTATCAGGTGGCCCTGGCCGCTGCCGAACGGGCGGGTGGCGAGAGCACATGGCCCGTTGAGCTCGATCGAGACCGGGAACCCTCGCTGAAGACCGGGGGCGATCTGCTTCTGCGCGGAGCCACGTTGCACACCGTGACCCGAGGCACGCTTGAGGGGCAGGACATGCTCGTCCTGGGCGGCCGCATCAGCTCCATCGGCGAGAACCTGTCCGCACCCGAAGGCGTGGCCATCATCGACGGCACGGGTCTGCACGCCATGCCCGGCGTCCTGGACGCCCACTCGCACATCGCCATCCGCGGCGGCGTCAACGAGTGGACTCGCAATATTACCCCCGAGGTCACCATCGAGGACGAGGTCGACCCGGATGACGTGGGCATCTACCGCGCCCTGGCGGGGGGCACGACCTCTGCGCGTCTGCTACACGGCAGCGCCAACGCCATCGGCGGTCGTCACGAGATGGTCAAGCTCCGTTGGGGAGTCTCGGCTCCCGAGATGGTCATGAAGGGGGCTCCCCGCGGGGTCAAGTTCGCCTTGGGCGAGAACCCGCGCCAGGCCAACTGGGGCAGCGGCGGACGTTTCCCCAAGACGCGCATGGGCGTGGCCGCGTCCATTCGCCGGGCCTTTGAAGCCGGGCAGGACTACGCCAAGAAGTGGGAGGGTTTTCGCACCGCAGAGGCCGCAGGGGAAGACCCGGATCCGCCCCGGCGGGATCTGCGCCTGGAAGCCCTGGAGGGCATTCTCTCCGGTGCGATCTCGATCCACAGCCACTGCTACCGGGCTCACGAGATCTTGATGCTCATCGAAGTGGCGGAGGCGTTCGGGGTGAAGGTCGCGACCTTCCAGCACGTGCTCGAAGGCTACAAGGTGGCCGCCGAGATCCGAGCCCACGGAGGCCTGGGCGCGTCGACGTTCATTGACTGGTGGGGCTTCAAATTCGAGGCCTACGACGCCATCCCCTTCAACCCCGCGCTGGTGCATGAGGCCGGGGTGATGATGTCGATCAACAGTGACAGCGGCGACCACATTCGCCGGCTCAACCTGGAGGCGGCCAAGGCGGTCAAGTACGGCGGCGTGCCAGAAGCCGATGCCATGGCCATGGTCACCCTGGTGCCCGCGAAGCAGCTCGGCGTTGACGACCGTCTGGGCTCGTTGGACGTGGGCAAGGACGCTGACTTCGCGCTCTACAACGGCCACCCCTTCGACACCCTCGCTCGGGTGGAGCGCTCCTTCGTCGATGGCCGGCTGATGTTCGAGCGGCGCGACGACGTCTACGCAGACTGGAACGCCGAGCTCGACCGTCGCATCGAGGCAGGGCGAGCTGCCCTGGCGGACCTGCCCGAGTTTGAAGCCCCCGCTGATGTCCAGGCACGCAACGAGCAGGTCGATGCTCAGGCTCTCACAGCCCTGGGCGCAGCGCCCACGGGCACCCGCGCAGCGTCGACGCCTGCCCGGCCGTTCGCGGCGCCTGTGGCTTTGGTGGGCGCCACCGTCCACACCATGGAACGGGACGAGGACGGTCTGGCAATCGTCCACCCAGAGGGCACGGTGCTCCTGGCCGACGGCTTGATCGCTGCGGTCATGCCGAACAAGGTCGAGGCCGCTCGACTGGAAGCTGAAGGCTACGAAGTGCGCGATCTGTCTGGCTCTCACATCTGGCCAGGGTTGGTCGATGGTGGGACCACTGTGGGGCTGGGCGAAATCTCGGCCGTACAGCAGTCCATGGACGTGTATGAGGTGGGCGGGGATCAGCCGGACATGCGAGCGAGCATGGGTTGGCACCCCGACTCCGAGACCATTCCCGTGGCTCGTGCCAACGGCATCACTTCTGCGTTGATCGAGCCAGGCGGCGGTTGGGTGCGGGGACAGTCGGCCCTGTTCGGCCTCGAGGGTTGGACCGTGTCCGAGGCGATCATCGCTGAAGGCGCGGCCTTGCACCTGGGCACTCCGCGCACCCGCCGGGATGAAGACCGCATCGAGTTCGACGCTGGCGAACATCGGGACGTGGATCACCTGTGCCTGGGTGGTGGGGGCACCGATGCTCACGCAGAGCACGACCATGAGTCGGTGCTCACCGGCGGCCCGGACCCTGAGAAGCTGGCCGAGCGCATCGAGTCTGCATGGGCTTCACTGGCCCAGCTCTTCGCCGACGCGAGGGAGTACGCGCGCTGGTCGGCTGCGGCTGCCAAGAGCGGTGAGCAGGGCCCGGCGTTCGACCCCCGGCTCGATGCCATGGGGCCCTACGCCCTGGGTGTCGCGCCGGTCGTCTTCCACGCGGACAGGGCCGACCAGATCGCCGACGCCCTCGACTTCGCCGATACCCACGGCCTGTGGGCGATCATCTCTGGAGGTCGTGAGGCCTGGAAAGTCGCCGATCGGCTGGCCCTGGCTGACGTGGGCGTGCTCGTGGGCCCGGTGTTGTCCATGCCCATGGGGCGCTCGGCCACCTACGACGGTCCGTACTCGAACGCCGGCTTGCTTCACCGCGCCGGGGTGCGCATCGGCTTCCGCTCCGGCTCGGCACACGGCTCGCGCGACCTGCCCTACCACGCGGCCATGGCTGTGGCGTTCGGCCTCGACCATGACGCAGCCTTGTCCGCCTTGACCCGGGGCACCGCAGAGATCTTGGGCCTGGGTGATCAGGTAGGGCGGCTCGCGCCAGGGTTGCGCGCTGATCTGCTGATCACTGCAGGAGACCCCCTGCAGATTCGCACGCCCATCGAAGATGTGATCATCGGCGGGCGGGCCGTGGGCACGGACAGCAAGCACACGCGTCTCTACGAACGCTATCGTGAGCGTTTGCGCGAGCCCGGCGCCGCTCACCTGCGATGAGAATCTGGCAGGCCGCAGTCTGCAGCGCCGCGGCAGCTCTGGCCGGGTGTGTTGCGACCGAGGTGTCTCCCGAGGAGGTCCCTGAAACAACTGTTGCCCAGGCTCGGCCAGCAGTTGGCGAGCAGACGACCGCGGACCCACAAGCGAGCGTGGTCCCAGAAGATACCCTTGTGCTCTCGGGGGCACCTGGCTCTGCCGAGGTGCGTCAGGCAGCGGCCCCCGAGCCACCGATCACCGCCGAGTCGGTGATGGCCTGGGTCGAAGCCATGCCGGGCGACCGCTCCCTGGGCAGGCCCGGGCATCTCCTGGGGCGCGAGTGGATCGTGGAGCAGCTCACCGACCTGGGATTGTCCCCCGTGGTGCAGCCGTTTCAGTGGGAGGGAGCGCCGGGTGAAGATCTGGCCAACATCGAGTGGGCGCTGCCGGGCACGGCGGTGGGCGGCCCTTTGATCGTGGTCTGCGCCCACTACGACACCGTGCCCTACAGCGGCGGCGCCGATGACAACGGCTCGGGAGTGGCGGTGCTGCTCGAACTGGCCCGACGTTCGGCTGGCCGCTCACTGCCCGCAGAGCTGCGTCTGGTGTGGTTCGACGCCGAAGAGGTGGGGCTGGCGGGGAGCAGGGCCTGGCTCGACCAGCTGGACTCCACCGAGCAGGCACGCTTGGTGGGCGCGATCAACCTGGAGACCGTGGGCTACGTCGACCGTCGCCCGAGCAGCCAGTGGATGCCACCCGGCAGCGAGGTGCTGCTCGACCCGGGAGACGTGGGCGACTTCTTGCTGGTCATCGCCAACCAAGACTCGGCCGAGTTGGCGTCCCTCGTCGACATCGGCCTCAGGGCTGCGGCCGGAGATGCTCTGCGAGTCGAGCTGTTTGACCGCCTGCCCGGCGTGGGCTGGGTCATGCCCGACTCCCGGCGCAGTGATCATTCGAGCTTCTGGGACCGCCAGCTCGCGGCGGTCATGCTCACCGACACGGCGAATTTCAGAAACCCGCACTACCATCGGGCCAGCGATCTGCTCGAGACTCTCGACGGCGAGTTTTTGAGCGCCGTGGGTCGGGGCGTGGAGCGAGCGCTGCTGATCCTGGCGGCAGACTGGTAGGAGCTGCCGCCAGGACCGTGTTGCTCAGCCCGCGCAGTGGGCGTCGAGGGCCTGGGTCAGGTAGCCGGCGATCTCGTCCGGGCCCCGACCTTCGATCTCGTGACGCTGCAGCATGAAGGCCACCTCGCCGCCCTTGAGCAGAGCGATGCTTGGTGAGCTGGGCATGTAGCCGCGCAGGTAGCTGCGAGCCCGGTCGGTGGCTTCGCGGTCGACGCCAGCAAAGACGGTGACGAAGTTGTCCGGCTGGGTGCCGTGCTTGAGGGTCAAGGAGACGGCAGGGCGAGCGTTGGCCGCAGCACAGCCGCAGACCGAGTTCACGATCACCATGGTGGTCTGGTCGGTCTTGCCGAGCACGTCATCGACGGCCTGGGCAGACTCGAGAGAGGTCACCCCTACTGTGGTCAGCTCGGCACGCATGGGCGCGGTCATCATCGGGTCGTACATGGCTTGTCTCAGGTCTGGGTGGTTGGCGAAGCGCCCAGTGTATAGCGAGCACGGGTGGGCACCGCAAACCACCTGGATGTCCGGCGACGGCTGAACGGGTACGATTGCAGGGCCAGTCGATGTCCGCAGCCATCGCAAGGGCGCCACAGGAGGACAGTTCTCGATGGGAAGTCCAGCAGCCGATCAGGGGTTTCTCGTGGTCGCCAGCCCTGAGCTGGCAGACCCGAACTTCCATCGTGCGGTGGTGTTGATGATCAGTCACGACCGCCATGGCTCGTTCGGCCTGGTCCTGAATCGGCCGCTCAAGGGCATGCTGGCCGATGCGCTGGAGCCACAAGATGGAGACGTTCAGGACCTGGCCGCGAAGGTGCCCTTGTTTCGGGGCGGCCCCGTGTCCACCGATCTGGTGCAGTTCGTCTCGAACGCCGAGCAGTGCGGCACCATCGTGGTGCCCGGAGTGGCGGTGGGGGCTGACCTGGACGAGCTGAGCTGCGCCACTGCAGCCGACCTGCCCGTGCGGGCCTACGCAGGCTACTCAGGCTGGGGCGCAGGGCAGCTGGAGCGTGAGACCGAAGAGGGCTCCTGGATCATCGCTCCCGCCGCGGCTCGACACGTCTTCGAGATCTCCCACGACGCCTTGTGGGCCACCGTGCTCCGCGATCTGGGCGGCGAGTACGCCTGGATGGCTCTGGACGGCAGCCGGCCCAAGGACAACTGAAGGCAAGGCTACGTTCATCGATTTTGCTGGCCTGAGCGGGCCTGCCAGGGGCCGGTGGGGGCGGTGAGCCGGCGGGTACCGGCAGGGTTGAGCGGCGCGTCCAGAGCGTCGAGGGCCAGGCGATCCCACAGCTGACAGGTGACCGCCTGGTGCTTCTGGTCGAGGGCCTCGCAGTAGTTGGTGTAACGGCAGCGCTGGATCTCTCGGCCCCGTCCCTCGCGCATCTTGACGAACCAGTCCGGGTCGGCCATGGACTGGCGGGCCGCACCGACGATGTCGCAGCTGCCGTTCTTCAGGGCATCTTCGGCCAGCGAGAAGCTGTTGATGCCGCCGGCGGCCACCACGGGCAGGGTCTGTCCGGCGTCGCGCAAGGTCTTCCGCACCTCGGCGGCCAGGGGCAGGTTGAGTCCGAAGGGCGGCTCCTGGCCGAACACGTCGGGCATGGTGGCGTGGCCGCTGGGCCCGGTGTACGGGTAGACCGCTTGGCCGACCGCCGGTGCCCGGGCGTCCTCGAACTTGCCGCCGCGCGAGAGGGACAGAAAATCCATGCCTGCTGCGGCGAAGGCCAGGGCGTGTTGCTGGGCGTCTTGCAGTCGGCCACCGCCAGCGATCACCTCGTCGACCAGCATGCGACAACCCACGGTGAAGTCGTGGCCCACCCGCTCGCGCACGGCCGCGAAGACCTCAAGAGGGAGTCGACGGCGGTGGGCGGCGCTGCCACCGTAGCCATCGCTGCGATGGTTCAACGGTGACAAGAACGAAGCCATGGTGTAGGCGTGGGCGTAGTGCAGCTCGACGCCATCGAAGCCTGCGCTCCGGGCGCGGTGGGCGGCGGCGGCGAACAACGGCGGCAAGGTCTTCGGCAGCCTCGCCACGTGGGCCAGGTGCACGTCGGTGATACGCTCTCGTGCCCCGCGGCTGAGGTCGTCCCACTCCCGGGGAGAGAGCACGGCAGACAGGCTCTGGTCGTCGAGCTGGGAGAGCCCGGCTCGCAGCTGCTGCTCGTCGTCCACGTCGAGGTCGGTGTCGAGTGCGGCCAGGGCGCGGCGGTGGTTGTCGGTCAGGGTCAGGTACTGGCGCAGGAAGCGTTCGCGTGTGGGCCGCCGACGGACGCCCAGAAAATCGATCAGCTGAATGAGAAGTCGGGTCTGCCCACCGCTCGCCGTCCTTACGGCATGGACCAGGTCACGCAACCCGGGGATCATGCGGTCGTCCCCGATGCGCAAGAGGGGGCCGCTGGGTACGTCGCGAATGCCGGTGGCTTCGACCACGATGGCTCCCGGCCGGCCGCTGGCGAAGCGCTCGTACCAGGCGATCACCTCGGCAGTGACCAGGCCGTCCTCGCTGGCCCGCCAGGGCACCATGGCGGGGATCCACGTGCGCTGGGTCAGCGCCAGCCCGCTCTGCAGAGTGAGCGGGGAGAAGAGCTGGGAGGCCGCTGCCTGGGCCGCGGTGGGCCAGGCCTCTTCCTTGATCTGGTGCAGCGGGCGGGGGCTCAAGGCGTTGGGCTCTGAGTGGAGGACAGGGGGGAGACAGGGAGCGGGGCGAGCCAGAGTTTCCGACCGTGGCTACGGGTCCGATCGGTCCCCTGCCGATGATAGACTCCTGCCACCCCGTTCCCTGGTCGGCGTCCGTGTCCTGGCGTCCAGCAGTGATCCCGTTCTCCGAGGCAGCTCAGCCCGCATGTCACCTTTCAGCGCTTTTAGCCCCCAAGAGATCAAGTTTCTCGGCGTGCCCATGGACCTCGGGGCAGGTCGCCGAGGCGTGGACATGGGGCCCTCTGCGGTGAGACTGGCTGGCCTGGCATCGCAGGTGCGCGAGCTGGGCCATGGCTTCGAGGATCTGGGCGACATCTCCGTCCCCCTGCCCGAACGTCGTGACCCGGGCCAGGGCGCCAAGTACCTGAAAGAGATCGTGCGTACGTGCAGGCGACTGGCCCCACGAGTCGAGCGCATTCTTGATGACGGGCACTTTCCGATCGTGGCGGGCGGTGACCACTCCATGGCCATGGGCACGATCACCGGTGTGGCCAGCCACTTTCGCAAGCGCGGCGAAAAGGTCGGCCTGATCTG
This sequence comes from uncultured Phycisphaerales bacterium, assembly GCA_964537035.1. GTDB lineage: Bacteria > Planctomycetota > B15-G4 > B15-G4 > B15-G4 > CAZIAK01. The sequence continues at coordinate 221,959 of CAZIAK010000001.1, read as the reverse complement.
GATCGACGCCCACGCCGACATGAACACCGAGGCGAGCTCGCCCTCAGGGAACATCCACGGCATGCCCTTGTCGGCCTTGCTGGGACACGGTCACCCCGATCTGGTCACCCTCGGCGGGTTCACCGGCAAGGTCGCCCCCGAGAACACCGTGTTGATCGGTATTCGTTCCGTGGACGACGATGAGCGAGAACTGGTGATCCGCACCGGCGTACACCACTACGAGATGATGAAGATCGACGCCAAGGGCATGGCTCAGGTGGTCACCGAGGCGGTGGAGTTCGCGAGCAACGGCACGGCTGGCATCCATGTCTCACTGGACGCCGATGGCATGGACCCTGAGTTCGCGCCCGGCGTGGGCACGCCCGTTCCGGGGGGCATCAACTTTCGTGAGGCGCACCTGCTGCTGGAGGTCGTGGCCGACTCGGGCAAGATGTGCTCCCTTGAGATCGCCGAGGTCAATCCGATTCTCGACGCGGCCAACACCACCGCCGACCTGATGTGCGATCTGGTCTGCTCAGCCCTGGGCCAGAAAGTCATGGGCCCCTTGATCGATCTGTCCCCTCGGTCAGACTGGCCTGCGGTCAAGCCGCGGAGCTGACCAGCTCCTCGCTCGGTCGCTGGACCCTGAGGAACAGGTGAGTACCCTGGGTCGCCATGAAGATCCATTGGCAGATCCTGTTGGCGCTGGCCGCCGGCCTCCTGGTGGGCGGCGCGTTCCAGCGCTACCTCGACGCTGACCCCTGGGTGGGGCTGAGCTTCGCCGCAGACGCGCCGGGGGGTGGAGCAGTCGTCGCCGCCAGCTCTCCTGGTTCTCCTGCATCGAAGATGAGGCCCCAGCTCAGCCCCGGCGCTGTGATCAGCAGCGTCATCCTTCATCGCGGAGACAAGGACGCCGAGAGACGCGTCCCGATCACTTCGGCCGCCGACTTCGAGGCGCTGCTGGCTCAATCAGGCATGGGCGAGGCCCTTTGGCTCGCTGCCGACGACAGGGCCCCGCAGGTGATCACGGTGACCATGTCCGCCACATCGCAAAGGCGCGAGTGGCTGGTGCCCTTCGTCTTCATCGCCGACATCTTCTTGGCCTTGCTGAAGATGTTGATCGTGCCGATCATCCTCACCTCGATCATCACTGGCGTGACCGGCGTGGGCTCGGGCGAGGCTCTGCGCCGACTGAGCGCGAAGACGTTCACCTACTACATCAGCACCAGCTTGCTGGCCGCGGGCACGGGCCTGGCCCTGGTCAACCTGATCCAGCCTGGCAAGGGCGCCGCCCTGGGCCTCCCGGCAGTGGACGCCTTTCGCCAGGTGGCAGGCCAGAACTTCTGGGACGTGCTGCGGCGCATGATCCCTACCAACGTGTTCGGGGCCATGTCCGACAATGGCCAGATGCTGCAGGTGATCTTCTTCGCCTTGCTGTTCGGCGTGTTCATCATCCAGTCTGCTGAGCCTCACCGCCAGCGCATGAAAGACCTCTTCGAGTCGGGCTTCGAAGTGATGATGCGCATGGCGACGTTTGTCTTGTCGTTGATCCCCTACGGCGTCTTCGCCTTGCTGGTCAAGGTGGTGGGTGAGACGGGCTTCGGGCTCTTCGAGCCTCTGGGACTGTACATGCTCACGGTGGTCTCGGCCCTCGCCGTACACTCTCTGCTGACCTTGCCACTGCTGCTGCGGATCTTCGCCAAGATCAATCCGCTGCACTGGGCCAAGGCCATGGGGCCCTCGCTGATGACGGCCTTCTCGACGTCGTCTTCGTCCATGACCCTGCCGGTGAACCTCGAGACCGTCGAACACCGGGGCAAGGTGAGCAATCGCACCACGTCGTTCGTGCTGCCCCTCGGCGCCACCATCAACATGGATGGGACGGCGCTGTACGAGTGCATCGGCGTGATCTTCCTGGCCCAGTATTACGGCGAGGTGAGCGGGTTCGAGCTCACCATGGGCAAGCAGATCCTGGTGGTCTTCATGGCTCTCATGGCTTCGGTGGGCGCCGCGGGGATCCCCTCGGCAGGCCTGGTGATGATGCTCACCATCCTGGGCGCCCTGGGCCTTCCCGTAGAAGGCGCGGCCCTGTTGCTGGCCGTCGATCGCCCCCTCGACATGCTGCGCACCGTGGTCAACGTCTGGAGCGATGGCAGCGGCGCGGCGATCATCGCCCGCAGCGAAGGAGAGGTGCCCCTGTCCGACGAAGGCCTGGTCATGGACACTGACTGACGGGCCGGGAGCCTGGCGTTCAGCTGCCCCAGCGAAAGGTCACCGGGATGGCGACGTCCGGGTGCAGACTCTTGTGCACCGGGCAGGCGTAGGCCGCCCGCTCGAGTGTCGTGCGCAGCTGCGGGTTCGTCTCACCAGGCACGGTGATGACCGTCTCCAGCTTGCCGATGCGCCGCTCCGGGCTGGTGACCATGTGTTTTTCCACGACGACGGTGGTGCCTGCAAGATCGAAGTCATGGCGCTCGGCGGTGATGGCCATGATCGTCGCCATGCAGGATCCCAGGGCCGTGGCCACCAGATCGGTCGGGGAGAACGACGCGCCTCGGCCCTGATTGTCCAGCGGAGCGTCGGTGACCACTTCGGCCCCCGAGGGCTGGTGCGAGGCGGAGCAGCGCAGCTCGCCCTTGTATGCAATGTGGATCGTGACCATGGGGGGGACCTCGTGGGGCGTGGGGTGCCTATACTGGCTCGACACTTCATCCCGTGCAAGATGGGCACCATGGGCAAGAACGATCAGAGTGGCGACGGGCTCTTCGCGGCTGCGGGGCGGCAACAGGCGGCGCGCTGGGCTCCCCTGGCGGAGCGCATGCGTCCGCGCACGCTCGAAGACTTCGCTGACCCCTCAGGCCTGCTCGCTCCAGGCTCTCCCCTGCGTCACGAGGTCGATCAGGGTCGGCTCTCGTCGTTGCTGCTCTGGGGCCCGCCCGGCTGCGGCAAGACCACACTGGCCCGTCTGCTGGCCACGGCCACAGATCATGAGCTGGTCTCTCTCTCGGCCGTGTCCACGGGAGTGGCCGCTCTGCGAGACGCCCTGGCCGAGGCTCAGTTCAGGCTCGGCGCAGGCGGCCGTCCCACCCTGCTCTTCGTCGATGAGATCCACCGCTTTCACAAGGGTCAGCAAGACGCCCTGTTGCACGAAGCAGAGGACGGCCGGGTGGTGCTGGTGGGCGCGACCACAGAGAACCCGTCGTTTCATGTGAACGCCGCGCTGCTCAGTCGCTGTCGCCTGGTGCGTCTGCCGGGCCTCACCGACGCCGCAGCCCGTCAGCTGGCTCAGCGTGCGCTCACGGACACCGAGCATGGCCTGGGCAAGGCCTCCGTCGACTGGCCCGACGAGTCGTGGAACAGCTTGCTGTCCCTGGCCGCTGAAGACGGTCGGCGCCTGCTCAACGTGCTGGAGCGAGCGGTAGGCCTGGCCAGCGACGGAGGGCGGGACATTCCCACCCCCGAAGACCTGGCCAGGGCTGCGGGGGAGCGCAGTCTGGCTCACGACAGGAGCGGCGACGCCCACTTCGACCTGCTCTCCGCGCTGCACAAGTCATTACGGGGCAGCGACCCGGATGCGGCGGTCTACTACGTGGAGCGCATTCTCGTGGCCGGGGACGATCCCCGAGTGATCGCGCGTCGGCTGGTGCGCATGGCCAGCGAAGACGTGGGGCTGGCTGATCCCCGGGCTCTCAGCTGCGCCCTGGACGCCCTGCGGGCGGTAGAGTTTCTGGGGCTGCCAGAAGGGGCCGGAGCCTTGTCCCAGGCGGCCATCTATCTGGCTCTGGCGCCCAAGTCAGACGCGGTGACCCAGGCCTGCAAGGCGGCCAGGCAGGCGATCGAACGCCGTGGTGCCTTGCCCGTGCCGGATGCCCTGCGCAACGCTCCCACGGCCTTGGCCAGGTCGCTCGGGCACGGCGAGGGCTACGTGAACCCCCACGGCATCGAGGGCTCGGTGAGCAGCTTGGAGCACCTGCCAGAGGCCCTGGCTGGCGCAATGTTCTACCGCCCTTCTCCCCGGGGGGTAGAGCTCGAACTGGGCCGTCGACTGGCGGAGTTCAGGCGTCGTCGCCGGGCTCAGGCAGCGGGGGAGCCAGATGCCGAAGCAGATCCGCCAGGCACGCCTGGGTGACCTGGGCTGACAGGGACGGCTCGCCCTTGTCGCGACGGGCGGCTTGCTCCGGTAGCAACGGCAGGTGCACGAAGGCTGCGGGCAAGGCGCTGTGCACATGACGCAACTCGAAGAGCACGGCATTGCAGAGAAACCGTCCCGCGTCCGATGAGACCTCTACCGGATGACCAGCGGCTTGCAGGCTGTCGCACAGCGACTCCAGGGGCAGGCTGGCGGCGAGGGTCTCAGGCGCGTCCCTGTAAAGGGCCTCTCCGCTGACCTCGTGTCCCCCGTTGTCAGCAGCACCCTTGTAGTCGATGTCGTTGTAGGCCAGTCGCTCCAGGTGAATGGCCCCTCGGCCCGTGGCCTGTCCCAGGGCCAGCACCACGTCGGGGAGGTGGCGCTCGATGGCCTGGGCAAGGGCCTCCGCGTAGGTCGCCCGATCGACGGGAAGTCGCTCTGCACACAGGGCGAGGCCCTCATGGGGCGTGGCAGACTCGGCCAGTGTGCGGGCGAGTTCCCACGAGGGGTTGATCGCCTCGCCGCCGAAGGGCTCGAAGCCGGTGAGCAGCACGCGCAGCGTCACGATGCGGCTCGGTCCCGCTCATAGTGGTAGCGCCCCCGTTGGCCGCTCGTCTCTTCGACCGCGCACATGAGCACGTTGATGATCAGGTCGGGAAAGCGCTCGGCCAGCCGTGAACGCAACTCGCGGCCGATGAACGTGGACAGGTTCTCGGCACTCAGGTTGTTCATGGGCATGATGATCACGTCTTCGTGGGGGGCGGCGTAGTAGCGCTCTTGGTAGCGCACCTCGATGGTGCCGTCGTCCCGTCGGGTCCAGTGCAGGTGAGGGTGCTCGCCGGGTACGAGCCAGTGCTCGTCGAGCTCATCGACGATCTCCTTGACCACGGGCTTGACCCGCTTGAAGTCGATCACCAGGCCATGGACGGTCAGGCTCGCATCGAGCTCGATGGAGACCCGGTAGTTGTGGCCGTGGAGGCGCTCTGCGGTCCCGTCGGGGAAGATCAAGAAGTGGGCGGCCGAGAACTTGAAGGCCTCTTTGGTCAGGTCGATGGACCAGCGCTCCATGGCTGGGCGCCTCCTTTGGGCTGTGGTGGGGCGCACAGCATAGGGAATGCCGTCAGCCATTCTCGATCCAAGCCACAAGTCGATCCCCCAGGGCAGTCGATGAGGACGGGGTCTGAATCCCGCCTGGAGTGGCACCGTGTCTGACAACCTGAAGGATGATCCGAATTTTCGCCATGGCGTGACGGACAGGCCTTTTGACGCCGATCCCCAGCCCCTGACCGCGCCCAGGCTGCCAGCCCAGCCCGAGGCAGAGGCGGCCTCTGCGGATGCCGCACCTAGCGTCACCGCAGAAGCTGCTCCCCCCGCTGCGCCTGCCGTGGCCAAGGATGAGCCCCAGGCCCCAGCCGTAGAGCGTGACCGGGAAGCAGATCACCGGGTCTACGAGATCGATGGCCGCCTGGTCTCGATCTTTGACCTGTTGCGTCGCTTCGGCGAGTCAGACCTCCAGGCTGGCGGCCTCTCTCGGCTCGCTGACCTGCACATCAAGGTGGGGCAGCCCGCTCGCTATCGTCACGATGGTGAGCTGATGCCCATCGTGAACGCCGTGCCCGTGTCCGCCGATGTGGCCAAGGCGCTGGTGTATCCGCTCATGCGCAAGGACCAGATTGCCCTGCTAGAGCAGGAGATCCCCCGGGACATCGACGCGGGTTACCACTTCGACCGTGAGCAGATGGACTTCCGTATCAACGTGTTCCATGACCGTGATGGTCTGGCCATGGTGGTGCGCGCCCTGCCTCGCAATGTCCCCGACACCCACGCCCTGGGCTTCCCTGATCAGGCCGTGGTCGATCAGATCTTGCGCCTGCGCCAGGGGCTGATCGTGGTCACGGGCATCACCGGTTCGGGCAAGTCGACCACCATCGCCTCGATCATGTCGGAGCTGAACCGCACGGCTCGCCTGCGCATCATCACCCTCGAAGACCCGGTGGAGTACGTGCAGCGGCAGGAGCAGTGCCTGGTCTCCCAGCGGGAGATCGGCAGGCACTGCGAGACGTTTTCAGGTGGCTTGCGCTCGGCCCTCCGCGAAGACCCCGATGTGATCTTCCTGGGCGAGATCCGTGATACCGAGACGGCCAGCCTGGCCCTCTCGGCCGCGGAGACCGGCCACCTCGTGTTCACCACCTTGCATACCCGGGACGCCAAGGGCGTGGTCACTCGTATCACCGACCTCTTCCCTGCAGAGCGCAGCCGAGAGGTGTCGTCCCAGCTTTCGTTCAGCCTGTCCTACGTGATCGCTCAGAAGCTCGTGCCCAGGCAGGATGGTCAGGGGCGGGCTGCGGTCTTCGAGATCATGAAGAACTCGTCTGCCATCTCGAACCTGATCCGCACCGGGGCCTGGCACCAGATCTACGCGACCATGCAGCTCTCTGCCAAGGACCGCATGATCACGCTGGAGAGGCACCTCACCGATCTGGTCGCCGCCGGCATCATCTCCCAGGAGACGGCCGTCCAGTACGCCAATGACCCGAGCCAGCTCACGGCCACGGGACAGGGGGGCGGCAATGCCCCGGGCGTGCGTCCACGGCGTCCAAGGGTCTGATCCCTGAGCCCTGCGGGCTCTTGAGCATCGGGACGTAGGTAGGGCACAGGAGCCTTGAGCGCAGGGTCCTTGAACGGCGGGCCATGGAGCGCCGGGGGCGCCGTGCCAGGTAGGGCCGCCTTGCATCCTCGTGGCTACGTGAGGCTCCGCTGATCCAGCGTGAGCCCATCGGTCCCGTCCCTTGGCGAACGCCCGGAGGGCGCTTCAGACCCGCCTGTAGGGCTTGATCTGCGCAGCGTGCCTCCCATGGGGCGTCAAGTCTCGTGACCCTTGTCACGGAATCGGTTAGCACTCGTGGGACGAGCTGCGTCCCTAGATGCAGAACCGGCTGCCAATGGGCATGACAACGATCGCCATCGAGACCTCAGATCTCCTAGAGCTTTGCCGTCGGGGCGACCGTGTCGCCTTCGGTCAACTGATCGGTGCCCACCACGCAGCCGCCCTGGCCCTGGCCCAACGCCTGTTGGGCAACCACGACGACGCAGAGGACGCTCTTCAGGATGCGCTGCTCAAGACCCACAACAATCTCGCCAGCCTGCGCCACGTGGCCGGCTTTCGTAGCTGGTTCTTGCGCATCGTCTATCACCAGTGCCTCGACGCCAGGCGCCGGCGGCAGACTCGCCAAGGGTACGAGCGGGCCGTGCCGCCCCAGCCGCTGCAACAGCCGAGCGAACGTGCCAGCGTGGCGGAGACACTGGCCCGTGTGCGCGCTGTTCTCGAAGAGTTGCCAGCGAAACAACGGGCCGCTCTGCATTTGCGGGTCTTCGAGCACATGGCCTACGACGAGGTGGCTGCAGTGCTGGGTCTCACCAGTCGTTCGGCTCGGGTCTACGTGGTCAAGGCCCGCCGTCATCTGCGGCAACGCATGGGCCCCGATCTGGAGGCGTCGCCATGACCCATATCGGTGAAGCGCGGTGGCAGCAGTACGTCCTCGATGAGTGCGAGGCCGAGACCGTTCTGCAGATCGAAGCGCACCTCTCCGGGTGCGCCCTCTGCCGCCAACGCCTGGCAGAAGAGCGTCGCCTCGACGAGTGGTTGCTGGAGACGATTCCAGCGGCGGGGGCGGGCTCGGCTGAGCGTTCCCTCGAGCGTCTCTGGGCAGCAGTCGATGCCCGCGAGCAGCTCGCTTCGGAGCGGGCTCCCTGGCCTCGTCGAGCAGCGCTCTGGTGGCCAGCTGCTGCTGCCGCCTGTGCCTTGGTGCTGGTCTGGTCCTTGCGGGACTCGTTCACGGCGGCTCCCGACATCTCTCAGAGCGAGACCACGGCGGCAACGCCGGCTCACGATCAGGTTCCAGTGCCGCTGGGTGTCAACGCATACGAGCTCAGCGGAGGGAGCGGCGGGGGCGGGCGCCGCATCGAGCCTGAGCAGGTCTCCGCAGAGGTTGTCGATGCGGCTCGCTTGCGGACCGCTCAGCAACGAACAGCCACCGTGCTTCTCGACGGACACAAGCGCTTCCCGGATCACGACGGTGACTTTGGCCGGGCCTGCGCTGCAGGGTTGGCCGCGCTCCGTGCGGAGGGCTGGCCGGTGGGGTCCTTGGTGCGCAGCTGGGCCTTGGGAGACGACGTCGTCGTCGCTGCCGTGGCCGTACGCTACGCAGCGTGCGAGCCGTCCACCTTCAACGTCCTTGCCGCTGCTCTGGCCCGGGATGGGCGTTTGGCCGAAGCTGCGTTGGCCCAGTTGGAGCGAGATGTCACTCCCGTGGAAGCCAGCCTGCCCCTGGTTCGAGCTTTGGAGCGACGGGCAGCCAGGGCGGACGACCCTCTGCGTTGCGCCACCTTGCTGGCCCGATCGCAGGGGCCACGATCTGGCGCGGCCCTGTCGCGCTTGCTTGACGACCGAGTCGACCAGACCCTGGCCTCTCCTGCCTCTGCCCAGGCAAGAGAGGCGTTGCTGAACCTCGCCACGCTGGTCCCAGTAGACGAGGCTCTGGACGCCCTGCTCACTGTGTCTGATGAGCCAGCGCTTGAACCCGTGATGCGTGGCGCGTTTCAGGCGCGGCTTGCTGTCGCTGAGGAGGCCGGAGTGGCGGCCCTGCGCCAGGCCTTCGCACAGCGCAACCCGCCATCCGTCCTGCTCGATTGGATCGTCGCCAGCGAGTGTGTTGACCTGGTTCCCACCCTGCTGATCCAGCTCGAAGAAGACCCGGGAGATCAGGGCCTGTTGGCTGCTGTCGTGACCCTGGGTGGTGAGCCGGCTGCGTCCGGCTTGATCGACCTGTGGGCCGCTGAGTCGGGCTCCAGACGAGAGCGGCTGGCTAGCGGCCTGAGCGACGTCTTGCGTCGTGAGCCCCTGACTCTTGAGCGCGTCGGCTCTGCTCTGGCTGCTCGGGGCAGCGACGAGGCTCGGGAGTTGTCCCAGGCCCTGCCCTCAGAGCTGGCCGCGCCGTTGTTGCTGGCCTGCCTGGTGGCTCAGGAGAACCCCGTCGATGACGGCGGTCACCAGGCCGCGCTGTTGATGGCCCTGGCGCGCACGGGGCCGTCGGGGCATGTCGCCCAGCTGCTGGAGTGGATCGGCGCGCGGCCGGCCGACGATGAGCTGTCGCCCCTGGCCTGGGCGGTGGCCTCCCAGCTCGATGGCGTTGCTGCAGGTGCAGCATGGGCCGCTCTGGGGCATGACCCGTCGAGCCTGAGCCAGGTGGCGGACTCTTCAGCTCGCCGCTTTGCCGCTGCGTCTCTGCCGTCCCAACGCCTGTTGAATCCGTTGCGCCGCGCGCTCAGCGCACACGCCCGATGATCGAACGAACCGAGAACCCTGGAGACTCCCCATGAATCCCACGAAGACCTTGATCGTAGCGCCCCTGGCCTTGGCTGCCCTGGCAGCCCTCGCTGAGCCCAGCACGGCCAACGAGCCCTTGGAGACAGATCCCGGCGGGAACGAAGGGGCTCTCAGCACGGTGGTCTATGACCTCTCTGGCCTGGGTGGGGGGGCTCACTCAGAGAAGATCGGTCTCTCCGTCATGCCGTTTCTAGAAGAGTGGGACGAAGACGACCACAGCGACGCCGACCTCACCGAACCGTTCTACAGCCTGCTCGTCGATTCGGTCTACTCCGACGAGTTTCAGTACGAAGGGCGGGAGATCGAGCTGATGCACGATGAGCGCCTGCTGGTCACCGCACCGACGTCCGTGCACAGCGACATCGCCGAGTTGCTTGAATACCTTGACAGCGCATCGAGTCGCCAGGCCCAGGTGCGCTGGGATGTCTACGAGATCATGGCGGCTCCCGAAGGCGACAGCCCCCTCGGGCAGACGAGCTTGCAAGCCATGATCGACGGGGGCGAGGCGGTCTTGCTCCAGAGCCGCAGCGAGAGTGTGCCTGTGGGCCGCACCGTCAGGCGTGGCAGCGAACGCACCCAGCAGTTGCTGAGCCACTGGGACTCAGAAATCGCGGCAAGTTCCACAGGCAACGCAGCCAGCCCGCGCAATCTGATCGGGGGGCTGACCCTGTTGCTCAGGGTCGAGGATGTTCCTGGAACCGAAGGTCAGCGTCTACGCATGGTGCAACGCATGGTGGGCGAGCCGACACTGACGTCCACGGAGATCGAAGCTCCGGAGCGGGTCGTGATGGAGAGCAGCTCGACGTCCCTGAGTCAACGGCGCAGCCACGACCTCTTTCGTGCCGAGGCGACCACGGTGGCCTCTTCAGGCGTGCTCCTTGAGGGACAGGCCCTGTTGTCGTCGGCCTGGTGTCGCACGGTGTCCGGGGTCTCGGGGCGGCTCACACGGCTGGTCCTTGAGCACGTGGATCCGGCCCCCGCTCCCGTGCAGATCGGTGGGCTCGAGGTGCGGCTGATCGACCTGAGCGCCTTCTACTGGGCGGGCTTCGATGGTCCCATTGTCCCTGCCGACAAGATGCAAGGGCGGGACGGTTCGCACACGAGGAGCTATCGGGAGGACGACGAAGAGTTCAGCAAGCTCACCTTTCCTGGTGAGGACATCGACTGGGATGTCTCCGTGTCCCAGGTGGTCTACCCCCTCGAATGGGAGGACGGCGGCTCGATCTGGAGTGAGCGCAACTGGATGCTTCTGGCAGGCCCGGGCGCGCAGGTCGCCGCTCGCCTCGCCAGGCTGCCGTCCCGTTTGCCAGTGAGCGAGGCCGTGCTGTTCGAGTGGGGCCTCGAGAATGGTGCCGGAAGCACCTTGGCGGGTGGGCGTCTCGACCTTGAGCAACATGCGGACGGCCTGGTCATGGTGGGCGAAGCCCTGAGTTACTTGCACGGCAGAGAGGTGGACGTGGCCAGCAACGCCATGAACACGGAGACCGAGGTGGCCGAAGCGCTGGATGGTCTGTGGTTGGTGGCGCACGCCAACGGCCGCGGGTCTGTGGAGATCGATGTGGCCCGCAATCACCTGGTCAGTCTGCACGAGGCACGCATGGGGTCGGGCCAGGAGGGCGTCTATCAGCGAGCGGTCTTCGACTCCAGTGACGTGGCCCTGCGCTGCGCGGCTGATGGCCAACGACATGACCTGGCCGAGCTGTCGGCGAGCCCTGGCAACGCCAAGCTCTGGGTGCGGGCGACCCTGCGCTGAGCGCAACGGACTGACGGCAGCGCTCGCGGCGTGGGGGCCGTGAGCGCTGCCGTCGCATGTGCCGTCGTGCCGTCCAAACCACGGGCGGCGATTGCTAGACTGGGGCCATGAGTGTCCTCTCTCGCTGGTGCTGGCTTCCGCTTCTCTTCCTGGCTGCTTGCGACGGTGACGGTGTGGCCGCTGAAGACTCATCATCAGCGCCCGAAGTCGCAGCGCCCGCGGTGGTCACGCCAGCGGCTCTGGGCCCGGCCACCGAGAGCGGCTGGCGCAGTCGGCCCGTTGACGACCCTGAGCCGCCCACAGCAAGGTGGGAGATGGTCGAGAGTCTGCGCCAGGATCTGCAGGCCGAACGCCACCCGTCCGACGGTGGCGGGCGAGCCTGGCTGATCGAGTCTCCGGGCTGGGACGAAGAGGCCACAGTGGGGGAGGCCGGGCGCTGGACCATTCGTTTCGAGGCTGGCCCTCTGGGAGTGGCCGAGGGCGGGGTTGTGTACCTGCAGGTGTCCCCCTACTGGGGCTGGAGCTGGCCAGTTCCGGACGACGGTCGCCTGCCCGTGGAGGCCATGGCCGGACGTCTGGGTTTCACCACCGTGACCACTGATGCCGAGGGCGTGGTTCCCCTGGCGCGGGCTGTCGAGCAACAGCTCATGGCCATCATCATCAGCGGGCGGGAGCTACGCCCGGGCGAGGGCCTGACCATCACCTACGGCGCGGGGGCTGCGGGTGCTCGTCCTGATCGTTTTGCCGAGGCCGAGAGCCCCTTCTGGATCGCGGTGGACGGCGACGGCGATGGTCTCCGGGGTCTGATCGCCGAGGCGCCAATGGTCGCTGTCGCGCCAGGGCCTGCGGCTCAGTTGGTTGTCACCGTGACCAGCTGCGTGCGACCTGGCGGCGAGGCACGGCTCACCGTGGCTGTGCTGGATGCCGGCGCCAACAGCGGCGTGCCATTCGAAGGCAAGGTGCTGCTCTCCGGGCTTCCCGCAGGGGCCGAGGCTCCGCAAGCCCTCCTCTTTGACGGCAGCGAAGGGGGGCACCAATCGTTCACCTTCGACTGTGCCGAAGAGGGTGTGTGGTGGATCGCCGCCAGCACGGACGACGGACTGCAAGGTCTGTCCAACCCTCTCGTGGTGCAAGCCGAGGTGGGGGCGATCCTGTGGGGAGATCTGCACGGCCACTCGGGCCTCTCTGATGGCACGGGCACCCCGGATGACTACTTCGCCTACGCCCGCGATGTGGCAGCCCTCGACGTGGTCTCCTTGACCGACCATGACCACTGGGGCTTCGAGTTTCTGGACGCCCATCCCGAGATGTGGGAGCGCATCAGCGAGAGCGTCGCTGCCCACCACGAGCCCGGCCGTTTCGTGACCCTGCCCGGCTATGAATGGACCAGCTGGATCCACGGCCATCGCCATGTCCTGAGCTTTGAAGAGGAGCCCAGCCTGTCGGTCTTGTCGTCTCTTGACGAGCGCTACGAAACCCCGCGACAGCTCTGGGACGGCCTGGCAGGGCAAGAGGTTCTGACCTTTGCCCACCACTCCGCGGGCGGCCCCATCGCCGTCAACTGGACCTACCGCCCGGACCCGGCGATCGAACCCGTGACCGAAGTGATCTCTGTTCATGGCAGCAGCGAAGCCCTCGATTCACCGTTGCTGATCTATCGTCCTCAACCGGGCAACTTCGTTCGTGACGTGCTCGATGCGGGCATGCGTTTCGGTTTCGTAGGGAGCGGTGACAGCCACGACGGACACCCGGGGCTGGCGCACCTGGCCAACCCCAGCGGCGCTGGGGGGCTGGTGGCCTTGCTGACCGATGATTTCTCCCGGGCTGGTGTCCTCGATGTGTTGCGCAGCCGACGGTGCTATGCGACGAGCGGTGCGCGCATGATCGTCCGCTGCAGCCTGGACGGCACACGCATGGGCGGCACCCTGGCCGCGCCCGACGGCCCGGCCAAGGTGACCCTGCTGGCCTGGGGCACGGCGCCCATCGTGCGCGTCGACCTGGTGCGCAGCGGCGCGGTCATCGCGTCCTCGAGCTTTGACGACGAACCCTCCGCGTTCATCGCCAGCTCGTATGAGCTCACCGACCTCGCAGCCGGTGAGTACGTCTACTTGCGGGTCCTTCAGGCCGACCATCATGTCGCCTGGACGAGCCCTTTCTACATCGAATGAACCGGCCTCCACGGAGCTCACAGGTTTCATGAGCATCTCATCACCCCAGTGCATCCTGGTGGGCGTCGACGCCCATGGTCAGGCGGAGAAGGCCCTCAACGTGGCCATCGGGTTGGCGCAGCGGTTTGGCGCCAGGCTTGAGCTGGTCCATGGAGTGAAGTCCTCCCACGGCTTCGCTCGATTGGCCCCCGACGCCGTCGAGAACGCCCGCCGCGCGATCTTGAGTGGTATCAACGCGTCACTCTCCGGGGCCCAGCTACCGGTGGGTTTCAGCGAGGAGCATCTCACGGTTGAGGTGGTCAAGCATCCCGCCGAGTTGGTCCTGCGCCGCGCTGCTGAGCTGGACGCAGAGCTGATCGTGTTGGGGCGGCATCAAAGGCACGGGCTGCTGAATTTCGACGACACGGTCCGGGGCGTTCTCAGCCAGGCCACCTGTCCGGTCTGGGTCCAGGCGGGACCTCTGCGAGAAACGCAGCGCATTCTTGTGCCCGTCGATCTCTCTGACGACAGCATCGCCGTCCTCCGGGGAGCTGTGCACTGGGCTCACGCACACTCAGCAGAGCTGCTTGTTCTGCACTGTTTCTCTTCGCCAGAGTTGTTCTCCGACGAAGGCTGGGCCATGCCCGGACCAACGTACGTGGTCGAAGGCCTGCGCAAGGACGCGGAGGCTGAGTTTGATCAGGCCATGGCCGCAATGGACTGGCAAGGCGTTGACCACGAACTGGTCTTCGTCGAAGACGACCCGGTGCCCCGTATCCTGCGCCTTCAAGACACGGTCGATCTGGTCATGATGGGGACCCACGGCCACACAGGTTTCAGCGGTGCACTCCTGGGACATGTTGCCGACCTGGTCACCCGTCACGGCCATGTGCCCGTGCTGACCGTGCGACATCCCGAGCGCTCGTGGTTGGTCTGACTGCCCTCTCGGGTCACAACGACCTCAGCCGACAGACCTGACCAGCTTGGCCAGGCAATCCATGAAGTCGGGGTCGTCGTTGAGGCAGGGCACGAGGCGTAGGCTCTGACCGCCAGCCTCTCGAAAGGTCTTGGCGAGTTCGCAGCCGATTTCATCCAGGCTCTCAAGGCAATCCGCGGTGAAACCCGGGCAGGCTACCAGCAGCTGTGGGTGTGCTGCGGCCAACTCGCACACCAGGGCATCGGTGGCTGGCTCCAACCAGCGGCCGGGCCCGAAGCGGGATTGAAACGACAGGGACCACTGGTGGGGGCCGAGCCCGAGTTGCTCAGCAAGCTGCTCGGCGGTGTGTCGGCAGTGCTCCGGGTACGGGTCCCCGCGGCGCACTTGACGCATGGGCAGACCATGAAAGCTGATCAGCAAGTGCTCGTCGTTGCGCTCGGCCTCGATGGTCCTTGCCAACGCGGCGATGTAGTCGTGGTCGGCAAAGAACGGGGGCACCTCTGCCCAGGGAAGATTGCCGAGAAGCGGTGCCGCCGCCGCCAGGATCGAACCCACCGTGGCCTCGGCAAACTGGGGGAACATGGGCAGCACGATCACTCGCTGGCAACCAGCGGCGCGGAGCTGCTCGACCGCGGTGGCCATGGAAGGTTCGCCGTAGCGCATGCCCATGGCCACCACGAATCCCGGCCCGAGCCGCTCGCCCAGGGCCCGGGTCTGCAGCTGGCTGATGTGGATCAGGGGCGCGCCCTGGTCGGTCCAGAGTCTCTGGTACAGAGCGGCGGAGCGACGAGGCCGGCTTCTCAGGACCACGCCGTGCAAGATCGGCCACCACAGCCAACGGGGCAGGTCCACGACCCGGGGGTCCGAGAGGAACTCTGCCAGGTAGGCACGGAGCGCCGGTGCGGTGGGGGCCTGGGGCGAGCCCGTGTTGCTGAGCAGGACGCCGACCGGGCTGGCTGTGTGGGACATGCGAGCGGTGCTGCCCCGATTCACACGGCGCAGTTGATGACCGAGACGAGACCGTCAAAGCGCTGCTGCTGTTGGCTGTAGATGAGCGGCAGCATGAACCCACCCATCAAGACTGCGGCCAGGTCTTCGGCGCTGCAGTCTGTGCGAACCTCGCCAGACTGCTGGCCCTCGCGCACGAGCTGCTCCATGAACTGCTCGACTCTTCGGCCCATGTCGTCCATGGCCGAACGGAACTCAGGGTGACTGTTGCGCAGCTCGGTACCGATGGCGAACTGAAAGCAGCCGCGCCGGGTTGCGTCCCCGAAGACCGGGTCGGCGTTGGAGGGTTCGCGCAAGGCGAGCAACTTGCGCAGGCGATCCTTCACCGGTTCGTCCAGGTTGCAGATCGCGTTGAGTTGGTCCACGCCGCGTTGGTTGTGCCGTTGCAGAGCAGCTCTCAGCAGGCCGAGCTTGCTGCCGAAACGCACGTACAGGCTGTGGCGGTTGAGCCCGGTGGATTGCACGATGTCCTCGACGCTGGCGTTGTGATAGCCCTTGGTCCAGAAGAGTTCGATGGCCTCGTCCAGGGCCACCTCGGGGTCAAAGCTGATGGGTCTGGCCATGAATCAATGAAACGCCATGGAGGGGGGGGGCTGGCTTGCCATCGGCGGGTTCCAAGAGGCCCGTAGGCGTCTTCTGATACCAGAAAGGCCGACCTAGGCGCCCCATGGGCGATCTGAACCGGCGGCCTTGTGGATGGAGCCCTAACGGGTGTCATGAAGCCGTACCGAGCGAATACGTGTCCCTTTCACTGGCCTGACGCGCATGGTGTGCAGAGAACCCGTGAGACCGCCGCGCATGTTACCGATCCGGGCCGACTGATTCCTAGCCGGACCTTCAAGGTACTTTATTGCAGGGATTTCAAAGGTATACGTCGAAGCGGGTGACTCCTGCATCGTGGCCATGGCTGGGTTTGCGCGAGCCTGCCATGGGCGGCGATCCTCGAGGCCGTTTGACCACAACCCGCGGGATTGACGAGCCCAGGGCGGCTTCGAGCAGCTCGTCAGCGTCGAGGTCTTCGCCGACGAGCCGCTTGAACAGGCGCATCTCTTTTTTGACCAGGGCAGTCTTTTGCCGTTGCGGAAACATGGGGTCGAGCAGGACGACGTCTGCGCTCTGGCCCGAGGATGGGCTGCTCAGCCATACGCGAGCATCCCCACAGATCAGCTGGATGCGACCGATGGTCTCCGCCACCCGGGCGTCCGCAGCGGAGGCTCCGGGGACGGTGCCAGCGAGCCGAGCCCTGTCCAGGCCGTCGGCCAACAGCTCGGCCACGACAGCTGACCGTTCGAGGGCCACCACCGAGCATCCCAGGGCGGCCAACAGGGCTGAGTCTCGGCCCAAGCCAGCAGTGCAGTCCACGACCCTTGGCCGGCCATGGTTGACCGCGCCAACGGCCCGACCCAGGGGTTGACGCCGTCCGTAGCCCTGCCGCAATCGGTAGCCGAAACGACCTGTGATGAAGTCGGCCCAGACGGCGACGGGCTTGGGCCCGGAGAGATCGAGCAACTCCAACCGCTGGGCACTGAGGCGCAGAGCCAGATCGCCAGAGATCGCGCTGGTGTCGGTGACCACGGAGCAGCCAAGCCGCAAGGCCAGCGTCTGCGCTCGGACCAGGAGGTCGGCGTCTGCATCGACAGCCAGTAGCGAGAGGGAGACGAGAGGAGCCACGGCGGCGCAGTCTACGCGTGGATGGCAGCCATGAGATCTCTGGGGCAGAGGTCCCCCGCCAAGCCTGATGGCCATAACGCACCATAATATGGATTATCGGATGTTAGAAATGGCGTAGAACAAGCCACACAGCCCCCATACCCTCTGTTCACAACCAGCCAGCATTCAACGAGCCCCCATGACCGAGCCCACAGCCCCGACCGAGCCGACCGTCTCCACGCCCAGCTGGACGGCGGGCCAAGGGACCTGGTGGCTCTTGGCGCTCGTGCTGGGCCTGGGCCTGCGGGCGGGCCACGCCGAGGCCATGGCTTCGACCGCCCTCGAATGGGAGGCGGACGGCTTCGTGGCCGCGCTTGAGGGCCGGGGCTGGGACGCCATCAACAGGGTTCGGGCTCCGGGCATCGGCCTGACCATGAACCGCCTGGGTGAATCTCTGGGTCTGACCACGATCCTCGAGGTGCGGATGCTCTGCGTGGCCCTGTCCTTGCTGGCCCTGCTTGCAGCCCTGGATCTGGCCCTGGCGGGCTCGCGCATCACTGGCATGACCCGGCGCTCTGTGGGGCGAACCCTGGCCTGGGGAACCACCGTGTGGGCCCTTCATCCCACCCTGATCCGCTCGGCTGTGAGCCCGACCCCTGAGTTGCTGTTGGGTGGCGCCCTGTGCCTGGCCCTGGCGGGCTGGGCCCGCTGTCACCGCGGGGCCTGGATCTTGGGTCTGCCGCTCCTTGCCCTGGGGAGCGCCTCGGCTGTTGTCCTCGGTGGGTCGGTCGTGGCCCTGGCGCTTGTGGCTGGCCTGATCGTGTACCTGCTGCCCGTGCCCCGGTTGGCCTCTGCCCTGGGGGCGCTGCTCGCCGTGGGCGCTGCCTTGGCGCTGGGTGCTCTTGCCCAGCGGGGACCCGAGACATTGGGGCGCGAGTGGCTGCCCGATACGGCGCCCGCGCACAGCCTGCTGGCCCTCGCCGATGGGCGCGTGCTGACTCCCGGCGAGGTGCAGTTCCATGCCGAGGTTCGTGAACTGGACACCATGCACCGAGCCTACGATGCGGTGGCGAGCGCCCCGCCGCTGACCCTGGCGTTCTCCCTCGCTCGTCGGCTAGGTCAAGACCTGCTGGGCCCCCGCCGTCTGGCGCCGCTGCTGCAAGGGATCGTTGACATCCCCGAGGACGACAGCTGGCTCCAGGCCCGTCGGGCCATGGGGCTCTTTGACGTCCTGCTCCGTGGCGGCCTGTTGCTCTTTGCCTTTGCAGTCCTGGGCCTGGCCAAGGTCAAGGAGGTGCGCTCCAGCTGGCCCCGCGCGGGCATCGTGGTCGCAGCGCTGATCTTGGTGTTGGTCGGAGCGGCGACCGCCGTCGGGCCTCTGACCCTGGCTTCTCTCGACCTGGTCTTGTTGGGGGCCGCGGCAGCGGGAGTGGCTGGGGCCGATCCCAGCAGACCATGGACGAGGCGTCTCGCCTTCGCCGTGGGAGGCACGCTGCTCTGCACGTTGCTGATCACCGGCGGTGTGGATGATCGGCCACTCGATCCGTGGATGCAGGCCATGGGGCACAGCCAAAGGGAAGGCCAACTGCTGGCCCTACTTCTAGAGAACGGTGGGCCGAGCAGTCTGGAAGAAGAGTTGCGTGCTTGTCATTTTCTTGGCCGCGCTCAGGCGCCTTTTCTGCGGCGGCCGCGGCTGGCACTGCTCCATGCTCTGGCTGCCACGCAATTTGACCCCGAGAATGACGACGCGGTGGTCGCCCTGATCGCTGCCCAGGCCGAGTGTGGAGACTACCGAGACGCCGCCATGCTCGCCGAGAGCGCCTACCGCGCCGCCCCACCGGGAACTGAAGCTGCGCGGCGCATGGAGCTGATGTTGGACTGGGTCGTGAAGGAGCAGCGAGACGCCGGACTGCGCTGAGCGGCCGGCCATTGTACGGGGTGCTCCTGGCTGGGTACGGTGGCCCGTGGCAGTCAGCTTCATGAGTCCTTGCCTACCCATTCCGTGAGCTCCCCCATGTCCCCCACTCTCGATGGTGTGTCCGTGATCGACGGCATCGGCCTCTTGCTGGTGTTGGGCATCGGCATTGCGGGAGCCATGAAAGGCGCCGTGCGTTATGTGGTGGGTTTGCTTGCCATCATGGCGGGCGTGAGCCTGGCCGTGACCCAGGGACATCAGCTCGGCGCGGAGACCTGGCCCTTCGTCAAGACGGCGGCCAACCCCACGCAGGTCGGTGGCTTGGTCGGGGGCGCTGTCTTGTTCATCGCCGTGCTGCTCTTGGGAGCGCTGGTGGCCAAGCTGCTGCGCAGGGCCCTCGAAGAGGTCAGCCTCGGGGGGCTCGATCGGTTCCTTGGCTTCGCCTTCGGCGCAGCCCGCGGCGCACTGTTCACCATGGTGCTGGTGTTCATCGCCAAGGCCACGAACTCGCAGATGCTGGACGACGACCTGAACCCCTCCTACTCACTGTCGTTCACCCAGCAGGCAGCGGTGGCTGCGAGGCCCTGGATACCCGAAGAGAACCGGCAGCTGGTGGACGAGACCCTCGACCTGAAGAAGGACCCCGAGCTGCGTTGACCTGGCGGGCTGGGCGTGGAGTGCGGCGGGCCGAGGGTCTGCTCAGCCCCGGTCGCCAAGCCAACGATCGACGAAGGCTTGCACCTCGTCGTGTCGAGGGAACGCGGTGTTCAAGCGGTGCAGCAAGCGGAAGGCTTCGGCGTCGTTGCCGATACGAAACAGGGCGTCGACTTGCATCATCCGCATGGGCAACAGGGCCGCCTTGATCTTGTCGCCATCGTCGGGAGTGACCTGTCGGATGCGCCGCTCAGCTTGGCTGGGATCCTGGGCTGACTCGTCGGTGGCCTCGAGCATCAGCCTGACGTACTCGGTGTTGAGCGCGGGGTCACCCTGGCTCGTCACCAAGAACTCCCTGACCAGGGCGATGGCTTCGTGGCTTGCGCCGAACTCGTCGAGGTAGTGGGCCAGCTCGGCCACCCCCTCCGGCTGGTCTTCGAGGGTGTCCGCGAAAGCCTGGATCGCTGCGATGCCTTCATCGATCCGTCCCAGCCCCATGAACGCCCGACCCTTGCGGTAAAGGTCGAGCGGGTCGCTCGTGCCGGCCTGCTCATGGCGATCGATGGCCTGGATGGCGCGCTTCCTGGCCTTGGTGAGGTCAGGGCTGTCGGGCCGCATGGGCGGGCAGGCGATGCTGGCCATGGCGGCTTCGAGCTCGAAGCCGGGCGAGCGCCGCTTTGAGTGGCAGGTCTCGCAACGTTCCTCGATGAACTCCCGGTTGGTGGTGCCACTGAGGGAGTGGTCCACGGCGCCACGGGTCAGCGTGGCGTGATAGCTGTGAGTGCGGTGACAGGTCCAGCAGCTGACGGCGCCAAACGGGGCTGGCTGCCGAGGGTCTTTGTATCCGCCGGGCGCATTGAAGCCCACGGAGTGGCAGGCCAGGCAGCTGCCATCCTGTTCTCGGCCCAGCTCGGTGAGTCGTTCGTAGGCGGAGGCGTGAGCGGTCGCTGCCCAGTGGTCGTGCTGCTCACGATGGCAAGAGACGCACGTGCTGTCCTGGGGCAGGCTGCTCTCGGCGGCCAGAGCAGCGGGAGGCTCTGTGAGCGCCGCGAGCGCCGTCTGGATGACGTCGGCCTGTCTGGACAGGCTGGCAAGCACGGCGTCCGCTGCGTCAGGCTGGGTCAAGTCTGCCGGTCGATGGGCCACGTACGACCCTTCGTAGTCAGCGAACTCACTCAGCCACAGCGAGTTGGCCTCGCGCATCTCCAATCGGCCAGGAAGGTCAGGCTCTTGGATCGGTGAGATGCGCTGAACCAGCACGTCCAGGTCGTCGGTCTGGTACTGCTCCAGCCAACCGTCGATGACGGCCCCTTCTTTGGCCATCTCCTTGGGCAGTCGCCAGAGGCCGGAGATGTCCACCAGCCTGAAATCGCCGTCGACGAAGTTCAGCGTGGTGTGCCCCGCTTCGTGGCCGTAAAAGCGCTGCCCCATGAGGTTCGTGTTGGAGCGCTGGACGATGCGATCGGCGTTCTGTCCCTGCTCGTTGGTGCCGATGATGAAGTGCACGGCGCCCGTGTCTGAGAGGCGCTGGTTGGTCTTGTTCGAGAGGGCGCTGAAGACAACGATGATGTCGGCTTCGCCAGACTCGGTGAGCCCCTTGGCCAGTTGTTTGATGCGGCGCACGGGCTTCACGATCGTGACGCCCTCCTCGCTCACGTCGCCCTTCGCCTGGAGGGGGATGGCGCCCAGGCAGGCGATGATGATGCCATCGGCTTCGAGCAGCAGCTGTTGCTGCACCCCCATGGGCTCGGCCAGATCGAGATTCGAGACCAGGACGGGCAGCCCCAACTCTTGAGTCTTCTGCAGCAGGCCTTTCACGCCGAAACGGAGGAAGTCTCCGTGGCCAGGGATATAGGCGTCGACCTCGGCAAGGGCCATGGTCTCGAGAAACAGCTCGGCGCGGGCGTTGGTGGCGGCCTTGGAGGCTTCTTTCTTGGAGAAGGACCCGGACTGCTGAAGCGAGTCGTCAATGCAGACGAGCAGGGCGTGGTCAGACTCGGTGCGCAACTCTCGCGTCAGGGCGGCCGCCGCCGGGAAGGGCGGAATGAGGTCTGGATTGCAGGGCACCCCTTCGTAGAAGCTCCCCAGGCGGGAGAAGCTGACGATGTCGAAGCGAGCTGTGCCTGCGGTACGGCCGACCACAGGGGCCAGTGCCTCGTCCTCGGCGGCAGGGGCTATGTTGGCGTCGCCGCACGCGGAGAGCAGCAGCAGGAGGCACGAGAGTGTCTGCAGGGGGCGGTTCACGAAGGCGCGATGTCCGGGGGGCGGGGCGAAAAACTGAGGAGCGTATTGAATCAAACCGCGACCACGTCACGGACAGTGGGCAGGGCCTGTTTGAGCCGGGCCTCGACTCCGTAGGCCATGGTGAACGTCGACGCGGGGCAGTGCTCGCAGGCCCCGGTCAGGCGCACCTCGACGCGGCCGATGGCCTCGTCGGCGGAAACCAGCTCGATGTCCCCCCCATCGGCCTTGAGAGAAGGGCGCA
Source organism: uncultured Phycisphaerales bacterium (assembly GCA_964537035.1). Lineage (GTDB taxonomy): Bacteria > Planctomycetota > B15-G4 > B15-G4 > B15-G4 > CAZIAK01. The sequence continues at coordinate 199,916 of CAZIAK010000001.1, read as the reverse complement.
GTTCATCAAGGAGAGCGGCGACCCGATCGGCAAAGGAGAGCTGGGGATCGGCCATGGCGGGGAGATGTCGGGGTTGGGGTTGAGCTGGCGGTGAGCAACAATACGCGCCCTTGCCCCAGCCATTTGACGAAATCGGAGCCTCCGACCCTATGCCCCCCACCGTAATGGTCGAAGCCAGAGGGCTGGCCAAGACGTATCCCGGGTCGCGCGGCGAGCGCACCGAGGCCGTTCGGGAGGTCTCCTTCAGCTGTCACGCCGGGGAGGTCTTCGGCTTGCTGGGCCCCAACGGCGCTGGCAAGACCACCACGCTACGTATGCTCTCCACGGTGTTGCAGCCGACCAAGGGCACGGCCCTCCTCGAGGGGCACGACGTGTGCCAGGAGCCCAGCGCGGTGCGCCGGTCCATCGGCTTTCTCTCCGGGAATACTGGCCTCTACCCGCGGCTGACCCCGCGAGAGGTGCTGGCCTACTTCGGCAAGCTCTACGGGCTGGAGCGAGGTCACATCGACCACCGTGTGGCCGAGCTGGCCACCGTCTTCGGCATGACCGACTTCATGGACAAGCGCTGCGACGCCCTCTCCAGCGGCATGAAGCAGAAGGTCAACGTGGCCCGGACGGTGATGCACGACCCGCAGATCTTGATTCTGGATGAGCCCACGGTGGGTCTCGATGTCCTGGCCTCTCGTACCATCGTCGATTTCGTACGCAGCTATCGCGATCTGGGTCGCTGCGTGATCTTCTCGACCCACATCATGGGCGAGGTCTCCAGACTCTGCGACAAGCTGGCGATCATCCACAAGGGCATGGTGCAGTTCGATGGCAGCCCTGAGGCCCTGCGAGAACGAGCAGGCGACGACCTTGAAGAGGCCTTCGTCACCATCTTGGAGCAGACCCCTTGAACTTCCAGGCCGTCGGGGTCATTGCCCGTAAAGAGTTTCGCGACGTGCTGCGCGATCGACGCACGCTGATCTTCATGATGCTGTTGCCCATCGTGGTGATGCCGCTGCTGATGCTGGGCGTGTTCAAGTTCGTCGCCAGCCAGAAGGTGGCCCGTGAAAGCAAGGAGGTCCGCATTGCTGCGTCGGCCTTTGATGCCAACACCCTGCGGGCTCTGCAGAAGGTCTGGTACGACGCAAACTCCACCGTGCTCTCGACGCTCATGGCCAAACTGAGCGTGGAGTCGCTCGGAGGCGTGTCCGACATGGGCACGTTGCTTGATCGCCTGGCCACGTTTGAAGAGGCAGAAGAGAAGGCCGACGGGACAGGATCCGATCCAGACAGCGCCGCTGACACAGAGGCAGACGCCGCCCTGGACGACGACTCTGCCCGGCGCGCCGCGGCCATCGCCGCCGGAGTCGAGGCCATGCGCAACCTCACTCCCGAACAGTCCGCGTTGATCGGCGATGCCAAGGCCCTGCAGAGCCTGATCGGCAACACGGTCTTCGTCGACTATGACGAGCTGAGCGACGAGGGTGAGCTCGCCCAGGGCGTCGAGATTCCCGACGACTTGCCTGGGCCCCTCTCGCAACGGGCCGTGACGTTGGCCGTGCAGTCGAAGCAGATCGACGCGGCCCTCTACCTGCCCAATGACACCCTGGTGGTCTTGGACGAGGCACCGCTGTCGATCGGCTTCTCCGAGCTGCTAGAGGACGACTCAGGCGAAACCTACGGCAGCGATGAGTTCCTGCTGCTCAGCAAGGCTCCCGGGTTGGCAACCGTGCGTGTGCACCTGCTCTACGACAGCAGTCAGTCCCAGTCCAAGGAGGCCTTTGAGCGGGTCAGCGGGTTCGTCGAGGCCCTGGGCCGCTTCATGCTCGTTGAGCGCATCGACGGGGCCAGTCTGCCCGCGGACTACGCCAGGCCCATCATGGTCAGCGAGGCCAATGTGGCGACCACCTCCCGGCGCATTCAGGCTTTTCTCGGCGGCATCCTGCCCTACATGTTGTTCGCCTTCTGCTTCTTCGGTGCGCTCTACCCCGCGCTCGACGTGACCGCGGGAGAGAAGGAACGGTTCACCCTGGAGACCCTGCTGCTCAGCCCGGTGACACGGTTGGAGATCGCCTTGGGCAAGTTCGTGGTGGTCTTCGTGGCCGCCATGGTGGCCGCCATGTTGACGACCACGTCGATGGTGCTGACCTTGACCCATGGCCTGCTGCCGGCCGAGCTGATGGCCTCGCTGAACATCGAGTTTCAGCCCCTGGCCTTGGCGCTCACGGGGTCCCTGGTGATCCCGGTGGCGGCGTTGTATTCCGCTGCGCTCTTGGCGGTGGGCTTGTACGCCAAGTCATTCAAGGAGGCGCAGAGCTACACGGTGCCGCTGCAGTTTCTGTTCGTGCTGCCCACCATGGTCTCGTTTCTTCCCGACGTCGAGCCCGATTCGCACATGGCCTGGATCCCCTTCGTCAACATCTCGATCCTGATGAAGGAGTTGCTGAAGGGCAACTACCTCTGGTCGTTCTACGGCATCACCCTGGCCAGCACCTTGCTGCTGACTTTCTTTGCGGTGTGGGTCGCCAGCCGCATGTTCTGTCGCGAGAGCGTCCTGCTGCGCAGCTGAACGGCGACCGGGCCACCCACCTGCTGGTGGATGACCCGGTCCTTGGCCTCTCAGCGATTGTGCTGCAGCAGATCGCCGTTCAGCTCAGTGCGCGGTCAGCGCCTCCGGCCCGAGCTGCGCTTGGCCTGGGCGCCCTTGGCTGCAGGTGCCTTGCCCCGAGCGTGGCGTCGACCTTGAGCTGCCCGGGAAGGCGCGGCGTGTGGCTTGATCTTGGCGCCTGGGCGAGCCACACCTCGGCGCTTCGCGTTGCGGGTCGCCTTCTTCGCGGCCTGCTTGGCGGCCTTGCGGATCCTCTGCTTGGCTGCCTTCGTCTTCGCCTTGGAGAGGGCGCGCTTGAGCTTGGCGCCGGCCTGCTTGGCGGAGTGCTTGCGCACGGCCTTCGCCTGGCCTCCTTTGCTGTTGGCAGCGATGTTCCTCAAACGCTTGGCCGCGTTGGGGCCCTGCTGGGCCTTCTCCACGGCGGGCTTCTGCCGAGCCTTTCTGCCAGGGGCAACGTTCTGGGCACTGGTGGTCGTCGCCGTGCCGGCCACCAAGGCAGCGGCCAGCAAGGGAGTGAGAATCAGTTGGGGTAGCTTCATATGGTTTCTCCTGTATTGGACGAGCTTAGCATCGGCTATTGGAGGGTGGGGACTTCAGTCGTGCCCGAGTTGGGGCAGCTGTGGGGCTTCTGGCCCTGAGAGCGTTGAAACCGAGGGGAAGGCGACGAGTTGCGCAGGATTCGGCAGGAGTCCCCGGAGACACCGTTGACCGGCGCCAAACGATAGGGATACTGCCTGCTCATGTTGGGCGAGTGGCGCAGCTGGTAGCGCACCTGGATCACAACCAGGGGGTCAGGGGTTCGAGTCCCTTCTCGCCCACCATTTTTCTCCCGCCTTCGGGCCCAGGGAGAGTCGCGGCACAGCTCACGGGTTCTTGGGCGCCGGGGAGAGGGCAAGAGACTGTGGCCTCTCCAGAGATCCGTGGCTCTGGCTTTGGCTAGCCAGGGGGAGTCAGGGCTTCCAGAGCGTTGCTGGCAGACCAGCCAGCCAGGGCGCCTGGATCTTGCACCCACCAATGGAGATACACCGGGAACGGTCCGCCGTGGCCCGTGGGCCAGTTGTCAGCAAGCTGTTGTGCGCCGTTGCCGTCGGTGTTCACGATGAGGACGAAGTCGGGGCTGGGCGAGAGGATGCCCAGGTGGAAGGGCACGCAGATCTCGCTGAAACCAATGATCAGCGCTGAGAGGGAGTTCTCGAGTCCGTTGCTGAGGTCGAGGCTGAAAGGCTCGCCTTCTACGAGTGTCCCGGTGCCCACCAACTGAACCGCTCCCTTGCTGCCGTCAAGCGACTTGCCCTTGTCCGTCCAGATGCCGATGAGGATCTTCTCGATGGCGAAGGCGGCGCCCGAATCTGCGGCACCCCCATTGGCAACGGGCGCACCGATGCCCAGAAAACCGTCGCCGATGGCCACCGCGTCGCCGTAGCCGTCACCGACAGGGCCAGGGGAATCGAACTCGGTGTCGACCGCGAAGACGCCTTGCTCGTCGGCCACATAGTACAGCACCGCCCCCTTGGGACTGCCGGTGCTGTCTTCGAAGGGTGCTCCCACGAGCAGCGTGCCGTCCCGGAGGGCCAGGGACGTGGCGAAGGCGTCGCCGGACGTGATGCTGAAGGGGGTGAAGAAGCTCGCCTCCGCCCACACTCCCGACATGTCCCTGTCAAAGCGGAAGATGGTCCCCGCGGCGTTGTTGGCCAGGGGGGCGCCGAGAACAGCCACGTCGCCTTCCAGGCCTACGCAGCTTCCCGCTCCGTCGCCCGCCGCGGCCGCCCCTGCGATGAGTTTGGCCTGTTCGGACCAGCTGCCTCCGTTCTCGACGAAGACGTACCCCGCCCCAGCCTGAAAGGCCACCGCACTGTCGAGCCAGGCACCCACCAACAGGCTGCTGCCGTCGAGGGCGACGGACTTGCCAAACTGACTGCCGGTCGTGGGGTCGCTGGGCAGGATCTGGGCGGACTCGGACCAGGTCGTGCCGCTGCGCTCGAAGACCCAGGCCGAGCCTGACTGCAGGCCGTTGTCATCATCGAAGGGCGCACCCACCACGAGCCTGTCACCCTGCAAGGCCAGGCTTCGGCCGAACTGATCGCCGGACTGGCCCGTGCTCGGTGAGAGCTTGGCCTCGAGAGTCCAGGACGATCCGCTGCGCAAGTAGATGTAGACGTGGCCGGAGCCGTTGGGAGGAAAGGTGACGTCGGGAGCACCCACCGCGAGAGTGTCTTCGTCCAGGGCCAGAGCCAGGCCGAACTGGGCGCCCACGGGCAACCCGGGAGGGGCCAACGTGGCCGTCTCGCTGAAGCTGTTGCCGTCGAACTCCTGTACGGTCACTTCGCCTCGGGTCGTCGAGTCGAGGGGGGCACCGATGACGATGATGTCGCTGCCGGCGGCGATGGCGCCGCTGTACTGGTCACCCGTCGCGCTGGTCGCCGAGGTCAGCTTCACGGGCACATCGAGGACCACCGGAAAGGTCTGGCCTCGAGCCGCTGGAGCCGTCCAGGCACCCAAGAGAACCAGGGCCAGGAGCACGTGGGCGGCGAGGCCCTGCATTGGTGAACGGAGGGAGGTCATGGGGCCTCGAAGCTTGGACGCGAGAACGATGCTGCGCGGGCGGATCGGGGTGTGGGCAGCTGGGGCGAGTCTAGCAGACCAGGGCTCACCGCTCCCTGGGAGCGCTGCCCTTGCCCCAGAGGGCGTGGCGCAAGCAGAGGCTCGTGTTGCCCGACCAGCTTGCCCAGGCGGCCAGGGCGATCAAGCCGGTGTTCTGAGCCATCTTGTTGCAGACGTTGACCACTCCCGAGCCGCAGCCACAGTCGAAGGCTATGGCGCAGAGGGTGAGTCCTTCGCTGTCCATGATCGTCTGGGCCCGCAAGGCGATGGCACCGGTAAAGACGACCAGCAGCACCAGCAGGGTCAGGGCGCTGCCTCGCACGGCGACTCCCGCCACCATGAGCAGCCCCAGCCAGATCTCCAACCAGGGCAGGACGATGGCCAGGCTGTTGAGCAGCAGCGACTGATCCGCCGCGACGAGGTCGTACTCCCGCAGCAGCTTGAGAAAGGCCACCGTGTCCCCCACCTTGGCCATGCCCATGGTGATGAAGGTGAGACCCAGGCCCCAGCGGACCAGGACGGCGAAGAGGCTGGCAGCGGGAGAGGGACCCGGGCCAGGGGCCAAGGACGGCTGATCGGCGGTCATGGTGCGTCGCTCAACTCGCCGCTGCCCCGCAGGCCTCGCTCCACGGGTAGCTGGGCAGCTGTCCACCCGTCGATACCTCCGACATAGATGGAGAGGCGGGACGGGTCGGCGGCGCCAAGGTTCAGCAGGTAGAGCGCGGCGGACTCGCTGTCGTCGCATTCGCCGCCCTTGCAGTAGACGACGATGGTCATGGCCGAGGCCAGCAAGGGCAGCAGCTCGTCGATGGTGCGCTCTGGGTAGAACGGATCAAAGTGCCAGGCCCCGGGGATGTGCCCTTCGCTGTACTGCTCCGCTCGCCGGGCATCCAAGAACACCGTGGCTTCGTACTCCTGATACATGGGGTCCCGCCAGAGGGCCTCTGCCTCGTCATGAGTCACGGCGCTCAGCCCCTTGCTGGCCAGCCGCTCGGCCACATGGGCGTGAATCTCAGCGCCTGCCTCGCCGTGCTCAGGGTGGTGCGCCAGCGCGTCCGCGGCGCCCCGGCCTGGCTGGCCCTCTGCCGTGGCGCCTTCGGGCTGGCTGCCCTCGTTGCCCGAGGGCCCGGCGATCTCGGTGGGCGGCTGTTTGCCGGCGCTGCCCTGTGCCCGGGGCGCCTCGTCCTGGGGGGCCCTTGCCTGACCCTGGTCAACGGCCATGCTCTGGGGGAAGTAGTCCCGGCTGACCTCCAGGCCATCGCTGCGCCAGCTGTTGGCTGCGAAGGCCAGGGCCATACCGAGAGTGGCAACGATGAGGGCTTCGAGCAGAACGCTGCCCATGGCAAGGCACTCGGCGGGAGAGGGGTGAGGAGACGCTGGGCCTACTCTACGAGAAGACGGCCAAGTGGCGTGCCTGTTGGAGTCTGCTGGCCAGCTGATATCGTCCCTTCATGGCTCGCTCCGCCTCCCATGTCACCCTCTCCGTCGTGCTGCTCTCGGCGCTGTTACTGGTCGTGGCCTTGGGTCTGGCCCTGCTCGGGTCGACCGTGCTGTTCCCCCAGGGAGGCGCTGCGGTCCTGATGGTCCTGGCCGCCGTGGGTTTCCTGGCCTTGCAGATCTGCGTCTTCCGCCTCTTTGGCCTCCACTCCCGGGCAGACGATGAGCCGACAGACGAGGCGGGTCTGGGCGACGACGCCCCAGCTGATGGCGACGAGAACGATGGGGACTGGCGGGCCTGGCGTGGCTGAGGCAGCCAAGCCCCCGCTGGGCCCAGGGAAACGTGGTGCCAGAGGGGGGACTCGAACCCCCATGCCCTTGCGGGCAGCGGATTTTGAATCCGCCGCGTATACCGATTCCGCCACTCTGGCCTGGGTCGCTGCTCGGCTTCAAACAGCGAGCGGGATGATACCAACGGAAGCCAGCAGGCGCCCTTGCAGCCTGCGCCTAAAGTGCCCGGGGATGCGTGCACCGCGAGGCCTTCAGTCGAGCAGGGAGTCGAGGCCGCGGACCAGGCCGGTGCATGTTCTCACGCGCCGCAGGGCGAGCAGGAGTCCCGGCAAGTAGGCCAGACGATTGCTGACCACGTGGTGCAGCTCGAGCTGCTCGTGGCTGGTGGCAAAGGTCACGGTCTGTTCGGCCAGGGCATCGTCTTTGCGCGCGCTCCTGATCTGGGGAGGCTCGGCCTGTGTGGCCTGGCCGATCCGCCGAGCCGTGGCCTGCGCTGTACCTGAAGGGCTGTCCCGCTTGCCGCTGTGGTGGACCTCGGCGATGCCTGTGCAGCTGAGATGCCGGGCGATGTGTTCGGCGGCCATCATCTGCAGCACCGCACCCACGGAGAAGTTGGGCACCACCAGGCCGCCCACGCCGCCCTGGCCGCAGGCCTGGCTGAGACAGTCCAGGTCTTGGTCGTTCAGCCCCGAGGTGCCGACCACAGGGCAGACGCCCGCCCGGGCAGCCGTGGGAGCGAGGGCCCGGGCGGCAGAGGCCACGGTGAGGTCGAGGTAGACGTCGGCCACTTCGGTTTGCAGCAGTGGCCCCGGGTCGTCCCCTCTCTTCAGCCCCCCGACGAAGATCAGATCTGTGCATGGGGCCATGGCGGACCGGGCCAGACGTCCCATGCGTCCCTCGGCGCCCCCCACCACGACACGGAGAGGAGGAGGGGCGGCCATGGGCAGGACTCTACGCTCAGGAGCGATCGAAGACCGGGCCCACGTCGGCCTGGGTCAAGGTGTCTCTGAAATCGGAGTAGTCGAGGCCAAAGAGCGGGCCCACTTCGAGGTCGCCGTCCTTCACGGGCAGCTTGGCTGCCGTGGCCCAGCGGCGCGCCTGGTCGGACAAGGCCGCTCGTGCCGTGGCGGGGCTGTCGAAACCCTCGGCGTTCTTGACCGGCGCGAACTCGTCGGCTCTGTCCACATCTTGTGTGGTGACCCGGGAGGCGAAACCCAGAGCATCGAAGACGAACATCTCCATCTTGATCGCGTTGGGCTCGGTGGGCTGGACAGGCTGCCCCTGAGCGTCGAGGCAGGGCACCTTCTTGTTGGCCCGGTGGACGGGCAGGCCCGAGCCCTCGCTCAGCAACCGGCGGATGAACGACAGGCGCAACATGTGGATGGCGATGTTGCCGGCGCGAAACCTCAGCCGGCCGCTGTCATCTTGCTGGGCCGCGAGGTCGTCTGACAGATCGCTGTACTCCACCAGGCAGTGCTTGCCATCCTGAGTGGCCAAGACCCCTACCTTCTCTGAGGGACTGCTCTTCTCGACGACCTTGGTGGACATCTCGGCGGAAGCCAGAGAGTGGTGGCCAATGAAGAGCGGATCGAACACCTGGGCCAGGGGGTTGTCGACCTGGAAGTAGAACAGCTCTTCGATGCCCCTGCGCTCCATGTCGGCCAGGGCGCCGTTGCGCTCCATGGCATCGAAGCAACCGCCATGTCCGTCCGGGCTCAAGGCCAGAGACGAGCGGCTGGCCAGGAGCATCTTGCCCTCGGTGTCGATGGCGGGCAGCAAGCCCTGGGAGAAGAAGACCACCTGACGCGAGTCGAGGCCAAACCAGGAGGCCTCCTCGAAGGCGGCGACCGTGCTGGCGTGGTTCGCCTTGCTGGTCATGATGTAGAAGGGCAGCTCGGCGTCGTAGCGTCGGCAGCTGGCCAGCACACGTTGGGCGTGATACGCGAAGAGGCTGCGTTGGGTCAGGGGGCCCACGGGGAAGCGCCCCTTGGGGCCGTCGTAGCCCAGCCGGGTGCCTTGTCCTCCGGCCACGAGAAAAGCACCGACCTTGCCTGCGCGGAGGAGCTGCTCGCCGCGCTCGCGGGCGGCTGCGTTGCGCGCTGTGGAGGCAGGGTCATCGCCCTGCTCGATGAGCTCTGGCGGCTGAAGCCCGCTGCCCTGGCCGGCGTCGGTGGCGGGTGCCAGAACATCTTGAATCAGGCGCTGAAGCCGAGGCAGGTCGAGGGCCTCGATCTGGTCGAGCAGCTCGGTCAGGTCGGCCGCTGGCAGCTCGTCTGCGTAGCGCAGCACATGCTCCTGCCCCACGGCGGCCAGCGCCTGGGCAATCAGGGTGCGTCGGTCACTCATGGTCTTCTGCCCCCCATGGGATCAGCTGGGGCTTCAGGCGTCCGGGTGTCCGAAGGCGAGACACACGTTGTGCCCGCCGAAGCCGAGAGAGTTCGAGATGGCGTGCCGAATCTGCAGCGGCCGCTTCTCGCCAGGAACGTAGTCGAGGTCACAACCCTCGCCCGGTTCATGGTGATTCAACGTGGGATGGATCATGCCCTCGTGGATCGACCGCGCCGTGACCGCGGCTTCGATGGCTGCGGAGCCACCGAGCAAGTGGCCTACCATCGACTTGGTGCTGGAGATGGCCAGCTTGTGAGCATGGGCTCCAAAGGCGTTGTGCAGCGCCCGGGTTTCGACCAGGTCGTTGTAGTAGGTCGATGTGCCGTGGGCGTTGACGTAGTCGACAGTCTCGGGATTGATGCTGCCGTCGGCCAAGGCCAGCTGCATGGCCCGCGTGGGACCGTGGCCGTCTTCCTTGGGCTGGGTGATGTGAAAGGCATCGGAGGTCGATCCATAGCCGGTGAACTCGGCGTAGATCTTCGCTCCCCGGGCCTTCGCGTGCTCGAGCTCTTCGAGCAGCAGCACCGCAGCCCCTTCGGCCATGACGAAGCCGTCGCGATCCTTGTCGAAGGGACGGCAGGCGCCGGTGGGGTCGTCGTTGCGGGTCGAGAGAGCCTTCATGGCGCCGAAGGCAGCGACCGACTGGATGGACACGGCCGCCTCGGCCCCACCGGAGAGGACCGCATCGGCGTCCCCGTACTGAATGGCCCGCAGGGCCATGCCCAGGGCGTGGCCAGCTGAGGCGCAAGCCGAACTCGTCGCGAAGTTCGTGCCCTGCAAGCCATAGCGGATCGAAATCTGACCGCTCATGGCATTGGGCATCATTTTCGGGATGAAGTACGGCGATGCGCGCCGTGGACCCCGCTCAAGAATGACCACATGGTGAGCCTCGATGGCGGTGATGCCGCCGATGCCCGTACCCATGATGCAGCCGACGCGCTCCTTGTCGGTGGCCTCAAGATCGATGCCAGAGTCCTTGAGGCATCCGTCGGCGGCCAGCAACGCATACTGCGTGAAGAAGTCGATCTTCTTGCCGGCCATGGGGCCGAACAGCGCATTGCTGTCGATGTCGTCGACCTGAGCGGCAAACCTTGTGCGGTAAGCCTCAGGATCAAAACGAGTGATCGGACCGACACCACTCTTGCCACTCAGCAAGTCCTGCCAGGTCTTCTCGAAGGAGAGACCCAGGCAGGTACAGGCCCCGAGGCCGGTGATGACGACACGCCGTCGCTTCATCGCAGGAGCGCCGGCCGACTTCAGCTGGCGGTGGCGTGGCTGGCGATGTAGCTCACCGCGTCACCGACCGTCTGGATCTTCTCGGCCTCTTCGTCCGGGATGCTGATGTTGAAGTGATCCTCGAACTCCATGACGAGTTCGACGGTGTCGAGTGAATCGGCACCGAGGTCTTGGATGAAGGACGTCGTGGACGCGACCTTCTCCTTGGAGGCGCCCATCTGCTCGCAGACGATGGCGATGACCTTCTCCTCAATCTCTTGGGTAGTAACCACGTGTCTCTCTCCTGCGGGGGTATGGCCGGGTGACCCGGCTGATGTTCGGGACAGTGTGACGAGGCTCGTCACCAAGTCAAGATGGCCACAAGGGGCCCCTACAGCGACATGCCCCCGTCAATGACGAGGGTCGTGCCGGTGATGTATCTGGATTGTTCTGAGGCCAGGAAAAGCACCCCTGCGGCGATGTCGGCGGCTTCGCCGAAACTGCGCAGGGGAATCTGCTCGAGGCTGGATTGTCTGACTTGCTCGGACAGGTCGGCCGTCATGTCGGTTTCGATGTATCCAGGTGCGATGCTGTTGACCCGGATGGACCGTCCGCCGAGTTCAGCTGCCAGCGACCGGGTGACACCCATGACGCCAGCTTTGGCCGCCGCATAGTTGCTTTGTCCGGGGCTTCCGATCAAGCCGACAATCGATGAGATATTGACGATCGAGCCCCCCCTGCGCTTCATCATGGGCCGGATGACCGCGCGACTCCAGCGCAGGGCGCCCTTCAGGTTGATGTCGATCACGTCGTCGATGTCCTCGTCGGACATCTTCATCAACAGGCCATCTCGGGTAATTCCGGCGTTGTTGACCAGAATATCGACCCCACCCCAGGCCTTGATGACCGCTTCCACGATCTCCTTGGCCCGATCTCCATCGCGGACATTGGCGGCGTAGGCCTGGGCTTCAACGCCCAGGGCACGGGCCGCGTCGGCGCCCGTCTCAGCAGAGGACTCGCTGGTGGCCACCACGGCGATCCTTGCGCCCTCGGCGGCGAGCGCCTTCACGATACCGAGCCCAATGCCCCGGGAGCCCCCGGTCACGATGGCGATCTTGTCCTGCAACTGGCTCATGGAGCGTCTCCGGGCCAGGGGGAACTGGCCATGAAATCGTCGGCAGTCCCGCAGGCATGAGTCGTGGTTTCAATGTCGTAGCGTCGCAGCATGTTGGTCAGCTGCCGCCCTGGCGCGGGCTCGAAGAAGTCTGTCACCCCGGAGCCCAGCAGCGTCTCCATGGAGGCCTGCCAGAGGACGGGCGAGGTGATCTGGCGGCGCAGGCCGTCGGCGATGAGCGCCGGGTCGCGGGTGGCCTGTGCCGACACGTTGAGCACCACGGGAACCCTGGGCTCAGAGATGTTCGTGGCCGCGATGGCCTGAGCCAGGGACGCGGCGGCGGATTCCATGCAGGGGGAGTGAAAGGCTCCGGCCACGGCGAGGGGCACGGCCTTGCGAATGCCGTGATCTCGGCAGGCCGCACTGGCTCGCTCCAGCGTGTCGCTCGTGCCAGCGATGGCGATCTGTCCGGGGGCCAGCAGGTTGGCCAGGACCAGCACACCGTCACCCCGGGCCTCATCGACCAGGGCCGTGGCGGCTTCGGGCGAGGCGCCCACCAGGGACAGCATGCCCGAGGGCCTCTCGTCGCTCGCCGCCTGCATGGCCTGACCTCTGGCGCGCACAAGGCGAATGGCGTCGGGCAGGGTCAAGGCTCCCGCCCAGGCCAGGGCCGAATACTCGCCCAGGCTGAGACCTGCGCAGGCGCTGACCTGTTCGGCGCGCAGCAAGCTCCGTGCGTCCAGCCCGGCCATGACGGCCAGGGAGGTCACAAGGATCGCGGGCTGGCACACATCGGTGCGGTCGAGGGAGGCCTTGTCGTCGCCGCTGATCACAGCTGCCAGGTCGAAGTCGAGGATCTCGGCAGCCGTATCGAAGACGGCCGCGGCCGCGGGCTCGAGGGCTGCGATGTCCAGGCCCATGCCCAGGGCCTGCGCGCCCTGCCCCGGAAAGAGCAGGCCGTGCTTGGGTGATCCGTCGTCGCTCATGCCCGTCCCCAGCGCAGGGCCAGGGAGCCCCAGGTCAGGCCTGCGCCGAAGGCACACATCACGACCAGTTTGCCGTCGAGGCCGTCGAAGAAGCCGTTGTGGCGAGCCTCGTCGAGAGCCAAGGGGACCGAAGCTGCTGAGGTGTTGCCGTAGCGGTCAATGTTGACGAAGACTCGCTCAAGGGGCAGCTCGAGCTTTTCTCTCGCGGACTCGATGATGCGGGCATTGACCTGGTGAGGGACCACGCCACCGAGTTCAAGGTCGGGGTTCTTGGCCTGCTCGCCGCGGACCAGCTCGACCATGCGGTTCACGGCGAAGCGGTAGACCTCGCGGCCATGAATCACCAGCTTGTGTTCGTTGGCGTCGAGCAGCTCAGCCGTGAGGGGCTGTTGGGCTCCCCCCGCAGTCTGGTACATGACATCGTAGCCAGAACCGTCGGCTTCGATGGTGTTCGAGAGCACCTCGGCGAACCAATCTTCGGTGCTGAAGACGGCGGCCCCTGCCGCATCACCGAACAGGATGCACGAGGTGCGGTCCTTGTAGTTGGCGATGCGCGAGAGCGACTCGGCGCCCATCACCAGCACGTTGCGGGAGGTCCCGGCGCGCAGAAACTGCGAGGCGATGGTGGCTGAGTAGATGAACCCGCTGCACCCAGCGGCCACGTCAAATGCGGGGGTCTTCTCGCAACCGAGGGCTGCGGCCACCTTGCACGACGTGGCGGGGACATGCTGATCAGGAGTGACAGTCCCCAGAATGATCAGGTCGAGGTCTGCGGCGCTGATGCCCGCGTCTTCCATGGCGATCTTTGCAGCCGCCACGCACATGTCGGAAGTGGTCTGCCCCTCGGCCAGGATGCGCCGTTCTTTGATGCCGGTCCGTTTGGTGATCCACTCGTCAGACGTGTCAACGATCTGGGACAACTCGGCGTTGGTCAGTGCCTTCTCAGGCGTGTAGGAGCCCGTGCCGCGCAGGCCGAATCTCACCTCGGTCATGGTGAAACCCCTCCGCTCTGGGCTGCAAGGCGCTCGGCGATGTGCCGGTTGAGCCCGTACTCCACAAGGGAGCCGGCGGCACGAATCATGTTCATCACCGCATGGGGACTGGAGCGTCCGTGGCCGATGAGCACCGGGGCGGTCACGCCCAGCAGAGGCGCACCGCCGTACTCGGCGTAGTCGAGGCTGGCGAAGGCTTCATTCACAGCGGTCTTGACCTCATTGCGAGGAGGGTGCAACGCAAAGGCGTTGTGTACCTGCTGGCCAACGAACTTGGCCAGGCCTTCGGCGACCTTGAGGATGACGTTGCCCACGAATCCCTCGCATACGACCACATCGACTGCACCAGAGAGGATGTCCTGTCCTTCGATGAACCCACGGTAGCTGATGTCGGAGGCCTGGAGCAGGGCATGGGTCTCGGAAACGAAGCCGCCACCCTTGCCCTCTTCTGAGCCGATGTTGAGCAGGCCCACTTCCGGGGTGGGCTTGTCGAACACAGCCCGGCAGTACTCGCTGGCCATGATGGCGTACTGCTGCAGGTGCTCGGGCTTGCAGTAGATGTTCGCGCCCACATCGATCACGATGCAGGGGCCCTTCTGGGTGGGCATGGGCACGGCGATGCCTGGTCGGTGGACGCCCTTGCTGCGGCCGAGGACGACAGAGGCTGCAGCGACCACGGCGCCGGTATTGCCAGCAGAAACAAACGCGTCGCCCTGCCCTGAAGCCACGGCCTCCATGGCGACGGAGATGGAGGAGCCCCGTTTGGAGCGAACCGCAGCACTCGCCGGTTCGTCCATGGAGATGACCTCTGCAGCGTGGACGACTTCCACAGGCTGCAGTGACAGCTCTTCGATCAGGGGACGAAGCGCTTCCTCGCGACCTACTAGTAGCAGGCTGGCCGGGTCAATGCCGCCTGAGCCAATGGCCAGGGCAGCACCTTCCAGCACGGCGCGGGGAGCGTGGTCGCCCCCCATGGCGTCCACGATGATCCTCAAGGAAGGGGTCCCGCTCAGGCGTCGAGGTGCAGGATGTCCCGGCCGCGGTAGTGCCCGCAGCTCTCACAGACTGCGTGGGGCACCTTCTCCGCGCCGCAACGGTCGCAGCTCGAGGAAGCCGGGGCGGACAGCGCCAAATGGGACCTACGCTTGCGCTTGCGGGCCTTGGACGTCTTGCGCTTGGGGACAGCCATGTTCGAACACTCTCGTTTGGGTAGGGACGGGCGCTACGGTGGCTCTGGCGCCAGTAATCCTAGGCCTCAGATGAAGCGCGTTACTCTAACGGGTGGGACGGCGCCTTGGAAGCCCTCACCGGGACGGGGATCCTGACGTCTCGAGCACATGCCAGAGCAGGCCCTGGAGGTCATCACAGGCTCCACCTCGGCCTTGGGCAAAATCGGGCTTGCCACCCCCCTTGCCGTCGAGGGCCAAGGCCATGGCGGAAACCAGCTTGTTGGCCGCCAAACCCGCCGAACGGCCCGCTTCTCCCACGGCTGCGAGGTAATGGGTGGCCTGATTGTCAGCTGAGGCGAGCAGGACCAGGTCGCAGTCGTCCTTCACGAATCGGCCTGCCAGTTCGCGTAGCTGTTTCACCGGCACGCCGCTGGCCGGTGCGACCAGGACCTGCAGGCCGTTCCATTCGCGTCGACCGGCCGCCAACTCGACATCGGCCATCTGGCCGCGCAGGCCTTCGAGTTGCTTGCGCAGGTCTTTGGTCTCGAGTTGGCTGGCTCGGATGCGCTCTGCCATCTCATCAGGGGAGGTCTTGAGCAGGGCCGCTGAGGTACTGAGCAGCGCGGATTCTGCCCGCACGTGCTGTAGGGCACCCAGCCCCGTGCGGCCTTCGATGCGACGGATGCCCGAGGCCACGGAGCCCTCTGAGATGAGGCGCAGCAGGCCGATGTCGCCGGACCGACGGACATGGGTGCCGCCGCAGAGCTCGACGCTGTCGGACAGGTCGTGACAGCCAGCGACCTGGACCACACGCACCAGATCGCCGTACTTCTCGCCGAAGAGCGCCATGGCCCCCAGACTTCGTGCCTCGTCTCGGCCCATCTCGCTCACGCCCACTGGCTGGTTGTCGAGAATGCGCTGATTCACCTGGTTCTCGACGGCCACAAGCTCGTCTTGGGTGAGGCCTCGGGGGAAACGGAAATCGAAACGCAGGCGGTCAGGAGTGACAAGGGATCCGGCCTGGGTCACATCGTCGCCCAGGATCTGGTGCAAGGCTGCGTGGAGCAGGTGGGTCGCGGTGTGATTGCGCTCGGTGGCAGCTCGTGCTTGGTGATCGACGGCGGCGACCGCCAGGCCCACGACGGGGTCGCCCTCGGTGACCAGACCGCGGTGGAGCTGAATGCCCCGCAGGGCCACGACGCCGTCGACTTCGACCCGGAAACCAGGCCCCTCGATCACGCCGCGATCGCCGACCTGTCCCCCACCTTCGGCATAGAAAGGGGTGCGATCGAGGACGACGATGACAGAACGGGGGCCCACGGAGTCCCCATCGCCTGCTTGATCGTCGCTGCCGTCACGGCCCTCGCCGTCATCGACCACGGCCAGGATCTGAGCATCGTCTAGCTGCAGCGTTTCGCGGACGAAGACCGTCTCTGGCAGGTTGCCCGAGACGGACGCCAAGGGACCTTCGTCGAAGATGCTGTCGGAGATCTTGCTCGACTCACGAGAGCGCTTGCGCTGCTCCGCCATGGCCTCTCGGAAGCCCTCTTCGTCCACGGTGAGCCCCTCGTCATCGAGGAGCTGCTTCTGCATGTCCAGCGGCAGGCCAAACGTGTCATAGAGCAGGAACGCCTGCTCGCCGCTGAAGGCCCGTTGACCTTGGCCGCGAGTTTGATCCGCCATGACCGCGAGGCGCTGCGACCCGGACAGGAAGGCGCTGGCGAACTTCTCTTCTTCTTGGGCGATGGAACTGGTGATCAGCTGACGGGCATCGCGCAGCTCTGGCCAGGCCCCACCCATGGTCTGGACGACGACGTCCGCCAGCTGGGCGAGCCAGGGCTGGCGCAAATCGCCGCCGAGCTGGTGCCGATCGAGCATGGCTCGGCGCAAGACCTTGCGCACCACGTAGCCCTGCTTCTCGTTGCTGGGCTGGACCCCGTCCATGATGCAGAAGGTGGCCGCGCGCACATGGTCGGCGATGCGCCGGGTGCGCTCGCCATCGGGCGTGCCGAAATCAGTCTGCTTGCCGACGTGGTCGTGGATGGCCGCGAGCAACGGAGCGAAGAGCGCCGTCTCAAAGTTGCTCGGCAGGTTGGCCCCAGACTCAACGGACTCGACGACCCGCAGGATGCGCTCGAAGCCCATGCCCGTGTCGATGTTCCGCTGGGGTAGAGGCTCCAAGGCGCCACCGTCCAGGCGGTCGAATTGGGTGAAGACGAGGTTCCAGATTTCGACAAAACGGGCACCATCAACACCGGGGCCGCCGGGTGGGTAGTCACCCTGCTCAGGATGAAAGTCGAAGTAGATCTCGGAGCATGGGCCACAGAGCCCGTTGGGGCCTTTGCTCGGTGCGGAGGCTGGCCAGAAGTTCTCGTCTTCGTCGTAGCGATAAACCCGTTCTGGGGCG
Organism: uncultured Phycisphaerales bacterium; assembly: GCA_964537035.1. GTDB lineage: Bacteria > Planctomycetota > B15-G4 > B15-G4 > B15-G4 > CAZIAK01. Next base: position 182,720 of record CAZIAK010000001.1, on the reverse strand, counting down.
ATGCCCACGCCGTCAACCCAGAGAGCCTCGGCCTCGTCGTCATCCTTGTAGACGGTGACGGACAGACGATCTGCAGGCAGCCCGACCTTGCCCAGGAACTCCCAGGCCCATGCGATGGCTTCCTCTTTGAAGTAGTCGCCAAAGGAGAAGTTGCCCAGCATCTCGAAAAACGTGTGATGGGACGAGGTGCGGCCCACGTTCTCAAGATCGGGCATGCGTAGGCACTTCTGGCTGGTGGTGGCCCTGGAGAATGGCAGGTTGCCCTTGCCCAGGAACATCGCCTTGAACTGGTTCATGCCCGCCCCGGTGAACAGCAGGGTCGGGTCGTCCTGGGGAACCAGCGAGTCTGAGGGATGACGGCTGTGGCCGCGCTGCTCAAAGAAGCTCAGGTAGGCCTCGCGTAGTGCGTCGGGAGTCATGGTCATTCGAGGATTCCGGCAACTGGTTTCTGTGCCACGAGTCGGCTGCTGAACGCGTCAGCAGCCGACTCGTGGACACGGGGCGCCGGGAAACGACCTCGCTCTCGACGTGGTGCCTAGGCCCTCGCCTTGGCGGCCGGCTTGGCAGCGGGCTGCTCAGACTTGGCTTCGGACTTGCCTTCGGTCTTCTGGGGCGTTGGTGCAGGGGGCGCAAGACTGTCCCGCACCTTGCCCTCGATCTCCTGCAGAATATCCACGTTTTGGCGCAGGAAGTCGCGGGCTTTTTCGCGCCCCTGGCCGATGCGGGTAGGCCCGTAGGAGATCCAGACTCCGGCCTTCTTGACGATGTCCTTTTCGATGGCCAGGTCGAGCACGTCGCCTTCGTAGGAGATGCCCTGGTTGAACATGATGTCGAACTCGGCCTTTCGAAAGGGCGGCGCCATCTTGTTCTTGACCACCGTGACCCGGGTGCGGTTGCCGATCACCTTGTCGCCCGCCTTGATCGCGCCGATACGCCGGATATCGATACGCACGGAAGAGTAGAACTTGAGCGCCCTGCCACCTGTGGTGGTCTCGGGGCTGCCGAAGAACACACCGATCTTCTCGCGAATCTGGTTGATGAAGATGACCAGGGTGCCGCTGTTGGCGATGGCCCCTGTGAGCTTGCGCATGGCCTGGGACATGAGCCGAGCCTGCAGGCCCACATGGCTGTCACCCATCTCACCTTCGAGCTCGGCCCGGGGCACCAGAGCCGCCACCGAGTCGACCACGACCACGGAGAAGGCGCCGCTGCGCACCAGCATCTCGCAAATCTCAAGGGCCTGTTCACCACTGTCAGGCTGGGAGACGATCAGGTCGTCGGTGTCGACACCCAGCTTCTTGGCGTAGGCCGGGTCGAGAGCGTGCTCAGCGTCGATGAATGCGCAGGTGCCCCCAGCCTTCTGGGCGGACCCGATGACATGCAAGGTCAGGGTGGTCTTGCCAGAGGACTCGGGGCCGAAGACCTCGACGATACGGCCCTCTGGGAGCCCCTTGCCGCCCAGGGCCATGTCGAGCGAAAGGGAACCCGTAGACGTGCCCTTGATCTCGATGGCTGGTGCGTCGCCCAGGCGCATGATGGCGCCCTCACCGAACTGCTTCTCGATATGGGCCAGGGTCATCTCGACGCCGTCGAGCTTCGGCTTCTCGGCCTTGGCTGCCTTGGAGCCGGACTTGCCGAAGCCCCCCCGGCCGCTGGGACTCTTGTTGCTTTGCTTGGATGCGAAGGCCATTGATGATTCTCTCCGAGTGTTCCGGGCGTAGGGTTCTCGAAGACGCTGCAGGGAGGGTTGCCCCCCACTGCGTCCCATACCGACTGGATACCTAACACCTACTTAACATGGGCGTCGTCGGATTCCAGAGCGGAAATCAGAAAAACGACTCCGCAGGGCAGACGGCACCTCGGTGCTGTCGTTACTCGAGCTGCTCGTTCTGGGCCTCTTTGATCCGTTTTCGATCCAGAAGCAGCAAGATGCCGCCGAGCAGTGAGACCAGTGTGGCTGTGAGCCGGTAGGTCAGCGAGAGGGTGGCGGCGTCGATCTTGGCCACCCCCGCCAGGGTGAAGAAGTGCTCGAAGAGCTTCTCGCCCACACCCCAGCCAGCGGGCGCCACCGGGACTGCCGAGCCGATCATGATGATGGGAATCACCGAGCAGTAGGCGTCCAGACCCAGATCTTCAAAGGCGTCCAGTTGAACCTCTCGCACGGCAGCTTCTGCCACGGGCTGGGTGTCCAACGCGGACCGGCCGCCGCTGATCAGAGCGCCCGCGAAGATCGAAATGGCCACGATGATCAGCATGTGCACGGCCACGGACATGACCAGGGCCGCGCCGATCTGACGCATGCGATCGCGGTACATCGAGACCGCCTCATCGATCTTGGTCAGTGCCCCTGCACCCCGGGTGGCCGAGCTGAATCCAAAGCGCTCAAGCAGCGAGCGGAGCTTGACCTTGGCCCGGCGGCTGAGGGCCAGGACGGCTCCTATGGACGCCGCGAAGAGAAAGCCGTAGATGCCCACCGCAGCCTGGCCGTACTGCTCCAGATCGAAGGGGATCACCACCGCGGCGATGAGTGCGAGGGCGACGATGCCGATGATGCGGTCGACGATGACCGAGACCACCGCCGCCGAGCGCTGCTGGGGGTTCTCGCGGGTGACGTACACCGCCTTGATCAGATCACCACCGGTCAGGCCGGGGACGACGTTGTTGAAGAACACGCCGATGAAGCCGAGGCGCAGGGCCAACCAGGGCGTCGAGTGCAGGCCCACCGACTGCATCAAGAAGTGCCAGCGCAGCATGGAGAGACAGTTGGCCGTGAAGACAACGCCCAGGCCCAGGAGCCACTGGGTGCGGTCCATGCTGCTGAGCACGGCGGCGATCTTGGCTGGCCCACCAGCGCTGTCCACCACCCACCAGATGAGGCTGGCGGCGAAGACGAGCTTGAACAGCGTGATCAGGGACGAACGTTTCACAGGGCAGGTCGCACCTTGGTGGTGGCGTGCTCAACCGAGGCCATTTCGTCGGCATACAGTCGGGCAATGGCCTTGAGCAAGTCGAGGGCAGGGACGCGCAGATCGCGCAGACCAGCTGCGGGAACAGGCGTGTTCTCGGTGTGCACGTTGATGGCGGTGTGAATGAGCACGCCCCGGGGCGATGTGGTGGCGATGGACACGGTCAGTTTGCGCTCGCCCAAGAAGAGGTCGTCGCCGCGGATCTGCAGAGACTGTCCCGACCGTTCTTCGAGCCAACGAGCGAGCAGGCGCATCAGCAGGCGCTGGGCCAGCACTCCGCTACGGAGGTCGATCCCTCGGTGTTCGATGATGATGTGAGCCATCCAGGGGCTGTAGATCACGTCGCCTGCCTCGGCGTCTTCGAGGTCGACCAGGTGTTCTACGGGCACATCGGCCTCGCCCTCGAACAGAATGACCGAGTCTCTGTCTGACTCCGGGCAGTGGCTATCGACGAATGAGGTGGCCAGCTGGAGACCGTCGTAGTTCAGGGGCTGGTCAAGCAGGACGATCTTCAAGGGCTCACCTTCTGGGCCAGGGCATCCGCCGCCTGACGCAGGGCCAGGTCGCTGCCCTGCCTGACCTGACTGAGGGTGCTCAGAACGTCCCTGCGATGCACCCTGGTGCTCAGCTCGTCGAGACTCTCGACCGCGGCAAGAAGGACCTGGGCGTGATCTTCAAGGGTGAGCGCACCGGTGATCAGGTTCAGGGCCGCCAGATCATGGAGATGGCGAGCCGCTCGCAGGGACTCTTCTCTGACGGCCGGGTCTATGTCGTCAGCGGCGTAGAGCGTGATGAGCGAGAGGGCGTGGCGGGCCGACCCTGGGGCGAGGGAGAAGGCCTCGCGCAGAGCCAGGTCGTCCTCCCAGCTGGCCCTGGACGCCACCATGGCCGCCAGGTCGAGAGGCAGGTGCCGCAGCCTGGGATCGGCATGGGGAGCGAAGCGGTAGCTGCTCAGATCACGGGCAACGGCCAGCAGCTCTTCGCGATCCTCGGCCCTGTCGCCAAGTTCTAGAGCGTCGAAGCGCTCTATGGTCGCCCGGTACACGTCGAGTGGCAGGTCCTCTTGGGGGATGGCCTCGGCAGGCAGGTCGGCCGCCAATGCCCAGGCGGCTCGCAGCGCCTCGGCACGCACCAGGCCAGAGGGGTTCTCAAAGGCGACCTGAGAGAGCAGAGTCAGGCTCACCAGCCAGTCGTCGCCGGTCGGCCCCAGGTCTGCCAGACCGCGGATATGGTCCAGCAGTTCTTCCTGGTCGTCGGGCAGGACCTCGCTGTACCAGGCCTGGCTCGTGGCCTCGATGGCCTGGCGATGAGCGCTGGGCGAGGTGCAGGCCGACAAGGCGAGGCCTGCGCCCACGATCAAGAGGCTTGGCAGGCTGAGTCTGGGCATCGATGGGGTGGATCCGGTGTCGGCAGCCTGAGCATTATCTGCACGTCATCGTGCCCTTCAAGAGCTTCGCCGTGCCTGGGCACCGCCCAACCTGACGTCGGGCAGCTTTAGAAGAAGATGTGGTGGAGGCGGCGGGAATCGAACCCGCGTCCCAAAGCGCCCTTCCAAGAGCCTCTACGTGCGTAGTCGATGGTTTGGATCTCGCCTCGCCGGGCTCCCATCGACAGGATCCCGCCTCGGCCAGCTCGCTGAATCTCGCCTGGCTCACCGCAAGCAGAGTGAGCCAGACCAGCCTGCAAGTGACGCCCCCCTACCCCGGCAGGCTCGGAGTAGGGCGACGGGCTACCGTATCTCAGGCAGCCAAAGCGTAGCTGTTGTTGCCAGCTAAAGTTTTCCAGGGGTTTTACGAGGCCACCTGGCACCTCGGCACGCCACCCGGGGAAGTCAGCAACTCGGTCGAAGCCAAATCGCCCCCGAAGAACAGCGCCTTACTGTATCACAGGCCCACCCTAGCGGCGCTGGCGGTAGGCCTGGTCGACGTCACGCTGGACCGCCTTGGCCCGCAAGGCCTGGCGCTTGTCGGTCTTGCGCTTGCCTCGGGCCAGCCCCAGCTCGACCTTGGCCCAAGGGCCCTTGAAGTAGACCCGCAAGGGCACCAGGGTCAGGCCGTTCTCGTGCAGCCGGGCTTTCAGCCGACGAATCTCAGCGCGGTGAAGCAGGAGCCCACGAGACCGACGGCTGGGGATGTCGCCAGCGTTGTCGTGGCTATAGCACGAGATCTCGAAGCCATGAAGGATCGGGCTGCCCTTGCTGAGCAAGGCGTAGGCATCTACCAGGTTGCCCTTGCCCTCGCGCAGGGCCTTGGCCTCCGAGCCCTTGAGCACCAGGCCAGCTTCGATGGTGTCGATGATCTCGAAGTCGTAGCGCGCCTTGCGGTTCACGCAGGCGACCTTCTCGCTTGTCCGCTTCATGCCCCCCATTCTCGCCGCCCAGAAGGTTTGGACAATGGCTTGCGCCAGATCGGACGGTTCCTACAATCCGCCGCTTGCTACTTGCACGTGCCGAAGTGGCGGAATTGGTAGACGCGCTAGATTCAGGGTCTAGTTGGGGTTAACCCAGTGGGGGTTCGAGTCCCCCCTTCGGCACCAGCATCTCTCGAGGCGCGGGGCATCAGCCCCCACCCACTGCAGGAGCAAGGGGCTCTCCGTTTGCGTTCGGCGAACGGTCTGTTGCTGCCTGCCGCTCAGCGGCCAGGGCCTCCACGCAGGCGTTCAAGGCGTCCATGGCGCCTGGCAAGGCTGAGCCACCCATGAGTTCTCGCTCGTAGAGCTGGGCGGCGGCTTCGAAGCGTCCCCTGGACGCATGCCAACCCGCCACGTTGTGGAGCACCCCCGGGTCTGTGCCGCGTTGGGCCAGCAAGGCCTCTGCAGCCGCCCGGGCTTCAGGCTCGCGGCGCAAGATGGCCAGGGTGATGAAACGGTTGAGGGCTGCGAAGCGGTGCTGAGGGTCGAGGGCCAGGGCCTGCTCGAAGCTCTCTACCGCCGCTGTCCCAGCCTGCACCTCGCCGAGGTTGCGCAGGATCTCGAGCTGGGCCGAGCCCAGCTGGGTCCACATGTTGGCCGAGCCGGGAGCCACGGCCAGACCCGCCCGTGAGAAGGACTCTTCTGAGGCCCACATCTGCGTTCGGCGGGCTGTGGCTGGTCCCAGGGTCACGGCGCAAAGAGCGACGGCCAGCAGCGATCGCCAGGCACCGGGCTGAAGCCACCTGGCCAGGACGGTACAGAGGATCAGCCCAGGGGCCGCGGCCATGGCGTAGAGGTAGCGGTCATACAAGGGCCCGGCCACGTCGTCGAAGCCCATGGCGAAGCGGGTCCACGGTGCGAGCACCAGCAGGGTGCCCAGGGTCAGGGTCGCGGCCAGCACCAAGGGAGCCTCTCGGCGTCGCCAGGTCCACAGGGACGCCGCCACGACCAGCAGCAGAGCGGCCAACCCTGCCAGGACTCCTGGGGAGCCCCACCCGGTCGCCGCCGCCACCGGGTGGATGGGCGAGGCGGCATCGGGCCAGACCGTGAAGCGCAGCATGTCCGGCAGGATCGCTGCCCAGGTCCACCAGCGATGGGCGGGAGACTCTGGACCCATGTAGCCAGCCTCGGAGATCTGCGGCGAGAGACCAAAGACGCCTGCGCGGAGGATCAGTGTCGCCACGATGGCCAGGGCGGGAGCTGCCAGCGCTCGACGCCAAGGCATGCCCTGGCAGCGAGCCAGAAGCGCGGCGCTGCCCACCAGCACCAGGGCGGGCTCCTTGCTCAGCAGCGCTGCCACAAAGGCCAGCACGGCCGCGACGGCAGCGGGCCAGCTGCCCTTCCGTTCGATCCACCAGGCCGTCCCCCACCAGCAGAGGGCAGTGGCCAGGACGTCGGTGCGACCGCTGATCCAGGCGACGGACTCGACGTGCAGGGGATGGAGCGCGAACAAGGCGGCGGCGAGGAGGGCAGACGGCGGTCCGAGCCCCAGTGCCAGAACCAGGCGCCACAGGCCCAGGCTGGCGGCGAGATGGCAGAGCAGGGTGACCACGTGCCCGAGCCAGGCGAAACCCGCGCTGGACTCGCCAGCCAGCTGGTGCTCCCAGCGATAGGTGGCCAGGACCAGCGGGCGCCAGAAGGCCGTGTTTCCCGTGGGCTGCTCGAAGGTGCCGAAGAAATCGCCGCTGAGCAAGGTGCCCCAGTCGACCCGCTCGTCCACGGCCAGGCTGGTGGGGCCGCGGAGCAGGTGGTCATCGTGCACGTGGGGGTAGTTGCGCACCGCCAGGTACGGCAGCAAGGCGCAGGCAGCGATCAACCAGGGAGCGAGGCGACCGAACACAACGCCGTTGCCCCTGGGGGGCTTCCCTTCTACGGTGGAGTCCGTGATGTCGACGATGCTTCTCTTCCTTGCCTTGCTGCTGCCCGGACTGGACGAGCTCTCAAACGAAGAGCGAGCCCAGGAGATTCTGACGGCGGCTGCCGTTGCCCAGCGGGGCGAGACGGCCCTGCCGCGGCCTGGCAGCCTCCATGGTCTCTTCTCAGTGACCGCGCGCAAGCCAGAGGGCAGCGGGACTTTTTCCGTGGAGGTCGAGCGGTTCTACGGGCGCTCTCCCGAGCGCATGCTCACCCGCCGCACCGAGACCCTCGCGCGTAGCGACAGCTCGGTGGGCTTCGACGGGCAGGTCTTCTGGATGCGAGACAACCGGGACGGCCAGGTGACCCTCTACAGCGACGATCCCGAGACGTTTCACACGGATCTGGCCCTGGAGCGTGAGCAGCTCGAGCTGACCCGCTTGATTCTCGACGTGATCTCCGTCGACGGCTTGATGGAGCAGTTGAGCGACGCCCGCTTCGTGGCCCGTGAGACCCTGAACGTCCCCAGCCGTCGGCGCCTGGGTGATGATCGGGAGGTCGACGTGGTGCGGGGCACGCTGCCCGACGTGATCTTCGGCCCGGACCTGAACGCCCCTCCCCCGAGGCCGGGAGACCCAGCGCCGCTGGTAGACATCAAGTTGTCCATCGACGCCGAGACCCACTACGTTCACCGGATCGAACTCTCGACCATCGGTCGTGTGCAACCGCAGGTCTGGCAGATGGTGCTCTCGCGCCATGCTCGTAACGCCGACGATCTCATCGTGCCCCTGACCATTCGCTTGCTCGACGAGCGGGATGATCTGGTGGCCACCCTCGGACTGATCAGCGACGATCAGGGCCTGCCTGTGTTCGACCTGGGCAAGCCCCTCGACCTCCAGATGTTCGAGGTCCCCGAACGAGCCGAGAACGACGACGGTTGATGACCGGGCCGGCACGTACCGGTGTGCCAGCTGGGCGGCTGGCCGGCGTCTGCGGCGTTGACGTCCTGACGCCGAGGCTGGCTAGATCTGCAGGCTAGAAGCCGCTGCGTTTGAACAGGCGCTCTAGCTCGGTGCGATCAATGAGCAGGCGCGTGGGCCGTCCGTGAGGACAGGTGCTGTCATGCTCCAGGAGTTCACCCTGCTTGAGCATGGCGGCGATCTCCTCTTCGTTCAGGGGGTCTCCCGCCTTCACCGCCGCGTGGCAGGCCATGGTGAACAGGCGCCGGTCGAGGCCATGGGGAATGCCGCCGTGGACGTCCGGCGGGTCGATCAGAGAGCGCAGCAAGTCGGTCAGGCTCTCGCCGCGCAACACCGCAGGGACAGCGGAGATTGCCACGGTGTCGTTGCCGAACGGCGCGACCTCCAGGCCCATGCGATGGAGGTCCTCGGTGAGCTGTACCGTGGCGTCGAACTCACTGGGTGAGAGGCGCACGGTCTCTGGCAGCAACAGCCGCTGGCGCGTCATCTCTCCCGCCGCGAGCTGGCGTTGCAGATCGGCGTAGAGAATGCGTTCGTGCAGCGCGTGTTGATCGACCAGGATCAGACCGTCGGGGCTGTCGTAGAGGATGTAGGTGTCGAGCACCTGCAGAAAGCGGGCCGCCGCCCGTACGTCGCCCGGGAGTCGGCCCTGGGTGGTGAGGGGCTGGCTCTGGCCCTCGCTCACTGCGCCGGCGAAGGGCAGCTCATGGTGGGCGCTGTCTCCTTCAGCAGGCAGCGGTTGATCTGCGGGCCAGGGTCGCTCGACGGGATGGGATGCGGGCGACCGCGATGGCGCAGACGTTGCCGTGGGGATCGACGACAGTGAGTCGGCCCGTGGGTTTCTGGCGGCAGGGTCCGTGCTCGGCGGGCGGTCCAGACCGAGGTGCTCGGCGCGCACTCGTGGCGAGAGGTCAGCAGCGAGCAGTGCCTGGCGGCAGGCCCTGCGCACCAGGCGAAAGATCTTGTCCTTGTCGCGAAAACGCACCTCGGCCTTGGTGGGGTGGACGTTCACGTCCAGGCGCAGGGGGTCGACGGTGAGCTGCAAGACCCAAGCGGGTTGGAGCGACCCGGGTAGAAAGTCCTTGCAGGCCACGCGCACCGCCGCGAGCACGCCCCGGTCCTTGATCAGGCGACCGTTGACGAAGAGCTGCTGCGCCCGAGGACGGGGGCGAGCCGCGGCGGGCAAGGTCATCATGCCCTCGACCGAGAGGGCCTCTTCTGTTTGCTTGACGGGGATCAGCTGGCTGGAGAACTCCCGTCCGTAGACCGCTTCGATGCGACGAGAGAGGGCGTCCGCGCCGTCACTGGAGAAGCGCAGGCGTCCGTCGACGGTGACCTTCCAGCGCACGCCCGGGTTCACCAGGGAGAGGGCGCTGCAGACCTCTCGGCACTTCGCAGCCTCTGTGCTGGTGGCACCCAGAAACGCCCGTCGCGCCGGGGTGTTGTAGAACAGGTCGCGCACCTCGACGACCGTGCCCTTGGGGGCTGCCGCGGGGGCGGCCTCGCTCAACTCGCCGGCCATGCAATCCACACGCAATCCCGAGCCGTCGTTGGTGGTCGAGGTGGTCAGGCGGCAGCGGGACACAGCGGCGATGCTGCTGAGCGCCTCACCGCGAAAGCCGAAGCTGGCGATGTGAAACAGATCGTCTACGTCTGAGAGCTTGGACGTGGCGTGGGAGCCAAAGGCCAAGGGCAGGTCTGCACCAGAAATACCAGAGCCATCGTCGGCCACACGGATGAGCGTCAGCCCCCCACCTTCGATGACCACGTCGAGCTGTTTGGCGCCAGCATCGAGTGCGTTCTCGATGAGTTCCTTCACCACGGCCGCAGGGCGCTCGACCACCTCGCCCGCCGCGATGCGGTCGACGACCTCTTGAGGCAGAGATTGAATCAACGTCGCGCCCTCCCCGCGCCGGTCTGAAAGGCCCGGGCCAGCTGAACCGTGATCACATGAAGGGACAGGCCGGCGCCATCGCGCAGGTTGCGCAGCGCCTTCAGGGCCGTGGTGAATGCGGCAGCCACGGCCTCGGAAGGAGAGCGGCGCAGGTCCCGTTCCAAGAAGACCCTGCGCCCGCCTTTGCCCAGGGCCTCGTCGAGGGCGGCTGTCTGATCGGCGGAGCGTTTCCACGGCGGATGCTGGAGGGCCGCAACCAGTGCTGGCCCCAGGCGTTCGTGAGCGGTCAACTCCCGTGAGAGCGAGGCCGTGAGCCCGCGCAAGATCGTGTCTGCGACGGCGGGCCCGGTCACCAGTTTCATGAACGGGTCGAAGACACCGTCGTGCTTCATACGATCGACGAGTTGCAGGGCGGCGGTCACGTCACCGGTCCGCAGCGCGTCTTCGTAGCTGGCCAGAAGGCGCACGCTCGAGCGGGGCACGTAGGCAGTCACGGTCTGAAGGTCGAGAGTGGTCTTGCCGTCGAGGAGCACCACCATGCGGCCCAGGGTCTGGGCGATGCGTCCGGGCTCATTGCCGATGCGCAAGGCCAGCTCGTTGGCCACGGTGAGCGAAACGGAGAGCCCCACCAGGCTGGCCTCCGCGACGATCCAGGTGTTCAGGTCGGTCTCGAGAAACGGGCCCCCTGTGTGCCAAGGGGGCGGCCCGTCTCGCAGGGGCGGCAAGGAGGTCAGCCCGCCCTCTTTCTTGATGCGCTTGGCCAGCTTGCTGCGCCCGTCGAGGGCCGGGACCGTGAGCAGCAGCCGGTTCGGAGGGCTGCCCTTGCTCACCACCTCTTCGAAGGTGGCGGACAGCTTGCCCTTCAGCAGGGAGCCGACATCGCGGGCCACGATGAGTTGGCCTGAGCCAAAGAGGCTCGAGGTGGCCCAGGTGTCCAGCAGCCGCTGCAAGGCCTGCCGATCTCCCTCGCCAGGGCGTTGCGCGAACGTCTCCAGGTCACCACCAAAGCCCTGGACGGCTGCGTCGATGAGCCGCTCCTTGACGAAGGGCTCCTCGCCTGCGATCACCGTGAGCGCCGGGAGCTCCCCGCCCTTCAGAGCCTCGAGCCCTGCGGCCCAGACGTCGAGGAAGCCTTGCCGTTTCATGGCCACAGCTGGTCAGCCCGTAGCACGAGTTCAGAGCTGACACAGGCCGAGAACACCAGGCCCACCACGCCGTTCACGGTGAAGAAGGCCGCGTTGATCCGGTCGAGCCGCCCCCCGCGGACCAGGCCATGTTCGACGATCAGCATGAGACCGGTGGCGCCGATACCCAGGGCCGTGAGCATGCCCAGGTGCAGTGCCTGGGCACCTGCCATCAAGCAGGCCACCATGCCCGCATGCATCCATCGAGAGAGGATGAGCGCCTTGTCAGGGCCCATGGTGGCAGGCAGGGCGTGGAGTCCGAGCTTGCGATCGTGCTCCACGTCTTGGCAGGCATAGATGATGTCGAAGCCCGCGACCCAGAGCAGCACAGCGGTGGCAAACCAGAGTACCGCTGTCACGTCCCCCTCGATCGAACCCCTGGCTGCCAGGTAGGCCGCGGGGGGCGCCAGGGCCAGGGCGAAGCCGAGCACGCCATGAGCCAGAGAGGTGACGCGCTTGGCCAGGGAGTAGGCGAAGAGCACGGCGAGGACGAGGGGCGACAGCGCGAGACAGAGCTGGCCCAGGGAGCCGGCCACCAAGAGGAAGCCCACCGAGCAGGTGACCACGAAGGCGGTCATGGCCGCACGGCTCACTCGGCCCGAGGGCAGGGCGCGCTGACTTGTGCGCGGATTGCTCCCATCGAAGCGGTGGTCCACGAGGCGGTTGAAGCCCATGGCTGCGGAGCGGGCCAGGATCATGGCGGCCAGCACGGCGAGGGACAGCCGCCATCCGGGAGGTTGGCCCCGGGTGCCGACCAGCAGGCCGATGGCAGCGAAGGGCAGGGCGAAGATCGAGTGGGCGATCTTGATGTCGGCGAGAATGCCTGTCAGCGCGGCGGTGCTCACGATGGGTCACTCTCGGGGAGGTCGCCGCCCCGCCACCGTTGCCGGAGAGGCAACTCCAAGCCCGCCGCTGAGAGCGCCCGGTCGACGACGAAGGCGATCATGTCCTCGACGGTCTGGGGTTGAGCGTAGAAGCCGGGCATGGCCGGGACGACTCGCACCCCCCATTCAGAGAGGCTCAGCAGGTTGGCCAGGTGCAGCGACGAGAAGGGCGTCTCTCTGGGGACGATCACCAGGGGGCGCCGCTCTTTGATCATCACGTCCGCCGCCCGTTCGATGAGATTGGACGAGAGCCCCGCCGCCAGCCGCCCCACCGTGCCCATCGAGCAGGGGATGATCACCATGGCCTGGGGCGCGGTGGAGCCGCTGGCCGCAGGAGCGGTGATCTCATCGAGGGCCCACACGCGACAGTCAGGCGCGTCGTAGTCATCGAGCCAGCTCTCCACGTCTGAGGTGAGACCATGCTCGATGGCCAAGACCTTGCGGCCGGCGTTCGAGAGCACGACGTCGCAGGGGATCTTGTGCTCAGCCAGGCGCTGCACAACCCGCACGCCGTAGATTGTGCCGGATGCGCCGGTCAGGGCCACGAGTACGCGACCAGTCATGGCGGTATCCTATGAGGCGAAGGCTACGCGCAGGTCGCAGAGCAAGTCGTAGAAGACATGCATGTAGACCACGACGGCGAACCCTCGCAGGGCGAAGAGAACGCCGAGGATTGTACCGGCGAGGGCGCGAAACACGAAAGGCCCGAAGGCGAAGGGCTCTCCGCCCTCACCCAGATGGTGGTAGAGCGAGAAGGTCACAGCGGATACGGCAACAGCCAGCACCAGGGAGAGGCCTGGCGAACAGCGGGCGATCCGCCTCAAGAACAGGGCCAGACCGCCGAGGAGTGCCAAGCGGAAGGCGATCTCCTCCCACAGGCCGGCGCCCACGCTGAGCAGCATGGCCTGCCAGAGCGGGCCGGAGCTGTCCCCGAAACGGGCCGCGCCTGAGAGGCCGATGCCCCCGACCATGGTGCCCACGAGGGGGCCCAGGCAGACCGCCCAGACCAGGGCTTCGCCGAGCACCAACGCCGGGCGATCGTCACGTTGGGGGCGACGCCAGACGAGGAGTGTGAGCAAGCCCAGCACACCGACCCAGCGCAGGGCCGGGAGCATCTCGTGGGGCAGCTGGCTCATCAACGTGGTCACCACCTGGTCAGCGCTGTTGCGCACAGGAGGGTCGAGCAGGGCGACCGCCAACTCGTGGGCGAAAAGCAGCGGGAGGACCAGGGCCACGGACGGTCCAATGCGACGGCTGGACTCCAGGTAGAGCGCCAGGCCCGTGGATGCCTCTCGTTCTGTTGCCGCCACAGCACGCCCTCTGGCTCAGCGGTCGCCCGCAAGGCAACCCGACTGCGGCGAGCCTATGCGACCAGAGGCCCGGAATACAGACCTGGCCGGCCCCCACGAGTGAGGACCGGCCAGGGTGAGACAGCGTGAGTCGCTGGCTTACTGCTCGAAGTAGCTGGTCAGCCTGGTGACGTCCGAACTGGTGGGGATCGTCTTCAGCAGCTGCCCGGTGACGATGTCGAAGACATCGATGCGCTTGCCAGCACTGGTGAGGTAGAGCCGGTCGGGATCCCACCGCGCCACGTTGCTGACCACGCCGCCGGTGGCCACACCCGCCTGTGGGTACTTGGCGTTGCGGGGCAACTGGAGGCCAGCGATGACGACCAAGGTCGCGCCTGCGTTGTACAGGTTGAAGTTCGTGCCGAAGTTCGACTCCTGGAGCAGTTCCCGACGGTAGTCGGGCAGTGCCACGTCAAAGGCCGTGCCGGTGCTGGGCGAGAGGTACTGCTGTGTGACCTCGAAGATCTTCTCACCAAAGGATGGCGCGCTGGACTGGGAGTTGATCGTCACTTGCCCCGGCTGGGTGTCCTTTGTGTAGGCGATCCGGCTGACCATCGCCCGCCCAGAGATGGGATCCTGGTGGGCGACGAAACAACCAATGGTGCCGCCGAAAGCGTCGAGCGGGGCCACGGGGTCAAAGGTGAGACCGCGGGGGTCCTCCATGCCCAGAAGCAGCGGCTGTCCTACGACGATGGGGTCATTGGGCTTCACATCTCCAAGGATGTTGTCGAAGCCGATGCCCGCCTGGCCTGACGGGCCACCCTCGTAGACGAGAACGTTGTCACCTCCACCGTTCGAGATGAAGCCGTGGTAGGTGCCGCTCTGGAAGGCGATGCCACCAGAAACCTCGCGAATACCCATGGCCACATCGTTGGGCCGATCGATGCCTGAGTCGGTCAACGTGTTGCGCACGGTCTGGGTGGCCATGTCCAGGATGCTGATGCTATTGCCCAGACGGTTGAGCACGAAGACGTCTTCGTTGTCGGGGCTGACACACACACCACGGGGGCCCTGACCCACTGGCACACGGCGCACCTCGGTCATGAACGTGGCAGAGCGTGGGTCTGCATCGACCACAGAGACGGAGTTGTCGCCCTCATTGCTGACGAACAGCAGATCGAGGTCAGAACTCAGGCCCATGCCGAACGGGTCGGGCAGGTCGAGAGACTGAATGACCTTCATGTTGTTCGTGTTGACGGCGTGGAGCTTCTTGTTCAGGCCATCGGTGACGAACAGGAAGTTGCCGATCTGCTGCCGGGTCTGGTACAGGGGCGCCACCAGACCACCGGGGTGGGCTGAGTTGATGGCCGCCTGGTTCAGCGTGGCCAGCACCACCGCGCCCGCCGTGGTCGACTTGGGCATGGGCCCGGTCTGCACGTAGTTGATGAACTTCTGGTTCTCACCGGCGAACGGGCTGGGGAATCCAGGGTTCGGCAGGTGAGGAGCGTCAAAGTTGCTGGTGGAGCTGGCGTTTGACGTGGGGTTCAGCTGAATCAGCGAGTTCATCGGAATGATGCCGCCGAAGGGTGTCACGCCCGTGCCGTCCTCGAACTGAATGAAGGTGTCGCTGGCGAAGACCTCGCTGGACTCAATCAGGAAGGGAGCCCGGGTCAGGTCGGACTGATCAAATTGCACCGCGGTGAAGTTCAGACCCACGGGGAACTTCATCGGGGGAGGGTTCGGAATGGGCGGATCAGAGATGTTGTTGGTCAGCACACCGGTCTGCGTGGGCGTGTTGAACGTCCGGTGAAGGGCCGCCACCGAGAAGGGGTTCTCGTCGTCGACATAGACCACGTCGAGGAAGTCACCGAAGACGATGTCCCGGGGCTGGGTCAGCTCGGAGGGCCTCGTCAGCAGCTGGCTGCCGAAGGAGTTCTTGGCCATGGTCTCATAGCCAGACGAGCCCTCATTGACACCGGGCGTGGGTGTCAGGCTGCCGGTGGCTACGGCCGCACCCGTGGAGAACTCTGACTCAATGCTCGTGGGGTTGCAGTTGCAGCCACCGCTGGAGTAGCGGGAGATGATGCCGAAGGCCCGCACGTGGCTACCTTGGGCAAACGACCCGGAGTTGTTCCAGTTGAAGTGGGTCGAGTTGCCAGTGGTCGCCTGGTTCAAGAACTTGCTGACGATCAACATGTTCTCGCTGCCCACGTTGTCTTGGCCGCCACCGGGCGCATTGGTGTTGAAGCCGGTGCCGCTGAGGTCGAGCACTCCCAGGCCGTCAGCGAAAGCGGCCATGAGCGCTTGGGGCGCCACGGGCACGTTGACGTAGGCCTCCTGCAGGTTGACTCCCACCTGGAAAGTCCGGCAGACGTTCCATCCACCCGTGCTGTTGTCATCCTGGGTGATGCCGTTGACCAGGGTGTCGCCAGCGCCACTGGTGCCGCCGAAGAACAGCTTGCCATCCAGGTCCATGGGACCGGCGTTCACCTTGATCACGGTGTGGTTGCCGATGATGGCCTGCTTGGCGGCCACGGCCGTGTCTCCCAGACCCACAGGGGTCAGGTCTTGGAAGGGAGTGAAGACCGTGCCGGAACGGGTGAAGTTGCCATGGTTCGTCGCCAGGACGGCGCTGGGCATGGCGTTCAAGGCCGTGGGGTCTTCGATGTAGGTTGAAGACAAGAAGTTGTTGGTCATGCCCAGGCCTTGACGGCAGACACCGAGGGTGACGACCGACCCGGGGGGCAGATCGACGAGAGGCTCGATGATGTAGGCCTGCAGGTTGTTCTGGTTGACCGGGTAGATGTCGCACGGCACCACGCCTCGGGGCAGGGTGGCCAGGGTGTTGAAGATCCCTGGGTAGAGGCCGTTGGGCAGGGTGCCGATGTTGCTGCCGTCATCGAAGTTGTTGCCGCCAGCCTTGGTCTTGAGATCGTTGACCGGCACCGTCGCGCCCTGATTCACAGCCAGGAAGATGCTGGGTGCGAGGGGGGCCGCGATGGGGTTGAGCTGGAAGAGCCCCGCAGGACTCTTGATCGGACGGGTGTTGCCATTGAACGGGAAGACGATGCCCTTGCCTGGCACGGAATGAATCGTGTACTGGCGGGAGAAGCCCACTGAGTTCGGCACGACCTCTTTATCGAAGTCGATGCGGAACTTGCTGCGCGTGGAGATCACGTTGGTGGCATCGCTGCCGGGCGCCGGGTCGACAGGACCCAGGGAGGCGAGGTTGGCGGGGTTGATCACCGAGCCAAGCTCGTATTCGGGCAGGACGTCGATGGACGGCTCCGAGCCCACGGAGTTCACCGTGATGGCCGGCCCACGACTGAAAGTGCGGATGTCCGTGGCGCCGGACGCGGTGGGTCCTGGGTCCTGGCTGAGCACGGCCATGGGGTCCTTGCCCACGTCCGCCTGACTCATCTCATAGGAGTGGAAGTAGGCGTCTTCGACCGTGTCGCCGGCGCTCGTCCTCAGAGAAGAGATCAGGAAGCTGATGAAACCCACGTGGGCCGACAGGTTCGCTGGTGGCCCGCCGAAGCTGTTGAAGTCGTTCACCGACCCGGGGACGGATGTGTTGGCTCCCAACACGCGACCACCGAAGCCACCGGCAGCGGTGGGGTCAGGAAGGATCAGGTTGCCCGCACCATCAATGTGCCCGAGGGTGGACGGCACGGTGGTGCCAGCGAGAACCACCGGGTTCTCATGGGCGATGAAGGTGAGCACGTTGGGCCGCCCGATCAGCGCCCGAGCACCAGCAGGAATGAACGAGTCGTTGGTCCCCGTGGGGTCCAGCGAAGACTCATGGACCGTGGTGAAGCCACCGGCAGGGTTGGGGATGGACGTCACACCGCCGATGATTGCCACACCTGTCACGTCAACAGGGAGCTGGTCCACGATATTCGTCGTGTCGGTGCCGTTCAGCCGCTCGATGCGGTGATTCTGGATCACGACCGTGGGCAGCCCCGTTGCCGAGTCGCCGAGGAAACTGTTGAACGGCTTGCTGGCATCGAAAAGGCTGGCGATCTCGAGGTCGAAAGGAAACTCGATCTGGATGAACTGGTGCTGGTCCGACGCCGAAGGCCCTTGACCGGCAGCTCCCATGAAGTTTGGCAGGGGCGTACGCCGGGCGTAGGCCACGGCAGAGCTGAACAGACCCGGTCCGCCATCGAGCTGGCCATCGCCAGAACCGTCACCACCATTAAAGGGAGGACCACCGGGGTTGCCGTTGGTCTGAAAGAGCAGTGGCGGTCCGGTGGTCGTCTGGAAGAGGTCGTAGAGGTTGTTCGCGCCGATGATCCGGCTGCGGTCAGCGCTGCTCAGGCCCAGGCCAGAGTCATAAGACGGAATGCCGAATGCGGTCAGGCCAGCCGTGGTGAGCAGCTGATCGGCTGAGCTAGGCAGCGGCAGCAGGCTGGTGTCAACGATGTCAACGCTGGCCATCTCGCCCAGGGGGCCCACAGTGGCGCTCGACGTGACCGCTGGCACGGAGTCTTCGACGGTTCCGGTGGTACCACCACCACCACCACCACCTCCTCCTCCACCTCCTCCTCCTCCTCCTCCAAAGCAGCCAGTGAGCGTAAGGGCGACAGCGAAAGTCAGGGATGCAGACGAAAAATGCTTCTTCATGGATAGGTCCAGGCGTGCGGGGTACCGCGGGAACTCGGTAACGCTTGTTCGGGACGCTGCCGGGCTCCACACGCTTTCCATTGACAATGGCGCGTTGCGAAACCATCCCGATTTTAGGGGGCCGGTACAAGTAGTCTAGGGCCGGACGTGCGGTTTGAAGGGTCTCTGACAGTAGGAACGACAGAATCAGTGGCTATCATGCGCCGATGACCGACCCGGTTCCTGAAGGCCTCTACCAGACCCTGGCGAGCCATCCGGCTGGCCCAGAGGGCGACGATCCGGACATTGCCCTCCGTCCGAGGGACTTCAGCGAGTTCGTGGGCCAGGACCGGGTGACCGGCAACCTGCTCACCTGGATCGAGGCTGCTCGACGGCGTTGTAGCGCTCTCGACCACGTCCTGCTCTCCGGCCCCCCTGGCCTGGGCAAGACCACCCTGGCCCACCTGATCTCCTCGGCCATGGGATCCCAGCTCAAGGTGACCTCCGGGCCAGCGCTGGAGAGAGCGGGCGATCTGGTCGGGCTGCTCACGGGCCTGGCCGAGGGCGAGGTGCTCTTCGTTGATGAGATCCACCGCCTACCCCGGGTGGTCGAGGAGTACCTCTACGCCGCCATGGAGGACCTGGTGGTCGACGTGATCATCGACCAGGGGCCAGCGGCCCAGTCCGTCCGTCTCACCGTGGCGCCCTTCACCCTGATCGGGGCCACCACTCGCGAGGGCTTGCTGACCCAGCCGCTTCGCAACCGTTTCGGCATCGTCGAGAAGCTCGTGCCCTACGAGACCGATGAGATCCGCCAGATTCTCGATCGGTCCTCCAGGCGCCTGGGCACCAGGCTGCAGACCGAGGCGGCCCAGGCGGTGGCGGAACGCTCTCGTGGGGTGCCCCGGGTAGCCAACCGGTTGCTGCGCAGGCTGCGTGACGTGGCCGAGATCGAGGGCGATGGGACCATCAGCCTGCCCATCGTCGATCAGGGGCTGGGCATGCTCGGCATCGACAAGCTCGGCCTTGAAGACATGGACCGCAGAATCTTGACCAGCCTGGCCCAGCTGGGAGGTGGGCCCTGCGGCCTGGGCACCCTGGCTGTGGCCGTTGGCGAAGAGCGAGACACGCTCGAGCTCGTCTACGAACCTCACCTGATCCGCCTGGGCTTCCTGCAGCGCACACCTCGCGGACGCATGCTCAGCGCCGCCGGTCGCCATCACCTCGGCCTCCCCGACGGTTCTGGCGGAGGGCAGCGAGCCTAGGTGCAGACCCGATCCACGACGATCGCGGCCCTTTGGATCTTGACCCTCTGCCTGGGCAGCTGCGCAGACTCTCCTGATGTGCGCCTTCCGCCCGACGGCGCCCGCCCACTGGGCTGGGTCGACGTGCTTGTGGGCCACGGTGACGAGCTGGCCATCGGCTGCGATGGCAAGTACATCGTCGCCGACGCCAACGGCGAGGCCCTCGACGAACGGACTGACCTGGAGCAGGGCGGGGCCCTCACCCTGCGGGCTGGTCAGGTCTTTCTCGGCGCAAACCGCCTGGGGCTGGCCCCTCTGGAGTTGCGCCCTGCAGCGGGCTCCGTCCTGTCTTGCCAGGGCGTCCGCTTTCGGGGCCTGTTGCGCATCGAAGTGCAGATCGATGGGGTGCAGAGCGTCTTGCGAGTGCTGAACAGACTGCACGTGGACGACTACCTCAAGGGCGTTGTCCCTGGTGAGATGCCTGATCGGTTCGGATTGCAGGCGCTCGCCGCCCAGGCAGTCGCGGCTCGCAGCTACGCCCTGGCGGAGATTGGCCGCCGGGGGTGGCTCTTCGCTGACCAGCGCAGTCAGGTCTACGGTGGACTGGCCGCCGAGACCCACGTTGCGACCGAAGCCATCGAGCTCACCGCCAGCCAGGTGCTGACCCACGACGGAGCGATCATCACCGCCTGGTTCCATTCGACCTGTGGCGGGGCCACCAGCCCGGCGCGGTTGGCCTTCACCTACCCGCCCGTGGGTGTGTTCGAGACGTCGGTGCCTTGCAGCGATTGCGAGCACTCCCCCACCTGGTCCTGGACTCGCCTGCTGGACGGCCCCCGGGTCTGCGCAGCCTTGGGCCTGCCCGAGGGCCCGATCACCGCGTTGACGTTCGAGCCGGACACGCTGCCAGCCATCCCGGAGAAGATCACGGTGGAGGCCGGCGGTGAGTCGGTCACCGTCTCGGCCCGAAAGTTCCGCGCCTCTCTTTCCTCGGGCCAGCCCTTCGACGAGCAGCTGCTCTCGGCTCGCTGGGGCGAGGCGCCTCGCCTTGAGCAGGGCGCCCTGCTGATCTCCGGACGGGGTTGGGGCCATGGCGTGGGTCTGTGCCAGTACGGCGCGGGAGGGCTCGCCTCTCGTGGCGCAGACTACCGAGCCATCCTCGCCCGCTACTACCCGCAGACAGAGCTGATCAAACTCACATGACCACTGGAGACATTCAGTTCGAGGCCCATGCCTCCTGCGGGGCTGCCCGCACAGGGCGGCTGACCGTGCGCGGCCGCACCATGGACACGCCAGCGTTCATGCCCGTGGGCACCTACGGCAGCGTCAAGGGCGTCTCTCCCGCCGAGCTGGCAGAGGCGGGTGCGGGGATGATCCTGGCCAACGCCTACCACCTGCACGACCGCCCGGGCGCCGAGGTGGTCTCCGCTCTCGGAGGACTGCACCGCTTCATGCACTGGGACGGCCCGATCCTCACGGACAGCGGCGGCTTTCAGGTCTTCTCCATGCTCGACGTGGCCGCGCTCGACGAACAGGGCGTGAGCTTTCGCTCCCCCATCGACGGCCGCAAGTTGCGCCTCGGCCCCAGAGAGTCGGTCGAGATGCAGCTGGCCTTGGACGCCGACGTGGCCATGGTCTTCGATCACTGTCCGCCGTTGCCCGCCGACCGCGCGCTGCTAAACACGTCAGTGCGGCGCACCACTCGTTGGGCCGCCCAGGCCGCCGACCATCACATCGCGAAGAGCAAGAACGGTCAGTGCCTCTTCGGCATCGTCCAAGGAGGCCTCGACCTCGACCTGCGCACCCGCTCAGCGGCGGGGTTGGTCGAGATCGGTTTCGACGGCTACGCCATGGGCGGGCTGTCCGTGGGCGAAGGGCCCGAAGCCCTGGCCGCAGCGCTGCCTCGCTTCGCGCCGCTGCTGCCAGAAGATCATGTGCGTTACCTCATGGGCGTAGGACGCCCCGACGATGTGTTGCTGGCCATCGCTGCGGGATTCGACATCTTCGACTGCGTGCTGCCCACCCGCAACGGGCGGCACGGCACGGTGTTCACCCCCGAGGGCAAGGTGCATCTGAAGAACAAACGCTTCAAGGAGAGCACCGAGCCCATCGACCGCACGTGCGACTGCCGCACCTGTCAGGACGGTTGGTCCACCGGTGTCTTGCGCCATCTGATCAAGGCCAGCGAACCCCTGGGGCGCACGCTCTGCTCGGTGCACAACCTGCGCTACGTGCACCGCGAGGTCGAGCTGGCCCGGGACGCCATCCGGGCTGGCACCTTGCCTGAACTGCTCGCCCGGCGAGGGCTCTCAGCCGCCGCCGATCAGCTGAGCTGACCCTGCCTGTCTCGGCGCAGGGCCAGCAGGCCCTCCACGCACAGCCAGACGGCCATGATCAACAGGGCGCCCCCCACCACGATCAGCGGCCCCTCGCCTTCGTCAATGAAGCGCAGCAGGTTTGAGCCCATGGCCAGCAAGGTGCTGACCAGGATGAACAGCATGGGCACGCCGGTGACCCAGGCATGGGGACCGCGCTTCGAGAGGTAGCGAGTGGCCAGCAGCAAGGTCATGGCGGCGAGCATCTGGTTGGTCGTGCCGAACAGCTGCCACAGGGTCATGCCCGCTTCTCGTTCCACGATCACCACCTGCCCATCGGCACCGAGTGTCTCGGCCCGCAGACGGTAGAAGCAGAAGAACGCGATGGCTGCCACGGCCGCCAGGGACGACAGGTAACGGTTGCACTTGAGTCCCGCCGACGTGGCCATCTCCTCGACGTTGTAGCGCAACAGGCGCGTGGCAGAGTCGAGCGTGGTCAGGGCGAACGAGACCACGACCACGGCGACGAATGACCGGGCCAGGTCTTCGGCCAGGCCAAACTCCAGCAGGAACGACGCGCCGCCATCGATGAAGTTCGACAGGGCGACGCCCGGCCCTTTGATCGCGTGCCAAGATGCGTAGATGCCGTCGGTCCAGGCCTCGGGAGTGACCACGCCCGCGGTGCAGGCGACGATGGCCAGGAGCCCGAGCAGGGACTCGCCGATCATGGCGCCGTAGCCGATGGGCCGGGCGTGGAGTTCGTTGTCGAGTTGCTTGGCCGTGGTCCCCGAGGAAACCAGGGCGTGAAAACCGCTGGCTGCGCCACAGGCGATGGTGATGAACACGAAGGGCAGCAGGGGCGGCGAGCCTGGCGCGTCGCTGACGATGGCCGGGGCCGCGAAGTCGTTGCCTGAGAGGAAGAAGCCCAGGTACATGGCGCCCAGGCCGAGGTACAGCAGCAGCGAGTTGATGAAGTCCCGTGGCTGGAGCAGGGACCACACGGGCAGGACAGAGGCCAGGAAACCGTAGCCCAGCAAACCCAACTTGAGGGTCTGGGGGGCGGGCCAGTCTGCCTCGGCCACACCGAATCGATCGAGCTTCACTGCGGCGAGGATCAGCAGCAGCAGGGTGATGAAGCCAACCACGGTCGTGGGCCCGAGGCTGGCCTTGCCCCGTTTCAGCAGCAGGCCGATGGTGGCCGCCACGACCATCAACCCCACAGAGGGCAGGATGGCCTGGGGATAGGCGCCCCAGCCGAAGAGGCCGGAGATGGCGATGACGAACACGCCCATGGCCAGGGCCACACCGAAGAAGATGATGATGTGAAACAGGACCTTGGCCCGCCGCCCCAGCAGGTCGTCGGCAATCGCGCCGATGGACAGCCCCTTGTGGCGCGCCGACAGCACCAAGGCCGAGAAGTCGTGGACGCTGCCCACGAGGATCGCGCCGAAGACCACCCAGAGCATGGCTGGCAGCCAGCCCCAGAGGACCGCCACCGCTGGGCCGAGCATGGGCGCCAGGCCAGTGATCGAAGCGAAGTGGTGACCGAACAGCACCGCCGGACGGGTGGGCATGTAGTCCACGTCGTCCCGCAGGACGTGGGCTGGCGTCGGCGTCTCGGGGTCGAGACCAAAGACCTTGCTGGCCAGGAAGCGTGAGTAGAACTTGTAGCCCAGCCCATACAGGACCAGGCAGCCAGCCACAGCGAGAGGTGCGGTCACTGTCGGTTGCTCAGCTGCCCGACTCGATGACCCGGTCGATGATCAACACCGGACCTTCTACGTTCATCAGCAGCAGGCTTCGTCCCTCGAGGGTGACCTTGCGCCCCTCCAGAGTGGGCAGCCGGGCCACACCTGCTGGGGCGCTCAGCTTGAACTCCTGTACCCCGTCGCTGATGGCGAACACGGCGCCGTCAGCGTCTGCCCTGCTGAGTCGCTTGATCAGCCCTTCGATGCGCTGGTTCTGGCCTTGTCCCTGGTAGGACAGGCCCAGGGCCAAGGCTTTCGCCTCGACCTCCAGGTTCTGGTCCAGCAGGGAGCGGGCAGCCAGGGCTGCGGCGTGGGAGGCGACGACATCTCTTCGCCGACGTTGTTCGGCCGCGACTCCATCGACGAGGAGCTGCCAGGTGTTCCGAGCAGGACCCTGGGCGCTGAGTCGCGCGCCCAACTTGCCCAGTTCGCTGGCCCTGAACGACAGCTTCGCGTCGTTGAGACCGGAGACGTCGACCCGCGCCTCAAAACTCAGCTCGAGTTCAGCGTCGTGCTGGACGAGCCAGTCGGGATCGGTGGTGAGCGCGTCTGCCACCCTGACCATCCGGCCCGTCTCTCGGCTCCGCCACGATCGCTCCCAGTCCGCGGCGGCGGCTCCGTCAGAGACGACCGCCAGCTCAGCCCGCGTGGCCCACAGGCTCAGCTCAACCGGAGCCAGGACCCGCACCCAGGCCCCCTCGACTCCGAGCAGGACCAATGCTCCAGACTCTGCACCCACCCTGCCCACGGGCAGCAACCCGGCTGTGCAGGGCAGGAGCCTGGCGTTGACCCGCTGGCCCAGCACCGTGGCTGTCTGCTGGGCTGCGTCCACCGAGACGTAGTCGCCGTGGAGATAGACAGGGAACCCCGCCGCCAGGTGCACTCGCTGATAGGTGCCCGTGCCTTCGGTGGCGGCGCGGACGACCGTGCCCCCGGGCACGGTGAGCACACCGGCGTGGCTGTCGCTGGGGCCCGCACGCAGCACCAGATCGTCGTCAGATCGGGCAAAGCTGTCGGCGGGAAGAGGCACCGCGGTCTGAGCCACGATGGTGAGCATGAGCAGGAGGGCTTGCATGGCGTACGATCTTAGCCGACCACGAAGCCCTGCCAACGACACCCTCAGAACGAGCCCGACTCGGTGATCCTCCTCGCGACCCTGTGCCTGGCGCTGATGCCCCATGGCGGGCGTTTCCAGCCGCCGTTAGGCCCTCTGCCCACCACGGCCAATCCCGCCCCCGTGGTCCCTGATCCGGGCCCGGCAGGGGGAGACGGCAGCCTGGGGGGAGGCCTGGGCGACGGGGACAACGTGATCATCCCCGACAACCCGGGCCCGGGCGCCTTGCCTTCGCTCCCCGGCATGGGCCCGGTGTCCTACTTCGACGGGACGAGCTGGGAGTGGTGGTTCGACTTCAACGAAGAGGCGCTGGTCGACGCTCGGCGACGCATGTCCCAGCGTGAGCTGCGCCCAGGCGACCGGGGCTTTGAGCCCATCACCGATGAGGACCGGCTGCAGCGACTGTTGCCCGTGCTGTCAGCGGCCCTCGAACACCCGGACAGGGACATGCGCGCCACCGCCGCCATGTCCCTGGGGCGCCTGGGCTTGGGCGCCTCGGTGCCGTTGCTGATCACCATGGTCGAAGACCCCGATCTCTTTGTCCGGGCTCAATCTGTGATCGCCCTGGGAGCCACGGGCCGTCCCGCCGCGCTGGAAACCCTGGCGGCCATCGCCAACGACCGCCGGCAGAACGACGAGATGCGTGTGTTCGCCATGGCAGCGGTGGCGCTCGTCTCCGGCGAAGAGGCGGCAGGCTTGCTGGCAGGGTGGCTCTCTCCTGCGAAGCTGGCCCACGAGAACAACATCGTCCGCGCCGGGGCCATCTTTGCTGCGGGCGTGAACGAGTCGCCTGGGCTGTTGGATGCGCTGCTGACCCTGGCCGAGTCCAAGCTCTGTCGCAAGGAGCCCACCATGGAGGCTCTGGTGGCGGGAGCCCTGGGTCGGGTGCCGAGCGAACAGGCGCTCCCCGCGTTGCTGATCTACTCGCGACGACAAGACAACCAGGTGCGTCGTTCGGCGGCAGCTGGACTACAAGGGCAGACCGCACGGCTCAGCCCGGCGCAGGCCCAGCTTCTCTGGGAGCAGCTCGCTGACGAGGGCGACTGGACCATCAAGCTCTCGCTGATCAAGGCCCTCTCTGGCTGCCGCTTGCCCTGGGTCAGCGAGCGGCTGGCGCGCATGTTGAGCAGCACCCGCACGGGGGCCATCCCCCATGTGGCCCTCGCTCTGGGCCTGGACGGGTCTCCAGATCATGTGCCGACCTTGCTCGATGAGCTCGACCGCCGGCGGGACACCTCGCTGCGCGGTGCGTTGGCTCTGGCTCTTGGCTTGCTTGGTGACCCGCGGGCCGCCCGGGCCCTGGCCGACCTGGCCGAGCGTAACCCGGGCCCTCAGCTGCAGAGCGCCCTGTGCCTGGCCGCTGGTCTGGTCGATCACGAGCAACCAGGGCAGGTCAAGGGGTTGAGCGAGCTGGTCGTCCGCAGCCACGACATCGAGGTGATCCGCCATGGGGTGATGGCCCTGGGATTGCTCGGCGCCCGAAACTCCCTGGACGCGCTCTCCAGCTCTCTCGGCGATGTGCGTAGCACGGTCGATCTGGCGTCCATGATTCACGCCCTGGGATTGAGCGGCGACCGGCGGCAGATCGCACCCCTGCTGGCCATGATCGAGGCCGACGAGCAGCCTCGCTTCGTGCTGCGCTACGCCTTGGGAGCCCTGGGAGATCTGGCGGACCCGAGGCCGCTCAGCCCGTCCGGGCGCTTCTCCCGCTACGCCAACCTCGAGCTCGACATGGGGCTACTGTTCGAGCTCTACCGCATGCTCTGAGCGCTGCAAGTCTTCGACGATCACACGCGACATGACGGCCCACCGCTCCCCCACTCCCCTGTCGCCGGTGAACACCTTTCGCTGGTTCGCTGCCCTGGCGTTCTCCTTCGCCTGGGTGCCGGTGATGTTCACGGCGTTCACCATCGACCGGGGCTTCTCCGTCGATCAGTACGCCCGACTATGGAGTCTGTACTACCTGGTCATGGTTCTCGCCGAGGTGCCCTTGGGTTGGGTGGCGGACCGCCTGGGCAAACGCCCGTTGTTGATCGCCGGCCCGGCCACCTTGGCCATCTCGTTCGCCGTGCTGGGTCGAGCTGCTGGCTTCGAGACCTGCCTCTGGGCCATGGCCGTCACCGGAGCAGGGCACGCCATGATCTCCGGCGCGGACAGCGCCTACCTGTATGAACTCCTGTTGCAGGAGAAGCGCCGTCCCGAGGCGCTGCGAGAGGAGTCGCTGGCCCATCGTTGGCGACTGT
Source organism: uncultured Phycisphaerales bacterium (assembly GCA_964537035.1). Taxonomy (GTDB): domain Bacteria; phylum Planctomycetota; class B15-G4; order B15-G4; family B15-G4; genus CAZIAK01. The sequence continues at coordinate 155,991 of CAZIAK010000001.1, read as the reverse complement.
TCGGCGTCTCTCTCGCCGACCTCAGCGGAGGCTTTGCCGCCTGGTACTGGGGCACCTCGGCAGCCTTCGACTTCAGCGCCCTGATCATGGTGGTGGCGGTGTGGTTGGCCTGGCGTTTGCCGAGCCTGCCTCAGGAGAACGCCCGCGGCGGACACCCCCGTGAAGGTCACGCCTTGCTCACGTCGTTGCTCAATCGTGAAGTGCTCTGGGTCTTTGCCTGGTACGCCTTGATCTTCGTCCTGCTACGCATCGGTTTTCAGCTCTACCAGCCCACCTTGTTGGCCGTGGGAGCCCACGACCTACGCCTGCACGGCGGGCTGCTGAGCCTGCTCAATCTGGTGGCCGGCTTCAGCGCCATGGCGGTGGGAGCGGTCTATCACCGCTTGGGTGAGCAGGGCACCATTGCCGCTGTGCTCTGTCTGGTGGCGATCTCTTTCGCAGGGCTGGCCGTGGCAGGGCCCCTGGCCATGGCTCCCCTGTTCTGCCTGCAGCAGGTGAGTTTCGCGTTTCTTCAGCCCATGGGCCGGACGGCGCTCAACCATCGCATCCCCTCTGCGGACCGGGCGTCCTTGCTCTCGGCCCAGTCCATGGCGGCCCGGTTGGCGTTCAGCCTGGCCCTGGTGGGCGGCTCGTGGGAGCAGGCGGTGAGCGAGGATCTGCCCTCGACCTACGGGGGCTTGGCAGTGGCTACCGTGGTTTGCACATCTGCCTTGCTCTGGATCCGCCCCCGTCGGCTCTCTGACCCTGGCGCTTGAATCGGGGCTCACGGGCTGCAAGGCTGTTCGGCGATGCGCACCCAGACCCTCGCGTCAACCCTGCTGATTTCAGCGGTCGTGATGGGGTGTGTCGGCCCCGGCCGGCGATCCCAGCCATCACGAACCTCCCTCGAGGACGCCTCCTCGAGTGTGAGCGGCAACACCGTCACGGCCCAGCTGCAAGATCTCGTCGATCGCCGAGATCATCGAGCCATCATCGCCTTCACCAAGGCGGTGCTGGCAGACCAGCAACGGCCCCGGCCCAGCGCTCACACCCTGGCGGTCTGTGAGCATGCCAAGGCTCGGTCCCAGGCGGCGACTGGCTTGCGCTTGTCTTCCCTGGGCAGCTTCAAGCGGGCCTTCAACCTGGTGTCCACTGAAAACAGCCCCTTCAGCGCGACGGTGCTTGAAGACTGGGCCGATGAGCAGATGCGCGTGGGTCAGGCTGCCGAGGCACGAAAACAGTACAAAAGCCTGCTCACCTGGAAGTCCGTCTCCCCGTCTCGCCGGCAGCGCTTGACCGCCGCGCTGGTCGTGGCCTGCGAAAGCGTAGGAGCCATGGCCCAGGCACTTGAGTACCGGGGCCGCCTGGGTCGCGGGGCGCCGAATCTGTTAGAGGATGCTCGGGCACGTCTGGCCGACGTGGGCACCTGGAAGCCCTTGCCCACCGTGGCCAGGAGTCAGAGCCAGGGCATTCCCCAGGACAGCAGGGAGATTCTGCCCGGCTTGCGCACTCGGTCGCACTGGGCGGCGGCCCCCATCCGCAGCAACTACAACAAGATGACCAAGATCAAGGCCATCACGGTGCACCACTCGGCCTTGCCAGCTCCTGCCGCTGGCTCCGCAGCCGCCCAGGTGCGTGCCATTCAGATCGATCACCAGGGCAACCAGGGCTGGGCCGACATCGGTTACCACTTCTTGATCGATGCCCAGGGTGGTGTGTGGGAGGGGCGGCGTCTGATCCAACAGGGTGCGCACGCTGGCAACACGTCTCCCGGTCTCAACGAGGGCAACATCGGCGTGTGCCTGCTGGGCAACTTCGAGCTCGGGCCTGTCCCCCCGGCCCAGGAGGCGTCATTGATCGAGGTCCTCGACGCTCTCTCGGGATGGTTCGGCCTGCCCCGCTCGGCAATACAGCCACACCAGTTCTTCAAGTCGAGCACGCTCTGCCCGGGGGCGCGGCTGTTGCCCATCGTGGCGCGCTACCGCAACGACTGGCCCCTGTCGGCATCAACGTCCTCGACGCCTGCCACCTTGGTGCGCCAGTAGTCGAGTACGTCGGCCAGGGTGGCTGAGAGGTCGAAGCTGGGGGCGAACCCGCTGGCGTCGGCCAAGCGCTGTCCCGAGCCGTTGAACACGGGGACATCGAGGGGGCGCAAGCGTTCCTTGTCGACCTCTACGGTGACCTGTGCGGTGGAGAGCGCGGCGAGGGCATCGACGATGTCTCGGATCTTGATCGCCGCACCGCTGGTCACATTGAACACATCACCGGGCTGGCCAACTTCGAGACAGGCCAGGTATCCCACCACGGTGTGGCGCACGTCGGAGAAGTCGCGCACCGCCTCCAGGTTGCCCACGTTGAGCACAGGCTCTTGCAGCCCGGCTTCGATGCGCGCGATCTGATGGGCGAACGCAGCGGCCACGAACTCGTCGGACTGCCCCGGGCCGATGTGGTTGAACGCTCGGGCCACCACGCCGTGCAGACCTCGGGCCACCGCGTGGTGCACGAACATCTCGGCGCTGGCCTTGCTGGCCGCATAGACCGTGGCGGGCCGGAGAGGTTGAAGTTCAGTGACAGGGAGCTGCTCTGCTGCCACCCGGCCATAGACCTCGGCGCTGGAGATCAGCAAGAAGCGAGCGGCCGCGTGACCGTCCAGGCAGGCGTTGAGCATGTGCCGGGTGCCGTCGGTGTTCACCGCCAGGCAGCGCTGCGGGTTGGCCTCTGCCTGGGCCACATGAGCGAACCCGGCCAGGTGCAAGAGCAGATCGGGCTTGGCCGTGTGGACCACCTCCCAGCAGGCCTGCTCGTCGGTGACGTCGAGAGGCACAGCCTCTACGCCGTCGGGGAAGGGCTCGCCCGGCGGCGCCAGGTCGGTAGCGGTCACCGAGTGACCCTGGCTCAGCAGGCACTCGACCAGGTGTCGACCGGCGAAGCCTGACGCCCCGGTGATCAGTGCCTTCAAGGGGTGGGGCTCGCCGTGCCGTGGTCGATCTGGCTCTGGACCAAGGCCACGTCAGACTCGGTCATCATGGTGACCAGCTGGGTGAAGTCGACGGCGGGTGTCCAGTCGAGTTCGTCGTTGGCTCGCTTCGAGTCACCGAGCAGCAGGTCGACCTCAGCGGGGCGGAAGAAGGCCGGGTCGACGACGACGTAATCGTTGTAGTCGAGGTTCACGTGGCCAAAGGCGATCTCACAGAACTCGCGCACACTGTGGGTCTGGCCCGTGGAGATGACGTAGTCCTGGGGAACGTCCTGCTGCAGCATGCGCCACATGGCGTCCACGTAGTCCCCGGCGAAGCCCCAGTCGCGACGGGCGTCCAGGTTGCCGAGAGCGAGCTGCTTCTGCAGACCGGCGGCGATGCGCGCCACGGCGTGGGTGATCTTGCGCGTGACGAACTCGAGCCCCCGTCGGGGAGACTCATGATTGAAGAGGATGCCCGAGCAAGCGAACAGGTCGTAAGACTCGCGGTAGTTCACCGTGATCCAGTGCCCGTAGACCTTGGCTACGCCGTAGGGGCTTCGGGGATGAAAGGGCGTGGTCTCCCGCTGGGGCGACTCGAACACCTTGCCGAACATCTCACTGGAGCTGGCCTGATAGAAGCGGGCCTCGGGGCGCACGTGGCGCAGGGCGTCGAGCAGGCGGGCCACACCCACCGCGGTGAACTCGGCGGTGAGCACGGGCTGCTGAAAGGACGTGGGCACGAACGACTGGGCGGCCAGGTTGTAGACCTCGTCGGCCTGGCTCTGCTCGAGAGCCGACATCAGCGAGGACTGGTCGAGCAGGTCGGCATCGATGATGGTCACCCGATCACGGAGGTGCTCGATGCGCTCGAAGCGATCGGTGGACGCTCTGCGTACCACGCCAAAGACCTCATAACCCTTGCTGAGCAGGAGCTCGGCCAGGTAGGAGCCGTCTTGACCAGTGACGCCGGTGATCAGTGCCTTGCGTGCCATGTTTCCTCCGGGGGGCGGTGAATCTCGCAGAATACCCCGTGGTGCCGCCAGCGGCGAATCAGGAGGTGGCGATGGCCGCGACGCCCAGGACCAGGGTGTACATGCCGAAGCGGCGCAGGTTGGCTGCATCGACCCGGGCTGAGATGAACTTCAGGCAGACCAGGCCCACCACGCCAGCCATGACCGTGCCAGCGGCCAGGCTCGCGTCGAGACCTGCATCTCCCCCCAAACCGGCGCCAGCGGCCTCAGTGCTTTCCAGGCCTTGGAGCAGCACCGCGCCCCCCACCACGGGGATGGACATCAAGAAGGCGATGCGCACGGCGTGAGGTCGGTGAAATCCCAGGAGCAGGGCGGCCACGATGGTCGAACCCGCTCGGGAGACTCCGGGCATGAGCGCCAGAGATTGAAAGAGCCCCAGCATCAGGGCATCGAGGACGGTCCCGCTGCTCAGATCTCGGGTCTGCCCTTCGTCATCTTTCGGGGCCAAGAGCAGCAGCATGGCCGAGGTGATCAGCAGGCCAAGGCCCGCCGAGAAGGCGTTGTTCAGGTTGCTCTCGATGGTGTCCTTGAGCGTCAGGCCCAGGGCTGCGGTGACCACCGTCGAGCCGATCATCAGCCGCCACAGCCCGCCAGAGCCCTTACGCAGCATGTTCAGGATGTCGTCGTAGCAGAAGACGATGACCGCGACCAAGGTGCCCAGATGCAGGGCGATCTCCCGGTCGAGCGAGCCGTCTCCCTCGAAGCCCAGCCACTCGCGGCAGAGCACGAGGTGCCCGCTGCTGCTCACCGGGAGGAACTCGGTGGCTCCCTGGACAGCGCCGAGGATCAGCAGGCTGGCCAGGGCCGACATGGCCAGAAAGGCGAAGGTCATGACGCCATCCCCACGTAGTGAAGGACCTTGTCTCGCAGATCGTCGAGATCGAAGGGCTTGGCGAGATAGGCGTCTGCACCTCTGGCCACCACGTCGTGCGCGTCTTCTTCTGTGAGATGAGCAGACATGATCATGATCGCAGGCTGTTCGAGCTCTTCGCAGCCGCGAATCGTGTCAACCACCTGATCGCCGGTCATGTCGCCCAGGCGATAGTCGAGCAGCAGCAGGTGTGGCTTGAAGGATGCGGTCTTGAGGCCGGCCTCCCAACCGGAGTGGGCGCTCACGACCTGCAGCTCATCGATGGGGCTCAGAAAGCGGGAGATGAGCTGGCAGATGGCCACGTCGTCGTCCACGACCAGCAGCCTGCGGGAGCTGTCCTGGCGCCGCTCGAGCAGGTCGAGGGGCATGCCGTTGTCGCGCAAGAAGCGGGTGGTGGCTTCGAGTGTGAAGCGGCGATCGCGGGAGCCTGGCAGGCGAAAGCCGTCGAGACGGCCCTGCTCGAACCACTTGATCACCGTACGGATCGTGACTCCGCAGATGCGGGCTACGTCGCCGGTGGTCAGTACGTCCTTGTCGATGCCCATCACTCTCATCGCGATCCGCCGACCCTTTCTTCGACTCATCTGCCCGTTGCGATGGACGAAGGGGGCCACGGAAGACAGCGTCGGCAGGGTGACAGCCCGATCTTGAAGAGACAACCGGGATTCTCTTCAAGAGGCAAGGATCCTCGGTCGGCGCCCGGGAGCCTGCAGTCGGGGTGATGAAACGAAGTCTTCGTGGGCCGATAGAGGACTCCATCGTCGGCGCCGACCCAGGCATGCACCCCCCGCCGGGCGTCCACGGCCTCGGCCTGAATGGCCAGCAGAGCCGGATCCGGGGCGCGATAGACCCAGGCCAACCCCGCCCGCAGCAACGCCTGGGAGAGGCTGCCACGGTCCACCCAGACATCGGCCAGCAGGCGCCCGTAGCGGTCTCGCTCACCGCTGTCCGGGACCAGACGGATGGTCTGCCCTTCGATGTAGGCCCGGGCGAACTCCGTGGCCTCGTGGGCCAGGGCCTGCCCCGTCTCGGGTGTGTCGACGCCCAGGAGGCGGACCTTGTCCCCATTGGGGAGACGCAGGGTGTCACCATCGAGCACGGTGGCAGTCGGGGACTCGGCCCCCGCTGTCTGCTTCACCGAGGCGCTGCTCTGGCTCGACCCCGGCGACCGAGGGTGGCTGGCCAAGGCGACCAGGGTCAGGGCCAGCGCTCGTCGCCCCCAGACCGAGCGGAGAACCGACCGGAGGGGCGACGAGAGCCGGTGGATCAGCCGAGAGCGCTCTCGAGAGAGACCAGCTCGCGGTCGAAGGCCTTGGCCACGCCGGGATGGGTGATGGCTCCACCCATGACGTTGGCGCCCAGGGCCAGGCCGGGGTCGGCGGCCAGGGCCGCTCGCATGCCCTGGTTGGCCAGCTGCCGGGTGTAGGGCAGGGTCACGTTGGTCAAGGCGAAGGTCGACGTGCGGGGCACGGCGCCGGGCATGTTGGCCACGCCGTAGTGCACCACCCCTTCGACCTCGTAGACCGGGTCGAGGTGCGTGGTGGCCCTGATGGTCTCCACACAGCCGCCCTGGTCGACGGCCACGTCGACGATGACAGAACCCGGAGGCATGAGCGACAGGTCGCTCCGCCCTACCAGGTTGGGGGCCTTCTCGCCCGTGATCAGTACGGCGCCGACCACGAGATCTGCTGATTTCAGCTCCTCCTGGATGGCCAGACGGTTGCTGAAGCGAGTCGTGACATTGGCAGGCATGACGTCATCGAGGTAACGCAGCCGATCCATGTCGAGATCCATGATGGTGACCCGGGCGCCCAGGCCCGCGGCCATCTTGGCGGCGTTGATGCCCACGATGCCGCCGCCCAGGATCAGCACGCGGCCCGTGGCCACTCCGGGCACGCCGCCGAGCAGCACGCCCCGACCGCCCATGGGCTTCTCCAGGTACTTGGCGCCCTCTTGCACCGCCATGCGTCCCGCCACTTCGGACATGGGCGTGAGCAGGGGCAGGGTGCGGTTGACCTCGACCGTCTCGTAGGCGATGCAGTGCGAGCCCGTGGCGATCATGGCGTCGGTGAGGGTCTCGCTGGCCGCGAAGTGAAAGTAGGTGAAGAGGACCTGATCCGTGCGGATGCGCGGGTACTCCTCCGCGATGGGCTCCTTGACCTTGATGATCATGTCGGCTTCGGCGAAGACCGCGTCGGCGTGGGGCAGCATGGTGGCCCCGGCCGCGACGAACTCGTCATCGGTGATGCCCGAGCCCAGGCCAGCGCCCTGCTGGATGCACACCTGGTGGCCGTCGTGGGTGAGCAGGTCGACGCCTGCGGGCACCATGGCCACGCGGTTCTCGCTCGGCTTGATCTCGGTGGGAACGCCGATCTTCATGGCCCGGTCTCTGTCTGGAGGGTTGGTTGGCCTGATGTCGCGCCGGTCTTCCGGGGCGAACAGGGGGAAGGAGCCTACCGACGAGGGGCAATCTCCTCAAGCTCTGACGACCGACTCTCTGGCAGAGAAAGCGGCAATCTGGGGAGCCTGCTGTTGATCCCGGGCCTGCGAATACGTATGAGTGTGCCCCTGCGAACGCCGTTCCTCGAACGCATCGCTCGTGGGCGCATAGCTCAGTTGGCTAGAGCACCAGCTCGACAAGCTGGGGGTCGCAGGTTCGAGCCCTGCTGCGCCCACCATCTCTGCCCTCGCCTGGCAGCGGGAGCAGGTCATTCGGCGCAAGCGCCGAGGGAATACGGCCCGTCGGCCCCACAGACCAGGCTTTGCCTCGAAGAACCTCAGCGGTTCTCCGGGTCTCTGGCGGATGACTTGGGCCGTCCACCCAAGCGGCCAGCCGCGGTCCCCCCGAAACGATCGCGAATGGCGTCCAGGGTGCGATTTACCGACTGCGCCGGCGCCTCCGTCGGCTCGCTGAAGAGTTCTCCTTGCACAGGCGCGTCCGCGGCACAGAGATCGCTCACCCCCAAGCCCAGCAATCGCACCGGCTTTCCCACCGCACGGGCTGCGGTCAGCAGCTTCTTGCCATTCTGGTAGATGCACGCGTCGTCGCTGGTGGGATTGTGCAGCTTGGTCTGCCGAGTGAGCGTCTCGAAGGGCGGGTAGCGGAGCTTGAGCCGCACGGTCTTCCCGGCCAGACCCTTGCGACGGAGCCGCCGGCCCACGTCTTCGGCGTGAGCCAGCAGCACGGCGTGCAGCACATCTTCATCGCTGACGTCTTCGCCGAAGGTCGTCTCACGGCTCACCGAACGAGGCGCGGAGCTGGCCTGCACCGGGCGTACATCCCGTCCCCGGCAGAGGTCAAAGAAGTGTACGCCGGTGTGTTCGCCCAGGGCCGCGACGAGCTGCTCAAGCGTCTGCTTCTGCAGTTCGCCGATGGTGTCCCAGCCCAGGTCGGTCAGGCGCTTCTGGGTGACCTTGCCTGCGCCCCAGAGCCTGCTGATGGGCAGGGGGGCCAAGAAGGCCTGCTCGTCGCCAGCGGGCACCACGGTGAGGCCGTCTGGCTTGTCGAGGTCTGAGGCGACCTTGGCCACGTACTTGCTCGAGGCCACCCCCACCGAGACCGTGAGCTTCGTGGCGGCCTGCACGTCCTGGCGCAGGCGCTGGGCGATGGTCACGCCGTCCCCGAAGAGGCGCAGGCTGCCGGTCACGTCGAGGAAGGCCTCGTCGAGGGACAGGGGCTCGACCAGGTCGGTGAAGCTGTCGAAGACCTCGCGCACGGCCCGGGAGGCCGCGGTGTAGCTGGACATTCTCGCGGGCACGAAATGGCCCTCGGGGCAGAGGCGCCGGGCCTGGGCGGAGGGCATGGCCGAGTGGACGCCGAAGGTGCGGGCCTCGTAGGACGCCGCAGAGACCACGCCGCGGGGGCCCAGGCCGCCCACGATGACAGGCTGGCCAGCAAGGGTGGGGTCGTCCCGCTGCTCGACGGAGGCGAAGAACGCGTCCATGTCGGCGTGAAGAATGATGCGCTGGGGTGTCACCCCGCCATGGTACTGCCCACGGGCCCTGGCATCCTGTGCGTAACGTGCCTGGCGCAGGGTATGCCTCGGTGGGGGCACTTTGCGCACAGGCTGCTGGCCCAACGCCCGAGGGGTCGGCAGAGTAAGAGAGGCAGGCGCCGTCGCCGCCTCGACCCTGTTGGAGTCCCGTTCATGTTGCACCGCATCTTGTTGCTCGCCGCCTCCATCGGCGCCCTGGGAGCCCCGCCGTGTGCCGCGTCACCGGGGCCTGGAGCTCAGAACCCTGTGGCCCAGAACGCTGCCGGTGCCAGCGCCAGCCTCGGCAAGCGCCAGGCCCCGAGAGTCACTCCCGTGGTGGCTGTGGCTGCCGAGGTGGGCCCGGCGGTGGTCAACATCTACCAGGACGTCCCCCAGCGCCAGCAGCTGCCCTGGCCCTACAGCCACTTCTCGCCTACCACCCGCACCGCCACCAGCCTGGGCTCGGGGGTGATCATCGACCCAGAGGGCTTCATCCTCACCAATGCCCATGTGATCGCACCCCAAGGACGCATCAGGGTGCAGCTGACCACGGGCGAGACCCTGCAGGCCCAGGTGGTGCAGATCGACTCGGCCAACGATGTGGCCTTGCTGAAGGTCACCGCGGAGAGCCCGCTGCCCACCGCCAGGCTGGGGACATCGGCGGACGTCATGGTCGGCGAGACCGTGGTGGCCATCGGCAATCCCCTGGGCAACACGAGCTCGGTCACAGCCGGCATCGTCAGTTCGATCTTCAGGGACGTGCAGATCCCCGGCACCCAGGGCGAGCGCTTCAGGGACATCATCCAGCTCGACGCGGCGATCAATCCGGGGAACAGCGGCGGCCCTCTGATGAACGTTCTCGGCGATGTGATCGGCATCAACTGGGCCATCGCCCGTGACGCCGAGGGCATCGGCTTCGCCATCCCCATCGATCGGGTGCGCGAGAGCCTGGTGGACACCCTGTTCAATCCCATGGTGCTGGCAAACGTGAGCGCGGGGCTGGCCCTCAGCGGCGACCCGCTCGAGCGCACGGTGCGCGTGGACTCGGTGACCCCCGGAGGCTCAGCCGACGCCGCAGGACTGCGCAGCGGCGACAGGGTGGTCTCACTCGGCGGGCACGGCATCGGCTGGGAGTTCGACTTCAACAAGGTGCTCTACCACAGCCAGCCCGGGGACAGCCTGGCCGTCGTGATCGAACGGGGCGGCGAGACGATCAACGCCTCGTTGACGGTGGCCGCCGAGGAGTCCCCCATGCATTACCTCTGGCGCACCCTGGGCCTGCGGGTCGTGGACCACCCCACCTTCTTCGGGGTCATGGTCGACAGCGTGGACCCCCGGGGCGTGGCCGCTCAGCTGCCCCTGCGCAAGGGCGATCTGATCGACGGCCTGAACGGCCAGAATGTGAACAACACCCTCGATCTGTTCGAGGTGGTGCGCTCCTTGCCGGAGCGGCAACGGGTGCTGGTGAATCTGTTTCGCAACGGACAGGGCCTGCGCGGGCGGGTGGTCCTGCGCTGATGGGGTATGCTCCCGTCATGCGGTGACCGACCGCGGCTCCAGCACACCGAGAGAAAAGCGCCGTGAACCCCTTCTTGAAGTTCTTGAGCGAGAACAAGGCCTGGTGGATCACCCCTATCGTGATCGTGCTGGCTCTGGTGGCATGGCTGATCCTCTCTGAAGGCAGCCAGGCCAGCGGCCCGAGCAACGCCGACCCGTTCATCTACGACGCCAACTGAAGCCAGAGGCGTCGGGCGTCATGTCAGCTGCCATGGGTTGGCTGGGCGGGAGTTTTGACCCCGTACACGACGGGCATCTGGCCATCGCCCGAGCGGCGGCAGACAAGCTGGGTCTGGCCCGGGTCTTGATGGTCCCTGCGGCGATCCCGCCCCACAAACGTGATCGCCGCCTGGCCTCCGGGGCAGACCGCCTGGCCCTGCTCTCCCTCGCCTGCGCAAGCGACCCACGCCTGGAACCGAGCGACGTCGAGCTGCAACGGGAGGGCCCGAGCTACTCGTACGACACGGCGCTGGAGCTGCGACGGCGATACGGCGAGGACACGCCGCTTGACTACATCGTGGGCGCCGACACCCTGCAAGACCTGGCCAGCTGGTACCGCATCGCCGAGCTGGCCGAGCTGGTGACCTTCTGCGCGGTGACCCGGCCGGGCTCGTCCCTCGACCCGCAGTTCCTGGCCCCCACCATCGGCGCCGCTGCGGTGGCTCGCATCGCCGAAAACGTCATCGCTGTGGAGCCACACCCCGCAGCTTCTACCGCTATTCGCGAGGCGCTCGCCCGGGGCGACGTCCCCGACCATGTGCCGCCCAGCGTCTACGCAGCGATCTCCGAGCGAGGCCTCTACGGCGCAGGGAGCGCCTGATCGAGAGGTCGGCCCGCGTCCTGCTGGACGGAGTTCATCGGTGAGGCCGGGCCTCTACGGCGCGGGGGGCGCCTGATCGAGAGGCAAGTCCGCGTCCTGGCGCACATAGCCGATCAGAGAGAGCAGATCGCCTTGAGCGGCCTTGTAGCTGGTCAGGGCGGTGGCGAGATCGAGTCGAGCTCGGGTCTCATCGTCGATGGCCAGCAGCAGATCGCGCTGATCTTCCCGCACTTCGAAAGGCGTGGAGAGGTCGTTCTCGAGCCGACGTTTCTCCCCTTCGTAGACCTCGCTGCGCAGGCGTCTGGTCTCGGCTGTGGCCACCACGCGCTCCCGCTGCAGAGCCACGTTGCGAGCCTCTTGGCGCACCTCTGAGATGGCCTTCAGCTCGACGTCCCGGAGGGCCACCCGAGACCGCTCCCACTCGATGCGCCGACGCCGCAGGGCGTAGCCGGCGCTGCGGTTGCCCAGGGACAGCTCGTACGCGACCACGACGGAAGTCAGGCTGTTTCGACGGTCGCCCAGGGTCTGGTAGGTCTTGCCCGTATTGGTGTTCAAGGAGTTGATACCCACCGTCCCCGTCACATCGAGCCGTGACTGCCCTTGGTTCTCGGCCCGCTGCACCTCGATCTCGGCCCGCTCGACGGACAGCTTGGCATTGAGGATGTCCGGACGGTTGGCCAGGGCGATGGCCACGGCCGTGTCGACGGAGCGCACCTCGCTGGGCAGGTGCGTGTAGTCCGTCACGGGGATGAGCTTGCCCTGCCAGCCGTCGAGAGTGCCCGGGGCGAAGACCTGCTCGAACAGATCATCGCTGCTCTGCTCCAGGCTGTTGCTGGCGGTGAGCAGCTCCTGTCGACGATTGGCCAGCTCGGCCTCGGCGTTGATCACGTCGATGCGGTTCTGGAGGCCTTGGTCAAACTTGCGCTGAGTGATCTCCAGCAGCTCATTGGCCAGCTCGACGGAGCGCTCGCGGGTGGCGGCGTCGTGAATGGCGAAGACCAGGTTCCAGTACGACTGAATGACTCCCTGCAGGATGTCATTGGCCGTGTCTTCGCCAGAGAGCGCCGCGATGCGCACGTCATGGGCCGCCAGGGCCACGCCGCTCATGGCGTAGTCGTCCGAGCCGTCGCGGAGCAGGGGATGGGTCAAGCTCAGGCGCCAGTCAGCGGTGAAGTTGTCCGAATGCCCGGGCACACCACTGATGGTGCGCTTGAACTCGGTGTGGCCCACGTCGAGCTGCCAGGTGGTGCCCGTGGTCAGCTTGCCCCGCACGCCAGTGCGCAGGTTGAAGATGTCAAACTCAGACGCCGGGTTGATACCCAGGTTCACGCCACCGACAAAGTTGATCGGCGACGGCGGCTGATTGTCTTCAGATCGTGAGGCGTCCACGAAGAAGACCGTGTCGAAGTCGCCCCAGGCCGCGCGGAAACCGTCCATGGCCGCCTCGGTATCGAGACGGGTCGTGGCCAGCGAGAGGTTGTTGGCGAAGGCCGTGACCAGAGCGTCTTCAAGGGACAGCTCAAGGGGCTCGGTCGCGCTGAGTGGCGGGTCGACCTGACGACCGTTGAACTCGAGCGAACCGTCGCCACCCATCTGGCAGGCGAGCACCAGGACTGCTGTGAGAATGATCATGACCGGGAGGATTCCTCGCTGTCTTGCGGGGGTAAAGCGCGAGTCGCTGCTTGGAGGGTCATCGCCACGCTTTCGACACCGCTGGGCACCTCTGCGTGCACTGATCGGGCGGCGATGGCGCCGAGTCTACGGAGCCGGGCCTGGGTGATGACCCACGATTGTTGTGCGGCCATCCACTGGAGTTCTCGCAGGGCGTAGCTGCGGGTCCAGGCGTTCGGCGCGTCCAGGCTGCGGGCCAGCAGATCGAAGGTGGCAGCGGCCTGAGCCTGGCGGGAGGTGATGGCCAGCAGGGCGACGGTGGCTCGGGTCAGCTGCAGCTTGGCAGTCCAGTTCGGATCCCGGCCATCGACCAGCTCGAGCAGCCGGTAGCGGCCGCCGTCCCTGAAGGGCAACAGGTAGACCAGGGCCTGCCCGGTGGTGGGATAGCGGCCCAGGTAGGCGAAGATCACCACCGACTCGCCGACCCCTGGGCCCTGCCCGGCCATGAGCTCTTCGATGCGCACGCGGACGATCATGGTGCCCATGCCGAAGGGCGTGGCGGACTCGGTGCTGACCCGGGCCACCAGAGGTTCTTGGCCCAGGAGTTCCAGGCCCAGCCGCGTGGGCGGCAGGGGGCGCGCTGCTGGCACCTCGCCGTCGGTCTGCAGGGGCAGGCAGAGCACCAGGGCCATGGCGAGCAGACCTGGCATCAAGGGCCCGTCTCCAGGGCGTCTGCCAGCTCGGGGCCACCGAGGGTGACCCGGCGACTGCCTGACTCCGGGCCAGGGGACAGATGAACCCAGCGGGTGTGTTGGGGGAGCGCGTCGGCCACCCGTTCGGCCCACTCGACCACCACCACCCAGCCTTCGGCCAGGAGGTCGGCCAACCCTGCCCGCTCCAGGTCGTCGCTGTTCTCCATGAAGTAGCCGTCGACATGGGCCAGGGGTAGGCGCCCCCCGCTGTACAGATTGAGCAGCAAGTACGACGGCGAACACACAGGGACATCCGGGGGCAGCTCCAGGGCCAGGCCCAGGCCGCGGGTGAGCTCGGTCTTGCCTGCACCCAGGTCGCCCACCAGGGCCAGCACGTCACCGGGCTTCAGCTCACTGGCCAGACGAGCAGCGAGAGCGTGGGTGGCCGCCACGTCGTCGAGCAACTCAGAAGGCATGGGTGAATCCCTGCGAGGGCCAGGGCCGCGGAGCGCCGTCGCTCCCTGTGAGCGTCAGTCCCGACTCGGTGACCTGTCCGATGATAGTGGTTCCCGGCGGAGGAGGGCAGCTCCTGTCGAGGGCCAGCAGCAGCTCGAAGTCTTCGCCATCGCAGAGCGCAGCCTGAAGCCTGTCGCCCCCCAGGGGGACGTCAGAATGGATGGGCACCTGGGCACCCGAGACTGCGGCGCCCACGGCGGAAGCCGCCAGGAGACGGGGCAGGTCGATGGCCAGGCCGTCGGAGAGATCCATGGCAGCGTGCACCGGGACGTCTGAGGTCCGCAGGGTGGCCACCAGGTCGGCACGGGGCCGCAGCTGAAGATGGCGAGCTGCCCGGGAACCGCCCAGAGGTCCGCTCACCACCAGCTGGTCCCCCACCTTGGCTCCAGAGCGTAGCCAGGGCGAGCAGCCTGTGGGCAGGTGGCCGCTGGCGGTCACGGACAGGGCCAGGACGCCCGAGCCAGATGAGACCGTGTCGCCCCCCGCCAGGTGCACCGAGAAGGCCCTGGCCCAACGGGCCAAACCCATGGCCAGGGCCCGCCCATCGCAGCCCTGGGGCAGCTGGGCTGCGACAAGGACGGTCTCGGCCACCGCTCCCATGGCGCAGACGTCTGAAAGGCAGGCTCCCAGGGCCTTGCGGGCGATGGCGTCAGGGTCGGTGCCAGCGCTGAAATGGACGCCCTCGACCACCGTGTCCACGCACAGGATGGTGCCATCGGCGAGCCAGGCGGCGTCGTCGCCAGGGCCCACCGGCAAGGGGGCGGGAGGCGCGGAGCCGGCTGGGGCGGGCCCTGCCGGCTGAGCCGTGATCCAGCGAATGAACTGCTCTTCGCTGAAGGTCACCGGTGGCGGCTCATGACGTCTGGCCCGTGCGCTGAGCTGGACTGTGCAGAAAAGCCTGCAGCAGCTTTCGGGCGGCTGCGCTGGGATCGACCGCGTCTGCAAGGGCCCTGATGACCGCCACGCCCGCGATGCCCTGTGGGAGTTTGCCGATGGTCTGCAGGTCCAGGCCTCCCAAGGCCACGATGGGCCCCAGGTCGGGGTCAGCCACGGCGGCGGACAGTTGTGCGGCGCTGAGCAGCGGGCGGGGCAGTGATCTTGGCGTAGAGGCCACCGGGCTCAGGGTGACGAAGTCGGCAGCCCTGTCCTCGTCGCTGATCGGCCAGTGCGCCGAGCGTCCCACGACGAGCTCGGGAGCCTGTTGCCGGACCGTGGTCACGGTGGGGCCCCCGTGCCCGAGGTGCACCCCCTCGGCGCCACAATGAAGGGCCAGTGCGACGTCGTTGCTGACCAGCAACAAAGCGCCGGCCACGCGGCAAAGCCCGGCGATGTCGCAGGCCAGGGCTCGCAGAGCGGACGGTGCGCCAGCTCGTTCTCGCAACAGGATCGTCGTGACGCCACCAGACAAGCCAGCGTCGGCGAGGGCCAGGGTCTCAGCGGGAGAGCGATCTCCCGGGGTGATGCTGACCAAGCGCAGAGCGCCTGGCCGGATCTCAGACACCGCTGTCTTCGAGAAAGACGCCCAAGGAGTGCAGCTCTTCCTCGAACTCTTTCATGGGCAGGTCACTGGCCAGGACGATCGAGGTGGGCGAGAGCCGCTCGATGACCAGCGCTTTCAGGGGCTCGTGATGGAGAATGCGATCGATGACTTCTTTGGTGCGGCCGCGCACCAGGGTCACCACCGAGCGCTGCACGAACTTGACCTTGCTGGACCACTGTCCGATGGAATAGATCACGTTCTGCGGCACTTCGACACGGCTGTGCTCGCTGAGCGTGCGCAGGATGGAGGCTGACTCGAGCCCCTCCGCCACGGCCTTCTCGATGGACGCCTCGGTCAACTTGTAGCGGTAGGCGGAGTCGCTGCTGATGCGCTCGGCGAAGCGATCGAGGGCGGTGATCAGATCGTAGGTGTCGTCGGTCGGAAAGAGGATGATCTCGAAGTCGGGGTTGACCACCAGGGGCGCCGACTGCATGGCGCTGTCTGCTGGCACTTCGACGCCGAGAGCCTTGGCCCCCAGCGAGGTCAACCGCAAGCAGACCTGCTTGTCTTCGAACTCTCCCAGATCGATGAGGCCAAACAGGAACAGTCGCTCCCGGGACCAGGTGGTCAAGGCCAAGGCCAGGCGATGGGGATCGCGCATGCCCGACTGCTGGGCGAACTGGTAGCGGCTCTGAAAACGGTCCCGCACGCCCAGGTTGTCGAGTTCGGCCAGGTAGCGGTTGCGGGCGTCGAAGGCCGGGGCGTTGATGTCCACCCACTGGCCCGGAGGCAGCTCACGCAAGCGGTCGAGATACTGGGTCAACAGGCCCTGGCCATGAAAAGGCTCGACCTGGGTGGTCCAGTTGGCGCAGCTGAACTTGAGCAGTCGGCTGAGTTTGGTGTCGAGAGGTGTGCGGTCCCAGCTGCGGCCCTTGATGGTCAGGGCCACGCTGCGGGCCTCGCCCCGAGTGATCATCGACTGGGACATGCAGAATTCGAAGAGGTACTGAAACAGCCAGTCGCCCGTGAACCCCGAGGTGCCCGCGATGATGAACTCGTCCTCGAGCTTGCGCACCGCGGTGCGGTACACCTTGCCCGAGAGGGTCAGCTTGATGGGGTTGTGCTCGACGAAGGACAGGAACGCCGAGATGTCCGAGATCAGGTTCACGCCCAGGCTGTGCAGCTGGTCGATCTCGGTGGGTTCGGGTTGCAGCAGGTCGCGCAAGGGCGCCAGGACCTCGGCGAACAACACCACGGCCTCATCGAACTGATGGATGCCGAACTCGCCCAGGCTCACGTGTCGCACGGTGCCCAGCAGGTTCGACTCGAGCAGGTCCTGCAGCTCTTTTCGGTTCCAGTCGGGCAAGCCCTTGTGGCCCCTCATCAGGGTGGCCTTGCTGACCGTACCGCCGTACTGCTGGCCCACAATGCGCAACAGCTCGTGGTAGCGTTCGGGGACCTGCTCCAGGCGTTTCGCGACCGCAGGCTCGGTGGCCAGATGAGCCGCGGCCTCGGCATGCTTGAGGGAGCCGTGGTCTGATCCCGTGAGACGCTCTACAAGAGCGCCGAGTTCCTTGCGGTCGACCATGCGGGAGAGCTGGCCACGGAGCGAGAAGATCTCCTCGACCGTACGATCGTCATCCCAGATGAAGGCCTGCAGGACGTCGCCGAGTTCACAGGGCACCAAGAAGGTCTCGGCGCGCTGCTCATCCTCGGACGCTTCGGTTTGCGCCGAGCCATTCTGGGCGGTGAACAAGAAGCCCCGCTTGATCAGAGCGTTGACCGCGGCCTTGAGCTCGAAGGACGACAGGTAGGAGAAACCCTGGGTCCCGGTGACATGGTCCAGCTCAGCCCGATAGCCATTGCCGCGCAGGAAGAACTTGAGCAGGTCGACGAGCTTCTTGCTCAGGAACTTGACCCGCTTGCGCACGGCCTTCTCAGAGGACATGAGCCGCAGGAGATCGCCGATCAGGCGCCCGGTGGTCTTCCCGTGGGGGGTCTGCCCATCCCAGAAGGACAAGAGCTCTTTGAGCTCCCGGTCTTCTTTCTGCTCGAGGACCACCCGGAGGGCCACTCCGCGGGTCACGCTCTCGTGAGTTCTGGGGGATCTTTGGTGCACGGTTCTTCCATGGGCCTGGAATCGAGCCACTGTACCCCAAGCCAGCAACGGGCAGCGAGCCCCGATCCCAAACCCAGCCAGCCGCCGCCGCACCAAGGCAGCTCAAAAGACAACCATCCACCCCTCAACAGAACCCCCATCCACGCAGTTGCCCCCCCATCGTTGCGTGAGCCGCGTTGTGGCAAGGCGCCGTGGTCCGGCTGAGCGGAGGCGCGGCCCCGCAGTTGGAAGCCCCATCGTTGGGTGAGCTGCGTCGTGGCAAGGCGCAGTGGTCCGGCTGAGCAGGGGCCCCGCCAAAGGACAGTCCAGTGGACTGTCCGACGTGGGGTGCGTGGCCCCCGGCCACGTTGGGCATCAGCCGTGGCCGCTGCAACGCAGCCACGGCGCAGCTCACCCAACAGAGTCAGTCACGCCTGCAATTCTGAGACGTCTTTGATTTCGTAGGTATAGCCCTGCTCGGTGAGAAACAGCTGCCGGTTGTTGGCGAAGTGCTCCTCGCGGCTGTCCCGGGTGACCACGGAGTAGAACACGGCCGGCCTCCGGTCGCTCTTGGGCCTGAGGATGCGGCCCAAGCGCTGGGCTTCTTCTTGCCGGGAACCGAAGGTGCCGGAGACCTGAATGGCCACGTTGGCGTCAGGCAGGTCCACGGCGAAGTTGCCCACCTTCGAGACGATGAGCACACGCAGGTCTCCGCTGCGAAAGCGCTCATAGAGCAGCCCCCGTTCTTTGTTGGGCGTGCGGCCCGTGATCACCGGTGAGCCGAGCGACTCGGCGAGGCTGTCGAGCTGATCGAGGTACTGCCCGATGATCAACACCCGGTCGTCGGTGTGCCTGGCCACGAGCTGGGCCACCACGGGCAGCTTGTCCGGATTCTCGGAGGCGATGCGGAAGCGCTCTCTGTTGCCCGCGCTCAGGTAGTCGAGGTTCAGGGACGGGGCCAGGCCCAGGCGCACCTCGACGCAATGGGCGTCGGCGATCCAGCCCTGGCGTTCGAGGATCTTCCAGGGCACGTCGTACTTCTTGGGGCCGATCAGGGAGAAGACCTCGTCCTCCCGGCCGTCCTCTCTGACCAAGGTGGCGGTGAGGCCCAGGCGACGGCGAGCCTGGATCTCGGCCGTGACCCGGAACACCGGGGCGGGGAGCAGGTGCACTTCGTCGTAGATGACCAGCCCCCAGTCACGGGCGCCAAACAGCGCGAAATGGGTGAACTCGCCGGTCTTGCGCCGCCGGTAGGTGATCATCTGGTAGGTCGAGATGGTCACGGGAGCGACCACCTTGCTGTCGCCTGTGTACTCCCCCACCTGATCGGGGCGCAGGTCGGTCTTGTCGAGCAGCTCGGTGCGCCACTGCCGCACGGCGATGGTATTGGTGGTGAGGATCAGCGTCTGGGTCTGCAGGCGCTGCATGCAGGCCATGCCCACGATGGTCTTGCCCGCGCCGCAGGGCAGGACCACCACCCCGCTGCCGCCCCGCTCGGTGCCGCCAGCATGGAAGATCGCCGCCGCCTCGCTCTGATAAGGACGCAGCTCGAAGGGCTTTTCGCTGTGGGCCATCGTCGTGCGGAAGCCGAAGGCCATCTCGGCACCGGGGGTGTAGCCCGCCAGGTCTTCGACGGGATAGCCCATGCGGATCAGGGCCTGCTTCACCTCGCCCCGCTGCACTTCGATCACAGCCAAGCCGGCCTCGGTGGTGGCGGAGTGGTCGAAGTACGACTTCAGGCCAGCGGCCTTGCCCAGGCTCTTCAAGAGGTCGGCGTCGCTGGAGCCCAGGCGCAACACGCCGTCGGTGCGCTCAAGGCGCAGGAGCCCGAAGCGGCGGATGTTCTCTTTGATCTCCCGACGGACGTTCGGCGGGATGTCGTAGCGGGAGAAGCGCTCAAGAAAATCGAGGATGGAGGTGTCGGTGAGCCCGGAGGCCGCCGCGTTCCAGATGGAGAGCGCCGTGATGCGATAGGTGTGCACGTGCTCGGGGCTCTTCTCGAGCTCGGCGAACAGGGGCAGCATGTCCCGGGCCTCGGCAAAGCCGGGAGCATGGACCTCGGCCAGGATGGTCCTGTCGCCCTGGACGGTGAGCGGGCGCGCGTCACTGTCGACCGTGCTCATGAATGGCCGGCCTTGAGCAGCGGCACCAGGAAACGGCCCGTGTGGGATTCGGGCACCGAGGCGAGGTGCTCTGGTGTGCCCGCAGCCACGACCGTGCCTCCCCCATCGCCGCCTTCCGGGCCCAGATCGACGATGTGATCGGCGCACTTGATCACGTCCAGGTTGTGCTCGATGACCACGACTGTGTTTCCTTGTTCGACCATGCGCTGCAGGACGGTGACCAATCTGGCGACGTCGTCGGCGTGCAGTCCTGTGGTGGGTTCGTCCAGCACGATGACGGTCTGGCCGGTTCCGGGGCGGGCCAGTTCGGCCGCCAACTTGACTCTCTGGGCTTCGCCACCAGACAGTGTGGTCGCGGATTGCCCTAGCTTGAGATACCCGAGACCCACCGCCGAGAGGAAGCGCAATTTTCCGCTGATGCGTCTGTGCTGGTCGAAGACCTCCAGGGCCTGGTCGACTTCGAGCTCCAGAACGTCGGCGATGCTCAGGCCTTTCCAGAGCACGGCCAGGGTGTCCCGGGAGAAACGGCGACCGCCACAATCTTCGCAGGGGATCTCCACGTCCGAGAGAAAGTGCATCTCGACCAGCTCGACACCCTTGCCCTGGCAGGCTTCGCAGCGCCCGCCGGGCACATTGGTGGAGAAGCGCCCGGGGGCGAAACCTCGCATGCGCGCCTCAGCGGTGTCCGAAAAGAGGTTGCGGATCTCGCCGAAGGCGCCGGTGTACGTGGCGGGATTGCTGTGGGAAGAGCGGCCCAGGGACGACTGATCGATGACCAGCAGCTTGTCCACCGCACTGGCCCCCTTGAGGGCTGACAGCTCCCTGGGCGGATCAGCATCCGGTTCGAGCTTGGCCCTCAGGGCAGGCACCAGCAGGCCGCTGACCAGGCTCGACTTGCCCGACCCGGACACCCCGGTCACCACGGTGAAAGCCCTCAGGGGGAGGCTCACGGTGACCTTCTTGAGGTTGTGCAGGCTGGCGCCACGAAGTTGCAGTTCACCATCGCCGACCCTGCGCTCTTCGGGGATCTCCAGACCCGCCTTGCCCGACAGGTAGCGCCCGGTGAGCGAGGCCCGGCTGCGGCGGAGGCGATCAGGGGGGCCCGCCACCACGACCTTGCCGCCATGACGACCGGCGCCAGGGCCCATGTCGATGACGTGGTCGGCGGCCTCGATGGTCTGGTTGTCGTGCTCGACCACGACGATGGTGTTGCCCAGGTCGCGCAGGCCGTAGAGGGTGCCCAGCAGCTGGGTCTGGTCGCGGGGGTGCAGGCCGATGGACGGCTCGTCCAGGACGTACAGCACGCCCACCAGCCGGTTGCCCAGCTGCGAGGCCAGTCGAATGCGCTGAGCCTCGCCTCCCGAAAGGGTCGAGCTGGCCCGGCCGAGCCCCAGATAACCGAGCCCCACCTCGTCGAGGAACGACAGCCGGTTGCCGATCTCCAGCAGGATGTCCTCGGCGATGGTGGCGTCGTTGCCCTGCAGGGACAGCTGGGCGAAGGTCGCCCGGGCTTCGCTCACGGTGAGCGCGGCGATGGCGCCCATGTCGAGGCCCGCCACGGTGGTCGCCAAGGACGCTGGCTGCAAGCGACCTCCCCCACAGCCCCGACAATCCTGGGCAGACATGACCGATTCCAGGGCCTTCCGCCACCAGCCGTCGCTGTCGGTCTTGCGCCACCACTTCTCGACCGTGGGCAGAAGGCCCTGCCAATCCACATCGAAGTCCACTTGCCGGGAGCGGCCGCTGCTCGACTTGGAGTAGCGCACCTTGAGGTCATGCTCAAGGCCGGTGCCGAAGAGCACGCACTCCTGGAAGGCCTCTGGCAATCGGGACCAGGGGCGCTTCAGGTCGACCTTGAAGTGCTCGGCGATCTGCTCCAACAGCTGCTGGTGCCAGCCGCCCTTGCGCAGAATATGGCGACCCACCCGGGAGGTCATGGCGCCGTCGAGCAGGGGCTGGCCCGGGTTGTCGATGAGGCGCTCTTCGCTGGCCGCCATGACCCTGCCCAGTCCTTCGCAGAGGGGACAGGCTCCCAGGTGGCTATTGAACGAGAACATGCGCGGGCTCAGTCCTTCGGCGGGCAGACGGTTGCCGCAGCGAGCGCAGCCGCCTCGCGCTTCGTAATCGATCACGGCGCCATCGATGACCCTGGCATGGGCCAGCCCCAGGCCCCGTTGTTGAGCCAGGCTCAGGGCCTCCGCCAGGCGACCCCGCCGTCGTCCGTCGACGGTGAGGCGATCGATGACCAGCTCGACCGAGCTTGCCTTGCTCGTCTCGGGCAGGGCGTCGAGCCGTACCACTTCTCCGTCGACCAGCAGGCGCACGAAGCCGTCGGCCTGGTACTCAGGGGCCATCTCGGCCACCTCGCTGGCCTGGGACAGCACCGTGGGATGGGCCACGTCGTCGCTCACCAGTGACGCTGTGATCATCACCTTGCTGCCGGCGGCCTGGCGCACCAGATCAGCGGCGGCTTCCGTGGCGGACCAGCTGCGCAGCTCGCGACCGCAGGTCCAGCAATGGGGCTGTCCCACCCGGGCGAACAGCACCCTCAGGTAGTCATGGATCTCCGTGCTGGTGGCCACGGTCGATCGGGGGTTGAGGCTGGCGGTCTTCTGATCGATGGCGATGGCCGGCGAGAGGCCAGAGATCGACTCGACGGGCGGGCGCTCCATGCGCGCGAGAAAGCGCCGGGCATAGGTCGAAAGGCTCTCGACAAAGCGTCGCTGCCCCTCGGCAAACAAGGTGTCGAAGGCCAGGCTGGTCTTGCCCGATCCGGACGGCCCGGTGATCACGGTCAGCTTGCCGTGGGGAATGCGCACGTCCACGTCTTGCAGGTTGTGCAGGCTGGCTCCCTTGACCACCAGATCACGGCAGGTGACGTCGCCGTCCCTGGCCGATGTGGTCTTGGGCGAGGCAGACAGCCGGGCGCGCTTGGCCAGGGCCTTGCCCGTGTGGGAGCTGCGAACCTTCATGACCGCTTCGGGGGTACCGCTGGCCACCACCTGGCCCCCGCCGTCGCCCCCTTCGGGACCCAGGTCGATGACCCAGTCAGCGGTCATGATCATGTCGAGGTTGTGCTCGACGACGATCATGGAGTTGCCCCCATCGACCAGCCTCTGCAAGGCCTTGATCAACACCGCCACATCTTCGAAGTGCAGCCCCGTGGTGGGCTCATCCAGGATGTACAGCGTGCGCCCCGTGGCCGGGCGACAGAGCTCGGAGGCGAGCTTCATGCGCTGCGCCTCGCCTCCCGACAGAGTGGTCGAGGGTTGCCCCAAGCTCACGTAGCCCAGGCCCACGTCATGGAGCGTCTGCAGGATGCGAGCGGTCTTCTTGTGGTGGGCGAAAAACTCGAGGGCGTCCTCGACGGTCATGTCGAGCAGCTGGTCGATGGACCGCCCGCGATACTGAATCTCAAGGGTCTCGGTGTTGTAGCGCCGGCCCGAACAGACCTCGCAGGTGACCTGCACATCGGGCAGGAACTGCATGGCGATGGTGTTCACCCCAGCGCCCTGGCACGACTCGCAACGCCCGCCCTTGACGTTGAAAGAGAAGCGCCCCTTGGCGTATCCCCGCACCTTCGACTCGGGGGTCGCGGCGAACACATCGCGCATCAAGGTCATCACACCGGTGTAGGTCGCCGGGTTGCTGCGTGGCGTGCGACCAATGGGCAGCTGGTCGATCTCGATGACCTTGTCGATGTGCTGCAGACCGTTGATGCGCTTGTGTGCCCCGGGCACGGCTTCGGCGTTGTGCAGCGCTGCCGCCAGGGACCGCTTGAGGATCGAGTCGACAAGGGTGGACTTGCCTGAGCCGGACACGCCCGTGACAGCGATCATGCAGCCCAGGGGGAAGGTCACGTCCACATCAGCCAGATTGTGCTGCCGTGCTCCCACGACAGTGAGCGCCTCGCCGCTGCCTGGGCGCCGCTCTTCGGGGAGAGCGATGGCCCGCTCACCCAGCAGGTACTCGGTGGTCAGGGTGCGCGGGCCCTTGAGCACCTCGTGGACCGGACCCGCGGCCAGGAGTTGCCCTCCCAGATGGCCTGCCCCGGGCCCGATGTCGACCATCTGATCACCGGCCAGAACGGTCTCTTCGTCGTGCTCGACCACGAGCACGGTGTTGCCCCGGTCGCGCAGCTCCCGCAGCGTCTTGATCAGGCGCTGGTTGTCCCGGGCGTGCAGACCGATGGACGGCTCGTCGAGGACGTACAGAACACCCTGCAGGCCCGAGCCCACCTGGGTCGCCAGCCGGACCCGCTGGGACTCACCGCCAGACAGTGTGCGTGCACTGCGGTCCAGGCGCAGATAGTCGAGCCCCACCGACGACAAGAAGCGCAGCCTGGTCTCGATCTCGCGCACGATGGGTCGGCCGATGAGCGCCTCCCGGTCGACCAGTTTCAGCTTGCTGAAGAACTTGCGCGCAGAACCGATGCTCTCGCCACAGAGTTCGTGCAGCCGCTGTCCGTGAAACCAAACCGACCGGGCATGTTCGCCCAGGCGTGCTCCGTCGCAACTGCGACAGGTGCTGCTGGTCAAGAAACGTTCGACCTGACGAAAGCCGGGCTGACCCACGTGGCGCTCGATGGCCGGCAGGACGCCTTCGAAGGGCTTGGTGTCCTTGCCTTTCAAGCTGGTGCGACCATCCCGGGACATCCAGTCCCACTCCATGGTGACCTCGCGCTTGCCCGAGCCCCAGAGCATGGTCTGGCGCGCCCGTTTCGGCAGGTCCTTCCAGGGGCAGTCGAGGTCGATCTGAAAGGCAGCTCCCAGGGCCTTCAGGCTCGCCGGCCCGAGGCGCACATAGCTCATGTAGCCCTTGCGGTTGGAGATCTTCAAGGCGCCTTCGTTCAGGGAGAGCGCCTCGTTTGCGATCACCTTCGCCGGGTCAGGCTGACGCCTCTCGCCCAGGCCCTCGCAATCGGGGCAGGCTCCGTGGGGCGAGTTGAACGAGAACAGCCGGGGTTCCATTTCTGGAAACTCGCCGTGTCCCTCGGGGCATGAACTGAGCGTGGAGAAGGCGACGGGTTCGCCGCTCTCGACTCGGATCCAGACCAGGCCCCCTGCCAGGGCGCAGGCGTTGCTCACCGCTTCGAACAAGCGGTCGCGTTTGGAGGGCTGAGGCTTGATGCGGTCGATGACCAGCTCGATGGTGTGGCGCACGTTGCGGCGCAGGGTGATCTGCTCGTCGAGGCGGCACTCGCTGCCGTCGATCCAGGCGCGGGTGTGTCCCTTGAGGCGCCAACCCTCGACGTCTTTTCGGTACTCACCCTTGCGATCGCGCACTACCGGGGCGAGCACCACCAGTCGTTTGCCGGACCACTCATCGAGCAGCTCTTGAACGATGGCTTCAACGCTCTGAGCCGCCACGGGCACACCGCAGGTCGGGCAACAGGGCTGACCCAGGCGTGCGAAGAGCAGGCGCAGGTGGTCGAGAATCTCGGTGATCGTGCCCACGGTCGAGCGGGGGTTGCGATTGACCGTCTTCTGATCGATGAGCAGGGTGGGCGACAGGCCGTCGATGTGGTCGACGGCTGGCTTCTCCATGCGTCCCAAGAACTGCCGGGCGTAGGATGAGAGGCTCTCGACGTAGCGCCGCTGGCCCTCCTGAAAAATGGTATCGAAGGCGAGAGAGCTCTTGCCCGACCCGGAGACCCCGGTGACCGTGGTCAACTTCAACCGGGGGATGGTGACGTCGATGCCCGCCAGGTTGTTCTCTCGGGCTCCGCGTACGACGATGTCCTGCAGAGTCACGGGGCCGCAGTCCTCAAGCCGTCGAGGATTGCGCCGTGCAGTGCAGGGTTGGCGGCGACGATCGAGCCCCCGTGAAGCCAGCGGGTCGCCCCTGCCATGTCGCTGACCTGCCCGCCGGCTTCGCGCACCAGCAGGGCCCCCGCAGCCACGTCAAAGGGGTTGAGGTGCGGCTCCCAGTAGCCGTCGAGGCGCCCGGCGGCGGTGTAGGCCAGATCGAGCGCCGCGGAGCCGCAGCGACGCATGCCCCGGACGCGCAGCACGAAGTGATCGAACTGAGCCACGTTGTTGTCTGCCAGCTCGTGACGCTTGTAGGCGAAGCCCGTGGCCAGCACCGAGTCGATCAGCGCCTCTTTGGCTGACACGGCGAGAGGCTGCCCGTTGAGCGTGGCCCCTCGGCCCGCAGCGGCGGCGAAGGTCTCGCCGAGGCGCGGCGCGTGCACCACACCCACCAGCGGTTCGTCCCCGTCGTAGAGCGCGATCGACACGGCAAAGAAGGGGTGGGACTGGCTGAAGTTCACCGTGCCGTCGATGGGGTCCACATACCAGGTCAGCCCTTGGCTGTCAGGGTCTTGAGTCTCTTCTTCGGCGAAGATGGCCGTGCCAGGCCAACGCTCCCGAATGGCCCCCACGATCAGCCGCTCGGCGGCCAGATCTGCTGCGGTGACCGGGTCTCGGAGGCCCTTCATGCGCACCGCACCACTGGGGAACGGCTCGTAGTGCGAGAGGATCAAAGCCCCCGCGGCTTCTGCGGTTTCCACCGCGAACGCAACCTCCTGGTCTAGCGACGCCATGGGAGTCGCTTACCAGAGATCGACGAGCTGGCGGCAGACGTCATCCTGGAGGGCCTTGACCGCCTTGTTCTCTCCGGGCTTCAAGCCATTGGCGAGGAACGAGAAGGCCAGCACGCGACCGCTGTGAGCCACCGCGTACCCAGACAACGAGGACACGCCCTCGATGTAACCGGTCTTGGCTCGCACGGCGCTGCGATAGGGTGGCTCGCCGAGTCTGCGAGCCAGCGAGCCATCGAGCCCAGACACGGGCAGACTGGTCAGGAAGACCTGTCGCTCCGGAGCAGCGCTGGTGTTCATGGTGACCAGCACGTCGACCAGAGATCGGGCCGTGAGCCGGTTGCTGCTGGCCAGGCCCGAGCCGTCTTCGATGACCAGCTCGGTGCATTCCGTCTGGGCCGTGTGGGCCAGAAAGTCAAGCACCGCCCGGGAGCCGACCGCGAAGGACCCCTGCTCGGATCTTGCGGCCCCCAGGGTCTTCAACAGATGGTCGCTGATGGAGTTGTCGCTCTCTTTGTTGGCCAGCAAGACGGCCAGGGACAGCGGCGTCTCGAAACGCACCAGCTCGACCGGGTTGCGGTGCCGCTTGGCCGCGCCGACCTCACGGGCCAGACCGCCGCGCACGGCCACACCTCGGGCCCGCAGCTGAGCCACCATGCGGCGCCCGAAGAGCAGCGCTCCATCGCGCACGGGCACGGTGTACGAGCGCGCGCCCAACCCATGGGACATGGCCCCAGCAATGCGCACCACGCCCCCGTCGTCCGGACGCAGCAGAGAAACATCGGCTTGCTGGGAGCGGCTGGACCACTTCAGTTCGTTGCGCAGCTGGTACCCGTCAATGACCGTCCCCATGCTCAGTCGCGGCCGCACACCGTCGCCCCCTCCGTCCACGGAGATGTTCAGGCAGTTGCCGTCGATCGAGAGCGCGCTCACCGGCGCGGCGTAGCTGTAGCCCAGGTCCTCAGCGAGCCAGTGGGGATGGAGGGCCTGGCGATCGAAGAGGCCGTCGTCGAGGACCAACGAGCCGTCGACCCGCTGCACTCCCGTGCTGATCAACAGGTCGATCAAGAAGCCTGCCGGGTCGGCGATCCCCTCGGGCGCCAGGGCGTCGACACGTAGACAGGGGTCGCCGCTGCCCACCAGGATCAGGTCACCAGCCAGCACGCCGTTCTCATCGGGCGGGGTGCTGGCCAGCAAGCGGGTCGAGAACTCGTACTCCGCCCCCAGTTCACTCACAGCCGCAGCCGTGGTGATCAGCTTCATGTTCGACGCGGGGGCCAGGGGCACATCGGGCGAGCGCTCGTACAACACCTCGCCCGTGACCGCATCCGAGACCAGCAGGGAGACGGTGCAATGGGCCAGGGGGCCCTCGGTCACCAGCTGGGTGAGCGGGTCCGGCGGGACCTCTACTGCCAGAAGCAGGGACAGCCAGAGCAGAAGCTGGGTCATGAGGAGGCCCGGCCCGGCTGGGGCTGACGGGGGTCGGGTCGAGGAGAGAGGGAGAGCATCTGGCCATCTTGGGCCAGGGTCAGCTCGCCTTCAAACGTCTCCCTCACAAGAGTCTCGATGGGTTCAGCCAAGGTCGCGGGATAGAAGTGGGTCAGAAGCAGGTGTCGGGCCCCACAGTCGGCCCCCACGGCCCCAGCGCGCCTCGGGGTCAGATGACCCGAGAGCGGGCCAGAATCTGGGCCCGCGGCCTCGAGCACGAAGAGATCGACGTCTCTGCCAAGCTCCAGCAGCTCGGGAGATTCGACCGTGTCGCCGGAGAGGGCCACCGTGGCTCCGTTGGGTAGGGTCAGTCTCCAGCCCAGAGAGGACTCGTGGTGACGCATGGGCAGAGCCTGGGCCTGCCAGCCCCCGGGCAGGGTCATGGAACCCCGCTCGACGGGCTGCAGGGTCAGCCGGGCAGCGTCTGCCCCGAGCCAACGGGGCCAGGCGTTGCGCAGCCGGGAGACCAGCAGCTTCATGGCCGGGTGGCCAAACACAGGCAAGGGCGGGCGGCCCACCCGGGTCGCCGGGTTCATCAGGGCGAACTGAAGAGCCACGAGATCGGCGCTGTGGTCCGGGTGAATGTGGGTCAGCAAGACCCCGTCGAGGGCGTCGAGATCGGCCCCCGCCGCGGCCGCCCGATGCAGGGCCCCGGGGCCCAGGTCGACCAGCAGGGTCGTGCCCTGGCAGCGCAGCAAGTAGCAGCTGCTGGCCCTGTCAGCTCGGGGCACGGAGGTGCCTGAACCCAGGACGATCAGCTCGGCAGGGCAGCCCATGCGTGTCGCACGATGAGGTCGATGTCGTCTCGGCTGGGAGTCCAGCCCAGTTGCTCGCGCACGGTGCCGCCGCCGGCATACAGCTCAGGGGGATCGCCAGCCCGGCGAGGTCCGATCTTGACCTCGAGCGGCAGACCGGTGACCCGGCGCACAGCCTCGGCCAGCTCGAGCACCGAGTGCCCCTGTCCATAGCCCAGGTTGGCCAGCAAGGACTCGCCCCCCGCCAGCAGGCGCTCCACGCCGAGCACGTGGGCGTCGGCCAGATCGCAGACGTGGATGTAGTCCCGGACGCAGGTGCCGTCCTTGGTGTCGTAGTCGTCTCCGAACACCGTGAGCACCCCACCATCCCGGGCCGCCATGAGGGCCAGAGGGATCAGATGGGTCTCAGGGTCGTGCCGCTCCCCCAGCACGCCATCTTCGCTGGCTCCCGCCGCGTTGAAGTAGCGGAAGATCACGGAGCTCAGGCCGTCGACCGCGCGAATTTCGTCCTCCATGGCCAGCTTCGTCTCGCCGTAGACGTTCACCGGCGCCCGGCGGCAATCTTCAGGGATGGGCACCGTGGGCGGGCTGCCATAGACGGCACAGGTCGAGGAGAAGACCAGCTTGTTGACACCTGCTCGGTTCATGGCCTCCAGCAGGGATCGGGTGCCGTCCCGGTTGATGCGCCAGTAGAGGTCTGGCTTCTCCATGGACTCGCCCACGTAGCAGCGAGCCGCGAAATGGAGCACGGCGTCGATCTTCTGGTCGCTGAGGGTCTGCTCAAGGGTCTTTGTGTCGAGGATGTCGGCCGTCACCAGGGGGGCGCCCAGAACCGCGTCGGCGAAGCCCTCGGAGAGGTCGTCGTAGACCACCACGTCATGACCGCGAGCTCGCAGGGCTCGCACGGCGTGGCTGCCGATGTATCCGGCGCCACCGGTGACCAGAAGATTTGCCAAGAGAGCCGCTCCAGCCCCGGAGATCCAGTGTCCGAGAGGGCTGCCGAGCCCTGCTTCTGACCTCGGCGTCGGGGCGTTCGCCGGGGCGCCCAGCATAGCCACGGAGGGTCGTCCCAGGAAGGCTGATGGCACGTATCGATCGTCTCTGCCCAGGCGGGTATCATTGCCGTTGAACCCCAAGTCCTTCCCTCCCCATTGAATGCAAAAGGAGTCCCATGACCCCTGAGACCGAGGAAGTGCGCATGTCCGATCAGCTGGATGGCCTGCACCTTCTGCATCGCGGAAAAGTTCGGGACATCTACGCCATCGATGACAACAGCCTGTTGTTGGTGACCACCGACCGTGTCTCCGCGTTCGATGTGATCCTGCCCCAGCGCATCGAAGGCAAGGGACGGGTGCTCAACAGCCTGAGCAAGTTCTGGTTCGACCAGACCGCCGAACTGCTGCAGAACCATCTGATCGAGACAGACGTGGCAGCGATGCCCGACTCCGTGAAGCGACACAGCGAGCTGCTGGCAGGCCGCTCCACGCTGGTGCGCCGGGCCGTGCCCCTGCAAGCCGAGTTCATCGTCCGGGGCTACCTGGCGGGCTCGGGCTGGGACGAATATCAAAAGACCGGATCGATCTGCGGCCACGAGTTGCCCCCGGGGCTTGAACAATGCGCGAAGCTGCTCGAGCCGATCCTGACGCCCTCCACCAAGGCGCCTAGCGGTCAGCATGACGAGCCCCTGAGCATTCCACAGCTGGCCCATCTCGTGGGCACGAAGGTCGCCACCAAGGCCGGCGCGTTCGCCTTGGCCTTGTACGAACACGCGGCGGAGCTGGCCCTGTCGAAGGGCATCATTCTCGCCGACACCAAGATCGAGTTCGGGCTGGTCAACGATCAGTTGACCTTGATCGACGAGGTCTTCACTCCGGACAGCTCTCGTTACTGGTCGGCCGCCGACTACGCAGCCGGTCGTGAGCAAGACAGCTTCGACAAGCAGATCATTCGCAATGCGCTGTCGGAGACCGACTGGAACCGCCAAGCTCCCGCACCGACTCTTCCGGCAGAGGTGATTGAGCGGGCGAGAGAGCGCTACTTCGAGATCCACCGTGTGCTCACCGGCGGAGAGCCTACGTGACTCTTCCACCAGTGCTGTGGCTGCTAGGCAGCGACAGCGACCTGCCCCACATCGAATCCGGGCTGGCACAGCTGAAAGACCTGCAGATCCCTTTTGATGTGCGCATTCTCTCGGCCCACCGCACTCCCGAGCAGGTTGGCGAGTTGACCAGCCATGCTCGGGAGCGTGGCGTGAAGGTCATGATCGGCGTGGCCGGAGGCGCGGCCCATCTGGCCGGGGTGATCGCATCGAAGACCACCCTACCCGTGATCGGTGTGCCGGTGCCCACTGACTTTGCTGGCGGGCTCGATTCGCTGTTGTCGACGGTGCAGATGCCCGGGGGCATTCCCGTGGCGACGGTCTCAGCCAACAAGGCCGGCGGCAAGAACGCTGCCCTGCTCGCCGCTCGCATACTCGCTGTTGCCGATGAAGCCGTGGCCCAGCGGCTGCTCGCTCATCGCAAACAAATGGAAGCAGGTGTCCTGTCCAAGGACGCCGCCGTCAGCAAGCGCTTCGCGGACGCCTGACGGCGATCGCCCGGGAGACCTGAGATGACCACCCCCCAGCACCTCCGCACCATTTACTGGGAGGGCGGCCTCGACGGCTGTTGCAAGCTCGTCGAGCAGACCCTGCTGCCCGGCGAGTTCGTCGAGATCGAGTGCACCACCCGGCAAGAGATCTGGCACGCCATCAAGCGGCTCGCTGTTCGTGGTGCTCCCGCGATCGGAGTGGCTGCTGGTTTCGGCGTGGTCCTGGGCATCCGCGACAGCGCGGCCAGTGATCGGGCCGGATTCATGGCCGACCTGAAGGAGACCTGCGACGACCTGGCCGAGTCCCGCCCCACCGCGGTCAATCTCTTCTGGGGCCTCGATCGCATGACCCGGGTGGCCACTGAGGCGGGCGAGCTGTCCGTCCCCGCACTGAAGCAGCTGCTGCTCGATGAGGCCATCGCGATTTACGAGCAAGACCGCACCATCTGTCGCCAGCTGGGCAAGTTCGGGCAAGAGCTGCTCAACGAAGGTGAGGGTGCGCTGACCCACTGCAACGCGGGGGGCCTGGCCACGGCAGACTACGGCACGGCCCTGGCAGTCTTCTTCTCGGCGCAGGAGGCCGGCAAGAACTTCAAGGTCTTCGCCGATGAGACCCGGCCGCTCAACCAGGGCAGCCGGCTCACATCCTGGGAGCTGCACCGAGCTGGCATCGATGTCACCTTGATCTGCGACAACATGGCCGGACAGGTGATGAAAGAAGGCCGCATTCAGAAGATCTTCGTGGGCTCTGACCGCATCGCGGCTAACGGCGACGCGGCCAACAAGATCGGCACCTACTCGGTGTCAGTCCTGGCCAAGCACCACGGCATCCCCTTCTACGTGGTGGCTCCCACCTCCACCTTCGACATGTCCACGGCCCACGGCGACGGGATCCCCATCGAACAGCGCGACCCCGATGAGATCCGCAAGGGCTACTCCGGCGGGCTCAACGCGCCCGAAGATGTGGCAGTGTACAACCCGGCTTTTGACGTCACCCCCCACGAGCACATCGCTGGCATCGTCACCGAGTTCGGGGTCATCGAGAAGCCAAGCACCGAATCTGTGGCACAGCACTTCAGGGAAAACGGTCTGATGGCCGATAGCTGAGGGACGGCGGCCAGGCTCCAGAGCGTCCTGCACCCGCCGGCTAGCCATTCGGTGGGAGATGACGCGGTGACCAAGGCCAAGACGACGAAAACGACCAAGACAACCAAGGCGGCCAAGACTGCCACCAGCAGCCGGGCCAAGAAGGCCGCTCCGCCAGCCAAGAAAAAGGCCGGGGCGTCCACAGCGAGTGGGACTCGCACATCATCCCGGTCCGCAAAGCGCCGCAGCCCCAAGAACAACGGGCCGGACGCGGAGCTGATCGAATTCGAGCGGCTTCAGTTCTTGAAAGCCATCGACGCCTACAAGCGTCGCACCGAGCAGACCTTCCCCAGCTGGTCCGAGGTGCTGGACGTGATCCGCTCGATCGGCTGGCTCAGCCCTGCGCGGCTCTCCGAGCAGCAATCCAATGCTAAGTGATCGTGCGTGGCCGGGCTCTGTTGCGTGAGCTGCGCCGTGGCTGCGTTGCAGCGGCCATGGCTGATGCTCAACGTGGCCGGGGGCCACGCACCCCACGTCGGACAGTCCACTGGACTGTCCTTTGGCGGGGCCCCTGCTCAGCCAGACCACTGCGCCTTGCCACGACACACCTCACGCAACGATTGTATGCGGATAGTGCGTGGCTGGGGGCTGTTGGGTGAGGTACCAACTGCCGGGCACGCCTCCGCTTGGTCGGTCCGCTGCGTCTTGCCAGGACACAGTCCACGTGAAGATGGATGCGCCGGGGGCGGCTGCTTACGTCGTGCGTACTCGCCCGCCGCTGCGTGCAAGGCTTGAGAAGCATGCGGCGCCTCAATGCAGTTCACGAATTCCCGAAAGGCGACAGTCGCTGACTCTCCACCGGTGAGCGTGGTCCTGTTTCTGGCCAGAAACAGGATCGCCCGGAGCACCACCAGAGTCACGACCTGTAGCGCTGCCCCCTACCGGGCGCGTGTCTCGAAGAGGGGGATCAGTGTGTCCTCCAGCCGCCGATAGAGCTCGGCGGTGGCGACCACGTCCCTGGCGCAGTAGTCGACGATGGAGTCGAGCCCCCCGGACTCGTAGACCGACTGCACCTGGGAGCCGTCCAGGCCCTGCTCCTTGGGCGAGGTGACTCCGAACCGACGGCACCAATAGTCGAGGCTGTACTGGGTGCGCACGGCCCCTTGAAAGCCCAGCACGTCGGCCAGGTCGCAATGGGGTGACACGGCGAAGCGATAGCCCGCCAGATTGCGAGAGGGTGTCACGCCCAGCATGGCCGAGCGCAGCATCAGGTAGGGGCCATCGAAGCCCCGGCCATTGAAGGTCACGATGCGTCCGGCGTTCTGTCCCCCGATCATGCGCCAGAACTCGGTCAGCATCTCCCGCTCATCGCCGTCGAAGCGCATGAAGCCCTGGGGGCCGCCCTCGCACCAGCCCTTGCTGCGGCCCTCCACGAACATGCCGCCCTTCTCGGCGGTGACGTTGAGCATGCCGATGACGATGATGCGCCCGGTTCCAGGAGAGAGGCCGAGTCGTCGGGGCACGGCTTCGCGCTCGCCGTCACTGCCTGCCTTGCTCAGCAGATACTCGCGGGTCTTGTCGTCGAGTGACGGCCAGGGCACACCCACGGTCTCGATGTCCACGACATAGACGTCGCCGTGGACCACCATCTCAGACCGCCACGCCGAGGGGGGCCAGCGCGTCAATGGGATGGGCGTCAGCCAACTCGCGCACCCGCTCTCGGACCGTCCCAGCCACAGCCTCGTCGTTCGGGGCCTCGAGCACGTCCGCGATGAGCCCGGCGACGATGAGCAGGTCTGCCGGGCCAAAACCTCGGCTGCACAGCGCGGGAGTCCCCAAGCGCACGCCGCTGGCTTTCATGGGCGGCTGGGTGTCGAAGGGGATCATGTTCTTGTTGACCGTGATATGAGCCCGACCCAGGGCCAGTTCGGCGTCGGCGCCGGTGAGCTGCTTGCTGCCCACATCGACCATGACCAGGTGGTTGTCCGTGCCGCCGGAGACCAGCCGCAGCCCCCGCTCTTTCAGTCCGTTGGCCAGAGCGGCCGCAGAAGCCACGACGCGCTCCTGGTAGGCCACGAAGTCGGGCCTGCCAGCTTCATGCAGGGCCACGGCCTTGCCCGCGATGACATGCATGAGCGGTCCACCCTGAATGCCCGGGAACACCCGGGAGTTGATGGTCTTCATGTGCTCCTTGCGACCAAGAATCAGACCACCTCGCGGACCCCGCAGGCTCTTGTGGGTGGTCAAGGTGACGACGTCGGCGTGAGGGACCGGGTTGGGGTGGACGCCCGCTGCGACGAGGCCAGCGATGTGGGCCATGTCGACCATGAGCACCGCGCCCACCTCGGCTGCGATGGCTGCGAAGCCAGCGAAGTCGATGTGCCGGGAGTAGGCGCTGGCGCCTGCCAGAATCATCTTGGGCCGGTTTGCCCGGGCCAGGGAGGCCACCGCCTCCATGTCGATCTGCTCGGTCTCCCGGTCGACCCCGTAGAACACAGGGTTGTAGAGCCTGCCGGAGAAGTTCAGCGGGTGACCGTGGGTCAGATGCCCGCCGTGGGACAGGTCCATGGAGAGGAAGGTGTCGCCCGGTTCGAGCAGGGCCATGAGCACGGCCATGTTGGCCTGGCTGCCAGAGTGGGGCTGGGTGTTGGCCCTCTCGGCGCCGAACAGGGCCTTGGCCCGGTCACGAGCGAGCCGCTCGACCGTGTCCACGTTCTCGCAACCGCCGTAGTAGCGTCGGCCTGGATAGCCCTCGGCGTACTTGTTGGTCAACACCGACCCCACCGCCTCGCGGACGGCCCGAGAGGTCGTGTTCTCGGAGGCGATCAGCTCAAGCTCGGTGTGCTGACGTTGGCCCTCTGCAGCGACCGCCGCAGCGATCTCCGGGTCGACGGTCTTCAGGTCGTCCATGGATAAGTCAATCTGTCGGGGATGGGCTCTTGGGTTCGGAGGATCCGAGCTCCCACAAGGTGTCAAACGTGTAGATGCCCGTGCCGTGGCCGTCGCTCCAGGCCACCTGCAGCCCGTAGTGCCCGACGGGCTCGATGCGCAGGGGACGCACGTCGGCGGGCACGGTCTCGGGGTCGAGCCGGGGCAGGTTGGTCCACTCGTCCACACACTCGGCGCAGCGACAGCCCAGACGCAGGTCGCGAACCCCATGACGCGTCACCGTGTCGTCGCTCCACTGGATCACCAACACCTCCGGGCCGTCCTGACTCAGCTGTGCGGGCTTCACTCCCTGGGGCAGGGCAGTCATGCCTGCCAGACCATCGAGTCGAGGGGCTTGTCGGCGGACCCACCCAGGCTGGTCACGACCTGCTTGGCCAGCGCGGCGAAGGCCGCCGCAGCCCGGGAATCAGGCGCACCGACCACGATGGGCGTGCCGCTGTCACCGCTGCTGGACACAGCTGGCTCAAGGGGAATCTCACCGAGGAACGGAACGTCCAGCTCTGTCGCCGCCTTGGCTGCAGAGCCTCTGCCGAACAGGTCGAGCTCTCCGTCGACGCCTTCAGCGACCAGGTAGGACATGTTCTCGACGATGCCCAACACGGGTACCTTCACCTGCTCGAACATCTTCAGCCCCTTGCGGGCATCGATCAGGGAGACCTGCTGAGGCGTGGTCACGATGACGGCACCAGACAGAGGCGCACGCTGGGTCAAGGTGAGCTGGGCATCGCCCGTTCCCGGGGGCATGTCGACGATGACGAAGTCGAGCGGCCCCCAAACGACCTGCTCCAAGAACTGACTCAGGGCGCCATGAACCATGGGACCGCGCCACACCATGGGCGTGTCCTGGTCGACGAGGAAGCCGATGGACATGACCGACAGGCCGTGAGCCTGCACGGGTTTGATGGTCTTGTCGGAGGCCGGATCGGGTCGCTGGTTCACTCCCAGCATGGTCGGCATGGACGGGCCATAGATATCCGCGTCGAGCAGGCCCACCTTGTGCCCCATGGCCACCAGGGCCAGGGCCAGGTTGGCTGCCGTGGTGGACTTGCCCACACCGCCCTTGCCTGACGCCACGGCGATCACGTGGGTGACCTCTGGCATGACGGCGCGATCGGCGGGCTTGCCCTGGCGCACAGTGGCCGAGGCCTTGACGTGCACGGAGGTCACGCCCGGCAGGGCCTTCACAGCCGCCTCGCAACGCTCCTTCTGCTGCTCGACCCAAGAAGCGGGCACGGCTTGGGGCAAGGCCATGGTCAACTCAAAGGAGATTGCCCCCCCGGAGATGACCAGGTTGCGCACGAAACCTGCGCTGACCACGTCGGTCTTGAGGTCTGGGAGATCGACGACTTTGAGCGCCGTGTGGACTTCTGGAGTACTGGCCATTTCAGGTTCCGAACAGGGGTTGTGACATCGTAGCGATCGGCGCCCTGCCTGACGAGATGGGCCTCACAGGCTGTGGGAAAACTCCCGTGGAGGCGAGGACGTGGGCACCGTGAAACGGCACAGGCCGCCGCTCGGGAGTTCCCCGGGCGGCGGCCTGGTCAGACGAGCTGGAGCGCTGCGAGCCCCCCCCGCGATGCGGTGGTGCTCAGAGCGTCCCTGCATGGCTTCTGGCCATGGGCTCAGTAGCGGTAGTGGTCCGGCTTGTAGGGACCATCCTTCGGCAGACCCAGGTAGTTGGCCTGCACATCTGTCATCACGGTCAGGTTCACACCCAGCTTCTCGAGGTGAGCCCGAGCGACCTCTTCGTCGAGCTTCTTGGGCAGGACGTAGACACCGATCTCGTAGTTGTCCGTGTTCTTCCAGAGCTCGATCTGAGCCAGCACCTGGTTGCTGAACGAGTTGCTCATGACGAAGGAGGGGTGACCCGTGGCGCAACCCAGGTTCACCAGCCGACCCTCGGCCAGCAGGATGATCGAGTGACCATCGGCAAAGGTGTAGCGATCGACCTGTGGCTTGATCTCCAGCTTCTTGATGCCGTCGGTGGCCTGCAGGCCGGCCACGTCGATCTCGATGTCGAAGTGACCGATGTTGCAGACGATGGCCTCGTCCTTCATGCCCGCCATGTGGGCGGCGGTGACGATGTCGCGGCAGCCAGTGGTGGTGACGAAGATGTCACCCTCGGCCAGGGCGGCCTCCATGGTGGTGACCTCAAAGCCTTCCATGGCAGCCTGCAGCGCACAGATGGGATCGATCTCGGTGATGATCACGCGAGCGCCGAAGTTGGCCATGGCCTTGGCGCAACCCTTGCCCACGTCGCCGTAGCCTGCGACCACGACGATCTTGCCGGCGACCATCACGTCGGTGGCCCGCTTGATGCCGTCAGCGAGAGACTCACGGCAGCCGTAGAGGTTGTCGAACTTCGACTTGGTGACCGAGTCGTTGACGTTGATCGCCGGGCGCTTGAGCGTGCCCTCGTTGAACATCTTGACCAGGGCGTGCACGCCGGTGGTGGTCTCCTCGGTGAAGCCGCGGACCTCGGTGAGGTACTCGGCGAAGCGCTCCTCGTGGAGCATGGCGGTGAGGTCACCACCATCGTCGAGCACCATGTTCGGGCCCAGGACCTTGCCGTCGTCGGTGGGCCAGACGATGGTCTGCTCGATGCACCAGTCAGCCTCCTCGACGGTCTCGCCCTTCCAGGCGAAGGTCGGGATGCCAGCGGCAACCATGGCGGCGGCGGCGTGATCTTGCGTGCTGAAGATGTTGCAGCTGCTCCAGCGCACTTCAGCGCCCAGGTCGACCAAGGTCTCCATGAGCACGGCGGTCTGGATGGTCATGTGCAGGCAGCCGGCGATGCGGGCACCCTTGAGGGGCTGCTCGGCCTTGTACTTCTCACGGAAGTACATCAGGCCAGGCATCTCCTTCTCGGCCAGCATGATCTCCTTGCGACCCCAGCCGGCCAGGGACATGTCGGCGACCTTGTAGTCTTCGGTCACAGTTGAAGCGTTGCTCACGTTGTGAACTCCTCGATCAGATTCGTGTGGGGTGGGTGTGTGTTGAAAAGGGGGTTGAGATCGGTTCGTCAGCTGGCCAAGTGGCCGCGGACGAGGTAAAGCGGGAGATCGACCGAGCGGCCAGATGGGTGCTCGACCACATAGCGGTCGGCCAGAAACTCGCGCTCGACGTCGACGAGTCCTACTGCGCGGAACTCATCTTCGAGAGCGGCGGGTTCGAGCCCCAGGCGGGTGTCCGCGAGCTGCTCGTGCATCCACGATTCGTTGTGCGGCAGCAGCTCGATGGCCACCAGGCATCCGCCGGGGCGCACGATGCGCACCATCTCGTCGAGGCCGCTGCGGGTGTCTGCCAGATGGTGCAACACCATGTGGGCGAACGCAGCGTCGACCGTGCCATCATCGACAGGCAGGGCCTCCATGGTGCCCTGCCGAAACTCAATGGCAGCGGAGGCGCCAGAGAGGTTGATGCGGGCCTGGTCGAGCATGGCCGCCGAGGGGTCAATACAGAGGATGCGATCGACCCGCCGGGCCAGGGCCGCTGCCAGGTAACCCGTTCCGCAACCCACGTCGGCGACGACGGTCTCACTCGGTACCAGGCAGCTCAAGGCAGAGAGGCGGCCCGTGCCGTCCTTGAAGTCACTGCCGATCACGTCCCAGTCGCCGGCGATGCGGTCGAAGAACGCTCGGCTGTCGCTGCGCTCGGCCAGGACCACGGCCAGCCGGGCAAGGTCGGCCTCTCGGCGAGCCAGGCCGTCGAGAGAGGGTGCCACGGCTTGCCAGAGCCGCCCAAGTGAGCCCGCAGGTACCTCGAGGCGACAGAAAGTGTAGCTGCCCTCGTGTCGCTCCCCCACCAGCCCCACTTCGCGCAGGATTTTCAGGTGGTTGCTGATCCGGCTCTGGCCCATCGCCAGGCAGCGGGCGATCTCACCCACGGACAACTCGGCCTGGGAAACCAAGACCAAGAGCCGTAGCCGGGTCTCGTCAGCGAGGACCCGCAGCATGCCAGTGAGGGAGTCCTGGGTGAGCGTCATCAGCGGATCATAACCCGCTGATGACCACCGTGCCACGAGAGATGTCAGGAATTGCTGATGCCCTGATCACCCACGGTTTACGGGCGAAAAGGGCATCAAATCGACTGTTTGAGGGTCAGGCGGTCAGCGGGAGCCCATATCGCTGATCACGTCGCCGGTCCCCAGGCTGGCCCTGATGTGGGTGATGATCGTGTCGACCAGCCGGACGTCGCCGGTGCCCGAGTTGAATCGACCGCTGTCGATCTGGCTCAGGGTGAGCAGAAAATCGCCTGTGCCCGTGTCGCCACGGAGCTGGTCGAAGTGGCAATCTTGAAGGACCACGTCACCGGTGCCGGTGTCCACGTCGAACAGGGCTCCGTGCACACCTTCGAGGCGGATGTCGGCGGTGCCGCTGTCCACATCGAGGTTGCCGACCTTGCAGTTCAGCAACCGTACGGGGCCCGTGCCCGTATCGACCTCGACGGTCTCGGCGTCCTGCAGGGCGGTCAGCAGCACCTGCCCCGTGCCCGTGTCAATGTCGAGGGACATGCCTGCGGGAATGCTGCCCCGAACGCCGTTGATGATCAGCTTGCCCCGCAGTGTCGAGCGCAGCTTGACCTTGCCCCCGGCCATGAAGACCTCGCCGTCCCCCTCGATCTCGGTGTAGACATCGAGGATCAGGTGGCCCTGCTGGCCAGGCGCCCCTTCGAGGTTGATCAGGCCCGTGGGCACGCTGAGACTCAGTTCGCCGATCTGGGCAGCATCCAGAGCGACCTCCACCTCACGGTGATGCTCGACAAGCACGTCGTCCACGTAGAGCTGGCCACCCCGTTCGGAGATGGACATGCCATCGAAGCCGTGGGCAACCATCTGGGAGCAGGCAGGCAAGAGCAGCGTGACTGCAGCGGTCAGAAAGAGGGCAAGTCGACCCATGATGGGATCTCCGCAACGAGGCCTGGAAGGCGGCCGCAACCAGGGGACCCTCAGCGGGCCCCCCCCGGTCTCATCGACCGATTCTCGATCGGAGTTTACTGCCGCTTGGGTCGCGACTGCTGGCGACTTGGTGACGAGGTGCCCGTCCCCTTGCGGCTGGTGCCTCCCCCGCCTCTCAGATCGCCGCCCTTGTAACGTTTCAGGAAAGCGGCCTTCCAGGGCCCAAATCGGCCCCGTTCGATCTCATGGCGGCTACTGGCGACAAGGTCTTCGTAGAACTGCAGGTTGTGGATGGACGCCAGGCTCTCGAAGACAGGCTCATGGGCGTAATGGAGGTGCCTGAGCACCATGCGGCTGTAGTTCTGGCAGGTGTAGCAGCGGCACTTGCCCTCGATGGGTTCGAGCTCGTGGCGATGGATGCGGTCGCCGATGCGAATGCGCCCGTGCCGGGTGAAC
Source organism: uncultured Phycisphaerales bacterium (assembly GCA_964537035.1). Taxonomy (GTDB): domain Bacteria; phylum Planctomycetota; class B15-G4; order B15-G4; family B15-G4; genus CAZIAK01. The sequence goes on along the minus strand of CAZIAK010000001.1, from coordinate 115,519 downwards.
AGCGTCCCGCCCCGGGCATAGCGTGTGGGGATGACACAGTCGAACATGTCCATGCCCCGCTCGATGGCCTCCAGGATGTCTTCGGGAAGACCCACTCCCATCAAGTAGCGAGGCCGGTCTTCGGGAAGCAGAGGCGCGGTCCAGCCCGTGACCTCGCACATGAGTTCGTGCCCCTCGCCCACGCTGACGCCGCCGATGGCGTAGCCGTCAAAGTCGAGACCGGTGATGGCCGAGGCGCTGCGCCGCCGCAAGGCCTCATGGACTCCTCCTTGAACGATGCCAAAGAGCAGCTGACCGGGACCCAGCTTCTGCGAGAGACAGCGACTGGCCCAGCGGGTGGTGCGGGCCACGCTGTCGGCCACGTACTTTCGCGGCGCGTCATGGGGACAGCACTCGTCGAAGGCCATGACGATGTCACCGCCCAGGCGCCGTTGTATGTGCATGGACGTCTCGGGGTCGAGCAGCATCCGCGGCTTGCCCTTCGCGCCTGGAAAGGTCACGCCGTCCTCGGTGACTTCTTTTCCTTCGAGACTGAACACCTGAAAGCCGCCGGAGTCGGTGAGGATGGTCCGGGGCCAGGCCATGAAGCTGTGCAGGCCGCCGGCTCGTTCGACCAGGTCTGTGCGGTCGTCGAGGCTCAGGTGATAGGTATTGCCCAGGATGACCGAAGAGCCCACGGCCTCGACGTCCCGGGGCAGCACCGCCTTCACGGCGCCCACGGTGCCCACGGGCATGAACGTCGGCGTCTCGACCACGCCATGGGCCGTGAAGAAGCGCGTCCGTCGTGCGCCTGTAGGGTCGACACGCAGCAGCTCGAAGCGAATGTCCTTGGCCATGTGATCAGCGGACTCGCACAGCAAGAGCGAGTAGGACCCAGCCGATGATCAGCGCGACACCGCCAAATGGCGTGATCATGCCCATGGCGCGAGGCGCCCCGGCGGTGAGTGCGTAGAGAGAGCCGCTGAAGGCGATGACGCCACAGAGAAACCACGGCACAGCCTTGGCAGCGCCCGGGCAGCCGCTGCGCACAAGGGCCCCCACGGCCAGCAAGGCCAGGGCATGCAGGAGCTGGTAGCGCACTCCGGTCTCGAAGACCGTCAGGGACTGGGCATCGACCTTGTCTTTGAGGCCGTGGGCACCGAACGCCCCGAGGGCCACACCGGCGCCGCCCAAGACGGCACCCCAGAAAGCAGCGTTCACCGGGACTGTCCCCCACCAGGAATCCAAAGACGTTCGTGCTCCCCCACCGCCACTCTGGCCAGGACGAAGAAGAGATCGGAGAGTCGGTTCAGGTAGACCAGGCCCAACGCGTTGACGCCCTCGGGATCTTCATCCATGAGCGCGAGCAACCGGCGCTCAGCTCGACGACACACGGTGCGGGCCAGGTGATACGTGCTGGCCAAGGGCGTCCCCCCGGGCAGGACGAAGCTCTTGAGCGGCTCGAGGGATGCATTGGCCCGATCGATCCAGGCTTCGACCCCGTCGATGGCCGGCTGGGTGATGCGCAAACGGTCCCGCTGAGACGAGGCATCCACTGGGACACAGAGGTCAGCGCCCAGATCGAACAGGTCGTGCTGGAGGCGGTCGAGGCCGTCCTTCTCAGCCTGGTCGCTGGCGTGGTCGAGGGCCAGCCCCACCACCGCATTGAGCTCATCGACCGTGCCGTAGGCCTCGATGCGAGCATGGGTCTTGGGCACTCGCGAGCCGTCGCCAAGGGCAGTGCTGCCCTCGTCGCCGGTGCGGGTGTAGATCTTGTTCAACCGAACCATGGAGAGGGACCTCAAGTGACGTCGGAAAGGGTGCGGCACATGGGGGGTATCTTGGCCAAAGCTGCAGCCTTTGCCCACTGTTGCGCGGCAGTTTTGGGGCTGTTCTGGGGCCAACACATGAACGGTCTCTCGCCCGGCAAGCTCTGGCCGTGACGAGGGGTGGCGGGAGGCTGCCGGGAGCGAGCTCTCGGCAGCGCTGGCGCAGCGGCGTTGAGCCGCCTCAGCGACCGGCAGCCAGACGCCCGCTGCCGGGCGGATCGGAGAGATGGCTCCCCAGGTTGGACTCGAACCAACGACCCTCTGATTAACAGTCAGATGCTCTAACCAACTGAGCTACTGGGGATCCGCGCTCAAAACGTCGGGGGAGTCTAGGCCGTGGCACCCCGCTGTGCAAGGTTTCCGCGGACTGGCAGATATTCGAGCAAACGAGCCAGCACCGCCTTCATCTCCATGCGCTGGACAATCATGTCGATCTGCCCCTTCTCCAGCAGGAACTCGGACATCTGAAAACCCGGGGGCAGCTTCTTCTTGATCGTCCCTTCGATGACCCGGGGGCCCGCAAAACCGATCAGCGCCCGGGGTTCGGCCACGATCACATCGGCGGCCATGGCCCAAGAGGCGGTCACTCCACCGGTGGTCGGGTGGGTGCAGATGGAGATATAGAAGCCCCCGGCCTCTCTGTAGGCCGCCAGGGCCGAGCAGGTCTTGGCCATCTGCATCAGGGACAGGATGCCCTCGTGCATGCGGGCACCACCGGAGGCAGCCACCAGAATCAGCGGCAGCTTGCGCTCAGCGGCCAGCTCGACCGCCCGGGTGACCTTCTCGCCCACGACCACGCCCATGGATCCGCCCATGAAGCGAAACTCGAGCACGCCGAAGACCACGGGATGCTGTGCGATCGAGCCGAGTCCATAGCGCATGGCTTCTTTGAGGCCAGTGCGGTTGGACGAGTCGGCGAGCTTCTCCGGGTAGGGCTTGTTGTCGACGAAGCCGAGGGCGTCGACCGTTTCCATGCCCGCGTCAAACTCTTGCCAGCTGGCCGGGTCGAGGGTGTAGGCGATGCGCGTATGGGACGAGATCGGGAAGTGAAAGCCGCACTTGGGGCAGACCTTCAGCTGATCGTCAACCTCTTTGCCAAAGATCGTCTCGTCGCAAGCAGTGCAGCGCACCCAGAGATCTCCGGGGATGTCACGCTTGCGATGCCGCAGCCAGGGCAGTGAACCCATGGGTTGTCTCCGCTTCGGGACCGCCCTCAGGCGGTGGTGGCCCATCGAGATTCGGCCGTGTCGCGCATGGACTGGATCGTCGACTGCCAGTCGTCCGACCCAAAAATTGCCGAGCCGGCGACGAAGACGTTCGCCCCCGCTGCCGCCGCGTCGCCGATGGTCACGGGCGAGATGCCACCGTCAATCTGCACGTCGCCTTCAAAACCCTGGCCTCGCAACCACTCGATCTTGCTCAAGACCTGAGGCATGAAGCTCTGGCCGCCGAAGCCCGGGTGCACGCTCATGACAAGGACCATGTCGACCTGGTCCAACCAGTCGGCCACCTGAGTGATCTCGGTGTCAGGGTTCACCGCCAGGCCAGCTCGCCCGCCTGCTGCGCGGATCAGCGCCAGAGCTTCGGGTTCGGTCTCCACATGACAGGTGAGCACGTTGGCCCCCGCCTGGATGTAGCGCTCGGCGTACTCCAGCGGGTTGGTGATCATGATGTGCACGTCGAGGGGCCGGGTGGCCACAGCAGACAGAGCCTTCACCACTGGCAGACCAATGCTCAGGTTGGGCACGAAGTGTCCGTCCATCACATCGACATGCAGCCAATCGGCACCAGCGGCCTCAACCCGGGCCACATCTCTGGCCAGCTGCACGAAGTCGGCCGCCAGCAAGGAAGGCGCGATCTTGACGGGGGGATGTGTCATGGCGTCATGGTCTCACCGTGTCAGAAGCAATGCCAGCAGGCAGCAGCGCAGGGGCGCTGCCCTCACTCCAGGCCCAGGGCAGCCAGGCCAGGCAGGCTCGCACCCTCGAGCAGCTGCAGGGAGGCACCACCACCCGTGGAGACGTGGTCGACCTTTGCAGCCAGGCCGAACAGCTTCACGGCGGCGGCGCTGTCCCCACCGCCCACCACGGTGTAACCGTCAGTGGCGGCCACGGCTTCGGCGACGGCCCGGGTTCCGGAGGCGTAGGGCTCCCGCTCGAACACGCCCATGGGGCCGTTCCAGACCACCGTGCCTGCTTCGGCGATGACACCGGCGAAGGTCGCAGCCGACGCGGGGCCGATGTCGAGCCCCATCATGCCCTCGGGGATGCACCCGAGGTGGGTCTCTGCCCTGTCAGAATCGAATGATGACGCGCAGATGTGATCGCTGGGCAGCAGCACCGCGACGCCCCGAGACTCGGCACGATCGAGGATCGCCCCAGCCTCCGTCAGGAAGTCCTCTTCAACTCTTGAGTTGCCCACCGCTTCGCCACGGCTTTTGAGAAAGGTGTAGGCCATGGCCCCGCCGACGATCAAGGCGTCGACCCGCTCGATCAGGTTGGTCACCACGGCCAGCTTGTCAGAGACCTTCGCCCCACCGAGGATGGCCACCAGTGGCTTCCGTGGAGCTTTCAACACCTGGCCAAACGCGGTCAGTTCTTTGCCCAGCAACAGACCCGGCGCGGAGTTGTCTGCTCCGAGCACCGCGGGAATGCCCACCACCGACGCATGGGCCCGGTGAGCGGTGCCGAAGGCGTCGTTGACGTAGCGAGTCCCCAGAGCAGCCAGGGCCCCGGCGAAGGCGGGGTCGTTGGCCTTCTCGCCCTTGTCGAAGCGCAGGTTCTCGAGCAGCAGCACCGACCCGGGGGAGGCCCCTTGCACGGCTGCCTCCACGGCAGGACCGACGGTCTCGTCGAGCGCCTGCACGGGGCAACCCAGCAGCTCGCCCATGCGCGCGGCCACAGGCGCGAGCCGCAGGCTCTCGTCGACGCCCCTGGGGCGTCCCAGGTGGCTCATGCACACAGCCTTGCCGCCGCGCTCGATGATCGAACGCACCGTGGGCAAGGCCGCCTGGATGCGCAAATCGTCACTGATCACACCGTCTTGCAACGGCACGTTCAGGTCGAGCCGCACCAGGACGGTCTGCCCGGCCACGTCAAGGTCGGCGACTGTGCGCCCGCTCATGACAAGTTGTGTGACTTCGCGACCAGGTCGACGACCCGGTTGCTGTAGCCCCATTCGTTGTCATACCAGGAGACAACCTTGACCAGGTTGCCATCGATGGACATGGTCGCCAGACCATCGAAGATCGAGCTGTGGGGGTTGCCGATGATGTCGCTGGAGACGATGGGATCTTCGGTGTACTGCAGCACGCCCTTCAGCGGCCCCTCTGCGGCGGCCTTCATGGCTGCGTTGATCGCTGCCGCGTCGGCGGGCTTGTCGAGCTCGGCCACCAGGTCGATGACTGAGCCGTTGACCACGGGCACGCGCATGGCCATGCCATCGATCTTGCCGACCAGTTCGGGGATCACCTTGCCCACGGCCTTCGCGGCCCCGGTGCTGGTGGGGATGATGTTCTGGGCAGCGGCACGGGCCCGGCGCAGATCACTGTGGATCTGGTCGGCGATGCGCTGATCGTTGGTGTAGGCATGGACGGTGGTCATCAGGCCGCGGCGCACACCGAACGAGTCGACCAGCACCCGAGCCACGGGGGCCAGGCAGTTGGTGGTGCAGGACGCGTTGCTGATGATCTGGTGCTCAGCCTTGAGGTCGTCTTCGTTCACGCCGAGCACGATCATGGCGTCGATGGCGTCCTTCGGCGGCACGGTGAGCAGCACCTTCGGCGCACCAGCGGCGAGGTGTGCGGCGATCTGCTCGCGCTTGCGGAAGATGCCGGTGGACTCCACGACGAAGTCGACGCCCAGCTCTTTCCAGGGCAGGTTGGCCGGGTCTCGTTCGGCGGTCACTCGAATGCTGCGACCGCCCACGGTGATCTCGCCCTGCCCGCCATGGACCTCGGTGGCCAGGGTGCCCATCACGGTGTCGTACTTGTAGAGGTGGGCCAGGGCAGAGGGGTCAGCCAGGTCATTGATGGCCACGACCTCGAAATCGGGCCGGGACTCCATGATGCGAAGGACCGTACGACCGATGCGTCCGAAGCCATTGATGCCGATCTTGATCGCCATGGGTGCTGTCTCCTGCTGCCCGCTGAGGGCGCTTGTGGCCGGTAGTGAAAAGGGCGGGATTGTAGCGGCTGATGGGCTCTGCCGCCATGGGCACCGGGCGCCGGTGTTAGGCTCCATGCGGCCATGAACAATACGTCCGCAAACCCTCGCCTCGCCTCGCCTGTCGAGCAGGTCCAGCATTGCCTGAAAACCCTGGCCGGGGCGGGGGACGGCGTGCTGGTGGCCGTCTCAGGGGGCAGTGATTCGGTGGCCCTGTTGGCGGCGGCGGCGCAGAGCTGGCCTCACGTCCAGGCGGCCCATGTGCACCACGGCTTGAGGGCGGGGGCAGATGACGATGTTGTCGCGGTGACCAGCCTCTGTGCAGACCTGGCCGTGCCGTTGCAGTCCATGAGCTGCCCACCAGCCCATGGCGCAGATCGCAGCGAGACCGCTGCGCGAGCCCGGCGCCTGGAGGCCCTGGCAAGCTGGGCGGCGAACCAAGGCTTGCCCTGGATCCTCACGGCTCACCATCTGGACGATGCCTTGGAGACGGCCCTGCTCAATCTGCGCCGGGGGCACCGTGGGGCTCGGGCCCTGGCCGGGATTCCCACCGTGCGGCCAGCCCGGGACGGCGCTGAGCCTCAGGGTCCACGGTATCTGCGCCCGTTCCTTCACGGCTCTGCTCCTCCAGGCCGACGAGATCTCCGGGCCTGGCGGGTTGCCCAGGGCCTGCCCGCTGTTCATGACGAGACCAACGACGATCTGTCCATCCCCCGCAATGGCTTGCGGGCCCTGTTGGCTCGAGACGAGCAGCCGCTGACCGGGCAGCGACTGGCCGGTCTGCGGCGCTCGGCACTGGGCGTGCTGCAGCGACAGGTGGGCCGGGCCGTCGAGAGCCTGGCTGCTCATCTGGCTCGGGAAGGCCTGGGGGCCCGTCTCGATGCAGCGGCTCTGGACACTGCCTCTGCTCACGGGCACTGGGTCGAGTGCCTGCGACTGCTGGGCCCCTGCTTGGCGCCGGCGCACCGCCTGGACCTGCGGGGCACGGTGCTGAAGCGTCTCGCCGAGAGCCTCGCCAGGGGCCGAGGGCAGCTGCTGCTCCCTGCCTGGCCCGAGCCCCTGCTCGTAGAATGTCGTCCGGACGGTCTGCACTTCCCTGCGGTCAGCGTGGCCGCCGGGGACCCGTTGGCCAGGGTGCTCAACGGGCTCTGGGCGACGCCGCTCTTCCTTTGACTCGGGCCGGCGGAGTGTCATCCTGGCTTCCTGGCTCCTGCCTGCATCCACCTCCCCACTGATCTGCGAGACCGTTCGTGTCGTCGTCGTTGCCAGACCGCCTCCAGGCAGTTCGTGATGAGCTGGACCGGGCCGCCGGTGATCGGGCAGCGGCGGTGCGGCTGGTGGTGGTCACCAAGTCGGCTCCGGCGACGATCTTTGCCGAGCTGGCCCAGCTGGGAGTCACCGACGTGGGTGAGAACCGGGTGCAAGGGGCGGCGCAGCGGCTGGCGGGTTTCGAGTCCGCGTTTCGGTGGCACTTCATCGGGCATCTGCAATCCAACAAGGCACGGGCAGCCATGGCACTGTTCGATGTTTTTCATGGCGTCGACTCGATCGCCTTGCTGCGGCGCCTGGATCGGGTGGCTGGCGAGCTGGGCCGGTCTCCGGAGTTGCTGCTGCAGGTGAACGTGAGCGGAGAGCAGACCAAGAGCGGCTTCCTTCCCGCTGAGCTCGACGAGGCCTTGGACGCGGCGGCGGAACTTCAGCACGGCAGGGTCTCCGGGCTGATGACCATGGCGCCCCGGAGCACAGACCCTGAGAGCGCACGGCCCGTCTTTCGCGAGCTGGCCCGGCTGGCAGCCGCTGAGCGCCCCCAGTCTCCCCCGCTAGATCAGCTGTCCATGGGCATGACGGAGGACTTCGTGGTGGCCGTCGAAGAGGGAGCCACCATGGTGCGAGTCGGCCGGCGGATCGTCTCCGTTGACGATCAGAGCTCAGTCTCACGGCCTGGAGGAGCCGAGGTAGACTGAAGCCCCCGCCCTTCGCCTCTCTCGTACACGCCCAGCCATGGCATCTGCCTCTTCACTCTCCCTGTGCCTCCTGAGCACCCTCTGTGTCTGCGCTGTCACGCCTGGGACGGAAGCGTCCGGCGGCGGGACGAGCGACGACCTCGTGCCCGCCGCCATCGACGCGTTGCTGGCCGAGCCAGAGACTCCCTTTTTTGGCATCCCCATCATCCTTCCCGCCGAGCCCTATGCGATCACGCACCCCCGCGGGCAGGCGAGGACCATGGTCGTCGTGGGCGATGTGAACGGGGACGGTGCCGACGACTTCGCGGTGGGCCACGCTCCCGGCAGTGCCGCCTTCGCCCTGCAGGTCACGGATGGGGCGACGGGCGAGACGCTGTGGTCGGCCATGCAGGCCTCCCCCAACGGCTTTCGCAGCCTGCGAGGGTTGGCGGCTGCGAACGGCGCCCTCGTGGCGGGCTACAGCTCACCCACGGGACGGATCGAGAGCCGACGGGCGACCACGGGCAGGCTGCTCTGGTCCCGAGAGTTGGCGGCTGCGGGCATGGCCTCGCCCGCCAACATCTCCGCGGTCTCGTTCGGCCCTGATGTCGATGGCGACGGCGCCGCCGATGTGATCGTTGCCGGGGGCGCGGCGATAGACAGCGCCATGGTGCTGTCGTCCGCAGATGGCGCCACCCTCTGGAGCCATGTGGCAGGCGATGTGGTCTATGACGCTCGTCCCGCCCACGACGAGGACGGCGACGGTCTGCCTGAGTTGATCATCGCGGGCGGCGACGGGCTGCCCTTCGCCCGGCTGCTGAACGGCGCCGACGGCTCGGTGATCTGGGATGTGCCCCTCGACGGGCCGGGCTCTGTCGTGCTACCCCTCGACGACGTGAACGGCGACGGAACCAACGATGTGGCCGTGGGGCAGTTCAACGCTCCGGGCACGTGCCTCGTCTGCTTGTCCGGCAGCGACGGATCCGTGCTCTGGGAAGCCAACGGCGTCTTCAACGACGTCACCGCCCTTGATCTCATCGGAGATCTGCTGGGTACAGGCCTCACGGACATCGTGGTGGGGTCCTTCGACAACGCTGTCACGGCGGTCCTGGCCCTGAACGGCAACAACGAGTGGCGCCGCGAAGGCACGACGAACAACGGCGGCAGCATGCTCAGTGTGGTGGTCACCGATGACCTGGACGGCAACGGTCAGCGAGACGTGCTCACCTGCTCGGTCGATCATCGCCTCTACGTCATGGGCGGCGTGGGCGGTCAGTGGATGGCTGACTTCGATCTGTCCGCCAAGGCCACCACGGTGCTGGCCCTGCCCGACGTGAACGGGGACGGCCGGCCTGAGATCGTCGTGGGTGGCAACGACCTGGTGGCCCTCTTCGATGGCGCCGCCGGATTGGCCGACGGGCCTGTGGTCGAGTTGTTCCCGGCGCCTCTGGGGCAGGAGGGCCAGGTGCTTCTCTGGGCCTATTCAGGGACTTTCCTGTGGGGATTCGTCTCCACGGGGACAGGTTCGCTGATCATCCCCGGCTGGGATCAGCCCTTTGGCCTCGACCTCTCACGGACCGTCATCATTCACCAGGGTGTGGCCCCGGGCGCTGGGGGGACACCGAAGCTCATCCCCCCGTTCACGACGAGTTCCATCGGGCTGACGTTGTACTTCCAGTCGGCGTCCCTGCTCGCGCCGGGCAAGGGGCTGCTCTCAGACGTGGTCTCGTTCACGGTGCGGCCATGACGGTCAAGCTGGCCGTGCTGCTCTCCGGTGGCGGGCGGACTCTCGTGAATCTGCAGTCAGCCATCGACGAGGGCCGGCTCGATGCCTCCATCGTGTTGGTGATCTCGTCGCTGCGCACGGCCAAGGGTGTGATCCGTGCTCGGGAGCTGGGCCACGAAGCTCTCGTCATCCGCCCCCGGGACTTCGCGAGTCCCGCCGCGTTTGCAGCGGCCCAGACCCAGGCCATTGAAGACGCGGGCGCTGAGATGGTTGTCATGGCTGGCTACCTGGTGCACTACCCGGTGCCAAGCGGCTGGGATCAGCGCATCCTGAACATTCATCCCTCATTGCTGCCGCGCCATGGAGGCGTGGGACTGTATGGCAGCCGCGTGCACGCTGCGGTGCTAGCCGAGGGCGACCGGGTCAGCGGCTGCACGGTACACGTGGTCGACGACGAGTACGACCATGGTCGTGTGTTGGCTCAAGCAGAAGTCCCGGTCCTGCCAGACGACGATGTGGACAGCCTGGCCTCGCGGGTGTTCGAGGCCGAGTGTCGAACCTATCCCCCGGTGATCGCAGCCCACGCCGCGAGCCTGGGCTTGGGTGGCGTTGCTCAGGGTACGGGCTAGCAGTCAGCGCCACGGGGCCGCAGCTCAGCGATGCAGCAGGCCTCCAGATCAGCGTCGTGGCTGATCGTGGGCGAGCTCTTCGAGCCCGGTAAGCCAGAAGTCGGGCACCAACAGGACCGCTCCGTCGATGCCGTCGACGGCGGCCACGTCGATGGGCACACCCAGGGCCTCGCTCTGTTCGGCCTCGGTGGTGTGACGCAGGCGCACGTCGGCCAGCGCCTCGCCTTCATCGTCCAGGAAGACCACACGCACAGGATACTCTGCTGAGCTGTCCCGGACCGGCCGCCAGACGTAGCCGAAGAAGCTCTGGGACATGCGCAGCCCCATGCCGAAACGTCGACCCCAGGGGTCATCACCTTCCCAGTGGGTGCCCTCTGCGGCACGGTGCACCTGCAGGGGCTGGTCAAAACCCGGGAGGTGAATCTCGAGACCCGCCCAGGCGTCGGGGTCGATCTCCAGCGGCTGCAGACTGCGGATTTCGTCGGCCACGAACGGGTCGAGCAGCGCGACCACGTCACGGGAGAGCAACAGGCCCTCGCCGGGCCGGAAGCTGCTCCGCACACGAATCAGCGGCGCCGCCAGATCGAACAACTCGATCTTGTCTGAGCGCTCGCGGCCCGCCCAGTCCCAGCCGATGCGCAGACTCGCCTCAGGCTCTCCCGTGGGTTCGTCGCAGAAGCCGCTGGCACTCAGGTCGTCCACCCGAGAGAGGAACGTAGACAAGGACGACTGCCCTTCGACACGACGGGTGTCGACTTCGACGCCACCGAGACGTTCGGGGGCCTGGAAGAACCAGCGGGCCTGCCTGTCGCGGCGGATGTCCAGGTGACGTTCGCCCCCCACCTCGACGCGAAAACTCGTGGCCACGTCGCGGACCGGGGGCAGCACGCGACGCTCGCGAAAGAAGTCCGGGGAGTTCGTCAGCAGGTTGAGCGTGTTGCGATCGATCTCGAGCAGCTTGTGCAGGTCCTCCCGAATGGCGTAGCAGGCGTCAGCGCGAGATTTCCAGTCGCGCTCGAGGAACACCCGGGCAGGCTTCTCGCCCGGGGCAGAGAGCCTGATCATGGTGGACTCGGCCCAGTCGCCCCCGTCAACCTGTCGCCGGTTGGGCAGGCCCAACTGAGCCAGAGTGGAGTCGTCTGGGTCGACGGCGGCCACCAGAACCTGCTGGATGAACTGCAGGCCACGCACCAGGGTCACCACCCGGCTGCTGTCGGCGAGACTGGCCACCGGCGCCCGGATGGTCCACTCGTTGCCTTCGAAGAGCGAGTCGAGAAGCATGCCCTCAGGCGTCTCGACGCGAATGGAGTCGATGGTGCCGCGCAGCCCCCGGATGAGGTGCTTGTCCACGTAGTCTTCGGCGCGGAACTGCTCGACCATGGTGCGCAGGGCTGGCGAGGTCATGATGATCTCGTCGCTGCCTTCGAGCCGGGCGTAGATGCCCTTGCCGAAGACCTCCATGTCGCCGATGAGCACGGTGCGGCGCGAGCCACCAATGCCGATGGTCACAGAGTAGGGTGTCTTCTCAAGCCCGACGGAGGCCGGGTCTACAGGCCCGGCTTGATCCTCGATGGGGATCACCGTGGCGGTGGCCAGGTTCTCGACGACACGTTCCACGAACTCGGCTTGCGCCAGCTCTTCGGTGGGGTACGTGATCAGCCAAGGCCCTCCTGGTTCGCGCACGAAATCAACGACATGGCCTGTTCGAAAACTCAGGCCCACATAGTCGACGTCCCGGGTCTCGAGGCCAGGAAAGAGCGCGCCACCCAGACGAGGAGGTGCGTAGCGAGCGTCTTCGGTTTGGGCGAAATCAAAGAGCCACCAAGCCAAGCCGAGCAGCACGAGCAGGGTTGCAATGCGAGAGGCCATGGGATCTTGCTCTGCTTCGGCCGGGGATCAGCGACGGCGAATGAACCACATGAGCAGACCCAGCAAGGCGCCGCCCAGAGGCATGTAGACCACAACGTACAGGAAGACGTCTCGCTGCTCTCCTTCGAACAGATCGACCCGAGATTCGTAGACTTCCCGAGGGGGAACGTCGACCACCTGTTCTCGCTCGGCCAGCCAGTTCATGGCATTGAGCGCGAGATCCATGTTGCCCGGACCGGCCTCCCGGCCTGCGAGCGCACCGTTGGTCAAGAACTGGCTGCCGCCCACGATCACCACCCGACCGGGGCCCCCTTCGATGGCCATGGCCACGGTGCGGGCGCCCCGCACCTCTTCGCCCTCGTCGAAGACGAAGTTGCCCGGTTCGGTGCTGCTGCCCACCTGATCGCCGTAGACGTCCTCGTCGGTTCGCAACAGGGCTGGCGTGCCGGTCCTCGCGGCGACCTGGGGCGAACGGTAGAGCCCCCCCACTCCGGTCATGGAAGCGAAGATGCCTTGTTTCGCGATGGGTGCCGAGATCGGATGATCCGGGTCGAAGCGTCGGGCGACGATGGCGGCGCGGCGCGGGCCGGTGACCAGCGGGTCATCCCGAGCCACCAGCGCGCTCTCTCTGTGCACACCCAGGTCACCCACAAAGGCGTCCAGGTCAGCGTCCGATGCCCAGGGATCCAGGCTCAAGAACAAGGCCCCGCCGTCCTCGTGAAACGTGCGCAGGACATCTGTGGCGCGACGGCCAAACTTCTCTGGTTCGGGCGAGATCACCACCGCCATGTCCACGTCAGCTGGCAGGTCGTTACGGCCGCTCATGTCGACACGGCGGACGAGCATGCCCTGGCCCCGCATGGCGTCAGCCAGGACCCCCAGCCCGAACACTTCGTAGTCGTCGATGTTGCCTTCGCCGTGTCCCTGCAGGAACGCCACGACGGGCGGATCTTCGTCGCTGACTCCGAGCAAGGCAGAGGTCAACGGGGCCTCTCCGTGGTACTGCCGCAGCTCGGCAGGCTGAATGGTGTCCGCGCTGGCATAGCCCCGGTCGATGGTCACCAGGTCTTCGAGATACACCTGCCGGGCCCGTCCTTCGCAGACGACGAGCACCACGTTGTAGCGGCTCAGGTGGTGAGCCCTGACCAGCTCTTCGACCTCGGCCCGATCGATGTCCGGGCGCAGGACGTTCAGGCTGAGCTGCCCCCCCGCCGCGACCACGTACTCTTCAAGCAGGTTGACCACGTACTCCCCGGCTTCGTGCTGAACCTGGGCCAGGCCGTTGAAGACGACCTGGGGCTCGGGCCTGAAGAGCGTGGTGATCTCGACCGGATGTTCGAGATGATCGAGGATGACCTGGGTCTGCCCGCTCAAGCTGTAGGTGGCGCCGCGGGTGAGGTCCCAACGCTGACGCAGGGTGGGCCGGCTGGCGGCATAGACCACGGCGGCCACCGCGAGAGCCACCACCACGGACATGGCCAGCCCCTCGCCCACACCGGCGACCCGTCGCCAGGCGCCGAATCGTGCACCCTTTAGCGCCACTTGCGGATCTCCAGACTGCGGGTGCAGAGCACGAGGACGCCAGCGGTAGCAGCCACGTAGAAGGCCAGGATGCCCGAGTCGAGGACCCCGCGATTGAACGATGTGGAGAAGTGCCCGAAGAACGACAGGGGATCGAGCACCTTGGTCAACGCCGTGTACTGCCGAGCGTCTGCCAGGGCCGGGACGATCAAGACAATCAGGTTGGTGGTCATGGAGGCCACGGCGGCCACGATCTGATTCGACGTGAGGGTCGAGTAGAGCAAGCCGATGGCGGTGAGCAGCCCGGTCACGCATACGATACCCAGATAGGACGTGACCACTTGCCCCGGGTCCGGGAGCGCGCCGTAGTTGCGGATGATGGCGATATAGATCAGCGTCGGCGCCCACAGAAAACCTTGAAAAACCAGGGCGCCAAAGAACTTGGCCAGCACCACTTCGCCATCCCGCACCGGCGCGGTCAGGGTGATCTCAAGCAGGCCCGAGCGGCGCTCTTCAGCCACCAGCCGCATGGTGATCAGCGGCGGCACGACCATGAGCGAGAGCCAGAACAGCGGGCCGTCCCCCAGAAAAACGGCGATGGTGTCGCTCACCACTCCACCCGCGGTCTCCAGGGCCAGGATGAACGAGAAGCCGTTCAGCACCAGGAAGATGAACAGTACGATGTAGGCCAGGGGCGAGAAGAAGAGGCTCTCGATCTCGCGCCAGAAGAGCGGTAGCAGTGGGCGTTTCATGCGCGCGTCAGGTCCAGGAAGATCTGCTGCAGGCTGCGCGACAGGGGCTGCCAGCGAACCACGGCCGAGCCCTGCTCGACCAAGGCTCGAAGCAAGGCCTCAGGATTGTCTTGCTCGGAGAGTGTGAGCACGAGGCCTCCGCGATCGTGGGGCCGATGGTTCAAGCTGTGGGATGTGGCCCAGGTCACGAGTGACTCGTGGCTGCCTTTGATCTGGACGTGAAGCTCGCCCATGCGACCCACGGATTGCTCCAGCTCTTCTGGACTGCCGCTGGCAACGATGGCCCCCTTCTTGATGATCGCCACCTGGGTGCAAACACCCTCGACCTCGTTCAGAACGTGGCTGGAGAGCATCACCGTGCGCTCACCGGCCAGGGAACCAATGAGGGTCAGGACCTCCTGGCGTTGGGCGGGGTCAAGCCCCCCCGTGGGCTCGTCGAGAAAGAGCACCTTCGGGTCTGCGAGCAGCGCGTCGGCCAGGCCCACCCGCTGACGGTATCCCCGTGACAGCTGAGACAGGATGCGGCGACGCATGGGGACCAGGCCACATTGGTCGAGTACCCGGTCGATGCCATGCTGCCGTTCGCTGCGGGTCACGCCCTTCAGCCGGCCGCGGTAATCGAGATACTCTTCGACCCGGGCATCGGGGGGCAGGGAGACGTTCTCGGGCAGGTAGCCCAGGCAACGCCGAGCCTGCAAACTCTGGGTGGCCACGTTGAAGCCGGCCACGGAGGCCAGCCCTGACGTGGCCGGCAGGAACCCGGTGAGGATCTTGATGGTGGTGCTCTTGCCAGCACCGTTGGGGCCCAGGAAGCCGAGCACCTCCCCCTCCTTGACGGAGAGGGAGATGTCGTCAACGGCTACCAGGTCGTGGTACCGGCGGGTGAGGTGCTCGACCTCGATCACGTGCCGATGTTCCCAACGTGCCTGGTGTGAGCGGCGCCCCGGAAAGGTCGGCTAGTTCTTGACCTCAAAATCTGCATCGATGATGTCGTCGCTGCTCTCGGGAGTCTTGCTCTCATCCGTCGCGCCTCCCTGTGGTGGCGCTCCTGCTTCAGGGGCCTGCTCCTTGTAGACCGCCTCGCCGACTTTTTGGGCGGCCTTGCCGTAGTCGTCCAAGGCCTTCTTGATGGCTTCTGCATCCTCGCCATCCTTCACGGCTTCCAGGGCTTCGCGAGCGCTGGTGAGGGCCAGCACCGCTTCTTCACCGAGCTTGTCCTTGTGCTCGTCGGCCATCTTCTCGGTCTGGTAGATGGTCTGGTCGGCCTGGTTGCGCAGGTCGATCAGCTCACGCTTGGCCTTGTCTTCGCCGGCGTGCTCCTCGGCCTGACGCTTCATGGCCTCGATCTCTGCATCGCTCAGACCAGAGCTGGCTTCGATGGTGATCTTGGTCTCCTTGCCTGTGCCCAGGTCCTTGGCCTTCACGTGCAGGATGCCGTTGGCATCGATGTCGAAGGTGACTTCAATCTGCGGCGTGCCTCGCGGCGCGGGGGGCAGCCCCTCGAGCTTGAACTGGCCCAAGGTGCGGTTGTCCCGAGCCATCTCGCGCTCGCCCTGCAACACGTGGATCTCAACGCCGGGCTGGTTGTCAGCCGCGGTGGAGAAGATCTCGTTCTTGGAGGTGGGGATGGTGGTGTTGCGCTCGATCAGGCGAGTGGTCACTCCACCCAAGGTCTCGATGCCCAGAGACAGGGGCGTCACGTCGAGCAACACCACGTCTTCGACTGTACCGGCGAGCACGCCGCCCTGCACCGCAGCACCCATGGCCACGACCTCGTCAGGGTTGACGTTCTTGCTGCCCTCGCGCTTGAAGATGTCCTGCACCAGGGCCTGCACGGCGGGGATACGGGTGCTGCCACCCACCAACAGGATCTCGGTCACATCGCCAGGTGTCATGCCGGCGTCCTTGAGGGCCTGCACGCAAGGGCGACGGCAGCGCTCGGTGAGATCGCGGCTGAGCTCCTCGAACTTGGCCCGGGTCAGGTTCAGGTTGAGGTGCTTGGGACCGCTGGCGTCTGCGGTGACGAAGGGCAGGTTGATGTTCGTCTGCGGGGTGCTCGACAGCTCGCACTTGGCCTTCTCGCAGGCTTCGCGCAGGCGCTGCAGGGCCATGACGTCCTGGCGCAGATCGACTCCGTGCTCCTTCTGGAAGTCAGCCGCGACCCAGTCGATCAACACCTGGTCGAAGTCATCGCCGCCCAGGTGGGTGTCGCCACTGGTGGCGGCCACTTCGAAGACGCCGTCGCCGATGTCGAGGATGGACACGTCGAACGTGCCTCCACCCAGGTCAAAGACCACGATCTTGCCCTCTTTGTCCTTCTCAAGACCAAAGGCCAGGCAGGCTGCGGTGGGCTCGTTGACGATGCGCTCGACCTTCAGGCCTGCGATCTCGCCAGCGTCTTTCGTGGCCTGACGCTGAGCGTCGTTGAAGTAGGCCGGCACGGTGATCACGGCCTTGGCCACCTTGTCGCCCAGGTAGGATTCGGCGGTCTCTTTGAGGTTGCCCAGGATCATGGCCGAGAGCTGCTGAGGCGTGAAGCGCTTCTCGATCTCCTTGCCGTCCTCCTGAACTTTGACCATGACCTCCACGGGCTTGTCCGCGTCGCCCACCAGGTGGTAGCTGACCTGCTTCTCTTCGGAGCCCACCTCTTCGTGACGGCGGCCCATGAAGCGCTTGATCGAGTAGATGGTCTGCTCGGCGTTGGTGACCGCCTGACGACGGGCGGGATGCCCCACCAAGCGATCGCCATCGGCGGTGAAGGCGACGACGGACGGCGTGGTCCGGTGGCCTTCTGCGTTGGGGATGACCTTGGCCTGGCCTCCCTCGAGGACAGCGACCACCGAGTTGGTGGTGCCGAGGTCGATTCCGATGATGTGCTCGCTCATGTGACGCTCCGAAGTAGGTCCTGCTGAGTGGCCTAGGGAAAGTGGCCTGGGCCCATAGAGGACATACAAAGAGCGTGCCAATGGTCAGCACGGCTCCGATGGGCTGATTCGACGCTCTGAGGGCAGCCAACCCTGACAAACCGGCGTCCCAAAACCGAGAAGCTGCCAAGATGGCGCTCGACGGCCGGCGGACGCTCAGCCCAGGCCGTACTCCTTGATCTTTCGAAACAGGGTCCGTTCGCCGATGGCCATGAGCTGGGCGGCCTTCTTGCGGTGTCCGCCCACCAGCTCGAGGGTAGCTCTGATGTGCTCCCGCTCCACCTGCTTGGCTGTCATTCCGGCCAATGAGCCGCCCAGGGACGCGGGGGCGACGGGTGCTGGCGCCGGGTCCAGGCCCGGAGGGAAATCGGAGGGCACCAGCACGGGCCCAGGAGAGGTGACGACCATGCTCTCCAGGACGTTGCGCAGCTCCCGCACATTGCCGGGCCAAGGGTGGGCCTGCAATGCGCGCATGGCCTCGGGAGCCAGCCCCTCGATGGAGCGGCCGTGGCGCTCGTTGAACTCGGCCAGAAACGCCTCGGTCAGCGCAGGGATGTCCCCCACCCGCTCTCTCAAGGGTGGGATCTCCAACGAGATGACCCGCAGCCGAAAGTAGAGGTCTTCTCGGAAGCGGCCTTCAGACACCTCTTCGAGCAGCTTCTTGTTGGTGGCGGCGATGATGCGGATGTCGACACTGATGGGTTGGTTGCTGCCCAACCGGACGATCTCTCGGTTCTCGAGGGAGCGCAGCAGCTTGACCTGGGTGGTCAAGGGCATCTCGCCCACCTCATCCAAGAAGAGCGTGCCCCCTTCGGCATACTCGAAGAAGCCCACCTTGCGAGCGGTGGCGCCGGTAAAGGCGCCCTTCTCATGGCCAAAGAGCTCGCTCTCCAGCAGGCTCTCGGGCAGGGCGGCGCAGTTGAGGGTCACCAGCGGGGACTGGGAGCGACGGCTGTTCTGGTGCAACGCCCTGGCCACGAGCTCTTTGCCTGTACCGCTCTCTCCGGTGATCAGAACGGTCACATCTGTCGGAGCCACCTGGCGCATGGTGCGGAACATGGCCTGCATGGGCGGGGCCGTGCCGACGATCTGGTCGAAGCCGTAACGCTCGTCGAGCCGCGCTTCGAGTTCGGTGTTACGCCGGTGCAGCCGCAGCCGTTCGACCAGCCGGGACAGCACCTGCTTGAGCTCGGCGATGTTCACGGGTTTGGTCAGGTAGTGGGCCGCCCCCGCCGCCATGGCTTCGACCGCGCTGGCCACAGAACCATGGCCAGTAAGGATGATGACCTCGCTCTCGCTCTTGCGGGCCTCGGCCAGCACGTCCATGCCGTCGACGTCGCCCATGCGCAGGTCGGTGAGCACGATGTCTGCGGGGGCGGCGGCCAGGGCAGCCAGGCCCGCCTTGCCCGAGACCACGACCTCCGGGGCGTAGCCACCGAAGCTCTCGAGGGCGTCACCGATGGACATGGCGTGGGCCGCATCATCGTCCACAACAAGAACCCGCGTCTGCGCCGTCATGGCGTGTCTCCTTCGCTCTCGGGCCGCAGGGGCAGTTGTTTGGGAGCGCTGGGCAGGCGCACGGTGAATCGCGTGCCCCGCCCCACCTCGGAGAACACGAGGATGTCCCCTCCGAGTTCTTCAAGAATGCGACGGGTGGTGGGCAGCCCCAGGCCAGTGCCACCGGATTTGGTGGAGAAGAAGGGCTGCCAGATACGAGCGAGTTCATCGGCAGGGATGCCCGGGCCCGTGTCGGTCACCCTGATCTCCACGAAGGCGTCTCGCGCGCGGGTCTCCACGAAGAGCTCTCCGCCGTCGTCGCCCATGGCCTGCTGGGCGTTGACCACCAGGTTCATCAGCGCCAGCCGCAGATATTTCGGGTCCGCCAGAACCATGCGCCCGGCGGGATCCAGGGACGAGCGCACGGAGATGTCCAGACGATCGTTCTCGGGCCCCACGAAGCTCAGCAGTTCGGTCACCATCAGCTGCAGATCCACCGTGGCGGGCGTGATCTCGTAGCCCCGAGCCAGGCGCAGGAAGTCGTTGACGATGTCGTCCAGGCGGCGGACTTCGCCGAGCAGCAGCCTGGCCCGGCGCAGGGTGCGCTGCTCTACCGTGCCCTCGGCCCCGGCGAAGTCCTCGGCCATCAACTGCAGGTTGACGGACATGGTGCTCAGGGGGTTCTTGATCTCATGGGCCAAGCCTGCGGCGAGGGCGCCCATGGATTCGAGGTGCTTGGTTCGACGGCGCAGTGACATGGGGTGGCGGCTCCAGGGGCGAGATCCTGCCATAGCGGCAGCAATCCTGCCAGATCGAGCAGTGACTGAAACCGCTCCCGCCACCGCTCAAAGGCCCCTTGCCCAGCAAGCCCTTTGTCCCCGGGCCTGGCACGCTAGACTCTCGCACCATGACCCAGAAGCAGCTCTTGAGCCTCTCTCACGGTGACGATCAGGCGGCCATCCATGCCTGCCTGAGCACTCTGCGGGCAGGCGGGCTGGTGGTGATCCCCACCGAGACCGTTTATGGCGTGGCCATCCTGCCGAGCCATGACCAGGGCTTGCGAGCCCTCAAGGCCAACGACGCTCGGCCCTTCAGCCTGGCCATCGATCGCCTGGAGCGGCTGAGTGCCCACCTGGCACCCCTGAGCCGCCCGGCCCTGCGCCTGGCTGAGCGCTGGTGGCCTGGCCCTCTGACCCAGGTGCTGCCAGATGTTCGAGGGGGCACGCTGGGTGTTCGCATTCCCGACCATGGCTGGACCCGCCAGTTGCTGGAGGCCGCGGGTGAGCCGCTCTTGCTCTCTTCGGCCAACCTGCCGGGTGAGCCCCCTCCCACGGCGATCGACCAGCTGAGCCCAGCGGTGCGCGACGCGGTGGATGTGATCATCGACGGCGGGGTCATCGCTGGCGGCGTGGCCTCGACCGTGGTCGCCACGGGGCTGGCCAGCCTGCGCGTGCTGCGCGAGGGGGGCATCAGCCGGGGAGCTCTTGCTGACCATGGCCTGGGTCAGGTCTTGGTGGCCTGCACCGGCAACACCTGCCGAAGCCCCATGGCCCGAGCCCTGCTGGAGGTGGCCCTGGCAGCTCTGGCAAAAGAGGACTCGTCGCTGATCCTGCCCGAGGTGGTGAGCGCGGGCGTCCACGGTGGCCTTGGCCAGCCCGCGTCTTCAGGGGCACTGGCAGCCATGGCCTCGAGGGGGCTCGACCTTTCAGCCCACGGCAGCTGCCCCCTCGAGCAGATAACCCTGCAAGACGCCGACCTCCTGCTGGGCATGACCTCTTCTCATGCCATGGCACTCCTGGCCCTGGCCAGCCCTGAACAGAATGTGGCCCTCTTCGACCCGAGCGGTGAAGAGGTCCCCGATCCGTTTGGCGGCCCCCCGTCTGTCTATGAAGCCTGTGCCCAGCACCTGGAGCAGGCAGCCCTTCTCCGAGCCCGCTCTCTGCTCCCCTTCGAAAGCTCACCGTCATGAACATCGCTGTTGGTTGTGACCACGCCGGTCTTGAGGCCAGCCCCGAGATCCAGGCCTTGCTGGTGGCTGCTGGCCATCAGGTCAGCGATTGCGGCACCTACAACGACGACTCGGTGGACTACCCGGACTTCGCCGCCGCCGTGGCCCACAAGGTGGTCTCGGGAGAGGCGCCCCTGGGCATCCTCATCTGCGGTACGGGGATCGGCATGTCCATCGCCGCCAACAAGGTCAACGGCATTCGGGCGGCAAAGGTCAACGACCCGTTCGAGGCCCGCATGTGCCGGGAGCACAACAACGCCAACGTGCTCTGCCTGGGTGCGCGGGTGCTCGACCCCTCCGTCATGGAGGAGATCGTGATGGCATTCGTCGACGGAACCTTCGCCGGCGGCCGTCACGGCCGCCGGGTCGACAAGATGATGGACCTCGAGGCCGAAGCCTGAGGTTCAGTCGGCGCTGGCCGGCTCGGGGCTGTTCGCAGGAGTCGCCGCGGCCGTGTCAGCCGCGGTGTTCTCCGGCGCCGCGACCTCTACACCCTGGGGCGCAGTGGACTCGGCAGCCTGGTTGGCCTTGCTGGCCAGCTCAGCACGCTGTGCGGCGCGAGCGTTCTTGCGGGCCTTGCGGCGGCGGTTGAGCAGCTTGGCGATGTCCTGGCGCTTGGCGCGCATGGACAGTCGAATGGCCTTCTTGCGCTCGCGCTCTTCGCGGCGGCGGCGCTCGCTGGGCTTCTCGAAATACTTCTTCGCCTTGGACGTGCGTGTCACGCCCTCGTTGTTACAGAGCTTGCGGAGCCGTCGCAGGGCCTTCTCGACGGGCTCGTTGTCACGGGTTTGAATGCGGATGGCCAAGTCTTCGAGGTCTCCAGAGAGGGGCGTTGGAACGCCCCACTGTAACGCAATTAATGGATAGTCAGGTGACCGCGGCCTCAGCCGAGCGAATCTCGTCAAGGACGGCGTCGTGGTCGACGGCGCCCTTCAGAGCGGCTCGGAGGTCGGCGTTGGACAGTAGGCGGGCGATTTCGGCCAGGGTTCGGATGTGGGCCTTGGTCTGGTTGGCGGGGTTCACGAGCAGAATGACCAGGTGGGTCGGCTGTCCGTCGATGGCCTCAAAGGGCACTCCCTTGGTGGCGACCCCCAGGGCCACAGCGGTCTGCTGGACCTGAGCGACCGACGCATGAGGGATGGCGATGCCCTTTTCCATCCCCGTGGACATCGATTTTTCACGGAGTACGAGCGCGTCGTGCACCACGTCGCGGTGGGTCGCCTCGATCTGCTCTGAACTCACCAGGGAATCCGTGAGGGTCTCAATGAGGGCCCACTTGTCCAAGCCGTCGATATCCAGACGGATCGCGGCACGGGGCAGGACCTCGGAGAGCTTCACGAAGGCTTGATCATTGAGAGGAAGACGAGGGAGGACAGAATCGATCGGGTGGAATCTGCAGCAAAACCGGGGGCTTCTGAGACTTCACAGAATCTCGCCTCCGGTGGAATCGCACGACCATAGTGGCGCTCTCCAATGGAAGCAAGGCGCAGCGCACGTTTCATAGCCGATTCCGCCGATGATCCCTGGGAAGACACCGTTGATCGCCCCCGTCCAAGGCTCCATCATCGGCCAAACATCCGGGGCTCTCTGTCCCGTCCAGCCGAAGGAGTCGTCCTGCCCATGCGCTCGAGCATCTTCACTGCCCTCGCCACCCTGGTCCTGTTGACCGGTTCCTTGGCGGCTCAAGACGTCCAACTGGTCCCTGGCGACCCCGCTTCGGGCCTTGGAGACAGCTACGTCTTCCAGTTTGACGAAGAGTTGGGAGAGTCCCTGATCGACTTCATCGATCTGGCCAAGGTCATCTTGCAGCGACCGATCAAGTTCGTCCCCACCGAGGTCGGGGACGTCAAGATCTTCATCGTGGGCCCGCTCACGGTGGAAAAAGCGAAGTTCTATCAGTTCTTTCAGGCCGTGCTCAGGGCCTACGACTTCATCATCATGGACTACGGTCCGAAGGGCAGCAGCTTCCTCTCGATCCAGAAGATCGGGGTGGGCGGCGCTGGCGGCCGGGGCGGAGGTGCCTTCATCAAGAGCAAGGCCCCCATCGTGCCCATGGAACTGCTCCAGCTCTACAAAGAGGACCCGGCCACGCTGATCACCACGTCGATCCCGCTCAAATACATCGACGCCCGCTCGGCCATGGCCTCGTTCCAGCCCTACTTCGACACGACCATCGAGGGCATTCGCAACGTCGAGAACAGCAACAGCCTGGTGATCACTGGCTTCGGCACCAACGTCTGGGGTGCCTTTCAGCTCGTGGGCCTGGTCGATGTGCCGCCGTTCAAGCCCGAGGTGCATATTCGCAAGCGTGAGCTGCAGAACACCTCGGTCGACGAGATCGAGACCGTTCTGACCGACCTGTTGGCAGCGGCTCGGGGCCTGCGTCCCGGTCAGACGGCCACGCCCCAGCAGGCTGGCGGCCTGTCCCAGCAGACCATCGAGCCCCGGGTGCTCCTTGACGCCCGAAGCAACTCCCTGCTGCTCACCGGCGAAGAAGAGATGGTCGACCGGATCGAATCCTGGATCGACATTCTCGACGTCGAGGTCGAGCCTCGCAGCTTCACCCACGTCTATCGTCTTGAGAACACCGACGCGGGCACCATGGAGGAGATCCTTCGGGATGTCCTCTCTGAGGATCAGTCCAGCGCCGGGGGTGCAGGGCGAGGTGCCCAGCCCGGTGGCGGTGCTTCGAGTCTCGAGATCCCCGCCAGCGTCGTGGCCGATGAGATCAGCAATGCCCTGGTGATCACGGCCTCCGAGCGCAAGTACGCCGAGCTGCTGGAGATCATTCGCAACCTCGACATTCGCCGCAAACAGGTGCTGGTCGAGGCTGCCATCGTCGAGACCCAGGAGTCACTCAGCGAGGTCTTCAAGGCCGGCGTCGGCGTGGCCACTGGCGACATCACGGCTGGTGACGAGAAGGGCGGAGGCTTCATCTCGAACTTCGGCACGCCCCTGGGCTTTGACGACGCGGGGGCGGTGGATATCGGCGCCTCCCTGCAGAGCCTGCAGGGCAGCAATGGCGGCAACTTCGCCACCTTCAGCAGCAGCGCCGTACCCATCCCCCTGTTTCTGCAGTGGATCAGCGGGCACACCAAGACAAAGGTGCTGTCCCGGCCGTCTGTGCTGACCAACAACAACGAAGAAGCCGAACTCTCTGCAGAAGAAGAGACGTCCTTCGAGACCTCGACCCTTTCGCAGGGCGGCCAGACGTCCAACAACTTCGAACAGGTCACCGCAGGTATCCGGCTGAACGTCTCGCCGACGATCTCGGCTGGCAACTACCTGCGTCTGCGGGTGCGCCTGGAGATCTCTGACTTCCGCCCCGCACGTTCGGGCAACACCTCCGCGCCGCCAGACATCAATCGGCGCGAGATCGATACCCCCATCACCCTGCCAGACGGGCACACGATCATCCTTGGTGGCCTGGTCACCCACTCCAACAGCGAGTCCAAGAGCAAGATCCCCTGGCTCGGCGACCTGCCCTTGATCGGCTGGCTGTTTCGCGCTGAAGACGAGTCCCAGACCGATCTCTACCTTTACGTGTTCATCACGGCGCACATCATCGACGGTGACTTCGCCTTGCTGAACGAGATCAGCGCGGCCAGGCAGCAAGACATTGAACGCCTGGGCGGTGACCTCAGCGAGCTCGTGGGTTCGGTGAGCATCTCGGAAGAAGACGATCGCATCGTGCCGCTGACCGGATTGGATGAAGTCTTCGACATGCCCACGCCCTCCTTGCCCAGCTCGGGCGCTCGCGAGGAGCGCTGACGATGCACTCTGCCCTCGCTGACTTGCTGGCCTCTGACGGCGGCATGAGCCTGCAGGACATCCAAGACTGCGAGGCCCTCGCCGAGGACAGCGACCAGAGCCTGGACCACCTGCTGGTGGGCAAGGGGTTCCTGAAAGAGGCCGAGATGCTGCGCATCGTCGGCAGCTATCTGGCCTACCCCTTTCGGCAAGACCTTAGGGAGGCAGAGATCCCCGAACTCTTCGTCGAGAGGGTTCCCGTGCACTTTGCACGGTCGTTCAACGTCGCCGGGCTCGAGCACGCCGATGGCACGATCCAGGTGGCGACCTGCGCTCCCTTCGACCTGCACCCCCTCGACGACCTGGCCACCTTCATGGGCGCCGAGGTGGATATCGTGCTGGCCCCGAAGGCCGAGATCACCTCGCTCATCAACCGGGCCTACAAGTCGAAGTCTGATGTGGTCGACGCAGCCCTCGGCGACATGGACGATGATGACGACCTGATCAAGCTCGACATCGACGAAGAGGGTGAGAACCTTCTCGATGTCAGCAACAAGGCGCCGTTGGTCAAGCTGGTCAACATGATCTTGTTTCAGGCGCTCAAGATGCGCGCGTCCGACGTGCACATCCAGCCCTTCCCGGACAAGCTGCAGGTGCGCTACCGCATCGACGGCGTGCTCTACGACATGGAGGCGCCGCCAAAGAAATATCAAGACGCGATCATCAGCCGCATCAAGGTCATGGGCAAGCTCGACATCGCCGAGCGGCGCCTGCCCCAAGATGGTCGGGCCAGTCTGCGTATCGGCGACAGCGACGTGGACGTGCGTATCTCCACGGTGCCCACCACCAACGGCGAACGTGTGGTCATGCGTTTGCTCGACAAGAGCGCCCGGGTTTACCGCATGGGTGAGATCGGGCTCGACCCCGAGAACGAAGCGATCCTGCGGCGCTACGTCGAGTACACCCACGGCGTGATCTTTGTCACCGGGCCCACCGGCTCGGGCAAGACCACCACGCTCTACGCGGCCTTGACCGAGCTGAACACGGCCGAAAAGAACATCCTCACCATCGAAGATCCGGTCGAATACAACCTGCCGGGCATCAGCCAGGTGCAGGTCAACGCCAAGAAGGGGCTGAACTTCTCTGCCGGGCTGCGCTCGTTCCTGCGCCAAGACCCGGACATCATGATGATCGGTGAGGTGCGCGACGAGGAGACCGCAGACATCGCCATTCGTGCCGCGCTGACCGGTCACCTGGTCTACTCGACCCTGCACACCAACGATGCGGCCAGCGCTGTCACGCGCATGCTCGACATCGGCGTTGAGCCTTACCTGGTGGCCTCTTCGGTGATTCTGTCCGTGGCCCAGCGCCTGGTACGGGTCATCTGCCCCAAGTGCAAAGAACTCGTCGTTCCCGATGCAGAGCTGGCCGCAAAGATCGCCTCTGTAGACCTTGAACTCGACCAGTTTGAAGATCGCAAGGTCGCTGTGGGCCGAGGCTGCGACTATTGCTTTGAGAGCGGCTACGTCGACCGGACCGCGCTGTACGAGATGTTGCCCATCGACGAAGGCGTGAGGGTCAATATCATGAAGCGCGTGGGCGCCAGCATCATCAAGAAGGACGCCATGGCCAGCGGCGGCCTGCGCACCCTGCGCACGGACGCCCTGCGAAAGGTGGTCTCCGGCGTCACCACCATCGATGAGGCGCTGCGAGTCACCACCAAGGACGAGGTCTGACGTGCCAGTCTTCTCCTACAAGGCCTACAACGCCACCGGGCAGGTGAAGAGCGGCATCGAAGACGCCGATTCGTCCAGAGAAGCTCGGTTGCGGCTGCGACGCCAGGGTCTGCACGTCACGGATATCGAAGAGCTGCAGTCCACCGGCGGCAAGGAACAGTCTGCCTGGGCTCAGCGACGCATGCGTCGACGCACCAGCAGAGAGCTGCCCCAGATCACGCGTCAGCTGTCCACCCTGCTGAAGTCGGGCATCCCGCTCAACGATGGGCTGAAAGCTCTTGTCGAACAGGTCGAGAGCCGGCACCTCGAGGTGGTCTTTCGCGATGTCCGCGAGCGCATCAATGGTGGCTCGTCATTCGCCGAGGCCCTCGATCACCACCCGGGGGTGTTTCCCCGGCTCTACATCTCGATGGTGCGAGCGGGCGAGGCGGCGGGCAACAACGACGTGGTCCTCGGCCGGCTCGCCGACTTCATGCTCAGCCAAGCGGCCATGAAGAACAAGGTCATGTCGGCGCTGATGTACCCGATCATCATGCTGTTGGTGGGCGCCGTGGTGGTGAGCATCCTGATGATCAAGGTGGTGCCTCAGCTGATCGAGCTGGTCGAGGATCGTCAGGCCGAGCTGCCCACGCCGACACTGATTCTCAAGACCATGACCGACTTTCTGCAGGACTACTGGATCCTGCTTGCCGTCGGTACCGTGGCGTCCTACCTGCTCTTTGGGGCCTTCCGCAGGCAGCCCAAGGGCAAGCTGATCACTGACAGAATGCTGCTGGGCATGCCCATCTTCGGAACACTCTTCCGAAA
Source organism: uncultured Phycisphaerales bacterium (assembly GCA_964537035.1). Taxonomy (GTDB): domain Bacteria; phylum Planctomycetota; class B15-G4; order B15-G4; family B15-G4; genus CAZIAK01. Next base: position 88,386 of record CAZIAK010000001.1, on the reverse strand, counting down.
ACAGGCCATCTCGCGCTTCGCTGTGACCCTCTCGACCCTGCTCAAGACCAGCGTGCCGATTCTCGACGCGATCAAGATCGTCCGTGAAGTGATCGCCAACGCAGTCATGCAGAACGTGCTCGATGACCTGCATTCGGCCATTCTGAAGGGTGCTGACATCGCCACGCCGCTCAAGAAGAGCGGGGTATTCCCTCCCGCCGTGGGCTACATGATTGCTATTGGCGAGCAGAGTGGTGAGCTCGAAGAGATCCTCGACAGTCTGGCCGAGGCCTATGAACTCGAGGTCGATATCGCCACCGAGCGCATGACCGCAGCACTGGAGCCCATCATGATCATCTTCATGGCCGCCGTGGTGGCCTTCATCGTCATGGCCATCGTTCTGCCCATGCTCGAACTCAGCACGGCGAACATGTGAACCCATGCCACCTGACACAGGAGTCTTTCTGATGAACCCAACGCAAACACGAGACCCACAGCGAAGTCGCCGCAGCGCTGGCTTCACGCTGATCGAGATCATGGTCGTGATCACCCTGATCGGGTTGATCGCCACGGTCGTCGTCCCCGGCATCATGAACAACGTCGACAAGGGCAAGATCACGACCACCAAAGCCAAGATGAGCAATCTCGGCGGCGTGCTCGATGGGTACCGGCTGCTCCACAGCAAATACCCGGACAGCCTGACCGAGCTCATGGAGCCCGACGACAAGAACCTGGGCGAGCCCTACATCGATGACCCCGAGGCCCTGAAGGATAGCTGGGGCAACGAGTTCATCTACAGCAAGTCGTCGTCGCGCAAGTACGAGCTGATCTCCCTGGGCGGCGATGGTTTTGAAGGCGGCGATGGTCCTGATGCGGACATCTCCTCAGACAAGAACAAGATGGTGGGCAACTGACCTGACCGGGTCAGCCCCTGCCTGCCAGAGCACCCATGCTCCACACCGCGAACGCCTGACCGCAACAGAGAGCCGTTGAGTCCATGAGCCAGAAACGCACACGACAGCATCGGGGGTTCACCCTGATCGAGATGATGGTGACCATCACCATCATCGGCATGTCGATGTCCGTGTTCTTCGGTTCGGGGACCAACATGCTGCCCCAGTCCCGGCTGAAAGCCACGGCCACGGCCATCGGCGACTCCATGGTGCGCATGCGCACCCACGCGCTCTTTGCCAGGAAGACTGTGGTGTTCCACTACGACCTGGAGACAGAGAGCTGGGGGGCTGACTACCCCTTCGAGTTCGATGACGACCACGTGCTCCTGGGGCCGGGGCGGACAGAAGTGATCCCCCCCGAGACTGTGAAAGAGGGCATGGCCCTCGACAGCGTGCTGGTGATCGGCAGCGAAGACGCCCGGGACGAGGGCAAGGTGGAGATCATCATCTCGCCCCTAGGACAGGTGCCGCCCCATGACGTGGTGGTGTTGAACCCCGAGTTTCCTGAGCTTGAGGTCTACACCATCCGTTTCCCCGGGCTGCTCAACACCTACGAGGTGCACAGTGGGCGCCTCGAACCCGTGGAGCTGACGGATGCCGACTTCCGCTGAGGGCCGCTCCGAACGGGGCTTCACCCTGCTTGAGATCATGGTCACCGTGGCCATGCTGGGTTTTGTGATCTTGCCCATGCTGCAGGTTCGCCAGACGTCGACGCGCAAGGCCTACCGGGCCAGCCGACTGATCATGGGCCTGAGCCACGCGGAGCAGCTGCTGGCGGATTGCGCGCTGGAGGTTCGAGAACTCGAGGGCCTGGAGGGCGAGGTCGAGGGCGATCCCACCTTTACCTACGAGATGACGCTCAAGGAGTATGACCTCTCCACAGGGCTCAACGTCTACGACGACGAACTCGAGGAGGACGTCTTCGACGACTACGAGCAGGGCCTGCTCCCGGGGGATGCTGGCGTGCCTCCCGACGACGAAGATGAAGAGCGATCCAGCCCTCACCGCGTGCGCCGCTACAAGATCACGGTCTTCTGGCCCAGCTGGGACGCCCCGGGTGCAGACGATGAAGACGACGACGCCCTCGACGAGTTGACCATCGAGGGCTTCCTGCCTCGGGTCTTCGAAGAGGAGGAAGAAGACGACGACGAGGCCGGCCAGCCTGCGGAGGACCTGGGATGATTCAGCACCCCCACCGGATAGCCCCGCGCCCCGCGCCTGAACCGCTCCAGCAAGGCTTCACCCTCATCGAGGTCATGCTCGCCCTGACGATCATGGGCCTGATCATGGTCGGCCTCTACACCACACTGAACACGACTCTCGACACCCGCGAGTTGCTGCAGCGCGAAGTGCGCGCCGCCCGCCTGGGCCCCCAGCTGCTCGATGTCATCGCCGAAGACCTGCGCCGAGCCTGGGTCGTCAACATGGCCGAGGACAAGGTCTTCAAGGGCGACGCCCGGACCATGCTCGGCGAGTCAGCGGACACGCTGCTCTTTCTCAGTACGGTGGACAGTACCACCACCTACCGGGTGGGCGAACAGGAGGTCAGCGCAGACCTGGTGGAGACGGGTTACAGATTGCGCCCCAACCCAGACCTGCCCGACGTGCTCGAACTCTGGCGGCGGCAGGCCTACCACGTGGACGACAAGCCCCTCGAAGACGGCCTCTATCAGCGGCTGCACGATCGGGTCGTGGCCTTCGAGCTGCGCTACTACGAAGACAGGGTGCTGGCCCACGAACCCGTCGAAGACTGGGACGCAGAGGACAGCCACTCCTTGCCCGCCATGGTCTCCATCGAGCTGGGTATCGAAGTGGGTCCTCGCTCTGCTGACGACCGCGCCCTGATCACCAAGGAAGCCGAGCGGACCCGCTGGTACAGGCGCATCGTAGCCCTCGACCAAGGGGCGGCGCTGTCCATGCGCGTCCATCCCCACCCACCCACTTTCACCGGAGCCACGACCGCTGCCAACGGAGGCACAGGCGGTGCACAGGGCGCCGATGGCGACGAGCTGGACCCTGACGACCCCAACGGCTCTGGCAACCCTGACGGTGACCCCGACGGCGGCTCAGGCGGCGGCTCCGACGTAGACCTGGGCGACTTGCTAGACGATCTCTTCGGCGGCGGTGGCGGCTAGGCCCACGCCCAGCCCAGCCCCACCAAGACCAGCGTCACCAAGACCAGCGTCACCAAGAAACACCGCCCCCAAAGGCCACGGTCGCCTCTCCTGCCACCAGCGAGGGCGTCCGTGCTTCTCACCAGGGGGGTCTGCAGCGAGTGTGGAGGCCCCAAGCCGACCCTGTCTGAGCGGAACGGCCTCCCTGGTGAGAAGCACGAACGCCCGGACCGCGCCAAAAAGAGCGACCTGTAGCGCTGCCCTACCCCACCGGTTCAATGACCGTACGGCCAGCCATGTAGGGCTGCAGCACCTCAGGAACCGCCACCGACCCGTCCTTGCGCTGGTACAGCTCAAGCAGTGGGATCAGCACACGAGGGCTGGCGATCACCGTGTTGTTCAGCGTGTGGCAGAAGCGCATCTTGCCCGCCTCATCCTTGTAGCGCAGGTTGAGCCGCCGAGCCTGGTAGTCGTGGAAGCGCGACGCCGAGTGCGTCTCGCCGTAGGCTCCCCGGGAGGGCATCCAGGTCTCGATGTCGTACTTCTGCACGTGCGGCCCACCCAGATCTCCGCCACACACGTTCACCACCCTGTAGGGCAGCCCCAGGGCCACCATGACCTCTTCGCTGTTGCGCAGGATCGATTGATGCTCCGCCAGGGACGTCTCCTCATCGTTGAGGCCGATGACCACCTGCTCGACCTTCTCGAACTGGTGAATGCGGTAGAGGCCGCGGGTGTCCTTGCCTGCAGCTCCCGCCTCGCGACGGAAACAGGCCGACCGAGCCACCATGCGGATGGGCAGCTCAGCGGGGTCAATGATCTCATCTGACCGAAAAGATGTGAGCGGCACTTCTGCCGTACCCACCAGGCTCAGGGCGTCCTTCTCGATGCGGTAGGTCTGCTCTTCACCACCGGGGAAGTAGGCCGTGCCGATCATGGCCGGGTCGCGCACCAGCAGCGGAACCTCGAACGGCTCGAACCCCTTGGCCACCATGTGATCGTAGGCGAAGTTCAGCACCGCCCGGTGGAGCAAGGCTCCCGCGCCGCGCAAGAAGTAGAAGCGCGTCCCCGAGATCTTGACCCCACGTTCCATGTCGATCAAACCCAGGCTCTTGCCCAGCTCGACATGATCCTTGAGCTCGAAGTCCGGGGTGCTGACCTCGCCCTCGTGACGCATCACCACATTCTCAGTGTCGTCCGCCCCTGCGGGCACTTCAGCAGCCGGGATGTTGGGCACGGCCAGGAGCAGGGCGTCGAACTCGGTGCGCACCGCAGCCAGCTGATTCTCGCTCTCGCGAATCGTCGACTTGAGCCCGCCCAGGGCGGCCACCTCGGCCTCGCGCTCTTCGGGGGACATGCCGCCGAGGGCCTTGCTGCGCCGACGCTGCTCCGCCTTGCCATCTTCGGCAGCTCGGATCAGCCGCCGCCGTTCGTCGTCGAGATCGATCAGGCGATCCACATCGACAGCGATGTGCTTCAGCAGGGCTCCGGCCTTCACGGCCTCGAGATTGTCACGAATGGTCTTGATGTCGAGCATGATGAATCAGCGGGTCCAATCGCTCTCGAAGGGCCCGCCAAGGAGGCTATGGGCCTTTTGGGTCAGTTGCACTTTGTACGTTTCGCCCCGAGGCACCTCGATCACTTCGTCCAGGGGGAACCAGAGGATGTTGCCCACCACGTCGACCACCCAGTCAGAGACCGCGGCCTTGCGCATGGACCGGGGCTTGCCCACCTTGTGCCCGGCGGCATCCTGCACTGCGAGCATTGGCAGCAGGGGCACATCGAAGAGCATCGCGTACTCTTCGCCGCCTCGCCCATGGATGCGCAACGAACGCCCGTCCACCAAGGCGCCGTCAGCATGGCTCTCGGTCTTGAAGGTGAGCTTGTAGGGCGCCCCCAGCTCTACGGTGGTGGTCTCGCCCTCACGCACCTCGAAGGGCTTCGTGTCGCCCACGTAGATGCGCACCTGGTTCATGCTCGTCTTCTTGCCCTGAGCGATGCGACCGCTGGCCAGCTGGTACTTGCCCACCGGCAAGGTCACCGGCTTGCCCTTGCGCGGCGGAATCAGCTCGAAAAAGGCGTCCTTCATGAGTTCGTCCACGGCCCGCACCACGATGGACTGGGGCATGACCTTGGTGTCGATGTCGAGCAGCACCTCGCCGGTGGTGATGTTCAGCTTGCGCAGCTTGATCTCCTCCTTGCCCAGATCGACCCAGGCTCGGTAGAAGTCGCCACCGATGGGCAGGACGCTCGACCAGGGAATGGCACTCTTGGATCGTCCGATCTGCACCGAGTCGGTGGTCCACCAGGCATCGCCATCAGGATCGAGGTCGGTGTAGAGGTCATCCCCCCAGACGTAGGACTGACCCAGCCCGCCGTCCATGTCGCTGTCGTAGATCTTCCATTTCTCGCCCAGGATCTTGCCCTCGTACCAGTAGGCCGGGAAGAACCGCAGGCGGGCGCCGTCGACCGTGGGCGCGTAGTTGGTCTGGATGTCGAAGAGCGGCTCACGCTGAGAGAGGCTGGAGATCATGAACGCGTAGGGTACGCCGCCGTCACCCGTATCGATCTCCACACGCGAAGGCGTCGAACTGGCCGTGAAGCGCACCTCGGGCTCGCCGTCGCCATCGCTGTCGATGAGGAAAGTCGCCATGCCATCCCGGGTGACCACCCAGGGCTTGCCGCCGGGCTTGAAAAAGGCGCCGCGCTGGGAGTCGAAATCGCTGGGGCCATCCTTGTCAACCCAGGTCATGGGCCAGAGCTGGTACTGCTCGCTGTTGAAATAGCTGGGGAGTTCGACACCGGTGATCCCCTTCTTGCCGCTGCTCCGGGCGAAGGTGAACACCTGCTCCTCGGAACCTGCCGCGAAGGCCTCCAGCCCCACTCCACCACGAGCATCGTCCGTCCCCCCGGTGGGACTGTCGGCAGGCCGAGGTCCGTCCGGGTCGATACCCCCCGCCACCAGGGTGGCCAGGACCTCCTCGGAGAGCTTCAAGGCCGGCTCCTCGAAGGGCAGCTGGCCCGCCACCTCGACGACCTGCTTGAGATACTGTGCCTGTTCCCACTTGAGGCCTCGCTTGCGCTGGATCTCGCCGCAGCGCACCAGGCAGAAGACCGTGTACTCGCCGTCGGAGAGCTTCTCGAAGGCCGACTTGGCGGCCTCGTAGGCGGCCAATGCGTCCAACCACGACTTGTCCGTGCGCAACGTCTTGGCCGTGTCTTCGACATCCAAGGCGTCCCACCAGAGTTGCAGGGCGGCGACTCGCCGCTTGCGGTCGCCCAGGTTCATGTCACTCACCAGGCGCACGCGACTGATGTAGCGCTCCGACTTCTGCACCCGGTCCATGCTCCAGGCCAACAGTCGCAGCTCGTGGAAGAGGCTGGAGGAGTCCTGGCGGCTCACGTCGTCGAGCAGCAGGTTCAACATGAGTTCGGCTTCTTCAGGGTTCTGCCGCGAGACCTTGTCCATGGGCGCGTCGAGGGGCGACTTCTTGGCGTCGCTCCACTTGGCCCAGAAACTGGCCAGATCGTCGGGCACCTGAATCTCGGCGTCCTGGCAGGTGGCGGGCGGGGCCATGACGGCCAGTAGCAGAGCCAAGGCCATGCCCGTCCACAAAGTCTTCGTTCTTGCAGCCTGCATGGTTGTCTCCTGTGCTTTCGCTCCGTCCATCTCTAGCGACCCTCTCGCAGCTCTCGGCTCCGCTCGTTCAAGAACGAGCGCTCGCTCTTGCTCAACGAAGACAGGCCCTCGGTCTGGATCTTGCCGAGAATGCGGTCCATTTCTCGACGCCCGCCCGCTGCTGCCTCTCGCTTCTGTGCCGTCTTGGCCCGTTTGTACTGACCATGGGCCCGACCCACCACGTCGCCCCTCTTGAACCACACGTAGCCCACAGCGGCGCCGGTGAGGTGCACCAGGTAGGCAATGGGCCCCCCGCCGAAGAGCAATCCGTTCACGTCCCCCAAGACCCTCAAGCCCACCAGCAACCAGAGCGGAATAGGGATGGGGAAGGGCAAGATGATCATCGACTTGTGGGGGTCACGGAGGACGGCGAGCATCATGACGCCATAGACGGCGCCAGAAGCTCCGATCACAGAGCCGATGTCGCCGCTCAGCAGATAGCCTCCCCACTGGGCCAAGCCACCCACCGCTCCAGCGGTCAGGTACAGGCGGAGGAAACTCGCCTTGCCCATGCTGGGCTCAAGGTCGCGCCCCAGGATCCAGAGCACCAACATGTTGAACAGCACATGGCTCAGCCCGCCCAGCTGATGCACAGCCATGTAGGTGAACAACTGCAAGGGGAACATCAGGTTGAACGAGCGCTCAAGACCCGGTTCGCCCCCCGGCAGTTCAGTGACCACGGGCCACCAGGCGCGCAGGCCCAGGATGCGACTCAGGGGATCGCCGTTGCCACCCGCAACCAGGATCTGAATCAGGAACACCGAAAAGGTGACCGTGACGATCCAGCGGATGGCCGACCAGTCCGGCAGGGAGCGTCCGCGCCGCTGTCCGGGAGAGTCGTTCTTGTACCACTCAGGACGGAAGGCCAAGTGGAGGTCTCCCCAGGGGGCGCGAGGTCAGTGAGAACGCTCTAGCACGAAGGTGCAGAGTTCGGTCAAGGCTTGCCGGGGGGGCCCTTGTCCAAAGTCGTCGAGGATGGCCAGGCAGCCACGAAGCTGGCTGTCCGCCTCTAGGTGGCACTCGGCCACCGCGCCGTCGAGATCGAAGTTCTCTCGCAAGGCTCGGCGGCGATCGTCGACCTGGGCCCCGCTGACCAGCTCGCCCAGGCGGGCCAGTCCCTGCTCGTCGAGATGCTTGGCCAGACGAATGATGGGCAGGGTCACCTTGCCCGTCTCCAGATCGGTGCCCAGGGACTTGCCCGCGGCCTCTTCGTCGCCCACCACGTCGAGGCAATCGTCGATGATCTGAAAGGCCAGCCCCAACCCCGTGCCGTACTCGGAGAGGCGCTCGGCCTGGGCTTCGTCGCCACCGCCGTAGAGCGCCCCCAGCAGGCACGACGTACGAAACATGGACGCGGTCTTGCCCCGAATGACCCGAAAGTAGCGCTCTTCGTCGGGCTGTCCATCAAAGCGAAACATGCTCTGCTCGATCTCGCCCCGACAGAGCTCTTGGGTCATGCCCGAGATCTCCTTTGCGGCCCGAGTGGTCGGCAGGGTCAACGAGAGATCAAAGGCTCGGGCGTAAAGCAGGTCGCCCAAGAGCACGGGGACCTGATTGCCCATCATGTGGTTGAGAGTGGGCACCTGGCGACGGACCGCGGCCTCATCGAGCACGTCATCATGGAGCAAGGTGGCCATGTGCAGCGCTTCCATGATGGCGCCGATGGTGGCCAACTCGTGGGTCGCGCCCGCGGCGGCCTGCCCGCCAGTGAGCTGACCGCACAGATGTACCAGCGCCGGGCGCAGGCGCTTGCCCGAGAAGCGGCTCACATGGGACATGAGCCCGGACACCGACTCGGCGTCGTCCACGAACAAGACCTGGGACAAGATGTTGTCGGTCTCGGTCATGCCCTCGGCAATGGGCGCGAGCAAGGCGGCCTGGGCAACACTCATGAGGGACAGCGCTCCCGGGCCCGGGCCAGATCGGCAGGGGTGTCCACGTCGAACGAGCAGGCGCTGGCCAGCGCGTCGGGCAAGTCGTCGATCGAGACGGACAGGTGAGGGCTCTTGCTCAGCAGCCCGCGCAGGGAGCGCTCGCCATCGGCAAGGCGCGCGCGCAGGATGGGCAGCAGGTCGCGGTGGTAGAGCCCGCAGAAGGGCTGCAGACCGTGGTCGTCTTGGAACACGACAGCCAGGGGCTGAGAGTCGGCGCCGGCGAGGCAACCCTTGAGCCAGGTCACATGATCTTCGCTGAGAAAGGGCTGGTCGCAGGACAGCAGCAGACACCAGCCGTGACCGGCCTCCTCAAGCCCCGCTGCCAGACCGGCAAGGGGCCCGCCCACACCAGGAAGATCAGGAAGCCGCCGAACGCCCGGCAGTGAAAGCTCTCGCTCCCCGGCCAGCAGCAACACCTCGTCGCAGCACGCCTGAGCCAAATCGGCCGCTCGTTCGAGCAAGGATTGCCCGCCCACAGAGACCGTGGCCTTGTGACCCCCGAGTCGCCGGGCCTGCCCGCCTGCCAGGAGCAGACCTGTGAGAGTCGGCCCCCCGGCGGTCACGACGATTCGCCGTCTTTGTCTTCGAGGTTCTTCGTGTCGCGGGCATCATTCTCGCCGTCACTGAGCCCCTTGCGAAACTCAGTGATTCCCGAGCCGAGAGAGCGGGCCACACCAGGAATACGATTGCCGAAGAAGACCAGCACAACGGCCAGGATGATCAGCCACTCATACCCACCGGGGATGAGTGCTAAGACGGCGAGCTTGTGCACGGGGTGGCTCCAGCCAACGGGCGAGGGATCACCCTAGTATAGGCATCTGCGAGCACGAGTCATGGAGAAGCTCAGGCCTCTGTGCTTCGAGTGGCCAGGCCAGCCTCATCGAGGGCTCGGGCCATGGCCGCTCCGATGCCGGAGGGCGTGTCTGCCATGACCACACCCACCGCTGTGAGGGCGGCGATCTTCTCTGCCGCCGTCCCTGAGCCCCCCGAGATGATCGCTCCGGCGTGGCCCATGCGCTTGCCAGGGGGGGCCGTGGCGCCGGCGATGAAGCCAGCCACAGGCTTGGTCATGTGGTCGCGGATGAACTCGGCCGCCTCTTCTTCAGCGGTGCCACCGATCTCACCGATCATGACCACCGCATCTGTGCCCGGGTCAGACTGAAACAGCTTCAGCACGTCGATGAAGTTGGTGCCGTTCACCGGGTCGCCGCCGATTCCCACGCAGGTGCTCTGCCCCAGGCCCAGTGTGGACAGCTGCCACACGGCCTCATAGGTCAGGGTGCCGGAGCGGCTGAGCACGCCCACCCTTCCCTTGCGATGAATGTAGCCGGGCATGATGCCGATCTTGCACTGACCGGGGGTGATCACGCCGGGACAGTTCGGGCCCACCAGGCGCGTCTCGCTACCTCGCAGGGCCGCCCGCACCTTCATCATGTCAGCCACAGGGATGCCCTCGGTGATGCACACCACCAGGGGGATCTCAGCACCCGCAGCTTCGAGGATCGCGTCCGCGGCAAACGGCGGCGGCACGTAGATCACCGAGGCTGTGGCACCGGTCTCCGAGACGGCCTCGCTCACCGTATCGAAGATGGGCACACCCAAGACAGTGCTGCCACCCTTGCCTGGCGTCACGCCCCCCACCATGCGCGTGCCGTACTCGATGGCCTGCTTGGTGTGGAACTTGCCCGTGTTGCCGGTCATGCCCTGGGTGATCACCCGGGTGTCCTTGTCGACCAGGATGCTCATGCCTTTGCTCCCGCTGCTTGCACCGCCTTGGCTGCTGCGTCGGCCAGGTCAGAGGCGCTGATGATGTCCAGGTCGGAGGTGTCCAGCAGCTCGCGACCCCGTTCGACGTTGGTGCCTTCGAGGCGCACGATCAGGGGCAGATCCAGGCCGACCTCCTTGGCCGCGCCGATGATGCCCTCGGCGATCACATCGCACTTCATGATGCCACCGAAGATGTTGACCAGGATGGCCTCGACCTTGGCATCGCTGAGGATGATCTTGAACGCCGCCGACACCTGCTCGGCCGTGGCTCCGCCACCCACATCGAGAAAGTTCGCCGGCGCACCGCCAGCCAACTGAATCGTGTCCATGGTGCCCATGGCCAGACCGGCACCGTTGACCATGCAGCCGATGTTGCCGTCCAGCGAGATGTACGAGAGGCCGAACTCTGCGGCCTCGAGCTCGCGGGCGTCCTCTTCGTCTTCGTCGCGCATCTCGACGATGTCGGGATGGCGATAGAGGGCGTTGGGGTCAAAGGTGACCTTGCCGTCGAGGGCGATCACCTGGTTGTCGCTGGTGGTCACCAGCGGGTTGATCTCGACCAGAGAGGCGTCCTTGTCCAAGAACAGTCGGGACACCGCCGCGAAGACCTTGCCCGCGGGCCGCACCGCCTCGGCGGGCAGCCCCAGCCCGTAGGCCAGCTGCCGAGCCTGCCAGGCCTGCAGCCCGGCATCGGGATCGATGGCGATCTTGATGATCTTCTCGGGCGTGGCCGCCGCCACCGTCTCGATGTCCATGCCACCCTCGGTGCTCACCATCAGCACGGGCATGCCCAGGGAGCGGTCGAGGGTGATGCCCAGGTAGTACTCATGGAGGATGGACGAGCCCGCTTCGACCAGCAGGGTCTTCACCGTCTGGCCCTCGGGGCCGGTCTGGTGGGTCACCAGGGACATGCCCAGGATCGCGCTGGCCGCCTCTCGAGCCTCGGCGGCAGAGCGCACGAGCTTCACGCCCCCGCCCTTGCCTCGACCACCGGCATGGATCTGGGCCTTGACCACGGCCAGCTCCCCACCCAGTGCGTTGTAGGCGTCTACCGCTGCGTCGACGCTCGTGGCCACATGCCCCTGAGGGACCGGAATGCCGGCCTCAGAAAAGAGCTGTTTGGCTTGGTACTCGTGGATCTTCATCCGCGACTGTTTACTGGGGCCGAACCAACGGGTCAAGGCCCACGCTCCCCATTTGGAAAGACCAGTGCTTGGCAAACAGACCGGCATCCTGACAGCGCGACAGATCGACGACCTCATCGACAGGGGCGTGGTGGTCCCATCCACCCCTCTGGAGGCGGCTCAACGCCAGCCTACGACCCTGGATCTACGCCTGGGGAGCGAAGCCATCGCCACCCGCGCCGGCCTTCTGGCCCAACATGGGACCGTGCGCGAATCCCTGGCAGATCTGGCGGGAGAGCGACTCGACCTGACCAGCGGGGCCGTCCTGCGCCGGGGGCAGATCTACCTGATCAGGCTGCAAGAAGATCTGGCACTTCCCACCGATCTTCGAGCTCGAGCGAACCCCCGCTCATCCACCGGGCGCATCGACGTGTTCACCCGAACCCTGGTGGACAACCACGACCGCTTCGACGACATCCCGGCGGGCTACGAAGGCCCCCTCTGGCTCGAGGTGCTGCCTCGCTCCTTCGACATCAAAGTGCAGGCTGGCCAGCGGCTCAATCAGCTGCGCTTTCTGCGAGGCCGCCCGCTGTTGCGAGACGACGAGTTGAGCGCCCGGGTGGCAGCGGATGATCTGCTCGGCGGGGGCGCACCCCGAGCCATCGACGACGCGTCGCTGCTGCTCGGCCTCTCCCTGCGCCCTGAGCGCCACGGCGAGCCCATCGCCTGGCGAGCTCGGAGCGACGCCCCCCTGCTCGATCTGTCCCGCCCTGGCAGCCACGCTCCCGGGGACTTCTTCGACCCCATCTATCGCAACGGCAGCGAACGCCTGGTGCTCGAGCCCGAAGCCTTCTACATCTTGGCCTCGGACCATCGGCTCCGGGTGCCACCCGACCTGGCCGCGGAGATGCTGGCCTACGACGTGGGCATGGGCGAGCTGCGCACCAACTACGCCGGCTTCTTCGACCCGGGCTTCGGCTGGGGAGCGGACAGCCGCCTGGGCGCCCGTGCCGTGCTGGAGGTCAGGGCCCACGATGTGGCCTTCAGGGTCGAGCACGGACAGCCCCTGTTCAGGCTGCAGTTCTCCCACACCGTCGAGCCCTGCGAGCATCTGTACGGCGGCCCAGGTTCTGCCTACCAGAACCAAGGGCTCACCCTGTCGCGCTACTTCGCGGCGAGCTGAGCGGGGCTCACTCTCCCACTACGTGCACGTGGATGGAGTTGGTGCTGCCCGTACCCAGGCGCTGACCGCAGACCACGACCAGCTTGTCGCCACGCTTCACCCGTTCGTTCGAGACGAGCCAGAGTTCTGCCTCGGCGATCATGGCATCGACCGAAGCCGCGGGGTGCATCAACACCGGCGCCACGCCCCAGAAGAATTTCATGCGGCGAACGGTGGCCTCGTTCTGGGTGAAGCCGTAGATCGATCGACCGGGGCGCCAGCTTGAGATCAGCCGGATGGTCCGACCCGACGCGGTGAAGCCAAGGACAGCCCGGGCGTCAACGGTGCGCGCGACTTCGCGACTACCCCTTGAGATGGCCTTGGCCACGTTGCCCGCCACCATGCCCCCGTCGTTCCGGGGTGGCAGGGTCTGCAGCTCCTTCTCGACCTCGCGGGACACGCTCACCAGCGTCTTCACCGCCTCGACCGGGTACTGCCCCACCGCGGTCTCACCGGAGAGCATCAAGGCGTCCGTACCCTCGAACACGGCGCTGGCCACGTCGCTCACTTCGGCCCGGGTGGGCGTGGGCCGGTCGATCATGGACTCGAGCATCTGGGTCGCCGTGATCACCGGCTTGTTGTGGGCGATGGCCGCTCGAATGATGCGCTTCTGGGCCAGGGGGACCTTCTCCACCCCGATCTCCACACCCAGATCTCCCCGGGCGACCATCACGCCACTGGTCACATCGAGAATGCCGTCCAGATCCTCGAGGGCTTCGGCGCGTTCGATCTTGGCGATCACCAGGGGCGTCTGCCCGTCGCCCACGGTGCGCTCGATGAGCTTCCGCAGGGCCATGATGTCCTTCTTGGCACGCACAAACGACAGGGCCACGGCGTCGACCCCGAGGGACAGCCCGAAGGCCAGATCCTTGCGATCCTTGCGAGTCAGCGGCGAGACCCCCAGGTCGGCGCCGGGGATGTTCACGCCCTGACGCGAACGCAGGTAGCCCCCATGGATGATCTTGCAGGTGGCCACGTCGCCGCGACGGCTCTCGACGCGCAACTCAAGCAGACCGTCGGCGAGGCGAATGACCTGCCCCTTGCCCAGTTTGCGGATCGAGCCGGCGACCTCTACGTAGAGCCGCTGCAAGGTGCCTTCGCCCGAACCCTCGACCACCTCGATGCGCTCCCCTGAGCGCAAGCGGATGCGATCGTCGGCGATGCGCCCCACGCGCATCTTGGGCCCGGAGAGGTCTTGCAGGATGGCCACCGGTTCACCCATGGCCGCCGAGACCCGGCGCACCTTCTCGATCAGGTCCCGATGAAAGTCGTGGGTACCGTGAGAGAAGTTCAGCCGGACCACGTCGACCCCCGCACGGATCAAGCGCCTCAGGACCGCTTCAGAGCTGCTCGCCGGGCCCAGGGTCGCCACGACCCGAGTTCGCTTGCTCAACCGTTTCGTGCGTTGCTTGACCATGGCATGTCCCTCTGCACGCAGGGTCGCGTGCTCGATGGTTTCGGGTGGGTGTCACCAACCGCCTGGTGCCACCGGGCGACGACGCGAGGCCATCACGGCGACCATCGTACGACCGCCGTCGTGCGGTCGGAAGCGGCAGCCGCCGAGAGTCGCGATCCAGGGTCAGCGCACGCCTTCGGCGAGCGAGGCCATGGCCATGCGCAGACCCATGTGCTCGGGGAAACGCCGCAGGCCGTCCTGGAGGGCGCGCCCCTGCTGGGTGCGGTCTTCCAGCAAGGCGAACTGGCTGGCCATCTCCAGAAACAGCTCCGGGCTGGCCTGTCCGTTGATCACCCGCTGGCGCAGGGGGCCCAGGCGCTCCCGCACCGTGTAGGCCAGGCGCCACCGGGCCACGGTGGCCTCGGCTTCAGCAGACAAGCCCAAGGCGGCCTGCACCCGGGACAGCAGATACAGGGCCTCGACGTGGGAGGGCTCGGTGTCGAGCACATCGGTCACCTCGGGCAGGGCCAGCTCGGGTCGGCCACTCTCCTCGAACATGCGGGCCAGGGTGTAGCGCGCCTTGAGGTAGTCGGGCCGGTCAGAGAGACACCGTTCAAGGTGCTCTTGGGCAGGCCCGTATTCTCCTCGGGACAACTCGGCCAGGCCCAGGCCGTACCAGGCCCGATACTCCCGGGGAGCCACCTCGGTGATGGCTGCAAAGAGCTCGGCGGCCCGGTCGAAGTCGCCCAGCTTGTGGTGCCCGAACGCCAGCACCCTCGAGTCGGCCAGCAGCTCGGGATCCTGGGTCAGGGCGCGGCCCATGAGCTGCACCGAGTCTTCGTAGTGCAACAGCTGGTAGGCGGCCCAGCCCGCCACGAAGAGCACCCGCGAGGGCACGGTCTCTCGATCGAGGATCTGTTGCAGCAAGCCAGCCACAGCGTCTGGCCGTCCCTGGGACATGGCCGTCTCCGCCAGGGCCAGCGCGTCCTGAGCCGGTACGTCGAGCGGCGGGTCCACGGGGATGGCGGCGGGCTCTGAAGACGGTTCGCTGACCGCATCGGTGGTTGCGGGTTCCGCGACCTGGGAGGCTTGCTCCCCAGACCCTGAATCCGATGCAGTGTCTGTACAGGCCATGGCCGTGAGCAGCAGTGAGGCCCCCGCCAAGGCTCGCAGAGCCAGCCCACCCACTCGCCCACGTGTGCCAAGGCTGATCACTGAACGGTCACCGTCAAGCGTCCGGGCTTGGTCACTGGCTGGGCGCTGGCGCTGCCGTCGGGATAGGTCACCTGCACACGGCCCGGACCTCGCCAGGCAAACACGGGACGGGGATCGCCCGCGGCCTGATACCCACCGGAACAACGGACGCGCAGGCTGCGGGGGCCCTGTGCATCAGTGAACGTCACCAGGGCACCCACCACGTCGGGATTGCCGTGAGGCCCCTGCAGATCGACCTGGAGGGTAGGCACAGCGGCGCCCGTCCCCGCCCACACCCGGGGGCGGCCTGATCGCTGCAGCAGCACCAGGTCAATGTATCCGTCGTCATCGAGGTCGCCACGGGCCAGAGCGCGGCTCACCAGGGGCTGGTCCCCCACCCAGGACGCGGCGGTGAAGCGCCCCTGCCCGTTGTTGAGCAACAG
Source organism: uncultured Phycisphaerales bacterium (assembly GCA_964537035.1). Taxonomy (GTDB): domain Bacteria; phylum Planctomycetota; class B15-G4; order B15-G4; family B15-G4; genus CAZIAK01. The sequence continues at coordinate 72,581 of CAZIAK010000001.1, read as the reverse complement.
GCTGTCGGGCTGGGCATAGCTGGTGTCCGTGCCGTCACCGTCCGCCTGGGAGTAGACGTGGCCGTTGGCAGAGAGGGCGTCCAGGTCACCGTCGCCATCCACGTCGAGCAGGGCCACGCCCCAACCCAACAACCGTCGAGAGGGACCGCCGATGCCCGCCGCGTCGGCGGCGTCGCGAAAGCTCCCCCTGCCGTCGTTCACGTAGAGTGCGTTCGGCTCCATGGAGAAGTTCGTGACCAGCAGGTCCTCGTCATGGTCGCCGTCGACATCTCCTGCGGCCAGCCCCATGCCCGCCTGCTCAAGACCGCGGGCGGACACAGCGGCGCCAGAGAGCAAACCCGCCTCCTTGAGCGTCCCGTCTGCCTGGCTGAGGAACAAGAAGTTGGCCACAGAGTCGTTGGAGACGTAGAGGTCTGGCCAGCCGTCCCCGTTGAAGTCGCCGTCGAGCACGCCCAGGCCATAGCTGGCGGGAGCGCCGAGGCCGATCTGGTCGGTGACCTCTACGAAGTGCCCACCGTCGTTGCGATAGAAGCGATCGGCCTGGGGGGGCAGACCTTGTGGGCCGCACATCACAGGCTGGCCCTTCCAGGTGCAGGTGCGTCCGTCCAGCCCGTGCATGGGGGGATGGTCCGGGTCGAAGGCGAGGTAGTTGACCACATAGAGATCGGGGTCGCCGTCCCGCTCGATGTCGATGAAGACTGCTGACGTTGACCAGGCATCGCCCGCAGCACCCCCTGCTTGTTCAGCTGCAGAGAAGCGCAGCGCTCCGTCGTTGAGCAGGAGCACGTTGGGGCCGTGGCAGGTCAGGTACAGGTCACGGTCGCCGTCGCTGTCCACGTCGCCCACGGCCACGCCGTTGCAGAAGCTGGCCACGTCGACGCCGCTACCCATGGTCACGTCGGTGAACTGCCAGTGGCCGTCGTTGCGGTACAGCCGGTTGGTCCCCCCGATCACGGCGCCACTCTCGGGGTAGGCCCCCGGATCCACCATGAGCACGTCGAGGTCGCCGTCGCCGTCACCGTCGAAGAGGGCCAGCCCGCCGCCGTTCACTTCGAGGATGGTCTGCACCTCTTCGCGGCCGCTGGACACCGTGCCGAAATCCACGGGCACAGGGACGAACAGCTCGAGATCAGCTGCTGGCTGAGCGTGGCCGGGAGCGTTGTCTGCGGGGGACTGCTGCTCCTCGCTGCCCGGATCAGCGCATCCGCTGGAGAGCCACGAGCCAGCCACGAGCAGCAGACCCTGGCAACAGAGACGAGAGGCGTAAGCAGAGCAGGTCACTTCGGGTCGAGCTCCAGGCGCAGCTGTTGCATGGTCTGAGTTTCAGGCAATCGGCGCGAGAGGCCGGCTGCCTCTCTCCTGCTCGCCAGTCGGTCGTACTCTTCAAGAGCCTGCCGGGCGGCGGCCGGGTTTCCTAGTCCCTGAAGGGCCAGGGCCAGCAGACCGTGACCGTCATCTCGGTCAGGGTCCTGGTCGACGAGCAGCGCAGCGCCCTCCCGAGCCTTGGCGTGGTCGCCGAGGGCCAACAACGAGAGCACCTGGTACTGGCGGGCCTCCCGGTCTCGGGGCACCTCGGCCAGGGCCCGGTCGAAGGCAGCCACCGCGTCTTCGTAGGCGCCCTCGTCGTAGAGCAGTAGCCCGGCCATGCGCTGTGCCGGTCCATGGTCGGGGCGAATGGCGAGGGCCTGTTGAATGGCCATGATGGCCCGACCCCGCAGCGACTGGGCCAGGTCCTGAGAGCTGCTCCCGCTCTGGTTCAACGCCTCTGCCCGGTCCCACCCGGCCCCGAGCACGAACAGATCGGGGGAGACCTTGCCTGCCTCCCCCGCCACGTTCAGGGCCCGCTGGAGGTCGGCCCGGGCGCTGACCAGATCACCTCGACCGGCGGCCACCTGGGCGCGGTTCTTGTAACGCACGGCCCTGTGAGTCGCGAGTTCGGCTGCATCGAGCGGGCCGAGGGGGCCCTCGGAAGCTCGACCCGCCGCCGCACCAAGCACGAGGGCCAGGAGGACTCCACCCAGGGCCTTGCGCCCTTGAGGCTCGCCCAGCCCCTGCAGCAGCGAGGGCAGGGCCGCGAGCAGATAGCCGGCGAAGACCATGGCCAGAGGCGCCAGGGGCATGCGAAAGCGCGCGCTCATGTTGAACAACAGCAGGCTCGCCCCGTAGCCCGACAACGCCAGGGCCAACGCAACACGGCCCGCCCGTTGAGCCTGCTCGACAGACTCTGCAACCACACCGCCGACTGCACCATGGGCCGAGGCCCCGCCCTCCGCAGACACACCGCCGAGCATGCCGTAGGCGTTGCCGTGTCCGTTGTTCCTGCGACGTCGCCAGGCCAGCAAAACCCCGCCGACGGCCAAGGGCATCACCACTGCCCATCGGGATGGCGTGGCGTCCAACAACCAGGACTCTTCTTCGCCCAGAGCGACCAACGTGTTGTCAGGGGCCTCATAGCGAGAGAACAACAGGCCCAACTTGCGCGCCTCGGCCAGCAGCCAGCGCTGGGGGTCTGCGGCGATCTCCGCGAGAGCCTGGTCGAACCAGTAGCTGGAGATCTCCGCCGGCGACAACGTGAGCCCCGTGGCAGCCTCAGCCGCCTGCTCCCAGTCGCCGAACTCGTGCCGCGGGACCTGCCGATTGGTCGGGATGGCCTGCACCAACCCGGTGGTGTTGCCCGCGTGATTGCAGAGGTAGAAGGCCGTTCCACCTGCTGCCGTGGACAGCACCGGATACCCTGCCACCAAGCTGTTGCGCACGATCACCGGAGTGAGAGCCAGGGCCACTCCAGCAGCCATCGCCACACAGCGCCACAGGGAGCTGCGTACCTGATTCGCGACCCAACCGTGTGCCAGCAGCGCGACCAGCGCGAGGAGCACCACCAGGTGCATGTTGCCCCGCACCAGACCACCCAGTCCCATGGCCAGGCCGACCCAGACAAACCCGCGGGCACGTCCCGAGGCCCAGGCTCTCACCAGGGCAAGAACGGTCCAGGGCAAGAAGAGCAGGGACACGCTGACCTTCAGCAGGTGGGCCTGGTAGAAGAGCGTCGGCCCGTAGAGCGCGGCCAGCAGGGCGGCGCACCATCCCGTGGGTTCGTCGAACAGGCTGCATCCCAGGCGCCAGACCAGCCAGACCAGGACGAGGCCCGCCAGGACGTTCAGGGCCCGTCCCACGGCCGTCGCCTGGGCCAGGACCTCTGGCGGCAGGTCTTCGATCCGCTCGGCCCCAGTGGAACCTGGCACACCGGCCAACCGCAGGGCACTGCCGAGCAGCAACGGATAGAAGGGCGCCTGGAAGTAGACGCCTTCTACGATGTCTTCGCCCGCTGCCACACGCAGCCCCTGGAGCAGGTAGGCCTCCGAGTCGACCACGGGGGCGTAGGTGTCCCCTTGCAGCTGGGTCTGGGCCAGGGCGGCAGCTCCCAGGGCCAACAGGGCCAGGAGCGCGGTGGCCAGGAACCAGCGGGGGCGACTCACCGGACAGACAGATTCCGCAAGAGCTGCCAGGCGTCGCGCAGCTGGCTTAGCAGCTCGGTGGGCGTGCGCAAATGGCGCAGCCGTCGCCAGAGGTAGGCGGGGCGCAGGTAGAACGAGATCACGGCCCGTCGGCGCCACCGTTGCAGGTCACTCACCGAGAGACCCAGAGTGGGCAGCGTGGGCTCGAAGCCAGACTGATCCATGACCATGAGGTCCTTGTCGATCAGGCCCTCGTTCACGGCCCGGTCCCGCAGTCGTGTGCCTGCGCGAGGCACGGCCACGTTGAACGATGCGTAGTCGGCGGGCAGCGAGCAGGCGAAGGCGATGGTCTCTCGGATCGTCTCGCCGGTCTCTTCTGGCAGGCCCAGAATGAAGGTGGCGGCTGTCCGCAAGCCAGCCGCCTCGGCCATGGCGAAGGCGTCCCGTACCTGGTTCAGGTCATAGCCCTTGCGATGCTTCCTCAAGATCTCCTCGCTCGCCGACTCGACGCCGAGAATGAGGGTGTGGCACCCCGCCGCGACCATCTTCTTGAGCAACGGCTCGTCGACCACGTCGCAGCGACTGAAGGTCCACCAGCCCAGGCCCAGGTCCTCGGCGATCATGGCGTCGAGCAGGGCTTCGAAGGGCGCACGAGGTTGGCCGAAGCACTGGTCTTGCACGAACAGCTCGGTCACTCCCCAGCCCACGAGGGCGCGCAACTCGGCCAGGACGTTGTCTACTGGGCGCACCGCGCTGCCCAGCTCTCCGGTGATGCAGAAGCTGCAGGTGTAGGGGCAGCCGTAGCCGATGTAGACCCCCGCCATGGGGTACGACCTGGCGAAGGCGTAGCGGTAGTCATGGCCGACGAACAGATCGTGCGCAGGCACGGGGATCGGTCGGCTGCCACGGGTGCGGCGAAAGTCGCGGGGGGCGTCGGCCGCCAACACCAGGGCGTCCCGTTCGAAGACCTCGCCTGAGAGGTGGCGGGCGAGTTCGTCGCTGGTGAAGTCTGTGAGCACTCCTGCCAGGTAGGGGTTCTCAGCCAGGTGCGCCGCGGTGTCTTCCATGAAGACGTCGCCCGAAGCGAAGAGAGGCGCACCCGTGGCCTGGTGCACGCGATCCAGGAAGGCCCCGTCTGCTTCCCAGGTCACCGCGCCCACGAGGGCGAAGATGGCTGCGGGCCGGGCGTCGATCGCCAGGGCCAGGGCACGCTCTGCGTCCAGCTTGTCGACAGTGGCATCGAGCAGGACCACCGGGTGACCCTTGTCGCGCAACCAGCCCCCTTGAACCGACAGGTCGATGGGCGGATGGAGATAGTTGGCCTGACTGGTCTTGCTGCAGTAATAGTCCCGGATGGTGACCGCATCTGCTGGGGGGACGAGCAGCAGCACGGGCCCGGGGACAGCGACCCGCTCCGCATCCGTCACGTTCGGCTCCCCCGCTGACTACGGCTACTCGGGAGCGGCGGCGCCAGGCCTACACGCTCGCGACAGAAGCGCGCCGTCTCGGTCACGACCTGGTCGACGGTGATGCGTCGCATGCACTCATTCTCCCCACCGCACATGGCGATCTTGGCGTTGAACACGCTCAAGCAGGGGGAGCACCAGTGGTTGGCATAGAAGACGAGGTGACAGTCGCCCACCGGCCCGTAGAAGCCGGGGTTCTCCGGGCCGAACAGGCTCACGGTAGGCACCTTCAGCGCCGCCGCCAGGTGCAGGGGCCCGGAGTCGTTGGTCACCAGCAGGGCGCTGCGAGAGAGCAGGACCAGCAACTCGGTCAGGGTGGTCCGGCCCGAGAGGTCGAGGCAGCGAGGCAGCACGTCCGGGTCCACCGTGGAGAGCACCTCGGCCACCGTGTCGCCCTGGCTGGCCAGGCCGATGAAGACGAAGCGGTCGACCTGGCAGATCTCGTTCTCAAACCGTTCGATCAGCCGGGCGAAGCGGTCCCCGGGCCAGCGACGCTCATCGCACAGATCTGAGCTGTTCACATTGACCACCACGAAGGTGCCCTCGGTCGGGAGCCCCAAGGTCAGCAGGCGAGCCCACGAGTGTTCAGCCTCGCTCTCGGTGACCTCGGGCCGAGCCAAGCGGTCGGCGGGCCCCGGCGCGATCTCCAGGGGGCGGAGCTGAGCCATGACCGCGTCGCCGTAGGGCAGGGTCGAGTTGAAGTACACCGGGTCGGTCAGCATGGACCCCCGCCAGCGGGCACGGACGAAGAAGCCCACACGCCGCCGCGCGCCGCTGCCCCAGCTGACCAGATTCGACAAGCGTGAGTAGAACTCGAAGTCAAACGCGATGTCGAATCGTCGTCGCCGCAGGGTCATGAGCAAGCCTGGCACCGACAACAGCAGGCTCACCAAGCCGCGGTCGTGGTGCACCTCGATGACCTCGGCCACCCCGGGCAGCCGTCGGCACAACCCTGCGTTTGAGGACAGGGTCAGAAACGTGATCTTCGCCGAGGGGTAGGTCTCGTTCAGGCGGCGCAAGAAGGGCGTGGCCAGAACCACCGAGCCCATGCCGATGAACTTGGTCACCAGAATGCGCTGCACGTGGCCCACCTCGGGCTTGGTCCGCCGGAACGGCCAGCGGAGGGTCGAGAGCAGGGCGCACAGAGGCAGGCCGAGCCAGGCGTCGATGGCGATCATCGACCGGGTCTTCATCGGACGCGGGCAGGGCTCACGAGTGGCACTCACCGCCAGCTGAGGAAGGCACCGTGCTGCCTCCAGGTCCTGTGGCCAACAAGCGCGCCAGGCCGAAGGTGCCCCTGAAGAGGGCCGCCGCCTTGCGCGGCACGATGAGGTGCGGCAGGAACGACCTCAGCACACGGGGCGTGAGGTAGAAGCGCATCATGATCTTGCGGTAGGCCCGCTCGAGATCGTCCCGGGTCAGGCCGTTGGGGATGTAGGCGATGTTGTAGAAGTTGAGCCGGGTCCAGTCGGCCACGATCTCGCCCTGCCCCTCGAGGTCATGGGTGATGTCCGTGTTCGGGAACGGCGTGAAGAAGGTGAGCCGCAACGTGTCGATAGGCACACGCTTCAAGAACTCGCGGGTCTCTGCCAGGGTCTCGTGCGTCTCCCCTGGGAAGCCGATGATGATGTAGGCGTTGCTCTTGATGCCCGCCGCCGCCGTGAGCTTCAGCGCTCGCTCCTGCATGCGCGGTGTGGCCGCCTTCTTGATGCGCTTCAAGATCTCCCAGCTGCCGCTCTCGACGCCGTAGGAGATCTGCCAACAACCCGCCCGCTTCATCAGGGCCAGGATCTCTTCGTCGACCTCGCTGGTGCGGGCGTTGATGCTCCACTCGAGATCGTAGTTGCGCTCGATGAGCCCCTCGCAGACCTTCTCGAAGTCGCCGCGCAGGGTCATCAGTGAATCGTCGGTGAAGAACAGCGAGCGGATGCCGTAGTCGTTCACCAGCCGATCGATGTTCTGCAGGATGCGCTCGACCGGCAGGGCTCGAATCGAACGGCCGAAGGTCTGGTTGTCGCAGAAAGTGCAGACGTACTTGCAGCCCCTGCTCACGATCAGATCGGTGAAGGGCGTCTTGTTCAGGTAGGTCGCCGCCGCGTGATAGCGGGCCGGGTAGTCCTCGAGCAGGTCCCAGGCCAGGTCAGGCAGCGCTGCCAGATCGACCTGCCCCTCGTACAGATCGTAGACCTGCACCTGGCCCTGGTCGTCCCGGCTGACCAGGCCCGGAATGTCGCGAGGGTCGAGCCCTTGTTCCAGGCGGCCCAGCAACTCGGTCAGGACATCTTCACCCTCGCCGACGCAACCCAGGTCGAAGGACGGAATGCGCTCGATGGTCTCTCGGCCCAGGGCCGTGACGTGAGGGCCGCCCACCATCAGCAGCAAGTCTGGTGACATGCGCCGCAGGTCGTTCGCCACGGTGGCGGCCTTGGCGATGCTCATGGTGGTGGCGGTGAAGCCCACCACCGCCGGGTCGTGGGCCATGATGGCTGCAGCGCACTGCCCCAGGGGGATCTCCAGAGCTGGCCCATCAACGATGGTCACCGTCCAACCCAACTCTCGGGCGACGGCGCCCAGGTAGAGGAAAGCGTGGGGTGGCAGGGAGTTGCCCGCGGAGGCCATGGGCCCGTAGCGGTCCTCCGCCGTCACGGGGGGCACGACCAGCACGATTCGGCGCCGGTCGACAGGGATGGCAGGCAACGGGAAGGTCATGGGCAGAAGGGCATCAAGCGGACGCTGGGCGAAGGAGCCGTCGCTGGGCGTGCGCAGCCGTTGCGCATATGCACGAGGAACGCCTGCATTATGCCCTGCCCTTGGGCCTCGCGCAGAAACTTTCGTGAGACCCGCACGGAGTCATGCCAGCTCCCCTGGAGGTCAGCTGGCCTGGACCAACTCTACGCCGGCCTGCTGGAGGGCAAACTCGGCCGAGCTGCGGCCCGGAGACTCAGGTCAGTCGACCCGCAGGACCTGGAGCAACTCCACCGGACTCTCGGCCCCTACGGGGACGCCGCTGTCTTGCATCTCTGGGTAGGCGGAGAGGATCTCTGCCCCATCCATGAAGAGATTCCAGGGCTGCACGGAGCCATCGCCGTAGAGCACGTTGATGACCTTCGAGTGGTTGTTGCCGAACTCGTTGTCATCGGCTGCGATCACGAAGTCGGCGTCTTTGCCGCCTCGCAAGGGGTAAGCGTCGACGTCCCGGCCTGCGTAGGAGATGTCGGCGGAGTTGAGGGCGTCCCAATCTTCATAGGACGAACCGGGTTCGCCCGAGGCCCCCCCATCGTTGAAGTCTTGAGTGCCCGGGCAGATGAAGATGTCGGCCGCTCGCCCGGTGACCTCACCGACCTGATGCAGCTTCAGCAAGAAACGCATGCCGCTCTCGCGGGGCCAGCGACTCTTGTTGCGCATGTCCTTGAACAGCAGCATGGCCGAGCCGATCTGCTGCATGTTGTCCTGACACTTGCTCTCGCCGCTCAGCTCACGAGCGGCCTGCATGGTGCTGAACCCGTAGGTCATCAGCAGCCCGATCAGCGTGATCACCACCAGGAACTCGACCAGCGAAAATCCGGCGACAGCGCGCGCCGGCGTGCGACGCGCGCTGTCTTGGGTGCTCAGTGATGAGACCCGGTCCGGCAAGATCAGGCCTTTGCAGCCACGCGACGGCGAGCCGTCTTGCGGGGAGCCTTGGCCTTGGCCTTGGCGCCCTCACCCTTGGCTGCGTCACGCTTCAGCGCGTCGGCCTTGTTGGTCGTCTCCCAGGTGAAGGAGGCGCCCTTGCGACCGAAGTGTCCGTGCCGTGCGGTCTCGAAGTAGCGGGGCTTCTTCAGATCGAGCATCTTGACGATGCCAGCGGGACGAAGGTTGAAGTGCTTGCTGATCAGGGCGTTGATCTTGTCTTCAGAGATCGTGCCCGTGCCGAACGTGTTGACGTTCACTGACACCGGCTCAGCCACACCGATGGCGTAGGCCAGCTGCACTTCGCAGCGCTCAGCCAGACCAGCGGCCACCACGTTCTTGGCCACGTAGCGGGCCGCGTAGGCCGCGCTGCGATCGACCTTGCTCGGGTCCTTGCCCGAGAAGGCGCCGCCGCCGTGACGACCCATGCCACCGTAGGTGTCCACGATGATCTTGCGCCCGGTGAGGCCACAGTCGCCATGAGGACCGCCCACGACGAATCGACCGGTGGGGTTGATGTGGAACTTGGTCTTGGAGTCGATGAACCTGGCCGGCACCACGGACTTGATCATCTCGATCATGTCCTTGCGGATCTGCCGGTGAGACACATCGGGATCATGCTGGGTCGAGATGACCACCGCGTCGACGCGCACAGGCTTGTCGTCGTGGTACTCGACGGTGACCTGGCTCTTGGCGTCGGGGCGCAGGTACTTGACCTTGCCCGTCTGCCGCAGCTTGGCCACCTTGGCGATCAAGCGGTGGGACAGGTCGATGGCCAGGGGCATGAGCGACGGCGTCTCTCTGCAGGCGTAGCCGAACATCATGCCCTGGTCGCCAGCTCCCTGCTCCTTGTGCAGACCCTTGCCAGCGGTCACGCCCTGGGAGATGTCGGGGGACTGACGATCGAGGGTCACCATCACGGCACAGGTGTCGCCGTTGATGCCGAAGGCGTCGTCGGTGTAGCCGATCTTCTTGATCGTCTCACGAGCGATCTTGGCGTAGTCGACATCGGACTTGGTGGTGATCTCACCGCTGACCACGCAGAGCCCGGTGGTGACCAGCGTTTCGCAGGCCACACGGGAGTTGGGGTCGCCAGCAAGGCAGGCGTCGAGGATGGCGTCGCTGACCTGATCGGCCACCTTGTCGGGGTGGCCCATCGAGACGGACTCAGACGTGAAAAGGACCTTCTTGGTCATGGAGAACTCACTCCGGGTCGCTATATGCAGGAAGAATCGTAAGGCGTCACTGTAGCGTATTGCGCTGCCGGGTCCAGTGGAGCACCTCGCGGGAGACCCAGATCCTGGAGCAGGGCCATGGTCCGATCCGTGGCTCCGGCCAGGCGTTGGGCCACCTGCCAGGCGGCCTGACCTCGCCGATTTCGCAGGGCCTTGTCCTGGAGCAGGGTGACCAGCGCAGCCCCCAGAGCGTCGCAGCTCTCAACGATCTCCAGCCCCCCTGCGGCCACCAGCGCGTCCGCCTCCGGACGGCAGGTCTCCAGCCAAGGGCCAGTGATCTGCGGGCAGGACGCGGCCGCTGGCTCCAGGACATTGTGCCCCCCCACAGGCACCAGGGATCCTCCCAGAAAGACCACGTCAGCCAGGCCGAACAGGGCCTCCAGCTCACCCATGGTGTCCACCAGCAGCACCGTAGCCGGGTCGTCCTGGGAACGGCATTCGCTGCGCAGCTGCCACGAAACCTCCTTGCGGCGAAGCAACCGGGTGATGTCCTTGAGCCGTTCGAGATGGCGCGGCACCAGGATCAACCGAGAGGCCGCCCCGCCGCCAGCGTTGAGCCAGGCATCGATGACAGGCTCGTCCTCGCCTTCGTGGGTGCTGCCGGCAACAAACACCGGCAGTCCGGGGCCCAGACCGAGCTGCTCTCTCAAGGCGTTCACCTCTGCGACCGGAGCGGGCTGGGTCATGTCGTGTTTCAGATTGCCCGTGACCGAGATGCGCGAAGCGGGCACGCCCAGCTCGCCGATGCGTTGGGCGTACTCTTCGCTCTGGGCCGCGACCAGGGTCAGTCGGTCGAACTCGGGCAGCCACCAGCAGAAGCGGCGATAGGTGCGATAGGACGACTCACTGACCCGCCCGTTGACGATGACCTGAGGGATGGCTGCCCGGTCTGCCTGGCGGCTGAAGCTGGGCCAGACCTCGAGCTCGACCATGAGCACGAGCTGAGGATTCATGCGGCGCAACACGCTCCCCGTGACCATGGGCAGGTCGAGAGGCCAGGCAAACACGTACAGGTCGGGGAACAACCGGGTCGCGGTCTCCATGCCGGTGATGGTGCCGGTGCTGAGCACGACCGTCGCATCCCCTGCCCTCTCGCGCAGCGCAGCCACGATCGTGCGGCTGGCCTTGACTTCACCCACCGACACAGCGTGGACCCAGAGAGTTGGGCCGTTCGGCCGGCCCGGGGGCAAGCGCCCGAGACGGCGCAGGGTCCAGCCCCATTGCCTGCGGTCGCGAGCCACCCGGACGAGCCAGGGAGCGACGGCCATCAGGCAAGCCAGGTGCAGGAGCAGGTTGTAGACCAGATGGGCGAGGGCCACCCGCAGCGGCGGGCGCCCCGTGGTCACGCGTCGAACTTCGGGTAGCAGCAGCGTTTGTACTTCTTGCCGCTGCCGCAGGGGCAGGGTTCGTTGCGACCGACCCGCTTGGTCTCACGAATGATCGGCTTGACCGGCCCCCGTTGGCCTGCGGCATCCGCAGCCCGCTCCTGGCCCCGCTGCATGGCAGCCATGGCGGCAGGGACGGGGGCGACAGCCTGCTGACGCCCTTGCCAGCGGCGGTCGAGCTTGCTGTCGTCCTCCTCCTTGACTTCCAGGCGGAAGACCAGGTTGGTGACTTCTTCGGCGATGGCCGAGGTCAGCATCTGGAACTTCTCGAAGCCCTCTTTCTTGTACTCGACCTTGGGGTCGACCTGGGCGTAGCTGCGCAGGCCGATGCCCTTCTTGATCGCGTCCATGGCCCGCAGGTGGTCCTTCCAGCGGGAGTCGATCGTGTTCAGCAGCAGGAAGCGCTCGAGCACTCGCATGCGCTCAGAACCCAGGGTCTCTTCGCGCTCACCATAACGCACCCGAAGACGCTCGGCGATCGACGGCAGGAGTTCTTCAACCTCGAGTTCCTTGCCTTGAGCCAGGCCCTTGAAATCGTCGCCCTCGAACGGCGTGTTGAAGCGGGCTGAGAGCTCACCCGCGATGGCCCCGAAGTCGGGATCGCCCTTCTCTGGCCAGCGGCTGTAGACGATGTTGGCCGCGACCTCATCGCACATCTCGATGATGAGTTCGCGCAGGTTCTCGCCCTCGAGAACCTCCTGGCGCTTGCCATAGATGGTGCGGCGCTGGGTGTCCATCACCTCGTCGTATTCGAGCAGGTTCTTGCGGATCTCGAAGTTGCGATCTTCAACCCGCTTTTGAGCCTTCTCGATGCCTCGGGAGACCATGCCGCTCTGGATCTCCTGGCCCTCGACCATGCCCAGTTTTTCGAGCAGGCCGCTGACCCAGTCCCGGGCGAAGATGCGCATGAGGTCGTCTTGCAACGACAGGTAGAAGCACGTGCGCCCAGGGTCACCCTGGCGGCCGGAGCGACCACGGAGCTGGTTGTCGATCCGTCGTGATTCGTGGCGCTCAGTGCCGATCACGTAGAGCCCGCCAGCAGCCAGGACCCGGCCATTTTCTTCGGCCACCTGCCCCTCGAACTCGGCCTCCAGCGAGGGGATGTCGGCCTCCGGATCAGCGGCAAGGCGGGTCTTGATCAGCCCCTCGACGCTGCCGCCCAGTTTGATGTCCGTACCACGACCAGCCATGTTCGTGGCCACGGTCACCTGGTGCTCGCGCCCTGCCTGCACGACGATCTCTGCCTCGCGGTGATGGTGCTTGGCGTTGAGCACCTCGTGGCGAATGCCCCGTCGTTTGAGAATGCCTGCCAGGTGCTCGCTGTTCTCGATGGAGGTGGTGCCCACCAGGATCGGCTGGCCCGCGCTGTGGCGATCCTCGATCTCGTCGGCGATGGCGTTCCACTTTTCTTTCGAGGTGCGATAGATCATGTCGTCCTGATCATCGCGGACGATGGGCTTGTTGGTGGGCACCTGGACCACGTCGAGATCGTAGATCTTGCTGAACTCGCCAGCCTCGGTCATGGCCGTGCCGGTCATGCCCGCCAGCTTGCCGTAGAGCCTGAAGTAGTTCTGGAAGGTGATCGTGGCCAGGGTCTGAAGCTCTTCTCTGATCTTCAGCTTCTCCTTGGCTTCGACGGCCTGATGCAGGCCGTCCGACCAGCGGCGTCCCGGCATGAGTCGGCCGGTGAACTCGTCGACGATGACGATCTCCGGGCCCTGCTCTCCGTCTTGCACGACGTATTCTTTGTCGAGGCGGTAGAGGTTGTGAGCGCGAAGGGCCTGCTCCAGATGGTGCGGCCAGTCCATGTGTTCGCCGTCGTAGAACGACTCGACGCCAGCCAACTCCTGAGCGTGGGTGATGCCCTCCTCTGAGAGCACGCAGGCCCGCTCCTTCTCTTTGATCTCGAAGTCAGGGCCCTCGTGCATCTGCCGGGCCACGGCATCGGCCTGGTAGTACAGCTTGGTGGAGCCCTCGGGGAAGCCCGAGATGATCAGCGGGGTACGAGCCTCATCGATCAGGATCGAGTCGACCTCATCGATGATGGCGAAGTTCAGCACCGCCTGCACCTGGTCTTCGCGACGACTCTTCATGTTGTCGCGGAGATAGTCGAAGCCGAACTCGTTGTTGGTGCCGAAGGTCACGTCGCAGGCGTATTTGACCTGACGCTCTGCTGGAGTCATCTGACTCTGGATGGCCCCCACCGACATGCCCAGGGCCTCGTACACGGGCCTCATCCATTCGCAGTCACGCAGGGCCAGGTAGTCGTTGACCGTGACGATGAAGACGCCCTTGCCTTCGAGGGCGTTCAGGTACGCGGCCAGCACGGCGGTGAGCGTCTTGCCCTCACCAGTGGCCATCTCGGCGATCATGCCACGGTGCAACACGGCGGCGCCCAAGATCTGCACGTCGTAGGGTCGCAGCCCCATCACCCTGTCAGAGACTTCCCGGGCCACGGCGAAGGCCTCGGGCAGCAGGTCGTCAAGGGTCTCGCCATCAGCCAGACGCTGACGGAACTCGCCGGTCTTGGCGGCCAAGCTGACGTCGTCGAGGGCGGCCGTGGAATCGGCCAGGGCGTTGACGCTCTCGACGATGGGCCGGTAGCCCTTGAGAACACGCTCGTTGCGGTCTCCGAAGACGGCCTTGAGGAGCTTGGCGAAAGCCATGGGAGACGTTCTCAGAGAAGACAGGGTGGCGGAATCGGGTGGCCGGGCAAGCCCCACATTGGAGCCCAACAGGCCACGGGAGTCAAAGTCAGCTGCGGCGCACGATCATGTGATCGAGCATGGAGAGCAGCAGCTCGATGCGGAAGGGCTTGACCAGGAAACCATCGGCCTGATCGAGTTGGTCAAGGGTCAGGGCACCAGCGGTGGCGATCAAGACGGGGATGTCCTTGGTCTCAGCCTTGGACTTGAGCACCCGGCAGGCGACGAAACCGTTGAGTTGTGGCATCTCGTTGTCCATCAGGATCAGGTCGTGGCGCTCGCTGTCAGCGGACTCCACGGCGTCGACCCCATCGTGGAGCAGGTCGACTTCATAGCCTCGACCACGGAGCAATGTGGCCAGGGTCGTGGCGATACAGATGTCGTCATCGACCAGGAGGATCCTGAACCCGTTGGGCTCAACCCTCTCTGCGGGCAGGGTCTCGACCAGGCCCTGCAGCACCGCGGACGTGGGCAGGCCACCCTGCAGCAAGGCCTGCTCCACCCGATCCTTCACCTCCAGGTTGTAGCGACGCAGCTCGTTGAACTTGTCGGCGTCCGGGTCGTCTTCCAGATCGAACATGCCGTCGTGGGTGTCGACCTCGAAGAAGTACTCGCCCTGCACCAGGTGTTCCTGGAGCACGAGCTTCATGAAGGGGTAGCGGGGGTTGCCGAGGCGCAGGGCGTAGCGATGGACCGTGCCGGCGCTGGCCGTCTGGGTCTCATCCCTGAACAGACCCAGGGCCGTGGCCACGCAGTCGCTGTCAGGACCGGCGATCGTGGTCACTTCGTGATCCGTGTCGCCCCAGGCCTCGTGCTCGTAGACCGCCAGGACGCGCCGCAGCAGCCCCAGCGACATGGACTCCAGGTTCATGCTTCAGGGCACCCGCAGGGTGGCGATGACTTCTCGGGCAGACGCTCGCCCAGCCTCTCCCAGGCGGCAGCGCAGCTGCTCTACCACCCGGGGGACCACGTCGGGGGTCTTGTAGTGGGCCGTGCCGATCTGCACGGCGGAGGCCCCCACGGCCAGAAACTCGAGGACATCGTCTGCGTCCGTCGCGCCACCGATGCCGATCACAGGCACGTCCACGCTGCGCACCACCTCGTAGCACATGCGCAAGGCGATGGGCTTGATGGCCGGGCCGGAGAGCCCACCCACCACGGTGCCCAGCCCCGGTGCCCCGCTGCGCCAGTCGACGGACATGCCCAGGACCGTGTTGATCAACGACACCACGTCGGTGCCACCGTCTACGGACGCCTGGGCGATCTCGGCCACATCACCCACGTTCGGCGACAGCTTGGTGATGAGCGGCAGGTCGGTCACCCCCCGCACCTCAGCGACCAGCTTGCGCACAACCTCTGGGTCCCGGGCGAAGGGCAGGTTGCCACCCTTCACGTTGGGACAGGAGACGTTCAGCTCCAGAGCGTCAATACCAGCGAGGCCATGAAGCTGGCCCGCCAGCTCGGCAAACTCAGGGACCGACTCGCCTGCGATGTTCACCACCAAGCAGCTGGCCTGCCCGGCCAGCCTGGGCAACACCTCGGCGATGAAATGATCGATGCCCTTGTTGGGCAGCCCGATGCTGTTCAGCAGGCCAGAGGCGGTCTCGGCCAGGCGCGGCATGGGGTTGCCCTTCCGCGGCACCTTGGTGATCGTCTTGATCACGATGGCCCCGGCGGCGCGCAGGTCGTAGAACGGCTCGAGTTCGAGGCCGAGGCCCGCCGTCCCTGATGCGGTCATCACGGGATTGGCCAACTTCAACGGCCCGACGTCGACACTCAGGTCGACGAGCGTGTCGGGGGGGCGGGGGCTCTCGGAGCGGGTGGTTGGCAGCATGGCGCAGCTTGAAACGGGCGTCCGCGCATCATAGCGGCCGTCCGTGCCAAGTTCACGAAGGGAGGGCGATGAGTCTTGAGACTGATGCCATCAGCGAGACTCCCCCGAGAGACAAGGGAAGGTGTGCGCTGCCGGAGGTCAGCCGTCCCCAGCGAGCTCGTCGGTGGATTCGGTCCCGCTGCGGTCTTCTCTCAGCAGGCCCAGGGCCAGCAAGGCGACGCCTACGCAGATCGCGGAGTCAGCCACGTTGAACACAGGAAAGGGGTCGAAGAAGCGCACATCCAGATCGACGAGCAGGAAGTCTCGCACGGCGCCGAACTGGAACCCGTCATAGATGTTGCCCAGAGCGCCGCCCAGGACCAGCCCCAGGGCCAGCAACAACAGTCGGGACCGTGCGGGGGTGCTGAGAATCATCACGAAGACCACCAGGGCCGCTACCACTCTTAGCCAGCGCAGGGCCTCGGAAAAATCCCGCAGGGCCCCGTACATCATGCCCGTGTTCCACACCTTGGTGAATCCGAACCAGTCCCCGAGAACCCAGTCGACCTGGTGTTCTTGCAGGGGCCCGAAGATGGCCTCCTTGGTCCACAAGTCGGCGGCGAGCATGGCCGCAGCCAACAGGAGCCAGGGCACCTTGCCACGCAACGTGCGCACCGGTGGATCCAACGTCTGCTTCTCGCTCAGAACCGACGCTCCTCGCGTTCCTTGCAGGCCACGCAGGTGGCAGCGAAGGGCAAGGCCTCAAGGCGAGCCAGGGGGATGGGATCAGCGCAGTGCTTGCACGCGCCGTAGATGCCTTTGTCCATGGCGTCCAGAGCATCGTTGATCTGGCGGATGCGTTGGGAGTCGTGCTCCATCAGCCCCAAGGTCACGTTGCGTTCGTAGGCATCGGAGCCGTGGTCCGCCACGCTTTCCGTGTCCACGTCGGGGTCTGAGGCCCGCAAGGCCTCATCGCCCAGCATGCCCAGATCAAAGAGGGTCCGCTTGCGCTGCGCCATCAGCTCCTTGCGCAGGGGCCGCAGCTGGGTCTTCGTGTAGGGACTCTTGAGCGGCCGGGGAGGCGTGGGCACGACCTCTTCGATCATGATCACACGGCGGGCAGGCTTGCGCTTGGTCTCGCTCGCCTTCTTCACAGGCACCGGCTTCTTGGCCGGAGCCTTCACCGGTGCAGCGTTGTTCTTGGCCACAGCCTTCCTCGCGGCAGCCTTCTTGGCCACGGGCTTCTTGGCTGGTGCCCGCTTGGCCGCCGGCTTCTTGGCAGTCGCCTTCTTCGCTGGAACGCGCTTGGCCGAGGCCTTCTTGCTGACAGCCTTCTTTCTCGCCGCGGTCTTCGCAGGCGCCTTCTTGGCAGCCCCTCGTTTCGCGGGAGCCTTCTTCGAGGCCGCCTTTTTCAGCGGTGCTCGCTTGGCTGCGGCCCGTTTGGACACCGACGTCTTCGCGGCCACTCGTTTCGCAACCGCCTTTCTTGCGGGGGCCTTCTTCGCCGCTGCCCGCTTCGTGGCCGATCTCTTCACGACAGCCTTCTTGGCCGTGGCCCGCTTGGCCACTGGCCTCTTCGCGGTCGCCTTCTTGGCCGTGGCTCTCTTCGCGACGGGCTTCTTGCCCTTGGCGGTCGCCTTCTTGGCGGGCGCCCGCTTGGCCACTGGCTTCTTCGCGGCGGCCTTCTTGGACGTGGGCTTGCGTCCTGTCTTGCCAGTCGCCTTGGGCGCAGCTGGCTTGCGTCCCGCTGATCTGGCCGCCCGCGCTGCGGGCTTCTTGCGACGGGCTGCGGTGGTCGTCTTCTTCGTGACGACCTTCTTGGACCTGCTAGTCTTCTTGGTAGCCATGGCTCTGAGAAAATGGGGCCTACGCTTGCCGGGCCCCTGACCGTCAGCGAGCCTTTGGGTTCCCCGACTGGCTCCCCGTTCGCTAAGCTCTTGCGCGTCCCAGCCTTACGACGAAATGGAGCCCGGAGTTCCGAGTGCGCCGAACGATAGCGTCCGACAAGCCAGAATCAACAGGAAAGCCGTTTGCACGGTGGACGCGGGCCTGGTTGGCCCACCTGCGCACCGAAGCAGCCTTGTCTGATCACACTCTCCAGGCCTACCGCCGGGACCTGACGCGCTTTTCGGACTTTCTCCACAATGAGCGCCTGAGGGCCGAGGAGGTCATGACCGCCGAGGTCTTGGCGTTTCTGTCCTCCGAGCGGTCACGGGGCCTGGCGGCCTCGTCCCTGGCCCGCTGCCAGGCCTCCCTCAGGGGCTTCTTCCGCTGGCTGCTTCAAGAGGGCCATGTGCCGGTCAACCCCTGCGCCGAACTGCCCGGACCCCGGCTGACGCGCCCCCTGCCCAAGCTGCTGAGCAGCCAGCAGGTCGAGGCCCTGGTCACCGCCCCAGACACCGCCAGGCCTCTGGGCCCGCGCAACCGGGCGATCCTGGAACTGCTCTACGCCACAGGAGCCCGGGTCTCAGAAGTCGCCGACCTGCGCATCGACAGTGTGCTCGACGACCTGGGAGTGATCCGCTGCCACGGCAAGCGGGACAAGCAGCGGCTCGTGCCTCTGGGCCGGGAAGCAAAGGAGGCCCTGGCCCGCTACCTGCGGGACGAACGACCGGTGCTGGCCACGAAACAACCCGGGGCGCCCTGGCTATTCCTCTCCAAGTCCGGCCGGCGCCTGGGACGGGATCGGATCCTGCGCATCGTTCAGCACCTGGCCCTGAAGCTGGGCCTGCCACCGGTGACGCCCCACGTGCTGCGGCACTCCTTTGCCACCCACCTGCTCGAGGGGGGTGCTGACCTACGAGCGGTGCAAGAGCTGCTCGGCCACGCAGACATCGGCACCACGGAGATCTACACCCACGTGGACTCTCGGCGCCTGCGCAGCACCCACGAGCGGTTCCATCCCCGACCCTGACCGCTGCTGCGCGCCCCGGCGGTCAGGCGCCTGTCCTCACCAGGTACTGCTGCGGGAGCGCCTGGAGAGCAAGCCAGGCTGGGGTCAGCCCCCCGTACGCTGCAGATGATCCAAGATCTCACGGGCCAGATCTGGGCCCACGCCGCGCACCCCTGCGACCTCATCCACGCTGGCCCTGGCCAGGGCCCGGGTGCCCCCGAAAGCCCCCAGCAGGCGCTTCTTCAGCACTGGCCCCACTCCCGGGACGTCATCCAGCCGGGAGGCCAGGCTCTCCTTTGAGCGCAGCTTGCGGTGATGACCGATGGCGAAGCGGTGGGCCTCGTCGCGCAGCCGCTGCAGCAGGTACTCCTCGGGCGAGTGACCGTCCATCACCAGGGGATCGGCTCGGCCCGGAAGGAACACCCGCTCCTGTTCCTCCGCCGCCAGGGTCACCGAACGCCCCCGGCGTCCACCCTTGGCCAGGGCCGCCAGAGGCAGCTCGCTGAGCCCGGCCTCCTTGGCTGCGTCTACGGCGACCTGCAAGTGCGACTTGCCTCCATCGACCATGAGCAGGTCAGGCAGGCGGTCGGTCCCTGCCCGGGCGAAGCGACGAAGCAACACCTCTCGCATGGCGCCGTAGTCGTCCTGCCCCTCGATGGTGCGCATTCGGTAGTGGCGGTAACGGGAGCGGTCGGGCTCGCCGTGGGCGAAGACCACTCGTGAAGCGACCACAGCCGTGCGGCCAGTGTTGGACACGTCGTAGCACTCGATGGTCTCAGGCACTCGGGGCAGGCCCAGCTTCTGGGCCAGGGCCTCCAGCAGGCGGCGCTGATGGCCACGTTGTTGGACGGCGACCACCAGGGCGTCTTCGGCGTTGCGTACCGCCCGTTGCACCAGGCCCACACGAGGACCGCGCTGAGGGACGGTCAGGCGCACAGCCCCTTCGCGAGTGGACTCGAGAAAGGCGGCCAGGCCCTCGGCGTCCGGTACGGCACAAGGCAGCAGAACATCTCGCGCTACAGGCCGGGCTGCGCCGTAGAACTGCAGCAAGAAGCCCGCCAGCAGATCGCCGTCGGGAAGCTCCGACTCGAGGGTGTGGTTGCTGGTCGAGACCAGCGAGCCCTCGCGGTAGGCCTGGACCACGATCTCTACAAGCTCACCTGCACGGTGCATGCCGATCACATCGCCCTGAGCCATGTCGATGTTCTCGACCTGCTGGCGCGCGGTGGTGGCGCGCAGATAGTGGATGGCGTCTCGCTGCCGCGCTGCCTCTTCGAAGCGCAAGGCCAGGGCCGCCTCCTCCATCTCCTGTTCGAGGCGCAGGATGGCCCCGTCGCAGCGGCCCTCCAGAACGTCCAGGGCCTCGTCCACCAACTTGCCGTATTCGTCTTCAGCGATCAGACCCACACAGGGCGCCGAGCACCGTTCCATCTCGTACTTGAGGCAGGGGCGCGTGCGCGAGGCCAGCTCGCGATCGCTGCAGTCACGCAGGGGGATGATGCCACCCAACATGCGCAGGGTGCGCCGCAGAGCGCCAGCCTGAGCGAAGGGGCCGTGGTAGCTGAGTTGCCGCGGCCCTCCCCGGGGGCGCCGGGCAAGAGAGAGCGCGGGAAACGGATGACGCCTGTCCACCCGCACGTAGAGGAAGTCCTTGTCGTCCCGCAGTTTGACGTTGTAGGCAGGCTTGTGCCGCTTGACCAGCTGGTTCTCCAGCAGGAAGGCCTCGTGCTCGCTCTCTGTGGAGACGAAGGCGATATCGTGGACGTAGCGATCCACGAAGCGCACCGCTCGCCGGGAGTCGCTCGAGCGGGAGAAGTAGCTACGTACCCGGTCCTTCAGCCGCCGGGCCTTGCCCACGTAGGCCACGGCCCCGCTCACATCCTTGAAGATGTACACACCGGGGGACTCGGGCAAGCGCTCCACGATGGCCGCCAGCCGGCTGCGGCGATCGGCAGCTTCACCCACTTCAGCGATACCTCAGCTCGAGGTTCTGCAAGACCGACAGCTTGTCTCGCAAGCGAGCGGCCTGCTCGAACTCGAGGGCCTCGGATGCGGCCAGCATCTGCTTGCGCACCTTGTCGATATGACCACGGATGTTGCCTGGATTCACATCGCCCAGATCCACCCCCGCTTCGTCAGCAAGGTCAGCCTCGGCCACCGCCAGAGAGCGGTCCACGGCGCGGGTGGTGGAGGTGGGGATGATGCCGTGCTCCTGGTTGTAGGCAGACTGCAGGGCACGCCGCCGCTCCGACTCGTCGAGAGACTGGCGCATGGCGTCCGTCTCCTCTTCGGCGTAAAAAAGCACCCGCCCGTTCACGTTGCGCGCGGCCCGCCCCATGGTCTGGATCAGGCTCGTCGCCGAGCGGAGAAAGCCGGCCTTGTCCGCGTCGAGGACGGCCACCAGCGCCACCTCCGGCAGGTCCAACCCTTCGCGCAGCAGGTTGATGCCCACCAGCACGTCGAAGTCCCCCAGGCGCAGACCGCGGATGATCTCCACCCGCTCGATGGAGTCGATGTCGCTGTGCATGTACTTCACCTTCACACCCAGCGAGGCGTAGTGATCGGTGAGCTCTTCGGCCATGCGCTTGGTCAAGGTAGTCACCAGCACCCGTTCCCCACCCTCTGTCACCGTGCGAATCTCGGACAACAGATCGTCCACCTGCCCTCGTGCGGGACGGACGGTGACCACGGGGTCGAGCAGGCCCGTCGGACGAATGATCTGTTCGACCGGTTCCACCCCCGCGGCCTCCAGCTCTCGATCGGCCGGTGTGGCGGAGACGTAGAGCACCTTGTCCAGCAGCGCGTCGAACTCCTCAAATCCCAGGGGGCGATTGTCCACGGCCGAGGGCAACCGGAAGCCGTGCTCTACCAGGGTCGTCTTGCGGCTGAAGTCCCCGCGACGCATGGCCCCCACCTGGGGCAGGGTCTGGTGGCTCTCGTCGATGATCATCAGGAAGTCATCGGGGAAGTAGTTCAGCAGGGTCGCCGGCGCTTCACCGGGGGCGCGGCCGTCCAGGTGGCGGCTGTAGTTCTCGATCCCCGAACAGAAGCCAGACTCCTCCATCACCTCAAGGTCGAAGCGGGTGCGCTGCTCCAGGCGCTGAGCCTCGAGCAGCAGGGCCTCGCCCCGGAGCTTGGGCAGGTGCACCTCCAACTCGTCACGGACGCTCTCGATGGCCTCGGCCATGCGCTCCTTGGGCGTGATGTAGTGGCTGGCGGGATAGACCACGGCGGTCTCCAGCTCTTCGATGACCTCTCCCCGCAAGGGATCGATGAGCGCGATGGCCTCGATCTCGTCGTCGAAGAACTCCACCCTCACCACCCGGTCTTCCTCGTAGACCGGAAAGATCTCCACCACGTCGCCGCGCACACGGAAGGTGCCGTTGCGAAACTCCAGGCCGGCCCGTTGGTATTGGATCGCCGCCAGGTCCCGCAGCAGGTCGTCCCGATCGATGGTCTGGCCCCGGCCCATCTCGACCTTGAGGCCGTCGTACCACTCGGGCGAACCCAGGCCATAGATGCACGAGACGGAGGCCACGATGAGCACGTCCTTGCGCTCCAGCAAGGACCGGGTCGCGCTGTTGCGCAGGCGCTCGATCTGCTCGTTGATGAAGGCCTCTTTCTCGATGTAGGTGTCGGTCCGAGCGACGTAGGCCTCCGGCTGGTAGTAGTCGTAGTAGCTGACGAAGTACTCGACCGCGTTGTCCGGAAAGAGCGAGCGAAACTCGTCGTAGAGCTGGGCGGCCAGGGTTTTGTTGTGGGCCAGAACCAACGTGGGCCGCTGCAGCAGCGTCACCAGGTGGGCCATGGTGAAGGTCTTGCCCGAGCCGGTGACTCCCCTCAGAACCTGCCTGTGTTTCCCGGACTGAAAGCCCTTGTGAAGCTGGGCGATGGCCTGCGGCTGATCGCCCCGAGGCTCGAAGTCGGTCTTCAGGACGAAGGGCTGGTTCGTGGTCACGTGGGCGCCTTGGCCCGGCAAGGAGGCCGGTGGGAATGTGTCGTCAATGTGAGCGGTCGCCAGGTTCAGCGGAGCAGAGGCGGCCGGGGACCATAGTGCTGTTGCACTGCCAGCAGCGTCCGCTAAAGTCGGTCCTAGATCGGGAGAGAACCAATCAGCCAGAGCATGCGACTCATCGTGACCGGCCTGCTGGCCAGCGTCATCCTTACAAATGTGGCGACGGCGCTGCAGGAAGTCCAGAGCACGGGGGCCCTGGCCAAGGCGGTGACAGACGCCCTGCAAGACGGAGATGCTGAAGGCTTGGCCGACCTTGTCGACTTCGAGGCCCGCTCCCTCGATGGCCGCGCCCGGGGCACGGTGCCGCTCGACTGGGCCAAAGCCGACGCCATGGATCGCCTCATGGAACGTCAAGCCACCGCCGAGGCCTGGATCGAAGATCGAAAGGGTTTCCTCGAAGAGGCCTTTCTCTACCAGTTCACCGAGCTGGCTGACCCTGAGGCCGGCACCGGCCCCGTGCCAGATCGCCTGATCACCCAGGTCGTCTTGAAGGCCACTCGCAAGGGCAAGCTCATGGACATGTTGGTGATCTCCACCGACGACCTGCGCCTGCTCGACCTCGTCTTCGGCGAGCCGTACTACCCTGACGCCAACCCCTTGGGCCCCGAAGGCCTGCAGCCCTCATCGCATTCCGAGCCCCAAGAACAAGGGGTCCGCTGGCCTGATGAGGTCGCCGACTACGAACGGGAGGACGCCCGCGAGCTGGTCGGCGATCTGCTGGACCACAGCCTGCCCTCCGATCGCAAGCGGACCATCGAGTATCTGCACCGCGAGCCCCAGAGCGCAGCCGCTGCCCTGGTCGAACGCCTGCTCGCAGAGCAAGAGGCGTCCACGCCAGACACGGCGTCCCAGGAGATGCTCATCGACGCCCTGGTGACCATCACCGGCCGCGACTCAGACTTCCGCGCCCATCCCGAGTTCAACATGGACGAAGGCACGTGGATGGCCAAGAACAAGGCCGAGGTCATGGGCTGGCTGCGCTGGCACAGCAAGCACGGCGGCAGCTTCGGCGCGGCCCCGATCATCGATCCCCTGTCGGCAAGCTATGACGAGCGATCTTCCGAACGGGCCTCCGGTCGGCGCAACCCGTCAGAGGCGGCGGCCTCCGGCGCTGACGGCGGGGGAGCCTCCGGTTCTTTGGCTGGCGGTGCACCCCCGACGGCGCCCGAACCCTCGAACCCCGAGCCACCGTCCGGGGGGGCGCTGGCCAGCGGGGCCGGTGCAGACAGGATGGGCGACCCGGCCAGCGGGGCGGGCGGTCCGTCGGGCGACCCTGCTGGCAGCGGCGACGCCGGCACGGACGACCTGCCCTCCAGGGTGCGCTTCCGCAAGCCTTCCACCCCTGAGATCGGGCCCCTGTCCTCATCGGGAGCAGCGCTCACCCTGCTCAAGGTCCCACCGCCAGACGTTGGCAGTCCCGAGGAGGTCAGCGCCGAGAGCCTGGTAGATGTCCTGCCCAAGGGCATCGCCAAGGCCCTGAATCACTGGGCCGGGGCCATCGAAGAGCTCGACCTGCGGGTGGCCTGGGGCGGCGACGAGGAGTTTCTCGTGCTGGGCCGGGCGGACGACGACATCCTCGTGGACTCCTTGCAGACCCTGGCCAAGACCAGAGACCTGCTGCTGGACACGCTGCCGGACATCCGCTCACCCAAGACGGTCGATCCCGTGGTGGTCATCGTGGTGGACTACAGCAGCCGCGAGGGCACCTTCTGGGGCGACCTGATCAACGCCATGCTCGTCCTGGACCGCCTCGAGTTCGCCAAGGCCGACACCCTGAGCTCAGGGCCGGTGGGCTTCTACAACCGGGTCGAGCACGTCTTCGTCCAACCCACCTGGGACATCGCGGGCAATGCCGCCGCAGGGGACGACGAGTTCAGGCTGCACAACGAGCTGGCCCACAAGCTGGCGGGTTGCCTGGCCTACGAGCGCTGCGGCCACCTGCCCGAGGGGCTCTACTGGGCTCTGGGGCACCTGGCCGAAGTGACCCTCTTCGACTCGGTCTATCAGTTCAACAAGTCGGGTTTCGTCAGCGCCGGGGACCACTTCGACTGGCCTCGCAAGGCCCGCCAGGTGCTGGAGAGGCGCTCTCGTCGCCGGAATTTCGTGCTCTCCCAACAGGTGCTCGATTCGGGGGAGACCTCCAGCGACATCGACGGCCACCTGTTGGCCTGGGCCGTCATGGACTACCTCTCCCTTGAGCACCCGGCCGACCTGACCCAGCTGTTTCGGGACCTGTTTGAGCTGCACAAGGAGGCCCGCCCGTATGGCGGCGCCCGAGCCTACGAGGGCGACCCCGAGACCACCCGGGAGGTCCTTGATCTGCGCCTGGGCAGCGAAGCGGTGGACGCTCTCGTCGACCATCTGGAGAGCCGCCAGTAAGTTCGGCAGAAGCCCCTGCTTGACCACCCCCATCGCCACTCCTAGCTTGGTGCCTTCGCCCTCCCCCCGCTGCACGGATGATCAACATGGCTCGCGTGGCAAGCTGCAACGACTGCGGCGCAAAGTTCAAGGTGCCCGAAACGACCCAAGCCGCCCGGGCCAAGTGCCCCAAGTGTGGTGGTGTGGTAGCCATCCCCCCGGCTGAGGGCAGCTCAGCCCCTGCCGCGGCGGCACCATCGGCCCCCGCCCCTCAGGCGCCCAAGGCCCCGGCAAAGGCCCCGGCGCCCGCAGCGAACAAGGCTCCAGCGCCCCGGACAGCTCGGGCCAAGGCGAGCCCGGCCAAGGCCCCGGCGACCGGCGCCGGTCGCTCCAAGGCCGGTGCAGGCACCAGCAAGGGCGCAGCACGGAAGGCCAAGGCTGGCGGTGGCCGCTCCTCCTCCCGATCAGGTGGCAAACGCGGCAAGGCCACCAAGGACAAGTCCTCCAACGCAGGCATGCTCGTGGGTGCGGTGGTCCTGGTGGCCGTTGCTGCCGGCGCTGCCTGGTGGTTTGGATTCCGTGACGATGGCTCTGCCACGCCAGCCGACACCACGGCCATGAACGGCGAGGCTTCCACCGCTGCCCCGGCCGGCTCTGTCCCCGAAGGCACCGAGGACATCTCTGACGCCATCACACCGCCAGCAGGGAGCGACCCCAGCGGCGACGACGTGGCCGACGCTTCGCCTGCCGAGTCAACGAGTGCTGCCGACAGCGCAGACGGTGACGCCGGAGGCACCGGTGCGCTGGACGCCCTGACGGCCCTCACCAGCCCCACCGCTCAGGCCCCAGCCGCCACCGATGTGGCCCAGGCCCCCCCTGCGGCAGAGCAGGGCAAGGTCGACCCGGACGAGCCCCTCGACACGCTGATCATGTTCGATCCGTTCGGCCCCATCGAAGGCGCCACCGAGCAAGACCTCGAGGATTGGACGGTCATGCTCAAGGAGCTCTACATCGAGGACGGTGGCGCCACCGGGCGCACGCGCAAACGTCTGCGTGCCCAGGCTGCCGAGTTGGACATCATCGAGCTCACCCCGGCCTTCCTCAACGCCATCATTGGCGTGGACCTGAAGGAGACCGAGTCGATCCTGGGTGTCTTCACCATGGTCAAGGACTGGCAAGAGCGGGTGGGCTTTGTGCCCACGTTCTTCTTCGATGGCGACGTCAACGCCACCGAGATCATCGACCAGAACAAGCGGGTGAAGGTGGTCGACCTCTGGCACGGCTGGTGGTCAGGCTACGCCAGCGGCAAGGGCGACCTGGTCGCCTACCGCGAGAAGATGGAAGCCGCGGTCAAGGCCAGGGCCAGGTAAGGCCTCACCCTTCGACATCTTCAGAGACCGAGTCGAGCCCTCGGGCAAGGCTCGGTCTTTGTGCAGGCTCCTCCGCCAGGAGCTGAACCCCACGTCATTCACTGACTCCTGGGGGGGCTTACTCCAGAGGAGGGACGGCGTCGGCGGGCAAGCTGCCCTCCACGTCCTTGACCGAGACTCCTCGCTCCTTCAAGTAGTCCACGGCGCTGGCGATCTGGTCATCTGGACCCTCCAGATCGAGGTAGACCAGACCGATGTCGTCGGTAATCGTGGCTCCGCGGATATTGGGCACGATCTCGAAGTCACGGCCGAGGTTGTACAGCAGCGGCTCGCGAATGAGCCCCTTGGGGAAGGTGCAGTGGACCAAGCGGTGATTCGTCATGACATCCAGGCTCTGAAGGGAGGGGCGGCCGCGAGCGCGACCGCCCCTGAGGCGCACCATCCTAGACTCCGTCCACGGTGCCACACCACCGCAAACCGAGCCCCGGGCCCCTACTGAGCCACTTCCACCACGATGGGGTTGCTCGAGAAATGGGGGTTGCCCAGATCGAAGGCCTGCATGTAGACGTCGGTCGCCGGAACCAACGGTGGAACCGGGATGGAGAGGCTGCCGTAACCCAGCCCATCGGCCACGACGGTCAGGGCAGGAGCCTGGCCCAACGAGGTCGTGAACAGCACGTCCTGGGCGAGGGTGACGCCGCCCCAGCCCGGCAGCCAGGCCCAGACCACGTCCAGGGACAGAGACCAGACCACCACGTAGGCTGAGCCAGGCTGATCCCCGTTCACCGACAAGAGGACGGAGCTGGCCGGTGCTGGCCGCGGGTCCGAGACCTCCAGGGTGGACCATTTCGTCAGGGCCACGGTCAGCGCGTCCAACTCGATGCCACCGTCAAAGCCCAGGTTGCTCTCTTCATGCCCGGACACCAGCACCCCGCCCCCACCGACGCTGAAGACCGAGCCATCGTGTGCCGTCGGGCTCTGGACGGTGAAGAGGATGTCCTCGGTCAGAGGATCGACGGCCAGCCCCTTGGTGTCTCCCGTGGTAGCGCCGCTGCCCAGGGCATTGCTCACCATGGAGTTGACCTGGCCCTCGGTGAAGATCAGTTGGGCAAAGTTCGTGCCCGCAGGCCAGAGCAGGATGTCCCCGTCGGCGACCACTCCAGCCGTGTCACCAGACAACAGGTTGCTGGACTCGTCTTCGGCGAACGAGAACAGCACGGAGCCATCCGCGTAGCGGTGAATGGCGTCGATGTCGATGTTGCCATCGTCCACACCCGCAGCGCCCATGAAGTCCGCCTCGGAGATCACGATCTCGTAGCCCCCGTCAACGACACCGAGAACGTCACCGTCCAGAAAGCCCTGCTCGTTCACCGAAATCGAGAACAGGAACTCGCCGCCCGGGCCACCCAGGCCCGGGTCATGGATGGCGTCGACGTCGCCAAAGAGGTGGTGGAGCCCCACGCCGCTGGGGTCACCCATGAGAGCTGAGAAGGTCTCGCCCGGCCAGGCCAGTCGGGAGCTGGCACCCGAGCGGTGCAGCACCACCTCTTCATCCTCGAGACTCTGCCCGGCCAAGGTGGCGTCAGAGGTGATCGAAAAGAGGATGTCGTAGCTGGCGTCGGCCTCCGCAGGAGCAGTACAGAACGTGAGCGCAAGGAGCGCGGGTACAACGGTTTGCAACATGGTTCGATTCCGGATCGTGGCACTGCGTAGCGACCCCGAGGCGAACGCCGCGGCAAAGACAATCGGTACGCTCCTGACCGACGGCTTCAGCCCACCTCCGTTACGGCAAAGTCGAGCAGAGCTCTCAGGCAGACCGGGCCAGCGAGTCCCGCCGTGCCCGACGTCAAGAGGCCGTACCTCAGCTCTCGAGGGACAGCGACAAGGGCAGCACGTCTCCGAGGTCATTGGCACCCAGGAGCGTCATGGCCAGGCGGTCCACGCCCATGGCCATACCCACCGTGGGCGGCAAGGCCTGGCTGCAGAGGTCCTCCAGCAGCCGGCTGTCCTGGGCAGGCGCCGCCGGGCCCCGCTCAGCCGCTTCGAGTTGCCAGCGGCGAGCCTGCTCGTCGCCATCGGTGAGCTCGACGTATCCGTTGGCCAGCTCGACCCCGCCCAGGTAGGCCTCGACTCGCTGCGCCACCCGAGGGTCGTCCGGGTCTGTCCGCGAGAGGGCGGCCAGGGCAGCAGGGAAGGAGTGCAGGAAGACCCAGCCGTCGATGGCCGCCAGGCCAGGTTCGATGCGCTCCACGATCACCCGCCCCAGCAAGGTGGCGGCGTCGTCATGGTCTGCGCACCGGGACAGGCCTGCGGCGCGGGCCGCTGCTGCGAAGCGAGGCAAATCACCGTCGAAGAGGTGTCGGGCGTCCAGGCCCGCCCAACGCTCGCAAGCCTCGCTGATCGAGAGGCTCGCTCCCCGCTCGGGCGCCCGCACTCGCAGCGCTTCTGCGGCCGCGGTCCCCAGGGTCAAGCAATCCTGCTCCAGTGCGAGCAGTGTGTCGCCAGGGTGATACCACTCCAACATGGTGAACTCGGGCTGGTGATGACCCGAGAGTTCTTCGCGGCCACCACGAAATGCGGGGCCAAGAGAGTAGACCGCGGGCACACCTGCGCAGAGCAGACGCTTGAGCGGCAACTCCGGTGAGGTCTGCAGCCAAAGCTTGCCCGGGAGACCGTCGAGCTCAACAAGAGGAGGTTGAAGGTGCGGCTCCTGGCCCGCAAAGGGCAGCAACACCGGGACCACTGCCTCGACCAGGCCTGCGTCCTCCAGCGCGGCTCGCAGGGACGCCAGCAACGCGGCTCGCTGACTGACCCGCTGCGCGGCCGAGCCATGGCAGCGCAAGACCAGCCGCTCAGCCATGGGAACGACCCTTCGAGCTGCCGTGCGGACGATCGTCCGACTCGCCATGGGACTCGTCCGAGTCGTGGCAGGAGTTCGTGCAGCTGCCGATAACAGGCACAGTGCGCAGCTCTGGCGGGAGACGCAGCTGATGCAAGGTCACCAGCCGCTCTGCCCGACGATGGAGATCGGGGCGAGCGTTTCCCCGCCACGCCCCCACCTGCAGCTCATCCTTCTGGATCGTATTGATGGCCCGCACCAACAACTCGGCGTCCCCAAGGGTCACCACCGCCTCGTCATCTGCGTCGATGCTGCCCTGTCCACGGAGCAGAGCCAGGGCCACCAGGGCCAGCACCAGCCCCAGCATCAGGGCGAGCGTCGTCGCTGACGGCCAGAGAGAATGCACACCCCAGACAGCGAGGGCAGTGAGCCCCAGCACCGACAGCCAACGCTCCCAGCCACGGCGCCGGTGCCGCTTCTCGATCACCGCATGCACCAGCAGGGCCTCGCCTTCCTCTGGGCGCAACCGCTCAACGACTCGCTCCGACACCAGCAGCTCACGGCCTGCGAAGCGAAACCAACGGCCCCGTCGACGGTCTGGCGGGACCAGCCGCGCGGACAGGCCCAGGTGCCCCAGCTGCGCCGCCGCCCGTTCCAAGCCAGAGAGGTCTGTGGTCATGTGGAGCCGTGGATCCGGGGCGATCAACCCCTGGGGTCAGGGATAGATCTTGTAGAGCGTGCGCGGGAAGGCGATGCACTCGCGAATGTGGTGTGTGCCGCAGATCCAGGCCACCGCCCGCTCAAGTCCCAACCCAAAACCACCATGGGGGACGCTGCCGAAGCGGCGCAGGTCGAGGTACCACTCGAAATTCTCGACGGGCAGCTCGTGCTTGGCGATCTGGTCGAGCAGGAACTGCAGGTCGTTGGCCCGCTCGCTGCCGCCGATGATCTCGCCGTAGCCTTCGGGCGCCAGCACATCCACACAGAGCGCCACCCGATCGTCTTCAGGGTCGCGCTTCATGTAGAAGGCCTTGATGTCCGCGGGAAAGCGGTGCACCAGCAAGGGCTTGTCGTACATCTTGGTCAGCACTTCTTCGTCAGGCGCACCGAAGTCTGCGCCCCACTCGAACTCGTGACCGGCGGCGTTCAGCTTCTCGACCGCCTCGGTGTAGGAGAGGCGCGGGAAGGGCGGCACGATGGCCTCGAGCTTGGTGATGTCACGCTCGAGCACTTCGAACTCGGTCTGGCAGTCTCTCAGCACGTCGCCCACGATGGCACCCAAGAAGTCTTCGGCCAGCTGCATCACGCCTTCGAGATCGCAGTAGGCCACCTCGGGCTCGACCATCCAGAACTCGGTCAGGTGCCGGCGGGTCTTCGACTTCTCGGCCCGAAACGTGGGGCCAAAGGTGTAGACCCGGCCGAGGGCCATGGCTCCCGCCTCGGCGTAGAGCTGGCTCGACTGGGTGAGGTACGCGGGCTCGCCGAAGTAGTCCACCTCGAAGAGGGTGCTCGTGCCTTCGCAGGCCGAGGGGGTGAACATGGGGCCGTCCAGACAGGTGAAGTCCCGGCCGTCGAAGAAGTCGCGGATTGACTTGATCACCCGGGCCCGCACCCGCAGCGTCGCGGCCTGCTTGCTGGAGCGCAGCCAGAGATGGCGGTGCTGCATCAAGAAGCCCGTGTTGTGCTCCTTGTTGCTGATCGGATAGGGCTCAGCGGCCGCGACGATCTTCACGTCCGTGACCGAGATCTCGAAGCCGCCCGGGCTACGGGGGTCGGCCTTGGCCTCGCCTGAGACCTCGATCGAGGACTCCTGGGGCAGGCTGTCCACCGCCTTGAACAGCTCGTCGTCGATGGCGCCCTTGCGCAGCACGCACTGCACCGTGCCGCTGCCGTCACGCACCTGCAAGAACTGCAGCTTGCCCGAAGACCGGCGGTTGGCGAGCCAACCCTGAACAGTCACGATCTGTCCTACGTGTTCACCCAGCCGTCGCACCCGAGCAATCACGGGGGACTCACTGGCGACGGGATCAGCGGGGGATTCGCTGGAACTCATGGCAACCGGTACCGGGAAGAGAGGCGCAGCCAGGACCGATCAGCGCCCCTGGGGGACCGACGATGGGTGCAGGCATGCTGGCCGATGCGCCCCTCGCAGGCGCCATCGCAGCGCCCGAGTGTACGGAATCATGGAAACGTGGAGTAGGCCGCCCGCACCGACTCGTCCACGACCCGGCCGTCGTTGAGGCGCACGTGCCCCTTGTGCAAGACGCCCTGGCGTTGTGCCTCGAACACGACGCGCCCCGTGCTCCCCTGCAACCCAGCCAGGTCGCTCACCAGACGCACCTCATCGAAGCCCCGCTGGGCCAGGTGATCGGCCACGCGCTCGGCCAGGTCGGGCCCGGGGGCTGGCTCCGGGAGCTGCTCGGCCCGCTGCTCTGACGCCCGACGCTCAGCAGCCATGCGATCGGCGCCTCGGCGCAGCTCGGTCACCTCTCGAGTGAGTTCGCCCAGGGCCGCCACCATGCGCTGGTCGCTCTCAGCCACCTCTGTGAGCTTGGTGGCCAGCTGGGCGCTCACCTCTTTGCGGTCGAGCTGCCCCGCCAGACTGGCCACCTTCTGGGACAGGGTGGCCAGCTCATCGAGCCGAGCCAGGTCTCTCTGGATGCGCCCCAAGCGCCGGTCAAGCAGCATGATGCCGCCGACGAACAGGATGGCCAAGGCAAAGAAGAGCAGGTCGGTGGTCTCCACGGGCACATGATTCCCCTTGGCCAGGGGGCCTTCAAGGGCCGGGATGCCCCGCCGTCCCGGGCAGGGTTGGCCCCTTCGCGCTCAATCGGCCCGGAGTGGTGCGTTGGCTGGGCTCTGTGTGCCGCTACAATCCGCCAGCGGCGTGGGAGCCTTCCCGCTCCGCCAGTTCTGCGACGGCCCCCTCTGGGTGCCCAGCGTCCCTACCGGGCACCCGATTCATGAACCCCAAGCTGTCCACCCTGATCGGCCTCGTGCTGGGCCTGGCCCTGGCGGCCGGGCTCATGCTGCCCAACCCGGACCGCCCCACCCTCGTGGCCCAGGGCATGGGTGCCCTGCTCGACGGCCATGTGTCTGCTGCCGTGGGTGACGACGCCGTGGCCCCCCTTGCAGGCGCTGACCACAGGTCGGTCTTTGGCGCCGCGTTGGAACTGGCCGGTGAGTTGCCCCATCCCGTGTCCATCGCCGTGGAGGTCACTCTCGATGGCCAGGCCACGGAGGGTTCGTCCTTCCGGCGGGCCTTCGGCACTCGACTGAACACGCTCAACGAACAGCTGGCCGACGCAGCGAGTGACGCTGCAGGCGAGGAGGCCGCCGAACCTTCCCCCGGCGATTCACCGACCCATTTCGTCCTCTCCAAGCCGGGAGACGCCGGTCAGATCCAGGTGGCCATCGCGGTCACCTCCGCCGATGATCTCGTCGCGCTCACGGCCGCGGTGACCGGGGCCGGGCGACGGCTGGTCGTGACCCCAGGCCTGGCTGCCGAAGAGGGCGACCCGCCCGGCTGGGCCTTGCCCACGCGAATGGCCCTGCTGCCCCCGGTGATCGCCATCTTCGTGGCCCTGCTCTGGCGCAAGACCCTGCTGGCGCTCTTCTTGGGCATCCTGTCTGGCGCCACTCTGATGGCCTTGCAGAGCGGGGACCACGGCTGGTTCGGTGCCTTGTTCCAGGGCTTCTTTGACGTGTTCGCGAAGTACCTGCACACCGAACTCACCGAGACATTTCGCATCGAGATCATCGGCTTTGTGGTCGCCCTGGTGGCCATGGTGGGCGTGATGAGTCGCAGCGGCGGCGTGCAAGGGCTGATCGACAAGCTGGTCAAGTTCGCCCGCTCTGTGCGGTCGACCCTGTTCGTCACCTGGGGCATGGGCCTGCTGATCTTCTTCGACGACTACGCCAACTGTCTGCTGGTGGGCAACACCATGCGCCCGCTCACGGATCGCTTGCGCATCTCCCGGGAGAAGCTGGCCTACATCGTGGACAGCACCGCGGCCCCCATCGCCGGTATCTCCCTGCTCTCGACCTGGATCGCTTTCGAGGTCTCGACCTTCGAGGCGCACCTGCCCGGTGCGGGCATCGCCGAGAGCGGGTATGCGGTCTTTCTGCAGACGATCCCCTACAGGTTCTACTGCCTCTTCACACTCATCTTCGTCGGCCTGTCCATCTTCTTGGGAAGGGACTTTGGGCCCATGGCCAAGGCCGAAGCCAGGGCCCGAACCACCGGCCAGCTGGTGCGGCCCGGGGGCACGCCCATGGTCTCGGACGAAGCCACGCGCATCACGCCGAAGGAAGGCATGGCCTGCCTCTGGTACTTCGCGGCCTACCCGATCCTGCTCGTGCTGCTGGTGACCATGGCCACCATCTTCCTGGACGGCGGCGGGCTGGCGGCCTGGAGCGACGGCAGCCTGTTCGAGCTGCAAGGAATCACCCAGGTGTTGTTCGCTGGCAGCGGCGGCAGACCCATCTTCATCGGCGCCTCGGCAGGCTTCGCCCTCGCCGTGTTCCTGGCGGGTTCCAATGCCCTCCGGTTCGCGGTGTTGGCTGGCCTGGCCGGCGGCTCCTACGGCGCTCAGCTCGTCACGGACGCGTTGCGAACCAGCAGCCTCATCCAGAACGGATGGGACTGGGGACTGATCGGCACCAACCCCGAACAGGCCACCGCGCATTACATCGGCTACCTGTTGGCCTTCCTGGCTGCCGCTGTCCCCGTGGGGCTGATCGTCAGCCGCATGACCACGTCGGCTGGCCGCTCGCACCTGGCCTTCAAGGACATCAGCCGCTCCAGCCTGTCGTCGGTGAAGGCCCTGTTCTTCGCGGTGATGATCTTGTTCCAGGCCTGGATGATCGGCGCGGTCTGTGCAGACCTGTTCACGGCCGACTATCTGGTAGCGCTGCTGGCAGGCGGGCAAGCGGTGAAGTGGCTGCCCATCCTGCTCTTCGTCGCGGCGTGCGTCGTAGCCTTCGCCACGGGATCGTCGTGGTCCACGATGTCGATCCTGCTGCCCAACGTGGTGGCCTTGGCTGCGGCGGTGGGCGACGAGACCGGCGTCGGCGCCACCTTCATGGTGGTGCTCTGCATCGGCGCCGTGCTCGAAGGATCGATCTTCGGCGACCACTGCTCGCCCATCTCGGACACCACCGTCCTCAGTTCGGTGTCGAGTGCGTCCGATCACATTGATCATGTGCGCACTCAGGCGCCCTACGCTCTGGTGACAGCGGGCCTGGCCATCACGATCGGCTACCTGCCCTGCCTGCTCATCGACGGCTGGTCGAGCTGGTGGTCTCTGGCGCTCGGCGCAGTGACCATGGTGGTGTTGCTGCTGGTCATCGGGCGCCCGGCGCCGGACGCCACGCTGGCCACAGAGCCAGGCACCGACTAGATGCTCCTCGCCGGTTGGCGCAGCTTCTCCCCCGAGGCGCGCCACTTTCTCAGCGGGGCGCTCCTGCTGGAGCTGGGTCACGCCTTCTTGTGGGCGCTGCAGAACCTGTATGTACGCTCCATCGGTTTCAGCGAGAGCGACGCAGGCACCTTGCTGTCTGCGGGTGCCCTCGGTGTGGTGCTGACCACCATCCCCGCCGCCGCCCTCTACGACCGACTGGGGCCACGGCGCAGCCTGACCCTGGCCGCCGCCGGGGCAGCGATCTCGTTGCTGGGCCTGGCCAACAGCGAGAGCTTCGTCTGGCTGGTGATCTTCGCCGTGCTGCAAGGCACCAGCTTCACCTTGCATCGGGTGGTGGCGGCGCCGTTCATCGTCAAGGCCTCCCGCAGCGGGCAACGCACCCAGCTGTTCGGCGCAGAGTTCGCGACCCACACCATCGCCTCGACCTTCGGCCTGGCCATCGCGGGGTTGCTCGCGGGCAGCCTGCAAGACGGGGCCATTCCAGAGACCGAGGCCCTGCGCTGGACCTTGTGCCTGGGCGGCTTGTGCAGTGCCTTCTCGGTGCTCGCCTATCGCCGCCTCCCCGACGACCCGGGGACCAGCGCCGCCGCAGGCGAGCACGGCAAGCGCCACGGCACCTTCGCCATCCTGGCCCCGAGGCACTGGCACCTGTGGTGGAAGTTGTCCCT
Source organism: uncultured Phycisphaerales bacterium (assembly GCA_964537035.1). Lineage (GTDB taxonomy): Bacteria > Planctomycetota > B15-G4 > B15-G4 > B15-G4 > CAZIAK01. Next base: position 37,284 of record CAZIAK010000001.1, on the reverse strand, counting down.
GCCCCACCTGATCGTGGGCCTGGGCGCGGGGCTGACCATCCCCTTCATCAACTACTACTTCACCGACCGTTTCGGGCTGGCCAAAGAACATCTGGGGCTGGTCATGGCCGCATCCCAGGTGACCATGACCGTGGGCGTGCTGGCCACGCCAGCCATGGTGCTGCGGCTCGGATTGCTCAAGGCCACCGTGCTCACCGAGGCGTTGTCCCTGCCGTTCTTCTTGATCCTGGCCATGACGGCGAGCTTCCCCGTGGCCTTGGTGGCGTTCGTGCTGCGCAGCGCGTTGATGAACCTGTCCCACCCCCTGTGGCGCAACCTGATGATGGAGATCACGCCGGCGCAGTGGCGGGCGGCTGTGAACGGCGTCTCCATGCTGGCCTGGAACCTGGGCTGGGGGTTGAGCAACCACTGGGGTGGCGAGCTGATCGAACGCTCCGCAGGCTGGATCGGCACCTTCGACGGCTTCGCCCTGCCCATGTTCATCACCCTCTCCCTCTACATCTTGGCCATCACGCTCGAGACGATGTTCTTCTGGGACAAGCGGCACATCGGGCTGGCTCCAGAAGTTGCTCCCGTAGCGCCGCCGAGCAAACCCTGACCCTGCACGGCTGACCGCGCTGCAGTGTGGGCCACGCACGCCCTCGGCGGGTACCTCTCTACGTCTTCAGCTCTCGTCGGCGGCGCGACCCAGGCGGCGGTTGCAGAGCAACAGCACCGCCGTGAGCAGGCCCCACTGCACCAGGCACGTGCCGATGGAGTAGAGCTGGGTGGGATCGGCCCACTCGGCGAGGCGCTCGCCGAAGGCCCTGGCCGGTGCGCCACTCGCTGCTGCTGTGTAGGTCCAGGAGGTCCAGAACCACCAACCCAGCAGGGCCAGGGCCTGGAGCGGCACCAACCAGGTCAAGGCGAAGCAGAACAGGCGCCGTCCTCGCGCCCCCCCTTGAGGCGCGGCGATGTGATCGTCGAAGAAGCGCCCCGCGCCGTGGCGGAGCACGCTGAAGGACAGCAGGCTGCCGGAGACCAGCAGGCCCAGCCCCCAGACCCAGTCTTGGTTGCCCAAGATCGACAGGCCTGTGTGCCCCTCGATGAAGGGCAGGTTCACTGCAGAGGGCAGACCCAGCACGACGGTCAGCCCCGCAGTGAGGACCACCGCACGCCGTCGACTCAAGCCCAGATCAATGAACGTGCGCACGGCCAGTTCGACCAGGGCGATGAGCGACGACAGCGCTGCAAAGGCCAAGCCCAGAAAGAACAGGATCGACAACAACTGGCTGCCCGCCGGCATCTGGCGGAAGAGCACGGGGATCCACACGAAGGTGATGCCCGTACTCGCGGGGCCGGACTCGGCCACCAACACGGCGGGGTCTTGTCCAGCGAGGGGCGCCAGGGCGAACACGGCGGGGATGATCGCCACGGCGGCGAGCAGGGAGGCCATGTTGTTGCCCACGCCGGTGATCACGCACTCGCGCCCGGCCTTCATGGTCTGGCTGGCGTAGATGGAGTAGCAGATCATCAAGCCCCAACCCGCGCCGGTAGACCAGGCCGATTGGGTCAGCGCTTCGAGCCAGACCTTGTGGTCCGAGCCCAGCCGCCCCCAGTCGACGGTCGTCAGAAAGTCGACGCCAGCACCCGCACCATCGAGGGTGAGGCCGCGCACCGCCGAGATCACCAGCACGACGAACAACGACGGCACGAGTACCTTGCACACGCGCTCGATGCCGCGGGCCACACCTGCGCCGACCACCACCGCCGCGATGAGAAGGGCCATGCCGTGGGTCGCTGCCGGGGCCCACGAGCCGGTGAAGTCGAGGAACACCTGCTCGGCGTTGCCTGCCTCGATGGTCTCCATGGTCCCGGCGAAGGCCAGGCCCACGTAGTGGATGCACCAACCGCTGACCACCGAGTAGTAGAAGAGGATGCCCATGGAGCAGAAGGCGACGAAGCCCCCACGCCAGGCCGTGCCGCGACCGAAGACGCGGGCGAAGGCGCCCACGGGGCCCCGACCCGACGCCCGCCCCAGGGAGAACTCGACCATCAACAGGGGGATGGACCAGCTGAACAGGAACAGCACCCAGGGGATCAGGAACGTCCCCCCACCGTTCTGCGACAGGATGCGGGGGAAGCGCCAGAGGTTGCCCGTGCCGATGGCCATGCCCAAGGTGGCCATGATCAGGCCCCAGCGGGACGAGAAGGCCGCCTTCAAAGGTCGATGCCCTGTTGCTTGAGGTAGGCGGTGACCTTGGTCGATTCGGGAGAGCCTGGCGCCAGGGCCATCAGCTCACGGGCGTAGCGCAGCTGGCGATCCGCGTCGCCCCGGTCAGACATGTCTTGAAGCAGCACCAGCATGAGCGCCGCGTCCGCTCGATGGTCGCCGCTCACCACCGCGGTCTCGAGAGCCACGTTGGCCCGGCGCCAGTCGTCCTCGTCGTGCAGGTCGTTGTAGCGCCCGAGCAGGGCCTTGCCTTGCAGCCAGCGCAAGTTGGCGGTGAGCTGTGCCTCTGCGGACAGGGGCAGGCCCCGGTCGGCGAAGTCGACCGCATCGCTGAAGCGCTTGAGGTTCAGAGAAGCCGTGCCCGCCGTGAGCAGCAGCTCGCCGTCGTCACCCAGGGTGGTCAGGGCCCGGCGGGAGACCTTCAAGGCCAGGCTGTCATCGCCCGCCTGCAAGGCCGCCGCCCCTTCGTCTCGGGCGGTCTGCAGACCGGGCTCCTCGGCGGACCCACAGGCCAGGGCCAGGCAAGCCAGCACTCCCCACAGGCTTCTGCTCAGGCTGTGGGACAGTCGTCTGCCGTTGATTCGGTGACCCATGAGTTTCCCTCTCGCTGTGGACGGCGCACAGCATCCATCCTCCTGCGGCGGATGTAAACAGCTCGGGGCCCATCGAAGGCGCTGACATGGGCCCTTGGCGACCGCTACCATGCGCCCATGCCACGCACCTTCCTTGTTGACGGCTCCGCCCTCGCCTACCGCTCGTTCTTCGCTCGCGGTCCCGGCCCGGCCTTCGCCTACGCCAACTCCCTGCTGTCCCTGATCGAGAAGGAGAACCCAGACTTCGTCCTCGTCGCCATGGACACGCCCAAGCCCACCTTTCGGCATGAGACCTACGCCGCATACAAGGCCACCCGGCAGAAGACGCCCAGCGAACTCATCGCTCAGCTGCCCACCTTCGCGCGCATCGCCGACAGCCTGGGTTTCCCCATGTACGCCCTGCCGGGCTGGGAGGCTGACGACATCATCGGCACGGTGGCGCGCTGGGCCCACGAGGCGGGACACGAGGTGTTCATGGTCACCTCCGACAAGGACTTCATGCAGGTCATCAACGACAAGGTGATGATGCTGCGGCCTGCGGGCGGTGGCGAGATGGAAGTCCAGGGCGTCGATGCGGTGCGGGAGAAGTTCAACTGCCGGCCCGACCAGGTCATCGACGTGCTCGCACTCATGGGCGACAACTCGGACAACGTGCCGGGTGTCCCGGGCATCGGTGAGAAGACGGCGCTCAAGCTCATCGGGCAATACGAGGGTCTCGACGACATCTACGAGAAGCTCGACGGGATCAAGCCACCGTCCCTGCAGGCGCGACTGCGGGAGGGCAAGGAGTCGGCCTACCTCTCTCAGGACCTGGTGACCATTCGCACGGACGCCCCGGTCGAACTGGAGCTCGAGGCCCTGGCTTATGACGGCCCCTTGGTCGATCAGGCTCGCGACCTCTTCGTCGAGCTCGACTTCCCCTCCCTGGGCAAGCGCTTGGGTGGCGAGGCCCCGGCAGACGAGCTGACCCGGGACTACCACGTCGTCGAAACAGTGGAGCAGTACGAAGCGTTTCTGATCACGCTCAAGGGCTCGAAGGCGTTCGTCATCGATCTGGAGACCACGTCGCTCATCGCCCTGCAGGCCGAGATCGTGGGCCTGTCGTTCTCGTTCAGTGCTGGCGAGGCCTGGTACCTGCCCGCCAATCTACAGCAACCCCTCTTCGGCCCGGGATGCGCCGGGGCCACCGCGCGTCAGCGGGTCGAGGGCAGCACATCCAGCCAGGACATGTTCGCCCCCAAGGACGCGTTGGTTCCCAGGGGCACAGGCCTCACCGGCGATCCGTTGATCCCTCCCGCTGGCTCTGACCTGGCGCGCTTTCTCGACGACCTTCGGCCCGTGTTCGAAGACCCTGAGGTGGCCATCGCCGGGCAAAACCTCAAGTACGACCTGCTCGTGCTGAGCCGCTATGGCCTCTACCCGGGACAGATCGCCTTCGACACCATGCTGGCCTCGTACGTGCTGTCAGCCCACCAACCTCAGCATGGCCTGGACTACCTCTCGCTCAAGCACCTGGGCGTGACCAAGATTCCCACGTCGCAGCTGATCGGCAAGGGCGCCAAGCAGATCTCCATGTGGGACGTGCCCGTGGCCACCTGCGGTGAGTACGCCTGCGAAGACGCGGACATGACTCGCCGCTTGCAGCAGTTGTTCGAAAATGAACTGGCAGGCTCGCCACTCGACAGCGTGTTCCGCGAGATCGAACTACCGGCCCTGCCCGTGCTACAGCGCATGGAGACCCACGGCATTCTCGTGGACGTCGACCTGTTGCGTCGCCTCTCCGTGGAGATGGGCGAGCGCATCGCCGCGGTCACCGAGGAGATTCACGAGCTGGCAGGCGAAGAGTTCAACATCGCCTCGCCCAAACAGCTCCAGGCGATCCTGTTCGACAAGCTCGCCATTCACGAGGAGCTGGGCATCAAGCGGCTGAAGAAGACCAAGACGGGCTTCAGTACGGACGCCTCGGTGATGGAGCAACTGTCGGCCCACCCCTTGCCCGCGAAGATCTTGCTGCACCGCCAGCTCTCCAAGCTCAAGGGCACCTACGTGGACGCCCTGCCTGAGCTGGTGCATCCGTACAGCGGGCGCATTCACACCTCGTACAACCAGGCGGTGGCTGCCACCGGGCGGTTGTCGTCCACGGACCCCAACCTGCAGAACATCCCCATTCGTACGGCCGAGGGGCGACGGATCCGCGAGGCGTTCATCGCTGAAGACGGCTGGCTGCTGCTGGCCGCCGACTACAGCCAGGTCGAGCTGCGCCTGATGGCCCACCTCTCCCAGGACGAAGCCTTGCTGGCGGCGTTCCGCAGCGGCGAGGACATCCACCGGCGGACAGCGGCTCTGGTTTTTGGGGTCGAGCCCGAAGAGGTGGACGGGGATCTGCGCAGCAAAGCCAAGGCGATCAACTTCGGCATCATCTATGGCATGGGCGCCAACCGCCTGGCTCAGCAGACCGGGGCCACCAACAAAGAGGCCGCCGCCTTCATCGAGCAGTACTTCGAGACCTTCCCCGGGGTCAAAGCCTGGCTCGACAACACCCGCGACCAGGCCCGGGAGCAGGGCTTCGTGACCACCCTCTCCGGCCGCCTCCGCCGCCTGGAAGGCATCGACGTGGCCGACGCCAGGACCCTTGCGGGCATGATGAATGTGGCGGTGAACACCCCCATTCAGGGTACGGCTGCAGACCTGATCAAGATTGCCATGGTGGCCGTGCAGCGTCGTCTCGACGCCGAGGACCTGCCCGCACGCATGCTCCTGCAGGTGCACGATGAGCTGGTGTTCGAGGTCAAAGAAGAGGCGGTTGAGCCTCTTCGGACCCTGGTCACAGAAGAAATGGAGGGCGCCATGGCCCTCGATCTGCCGCTCGTCGTCGACACAGGCACGGGCAAGAACTGGCTAGAGGCCCACTAGCCCGTATCAAACCCGCAATCAGAGGCTCTTGAGGTAGGATGGCCGAACGTCCGAAGAATGCTGGGTGGGCTCTCCCGACCGGTGGGTTCCTTGCCTGACCGTCCCATTCAGAAGGCCTCGACTCGCACCGCAGAAGCACACGCCATGATGAATCGCACGTTTGTGCCAGCTCTCGCCCTCGGCATGCTCCTTGCCATGGGGGCTCCCCTGGCTGCCCAGGCCACGATCTACGCCCCCGGTTGCTCTGGAATCAACCCCACTCCAGGCATCGCCCACTCGGGCACCCTTGGCATCTTTCAGCAGCAGTCCTTGCTGCTCACGGGCATGCCCCCCAACGCCCTCGTCATCCTGTTCATGGGCATCAGCAACACGGACGGCCAGGGCAATCCGCTCAACATCGATCTCTCTGGCATCCCTGGCTTCAATCCGGGCTGCACCCTGAACGCCAGCGGTGAGATCCAGCTGATCCTCACTGCAGACGCCGCGGGGGTGATCAACTTCAGTTTCCCCTACAAGCCCGTCTTCGGTGAGGACCTCTACTTCCAGTATGGGTTCTACGAGCAGTTCGCCCCCGACTCCATCGTGGTCTCCCCTGCGCTGCACCTGCACATCCCCCTGACCGCCGATCCGGATCAGGCGTCGTTGGCGTTTGGCTCCGTCGCGCAGGGCGACATGCAGACCCAACAGGTCACCTTGACCAACAACGCTGTGATCTCCCGCACCATCAGCAACCTGGTGCTCTTCGACGCGGACGCCTCCGAGTTCAACGCCACGGCCCTCGCTGGCCTGCCCGTGACGTTGCTGCCGGGGCAGACCACTGCCATCGATGTGGACTTCGCTCCCTCATCGCCCGGACCCAAGACGGCCATGCTGCAGGTCATCCACAATGCCCTGCCGGCGGGCTGGGACGACCCTGTGATCCCGCTGTCTGGTGTGGGCCTGGGCCCCCCGGGCGCCGAGCTGCTGATCGATGCGGGCTCGAACGGGCCGTTCTTCGACAGCCAGGGCCAGATGTGGATCGCCGACTTCGCTTCTACAGGCGGCGTCCAGGGCAGCTCCCTCGATCCGGTCACAGCCACCAACGACGAAGAACTGTTTCAGAGCCATCGTACCGGTGGCAGCTTCGGCTATAGCATCAGCGTCCCTGATGGCAACTACGATGTGACCATCGGCTTCGTCGAGCCCGTCCACACCGTACCGGGGTTGCGGCTCCAATCCGTTCGCCTGGAGGGCTCTATCGTCGAGACCTCGTTGGATGTCTTCGCCCAGGCAGGGCATGACGTCGCGCTCACAAAGACCTATACGACCACGGTGAGTGACGGATTGCTGCAGTTGTTCTTCACCGCCAGCGTAGACCAACCGCTGATCTGCACCGTTGAAGTGCGCTCGCTGTTTCCTGTGTTGGCCCTGACCCCGACAAGTCACGACTTCAGCGGCCAGAGCCTGGGCGTGGCCACAGCTCTCAACATGACCTTGGACAACACGGGCACAGAGACGCTGAACCTGTCGGCCATCGAGTTCTTGATGAACACAGGTGGCGGCGACGCGTTCGTTCTCGACCTCGACGGCAACCAATACACCGGTGACCCAGACCTGGGCCCGGGACACTCGCTCACCGTGCCAGCCTCGCTCACCCTCGCAGCTGGCCAGTCTGCTCCTGCCACCCTGACCTTCACCCCCTTGGTCCATGGCGACTTCGACCTGGAGCTGACCTTTCAGTCGAACGCCGACGACGCCACCGCGTTCATCCTGGGCGCAGGCGGCACAGGCACGAACCCGTTCTTGCACGTGGTCATCCAAGACGTGGGCGTTCCGGTCGACTACGACGGCGACGGCTTCGAGGACGTCCTGCTGGACGGCACCTTGTCCCACACCCACGAACCGGGGCAGGTGCTCGACACGTTCACCTGGACAGAGGGGCCCACGGTCATTGCGTCCACTGACGTGGCCACGGTGTCCTTCCCCCAGGGCAGCCACGCCGTGTGCCTGACCATCGCTGACGACAACGTGCCGGCGGACGAGCTCACCGGCTGCATCGCCTTCACGGTCTCCCCCGTGACCGCAGTGCCCGGCGTGCTGGGACAGTACTACGACACCGGCGCCACGCCGCCGGCGACCCTGCTCGACGGTGGCCTGGGTCTGCCCACATGGACCGAGACGCTGAGCACCTTCGCCCTGCCCAGCGACACCACCGTGGGCAACTCGTCCCTCACCAACAACGTGGTCGTGCGGCTGACCGGTGCCCTGGAGGTGCTGTTCAGTGACACCTACGACTTCGGCTTGGTGGGCGGTATCGACGCTCGGCTCGAGGTCGACGGTCTGCCCTGGGTCGGCCCCCTCGCCCTGAGTGCCGGCAGCCACACCATCGAAGCCCGATTCGCCCTGACGGATGTCTCCGAGTTGCCCCTCGATGTGCTCTACGGCATCGCTGGCGGCAGCCTGCTGTCCATCCCGTTCACTCTGGTCGATCACGACGAGACCCTCGACCCGCCGATCATCAACACCATGACGAGCAGTGGCTCCACGCTCGGTGGCAACACGGTGGTCATCGACGGCTTCGGCTTCTTCCCGGACAACTCGGTCACCGTGCACTGGGGCTCGCAAGACCTCACCCTGGCCGACTTCGCCAGCGTCTCCGCAGAGTCCATCGTGTTGGTCTCACCAGCCCATGCGGCGGGCAACATCAACGTGACCGTCGAGACACCCCTGGGTTCGAGCAACAGCGTCACCTTCACCTACGACTCCTCCACGCCCGCGATCCAGTTCGGCATCACCGAGGTCACCGGTATCTCCCGCCCCATCACAGGCAACTGGGGACCGGACGGCCGCTTCTACGTGGGCATGCGCTTCGGCCAGATCACCGCACTCACCTTCGATGACGACTACAACGTCGTCGCTCAAGACCTCTACACCGGCACGAGCGGCCTCACCAACGGCGAGATCCTGGGTCTGACGTTCAACCCCTTTGATGACGCCAGCCCGGTCAAGCTCTACGTGGCCCACAGCCTGCTCTACGCTCAGGACGGTGACCCGCCGGTGAGCCCCTACTCCTACGACGGTCAGGTCTCGGTGCTCACCGGGCCCAACTTCGATACGCCCGTGCCCTTGATCACCGGCCTGCCCACGTCGAACCATGACCACTCGGTCAACGGGATCCTCTTCGACAACAACGGCGACTTGCTGATCCCCGTGGGAAGCAACACCAACGCCGGTGTTGAGCATCCGTCCATGGGCTACCTGCCCGAGTCGCCCCTCTCGGCGGCGATCCTCAAGGCGCGCACGTCGCAGCTCGGATTCAACGGCGCGGTCACCTACATCGAGACCGTCTCGGGCACACCCAACAACGACCAGGTCTTCGGCGACATCGTGGACGTGGCCCCGGGCTCCGATGTGTCCGTGTACGCCTCCGGGTTCCGCAACGTTTTCGAGGTCTTGCTGACCACAACCGGGCGGCTTTACGGCTTCGACAACGGCCCCAACAACGGGTTGGGTTTTGGCTCGACGGGGCAGACCACAGATGACGGGGTGCACGCCAACTCCGCCGACGAACTCAATCGCATCGAAGAGGGGCGCTACTACGGTCATCCGAACCGCAACCGTGGTCGCACAGACCCCCGCCAGGATGTCTACCACGCGCCGTCCGTCGCCAGCATCGCCTCCACCTATGCCGAGCCGATCACCCAGGTCAGCTCGTCGACCGATGGCATCGACGAATACCGGGCGACCCTCTTCCAGGGTCAGCTGCGGGGCCAGATCATGGGCCAGCGCTGGAACACCTTTCTCAGTCGACACGAACTGACGGCAGACGGCCGTGAACTCGTCGCCAGCACCACGGTCAGTCCGGACACCCAGGGGCTCACCGTGAGAACCGGCCCCGGCGGGGCCATGGTGATCTGCGACTTCTCCCTGAACCGGGTGCAGGTGCTCGAACCCAACGACACGTCCCTGATCGGCATGGCAGCCGTAGACATCTTCCCCTGGCGCGCCCCGGCGACCGGCGGCGCACCGTTCGTCATCGGCGGAGTGGGCTTCGGTGGCCTGGGTGACACGTCCGTCTTCATCGACGGTGTTCCTGCCACGATCATCTCGGTCAGCCCTCAGCGTATCGAAGGCACCCTCCCTGCGGCGGCCGTGCTCTCGACTGACCTGGTAGACGTCATCGTCGATTCCAACGGCCAGAATTCGGTCATCCCCGACGCCTTCCGCTGGCTCTACGTACCCGTGGGCAGCGAGCCGGGCATCTGGGAGGATCTGCCCTCCCTGCCAGCACCCGTGGGCGAGATTGCTGCGGGTGAAGTCGACGGCGTGATCTACGTCATCGGTGACGACACACCCAACACGTTCGCCTACGACATCTACGCCAAGACCTGGTCGACCGTGGCCCCACGACCTTTCGCAGGACACCACTCTGCAGCCGAGGTGATCGACGGCAAGTGGTACCTGTTCGGTGGCATCCTCAATGGCTCTACAGGGCAGGTGCAGATCTACGACCCGGTGGCCAACAGCTGGTCTCTGGGGACGCCCATGGCCTGGGCTGCCAGCTCGTCAGCCACCGCCCTCATCGACGGCAAGGTCTACATCGCTGGCGGCATGATCAACGGCATGAGCACCACGGCCCAGGCGACCATCTATGACCCGGTGACTGACAGCTACGCCCCCATGGCCTCCATGCCGATCGGCCGCCACCACACAGCATCGGCCACCGACGGCTCGAAGCTCTGGGTGTTCGGCGGACGCGATGGAGCCAACGTGGTGACCAACGGCTTCGACGATGTGCAGGTCTACGACCCCATGACCGACAGCTGGTCCACGAGCAACGACGTGAACGCGTTCCTCGTGCCCCTGCCTGTGGCTCGCGGTGGCATGGGCAAGGCGGTCTACCGCAACGGCGAGTTCTACGTCATCGGTGGCGAGACCCTGAACGCTCCTGGTGCCAACCCTGACAACGTCTACGACCGGGTGGATCTCTACGACCCGGCAACAGATACCTGGCGCACCGAGACCCCCATGGCCCGGCCGCGCCACGGCAGTTTCCCGCTCCTGTTCGAGGGCCGCATCTTCATCCCCGCAGGGGGACTGGTCTCCGGCGACGCCGAGTCAGACGTGCTCGACGTCTACTCACACCTCTAGCCTGCAGTTCATATCGGAGCCTGCGGCGGCCGCAAGCGGTTCAGACTGGCCACCTCAGCCGGAGCGTTCGGTGCTCGGTGAGGTGTCCACGCGCATCGGTTCCAGAGGCATCAGCGCCGGAAGACCATGACACGCAGCCCGCGTAGGTGAGTGATCTGTGGGGCTCCATGGGAGCGCTGCAGAGCGGCCTGCACCGCCGACGAGTCCGCCAGGCGCTCGAAGCCCGCCACCAAGGCCACAGCGGGGCGCCCAGCGGCCCACTGCTCCACATCGGCGGGACGGTACGAGCCGTAGACCGAGCTCCACGGCCGCCCACCGTGGTACTCGATGCACCGAGCCAGCCACGGAGGATGGGCCAAGGGCGCGGCACCGCTGGACTCGACGACCGCCGCCGCTTCACCCCAGGGCAGTCGACGCAGAAAACCGTCCAGACGAGCGGTCGAGAAGGCGCAGAGCACAACGAGCAGCAGCGCCGTCATGACCAGGGCACCACGGGACAATCGGTCGAGGCCCAAAGCCCCCAAGGCGATCACCGCCGGTGCCATGAAGATGGTGTTGCGCACGGACAACGTGGGCTTGCCCATGCCGTCGAGGCACGCGGCCAGGCCCAAGGGCACCACCAGCAGCGCCAGCAGCAGAAACACCGGGGACACACGGCGGGTACTGGAGGAGGCATGGCGCACCAGCCGAGGCCAGACCAGGCCTGCCACACAGAGGCCCCACCCCGCCAGCTGAACCCAGCCCATCAGCTGCTCGAGGAAGGCCAGGTTCTGATCGTCGAGAGGCCGACCGCCCTTGATCAACGTTGAGGCCACGCTGGCGAGCTGGCCGCTGGGGAACCAGAGCCCCAGACCCACGAGGACCAGACCGCAGACCACTGCGATTCTCGGAAGGCGACCGCTCGCATCCACAGGGCTTGAAGAGACTGACGTCCGTGGTGAGCCTCTCCAGGCGACAGCGGAGCCCAGGATCACCAGCCAGGCGAACGCCACTCGGCCCACCAGCACCCACCAGGGCATGTCACCAGCGGTGGCCAGCGGCGCCGTGAAGCCCTGAGCGTCGAGGATCTGCAGCGCCGTGCTCAGGTCCAACGATACGTAGATGCTGCTGATGGTGCGTTCGGAGAGTTGATGGAGCGCGACCGGCGCCCACAGGGCCAGCAGGGCCAAGGGCGTCAGCGCCGCGCACACTGCCCGCTGAAAACGGGGAGCGAGGGCGCCCACGTTGACCGCCAGATAGAGCAGGACCGCCGCGTAGGCCACGACACCGTAGTAGTGGCAGAGCACCAGACCGCTCCCCGCGAAGGCCAGCGACCAGGCGCCCTCTCCCCGCCGGGCCACAAGCCTCACCGTGCTCAGCAGGGTCAGGCCGGAGAAGAGGGCCAGCCAGGTGTAGGGTCGGGCCTCCACGCCATAGCGCACCAGGTAGGGGTCGAAGGCGGCCCAGGCCGCGGCGAACAGGGCGGCCCTGGCGCCTCCACCCAGGGCCTTGACCAGAGCGGCAACCACGGGAACCAGCAAGACCCCGGCGAGGAGCGGTGGCAGGCGAGCAGCCAGCAGCCCGTCGCCAAACAGCCAGACCACGGGGGCCATGGCGAAGTCGTACAGCGGGGCCTGGACATCTGCGGCGATGCGAGCGAGGACAGCCGCAAACCCGCCCCCTGCGGCCCTGTAGAGGGTGTTGACCTCGTCGAACCAGAGGGGCTGCTCGGCGATCCAGAACATCCTTAGAAGAGCCGCCAGGAGCATCAGGGCAGCCATGCTCGCCCTGTACCTAGAGGGCTTCAGAAGGCTATCGGACGACCGATTCAAGGGGACTTCTCGCGAAACCGGCTCATGTCGACCTGCCCCATTGGCGATGGACAGCTCGACCCCATACAGAACTCGGCGGTGCCTCGCGCCGACAGAGTGGGTTAGCATCTTCGATCAGCGCAGCACAGCACAAGCCGCATCCACACCATGACAGAGTGCACCTTGACAGGCTTTTCCCAGTTGCCGAAGTCCGCCCCCCGCCCCCTAGCATGCCCTGCTGTCCATGGGTGGGGCGTCGCTTTGCTTGTCGCCGTGCTGGCCGGGTTGAGCAGTGCGCAGCGTCTCAGCAGCGCTCACCAACCAGGGTCTCCTGCCCAGGAGCAGGCCACCAACATCGTCGGCACCCTGCTCCCCTGGCACCCGTTGACGCTCAGCTTCAACGGCCCACAGCTCGACGAACAGGGCACCCCCAACCCCTTCCGAAATTATCGGATGTCGGTGCAGTTCACACACGTGACCAGCGGCCTGATCCTGGACATCCCTGGCTACTTCGCGGCAGACGGCAACGCCGCAGAAAGTGGCGCCTCCAGCGGCCGTCTCTGGCGCGCCCACCTGGCCCCGCCCTACCCCGGCCTGTGGACCTACCAGGCCTCCTTTCGCACCGGCACGAACATCGCCACGAGCCTCGACCCCAACGCGGGCACGCCCCTGGCCTTCGATCAGGAGTCCGGCTCCTTCACCGTCGAGAGTTCGGCCGCCGCTGCACCGGGCTTCCTAGAAGACGGCATGGTTGTCTCCACGGGCGAGACCTACCTGCGCCACGCTGGCACCGCCAAGCCCTTCTTGAAGTTCGGCGCCAACAGCCCGGAGAACTTCTTGGCCTACAAGGGCTTTGACCAGACTCCCGACGGCCAGCACGTCTATGGGCCCCATACGGGCGACTGGAAGACCGGCGATCCCAGCTGGCATGGAGGCGTCGATGGGCTAGGCATCATCGGCGCGCTCAATTACCTGGCCAGCGAGGGCATGAACGCCCTGTACATGCTGACCTTCAACGTGAGCGGCGACGGGGACGACGTCTGGCCCTGGACCTCGAAGACTGAACGGCTGCGCTACGATTGCAGCAAGCTCGACCAGTGGAACATCGTCTTCGACCACATGGATCGCCTGGGCCTGTCCATGCAGCTTGTCCTACAAGAACAGGAGATCGACAACGGCCCCTTGGCCCTCGACGGCGGCGCCCTCGGCCTCGAACGGAAGATCTACCACCGTGAATTGCTGGCCCGTTTTGGTCACCACCTCGGGTTGATCATCAACCTGGGCGAAGAGAACCAGAACACCACCGCGGAGCAGATCTCCTTCTACAACCACATGCGCGCGCTCGACGCCTACGGGCATCCCGTCGTGCTGCACACCTTCCCCACGTCCATTCCCGTGGTCTACCCGCCGCTGCTGGCAGCCAACGTGCTTGAGGGCGCGTCGTTGCAGGTCGCCCAGCTCTCCGACATCCACCAGACCGTGCTCGATGTGCGCCAGTGGTCTCTCGATGCCAACCGCCCCTGGGTCGTCACGCTCGACGAGATCGGCCCTCCCCAGGTAGGGGTGATGCCTGACAGCGAAGATTATTGGCACGACCAGATTCGCCATCAGGCCTTGTGGGGCTCGCTCATGGCCGGCAGTGCGGGCTGTGAGTGGTACTTCGGCTACGCCTACCCTGACGATGACCTCAACTGCGAAGACTGGCGCACCCGGGACAACATGTGGGACATGACCCGAGCCGCTCGGGACTTCTTCGAACTCTACGTACCCGTGCAGATGATGGTCCCGGCGGACGAGCTGGTGATCACAGACAATGCCTGGTGCCTGGCCAACCCAGGAGTGGAGTACGCCCTCTACCTCCCCATAGGCCAGCCCGTGACCCTCGACCTCGACGACCACACGGGCAGCTTCGACGTGGCTTGGTACGACCCGCGCAACGGCGGTGAACTGCTGCCCGGCTCGGTCACCAGTGTCACGGGCCCGGGGCAGGTCTCTCTTGGAACGCCTCCTCCTGGCTACGACTGGGCCGTGCGCGTCCGCCATGCCAACAGTCCCCCGGAGATCCAGACGTCCGCCGCCTGGCCCGAGCCCTACAGCGGGGGCAACCTGAACTTCGGTGCCATCGTCGACGACCCCAACGGCGAGCAGGACCTGGTCTCTGTGCTGCTCTCCGTCATCCTCCCTGACGGCACGCCCTTGCTCACCATGCCCCTGCTCAACGTGGGCAACTCGCTGTGGGCCGTGACCTACGGGGTGCCCGCCCCCCTGCCCCCAGGCACCTGGGCCCTGGCCACCCGAGCCATGGACAGCGCGGGCAACATCGCGACAGACTTCGGCACCTTCGAAGTGCTCTGACGGCGTGGGCCGCTCGGCTCGCGCTGAATCAGCGCGCACCGGTCAACAACGGCTGCAGTGATGCGGGTCCCCGGGCGAGCAAGGCCCGGCAGAGCCCTTGGGCGTCCCCATCGACGTTGGTCAACACCGCCGCAGCAAGGCCCCACTCGGGGACGCACATCATCTCGGTGGAGAAGCCAGGGCCCCGTCCGCCATGGCGACAGATCTCCACGTCGTGGCCCTGGGCGGAGAATCGACCCAGGATCCAGCCCAGCCCCGTGGCCTCTTCGGCTGTCGAGCCGTCCCCCATGGCAGGGCGCGGTGATCCCGCACGCGCTCCCCGAGGACGCTGCATGTCACGCAACGCCCCCTCGGACAGTACGTCTGCCCCCCTGTGATCGCGGTGGCCGAGGTGCAGAGCCAAGAACGGGGCCAGGTCGTCTGCGGGACCCACCAGTCCACCGTGCGGAGAGAAGATGATCTCCCGGGGACGAGTGCGACGGAGACGGCCCGCACGGGGCCCCAGGAAACCGCCGCCAGGGTACAACCGCAGAGCCACCCCCATGGAGCTGAACAAGCGCACATGCCCCTCGACGGGAGCAGCTGCAGGGGGCGACGGCCCGGCCTCCGTGCTTGCCCCCGGGCAGCGGTCCATGGCGAAGCCTGTGCCGTCCATGCCCAGGGGACGAAGCACCAGCTCACTCACCAGCTGCCGGTAGGGCAGCCCCGCCGCTTCCGCCGCGACCTCACCCAGGACGGCGTAGCCAAGATTCGAGTAGCGGGACGGCCCGGCCGCACGATCCCCACGAGCCCGGTGCCGCTCCCTGCTGCCAAGGACCCGTGCCAACGCTTCTCGCGGGGTCGGCCAGTCGGTCTGGGGCGCACGAAACCACCGCGCCGCGTCCAGCTGCCAGTCGCGGAAGCCTGCCCGATGAGAGAGCAGGTCTTCGACCGTGGCATCCCCCAGGTGAGGGGCCAGATCAGGCAGGACAGCGCTGGCCTTGGTGGCCAGGGTCAGCAGCCCTTGCTGCAGCAGGGCCGAGACCATGGTCGCCGTGACCGGCTTGGTCAGCGAGTACCACCGGAACAGGGAGTGCTCCCCGAGCAACGGCGAGTTCGGACCAGCGAGGCGCCCATGATGGGCTGACCGGGTCGACCCGTCCGCCGAGACCAGAACCACCGCCGCAGCTGGCAGGGCAGCACGAGGCGCCACATCGTCGAGCCAGGCCTGCAAGGCCTCCGTCTCCCGCCCACGGGGGGAGGCCACGAATCAGCGCTCGTGCACGACCTGGCCCATGACCAGCGTGGTGCGAGGCCAGCCCCAGAGTTCCAGGCCTTCGTAGGGAGTCTGCTTGGCCTTGCTGTGGTGCTCGGCACCCCGCACAGCCCGAACCTCTTGAGGATCTACGAGCACCAGATCTGCGTCCATGCCCGGGGCCACAGAGCCCTTTCTGGTGAAGCCATGCAGCTCGGCCGGCCTGCCCGCCGCCCGATCGATGACCCTCTCGACCGAGAGCAGCCCTCGACGAGCCAGGGTGAGACAGAGCGGCATGAAGATGTCCAGGCAGGGGATGCCTGACGGCGCCTGGGCAAAGGGCCGGGCCTTCTCTTCGGCGGTGTGCGGCGCGTGATCTGACGAGAGGCAGTCGATGTCGCCGTTGCGCAGTCCTTCGATCAGACGTTCCTGATCAACAGCCGTCTTGATCGACGGGTTGACCTTGAGTAGCGGGCCCATGCGCGCCGTCTCTTCATGGGTGAAGTACAGATAGTGGGGACAGGTTCCAGAGGACACGGCCAGACCGTCCCCCCTGGCCTGCCTGACCAGGTCGGTGGCCCCCGCTGTGGACATGTGAAAAATGTGCACCCGGGTGCCCAGCTCGGCACCCAGGGCGATGGCCTGTTCGGTGGCCAGGACCTCGGCAGCAGCAGAGCGAGCCAGGTGCCAGCTCGCGGCGCCGTCATCACCGTGGCGAGCCAGCCCCGCAGCGATGGAGGGCCCATCCTCGGCGTGAACGAAGAGCCAGTGCCCCGTGGTCGCCACCTCGCGAAACAAGGTGCGCAGGCGCTCGGTACCCGTGACGTCCAGACCACCGGTGGACGGCCCCATGAACAGCTTGTAGCCAGCCACCAGATCGGACATCTCTGAGAGATGCCCCGCGGCGGCGGGCACCAGACTGCCGTACACACCCACGTTGACCAGGGACTTCGGCCGTACCGTGGCCAGCTTCTCCAGCACCGCCTGACGGTCGGTCATCAGCGGCGGGTTGTTCTGGATCTCGAGAATCGTCGTCACGCCCCCAGCCACCGCAGCACGGGTGCCTGTGGCGTAGCCCTCCTTGTGTTCGAGGCCCGGCTCGCGCAGGTGGACGTGATCGTCGATGAAGCCCGGGAAACACAGGTGCCCCTGGCCCTCGATGCGTTGGGCTCCACGAGGTGCGTCCCGTTGCCCGGCGGCGTCGATGGCCACGATCTCGTGGCCTTCGATGAGCAGGTCGACGTGTGCCTCATCGCCCCGTTCGGGGAGCACGACATCAGCCAGGAAGGTCGCCTTCACCGATCGCGCCGCAGCACCGCCACGGTGACGTCGTCCTGGCCCGGGTGTTCGCTGCCCGACCAGGCCAGGGCGTCCGCCACGATGCCGTCGAGCAGGGAGCGAGCATCGCTGCCCCCATGCTGGCGAATGGACTCCGTGAGCCTGGACACGCCGTATTGCTCGTCTCCACCCTGACGCAGCTCGATGACGCCATCGGTGTACATGACGACCGCGTCACCCACCGCGAGCCGATAGGGCTCGTGGCTGTCGAAAAGGCACTCTTCGTCGACCCCCAGGGCCATGCCGCTGGTGCTGCACTCCTCGACCGCGCCGTCCGCTCGCAACAGCAGGGGCAAGGGATGGCCCGCGTTGCACCAGTCGAACTGATGCGTCTCCGGAGACAGCACACCGAGGAACATGGACATGAACTTGTCGTCGTCCATGTCGTCGGAGAGATGACGGTTGAGTTCGGTCAAGACCTGGGCGGGGGTGCCCGTGCGCTGGCAGTAGCTGCGCAGGTAGGCCCGGGCCCCGGACATGATCAGGGCTGGCCCGGCGCCGTGCCCTGACACGTCGCCCACGGCCACGGCCAGGTTCTGGCTGGCCGTGGGGAAGTAATCGAAGTAGTCGCCGCCCGCTTCGTCAGCTGGGATCACCGTGCCTACCAACGTGTAGCCGTTTTGCTTGAGCGCGGAGCCCGGGAGCAGGTAGCTCTGGATGTCCCGGACCAGCGCCAGGTCTCTGGCCATGCGCTCGGCCAGGATGCGTTGTTCCATGGCTGACCGGTTGGCCCAGATGATCTTGAGCATGTCCGCGAAGGCCTGAAAAAAGCGCAGGTCAGTCTTCGCGAACGGTCGTTCAGAGGCCCTGGCATCGACGTACAGCGCCCCTCTGACCTGGTTGGACAGCTGCAACGGCACACACATCACCGAGCGGATGTCCAGGTTGATCATGGACTGGCTGGGGTCGAACTCCTGGTCGTCGCCCTCTTGCTGACAGATGGCCTCATCACGGTTCAGGACATCCTGGACCACCTGGGTGGTCCAGCGAGCGCCGGCGGAGAGATCCTGGCCAGCGGCATTGCGGCCGATGGACAGCACGGGAATACCGCCAGCATCGGGCGTGAGCAGCAATCCCCGCTCGGCGCCTACCGTGCGGATCGCCCGATCGACCATTGTCACCAGCAGCGCGTCAGGATCCTGCTCGCTGCTCACCTCGCGGAGGCTGTCGATCAGCAGGCGCACCCGGCTGGTGTCGAGCTCGCGATCACCGGTGATATAGGTCGTCTGGGCCGTCTCGGCGAGGTCCTCAAAGCTCGGTGGTTCGGGCTCTGGGGGTGGCTTCGGTTTGGAGCGTCGAAAGAAACCTGACATGGCTGGCATTCTACCCACGAGCGGCACCGGCCAGCATTGCCCAAATCCTGCGAGGACGTGGCGCTTGACCTTGCCCCGGAGTGCACTGAGAATGCCCGCAACTTCCCCGAAACGAGAGAGCGCCATGAAGGTCCTCAAGGAGAACCTGTCCGGAATCGTCGTCCTGACCCTGAAGGGTGAGTTCGACTCATTCGTGACCAACCCGTTCTCCAACGAGATCCAGAAGGTCATCGACGGGGGCGTGTGCAAGCTCGTCCTCAACATGCGGCTGGTGAAGTTCATCAACAGCACCGCCCTGGGATCGATGATCAAGGCTCGCAAGCTCTGCCGCAAAGCCAATGGCGACATGGTCGTCAGCCAGCCCAGCGCGGCTGTGCGTGAGGCCATGGAGTCCCTGGGGCTCGACCGCCTCTTCAGCATCTACGAGGACGACCAGGACGCCGTCACCGCCCTCGACAAGAGCGCCTCGCTTGAGCTGACCGAAGATGCCGAGAGCACGGTCATGGTGCACATCCCCGGGCAGACCAAGCCCGTGGTGGCCCGCTTGCGCAAGCTGCTCGCCGAGACCATCGAGTGCCGCCTGCCGACTGGCACGTCTGACATGGTCAGTGGCCGTGAGCTGCGCCTGAAGTTCCGCCTGCCGCTGTATCGCAAGGAGTTCTTCGACATCAACGCGCGCATCGAGACGGCTGCCGAAGACTCGAACGGCATGCTGGTGACCCTGCGCTACACCAAGATGTCCGACGAAGACCGGGAGGCCATCGGGAACTTCCTCGATGACATGAACGATCTTCGAGAAGCGGCCCGCGGCGCGAGCTGACCTGGCCGTCGCCTCAGCCCCATCCCGGGCTTGCTCTGTCTGTCTTGCCAGGCTCGGCTACGGGCCTGTCTGCTGAGAGAAGCAGCTCATGTGGCCAGGGCGATCACCCAGACCGTACGGGCTCCTGCCAGAGTGAGGGCCCTGGCAGCTGCATCTGCGCTCGCTCCGGTCGAGAGCACGTCATCCAGCAGAATGACCGGACGTTCCACAACCCGCCATCGCCGGGCCTTGAAGGCAGCACGGACCTGAGCCCGCCGAGCCCCGAGGCTGCTGCCCGCCTGGGCTCGGTCCCCGTGACGCCGTCGGCGCAGGGCTGAGGCGTCCAGGGGTAGGGACAGACTGCGAGCCAGGGCCTCCCCCAACAGGCGAGCTTGATCGAATCCCCGTCGCTTCACCGTGGCCCGGCGAGCGGGCAAGGGCACGACCACGGCGCCGCGACCAAGAGAGCGACAGACTTGGATGCGCGGATCCTGAGCCATCATGCGACCCAAGGGGGCTGCCAGATCTCGGCGCCCGGTGAACTTCAGCTGGTGGACCAGGCGCCGCACAGCCTCGCCGTACTCCCAGTAGCCCACCGCCCTCTCGAACGCGAAGGGGCGGCCGAAGCGCCGACAGCGCCCGCAGCCCAGGCCAGCCACAGCCCCACGCCAAGGGGCACCGCAGCGCGAACAGGCGGGCCCCGGCGGTGGTCCGCACAACCGCACGCAGGCTGGGCAGAGGGCTCCGGCCCCCACCCGATCGCAGACGGCGCAACGGCCAGGGAGACAAAGGGACAACAGAGCCTGGCCCGCTTCGGCACAAGCCCCGCGCGCCCGATCACCGTGGGGAGAACGCCCGAGCTCAGGCCCTGCGGTCGGCGCCCACCTTGCGCAAGGGAGCAAAGGCGTCGTCAGCCACGGTGCGCGAGCGCCGCCGCTGGCCGTGCGCGGGAGCCAATCGCAAGGCTGAGCGGACGCGATCGGAGTAGTCGCCGATGGAGTCGTCGCTCTCACGCACCACGCCCAGGATCTCACCGATCTCTCGGGTGTCGTTGGGGTGCTTCTCGAAGGCCCAGTCGGAGTGTTCTTGGAAGAACTCGCTCAGCAACCGGCGAAAGACACGCAGGCTCCAGAGGTTCTGCAGCCAACGCAAGACGAGGGTGACGGCGACGATACAGAGCACGAGCAACATCATGGCCCGGGCCTGCAGCCCTGCAGTCAAGGCCTCTGCCTCGCCGCCCACAGGCTGGGAGATTTCGGCCATGATGGCCAAGCTGAAGCCCACCAGCAGAAACAGAAAGCCCGTGAAGATCTGAGCCTTCACCCGCAAGTGCTGATGCACCGTGCGCAGGGGCTTGCGGGCCTCGACGCCGAAGTGCTCGTTGATGAAACGCCGGGGATTGCGAATGCCCATCGAGTTGGCGAGGAAGATCACGCCCACCACGTCCATGGCCAGACCCAGCATCGTGAGATCGAAGACAGCGCTCAAGACGGTCAGCTCCAGGGACAGGGACCAGCACAGGTCGGGGAGTCATCATGCCACTTGCTGAGCCCTGGTTGTAGTTACGGGACACACAGGGCGAGGACGGCCCCAGAGGCCAGACGTGACCCAAGGCACGTACACAGGCGGCTCTGCCGGCATTCAGGGCCTCTCCTGGGTAGCCGGCGGACCTCCCTCAGCTCTCGGCTTCGACCGCCTCCAGGGCTTCTTCTTGCTCCTCGGCCCAGCGAATGAGGAACAGGCTGAAGTCCTCGAGTTCATCCATGCCCAGGGGCAGGGAGTCGAACACCTGACCGAAGAACTTCTCACCGCCGAAGTCGTGCACCCGCTTGGCAAAGGTGCGGCCCTGGGCGTACTGGACCATCTTCAGTCTGAGCACGCTGTTGCCCACCCCCGAGGCCAGGTCTCCCGCCAAGGAACCATCGCTGGGCAGCATCTCGTAGCTCATGGCTTCTTCGACGGTGAAGGCCCTCAACGGCTTCACGCCCGCAGACAGGCAGGCCAGCTCGGAGGCGTAGGTGGCCCGCCCCTCGACCAGACTCATCTGCGCCTGGATCTCTGGCAGCACGGACGGATCGGTCATCATCGTCTCGAGATCATCGGGCGCTGGCACGCAGTCGTAGACCTGATGGTCGTAGGCATGGACCAGCTCGTGGGCCAACACGGGAAAGAGCTTCTCGGCGGCCCGCTCCGTGTCGCCCCCGGAGAACTTCAGCAGCACGTCTTCGATGACGTAGACCACCTTCTCGTCAGGGAGGTAGCGCCCCAGCATGTTGCCCGAGAACATGAGGTCGGCCATGGAGTCCATGGCTGCGGTCAATCCCACCTCGTCGCCCAAGGTGGCGGCGTAGGCCCTGCGGCGCAGCTTGGCCTCTTCGGCGGTGAGCAACAGCACCGGCACGGGCTCGGGCAGGACGATATCAGCTCCCTGCTCCAGGGCCTGCAGGGCGTCCCGGGTGCAGCCCTCGACGAAGCCCGCGTCGAAGAGGCTGTCGTCGCCGGAGACAGGCACCATGGCGTAGGCCAGGCCCAGGGTCAGGAGCAGAATCGTCATGGTCGTCTTCATGTTTGGGTATCCGCCGAGGAGTGTAGCGACCTCGGCGGCGAGCTGCGATGGCCTCGCAGTGTCGGCCAGGGCTCAGCTCAGCGGTAATCATGTGAACTCAGCCCTTCGATGGACGGGGCATCAGAGAGGGGCTGCAGGCGGCGCACGCGCAGGTTGGTCACGCCATCGGCCCGCTCGACCACGCCTGTAGCCCCGAGCACAGAGGCCCGCAAGGCAGACCGCTGCTCGTCGCTGAGCCGGGCGTCCACGATCAGGTTGGTGAAACCGGTCTCGTCCTCAAGGGTGACGAAGGTCAGGCCCCCTGCGGTGGGCGGACGTTGTCGGCAGATGACCATGCCCGCCACGGTGACCGTGGCGCCCCCAGCCGGCGCCCCTGGCGCTGACAGGCCGCTGGCCGTGAGCACCCCCACCTCGGCGAGATACGGACGCAAGATCGCCAGGGGGTGCAAGGTCGTGCTGGCCCCGCCCATGCGGTAGTCCTCGTCCACGGTCTCGCCTGGGTCCATGGTCGGCAGCTCGACTCCAGGCTCAGCAGGCAGCACCGCAGCCAGGGGGCCGGGCACCTGCCGGGCCAGCTCCGCCACCTGCCACAAGGCCTGCCGACGCCGGGTCACAAAGCCTCCCAACGCTCCCAGGCGAGCGAGATGTTCCATCACCCGCCGCCCCACCCCGCTGCGCCGAGCAAAGTCTTCTGAACTGACGAAGGGCCCCTGGGTCGCCACCGAGTCCAACGCTCCTCTCACCCCTGCCTCCCGTGAGTCGCCCATGCCCCGCACCGAGCCCAAGCCCAAGCGCACAGCAAAGCCAGCATCCCGAGCATCGCGCCCCGCCCAGATCTCCATGGCCACCACCCCCCGCACAGAACTACGAGGCGCGTCGCTCCCCGTCTCA
Source organism: uncultured Phycisphaerales bacterium (assembly GCA_964537035.1). Taxonomy (GTDB): domain Bacteria; phylum Planctomycetota; class B15-G4; order B15-G4; family B15-G4; genus CAZIAK01. The sequence goes on along the minus strand of CAZIAK010000001.1, from coordinate 14,150 downwards.
CCAGACTGAACGAACCCTCGTGGAGCTGAACCCAGATCGCCAGAGGGCGGGGCGTGGGGGGGCTCACGAAGCGCCTCTGAGCCAAGCGGAGCCGAAGCGCAGTGAGCCCCCCCACGCCCCTTCCCCTCCACCGACCCAGAGCCACGCCCCCCCAGAGGTTCAAGAGAGCCCCCCCATGCACTGCGCAACACATCCACCCCCCGCACCACCACTCCATGCCGCTGCGCATCACTGATCAACACCGCGCTGGGATAGAAGCCCATGGGCTGGGCGTTCAACATGGCGCACAAGTACGCCGCGGGATGGTGCCGTCGCAACCACGCGCTGACCCACACCAGCCGAGCAAACGACGCCGCGTGGGACTCAGGGAAACCATAGTCAGCGAAGGCCGAGAGCTGGGCCAAGATGCGCTGCGCCGCTCCCTCATCGATGCCGTTGCGGACCATCCCCGTGACCAGCCGCTCTGACAACGCGGCCATGCGCTCACGGCTGCGCTTGTGGCCCATGGCCCGGCGCAACTCGTCGGCCTCGCCCGCTGAGAAGCCCGCCGCAGCCACGGCGATCTTCATGCCCTGCTCCTGAAACAAAGGCACACCCAACGTACGGCGCAAGATCGGCTCGAGCTTGGCATGGGGGTAGGTCACCGCCTCGCGCCCCGCCCGGCGACGCAAGAACGGGTGCACCATGTCCCCTTGAATGGGGCCGGGACGAATCAGCGCCACCTCGATCACCAGATCGTAGAAGCACCGCGGGCGCAGGCGGGGCAGGCAGTTCATCTGCGCGCGAGACTCGACCTGAAACACGCCCACCGTGTCTGCGGCGCAGAGCATGTCCCAGACCTGTTCGTCGACGTCCGGTACCGTGTGCAGCTGCAACGGCGGCGGAGACGGTGCGTCGTGCTCGCTCGTTTGCCCGGCAGCGCGCCAGGAGTTGATCGTCTTCAGGCAACGATCGATGACCGTGAGCATGCCCAGCCCCAGCAGGTCGATCTTGATGATGCCCAGGGAAGCCAGATCGTCTTTGTCCCAGGGCACCACGGTGCGGTCTTTCATGGCCGCGGGCTCGACGGGCACGCAGTCCGTGAGCGGCGGGCCGGTGATGATCATGCCCCCCACATGGATGGACAGGTGCCGGGGCAGGCCGCGCATGCGCTCTACCAGTCGCAGCAGCAGGGGGATGCGCGGATCGTCTTGATGTTCGGCCCAGGCCGTGGGCAGGTTGTCCTGGTCTTCGTCGAAGCGACGCTCGATGCCCTTCGAAAGACGATCGACCTGAGCCACGGTGAAGCCCAGGGCCTTGCCCGCGTCCCGCACCGCCGAGCGGGTGCGCCAGGTGATCGTTTCTGCTGCCATCGCCGCATGCTCTCTGCCGTAGCGTTGATACACGTACTGCAGCACCTGCTCACGGTCTTGATGGGCGATGTCCAGATCGATGTCTGGCATCTCGCCCCGCTCTGCAGACAGGAAGCGCTCGAACAACAGATCCATGGCCAGCGGGTCGACCGAGGTGATGCCCAGGGCGTAACAGACCGCCGAGTTCGCCGCCGAGCCCCGCCCCTGACACAAGATCTGCTGCTCGTTGCAGAAGCGCACCACGTCGTGGACCACCAGAAAGTAGCCGGCCAGCCCCATGGTCTCGATCACCGCCAGCTCTTTGGCCAGCTGACTCACCACCGCGGGAGTCAGCGGTCGATAGCGCGCCCGGGCCCCTGCGTGCACCAGTTCATGCAGGTGCGAGAACGGGCTCTCGTCGTCGGGCACAGCAAACGTAGGGAAGCGATAGGCCAGCTCGTGCAGGCCGAAGGTGCACCGCTCAGCCACGGCCACCGTGCGCGCCAAGGCCTCGGGCACATGGCGAAACAGATGGCTGATCCGTGCGATGGAGCGCAGGTGAAACTCGGCGTTGGGCAGCAACCGCGTGCCCGCCTCGTCGAGGGTCTGCTTGTGGCGCACGCAGCTCAGTACGTCATGCAAGGGCTTGTCTTCACGGCGGGCGAAGCGCACACCGCCGCTGACCACCAGGGGCAGTCCCATGCGCGCGGACCGTTCGCGCTGCCGAGCCTGGCCACGGCGATCCCGATGCAACAGCCGGTCGTGGATCGACAGCAACACCCGCTCGGTCCCGAAGCCGTCGAGCAGACGTTCGAGCGTTCGGGCGGGCACATGCGGGCCCACCAAGGCCAGCAACCCCGCCTGGTCTTCGAGCAGCTGGGAGACCGTGGTCGAGGGCGCCGTGCGGCTCCGTCCCCGGGCGGCGGAGACCAGGCGACAGAGGCTGCGCCAGCCCGAGCGGTCGGCCGCGAGCAAGACCACCCGATCGTCCGCCCCGTCGGGCCGCCCGTCGTAGCCACTCTGCGGGCTGCGCTGCAAGGTCAACGTGGTGCCGTGAATGCCGCCCATGGGCACGGTGGCTGCGGACTGCTGCAAGGCCTTGTGAAAACGTGGACAGCCGTAGAGCCCGTCCCGATCGGTGAGGGCCAGCCCGCGGTAGCCCAGCTCGGCGGCCCGCTCTACCAATGCCTCGGGTTCTGAGGCGCCGCGCAGGAAACTGAACGCCGACTGACACGAGAGCTCTGCGTACTCACTCACGCCGCCGTGGCCCCGCCCATCAGACGGCTCATCAGACGAACCATCAGTCGATCTCGGCCAGCAACAGCCAGCGGCGGGCCGCCATGTCCCGACAGATGCGGTAGATGCCGCCGTCCGGGGTCTGCAGCTCGAACTCGTCCCGAGCCCAGGGCAAGGCCCACCAGCCCCCCTCCAGACGGCGAGGCGGAGACAAGCGCAGCAAGGGCAACTCGCGACGCCCCTGGCGAAAGCCCGTGAGCTGCCCCCCTGTCATGATCGGCACCAGCTCTTGAGGACAGGGCAACCAACGCAACACGGTCAGGGGCGAGGCCAGGTCGCGAGATTCACCATCGCTCGCCCGTGATCTCGCCGCCCCCTGCACCTTCGCTGCCCGCTGTGCTTTCGTTGCTCGCCGTGCTTTCGTTGCCCGCTGTGCCTTCGCGGCCCGTCGTGCTTTCGATGCTCGTTGGGATCGACTTCGGCCCGTCTTTCCAGGGCTCGTTTCGGTGACCTCTTCGACCACACACAGCGAACGGTCTTCGACCCGGTGAGCCGGGCGCACTTGCGGTTTGGCCAAGGCCTCTGCCCCCAAGACGCTGGCCAGGCGCGAGAGGGCCTCGGCCCGACGGGACGCATCTCGCGCCACTTCGCCGAAGAGCTGGTTCTGGTGCACCGCAGGCTCGGCGACCTGCAAGGCGCGCAGGGTCAACTCCAGCACCGGGCGCGGCGGTGGCTCGGCGGACAGCCGGGACGAGAGCAGCTCCAGCAACAAGCCCACCCGCGTCTCGGGAGCCGCAGGGGCGACCACGAAGGTCAGCGTATCGACCAGGGCATTCATTGTGTCGGCGCCTCGCCCGGCGGTGTCGTCGCCCAACTCGGCGTGCTCGTCTGCGCGGTCGGCGGTCTTCTCAACCTGTCGACCGTTCTCAGCGAGCGATCCTTCTTCGTCGGCGCAGCTCTTGTCGAGGAGCAGGCTCAGCTCGAGGCGGGAGAGGGCCAGGCTGCGCTCGGACAGGCTGTCGCACAGGCAACCCAGGGCTTGCTCCAAGACAGGGGCCAGCCGCGAGAGACCGTCGGCACCTCCCTCCAGTTCGCGCGACACCGTCAAGGGTTGATCGTCCCGCTCGGGGAGCAGGGCCGCTGCATCTTGTCCCCGGGCCAGGCGTTGCAGAGCCAAACCCTGGCGGCCGTACCGTCGCTCGACGGAACCGGACGGCAGGCTGGCGAAGTCGCCCAGGGTCTCCAGACCCAAAGGGCTCAGGCGGCGCTCCAACTCGGCCGACCAGGGCAGCGCTGACAGGGGCAAGCGCGAGAGGTACAGAGCTTCGTCACCCTCGGCAATGGCCACGGGCCCCCGACCATGCCGAGCCGCCACCTCGGCGGTGAAGCGATTGCTGGCCAGGGACAGACCCAACGGTCGCTCAGGCGACAGGGCTCGCTCGATGGCGGCGAAGAGCCCCGCCGTGCCGCCATGCAAACGGGACGTGCCGCTCACGTCGAGAAAGACCAGGGTGCCACAACGTTCGATCAGCGGTGACACGGCGAACAGGCGTCGAGTCAGCTGGGCAGAGTCGCCAGGGAGGATCACGCAGGCCAGCATGGATCGACGACCTGCTCGCTCAGGAGCACCTCTCGTTGTTGGCTGCTCGGACGGGCGCGGTGACGCAGGACGCGCACCACCAACTCCGGTCGTGGAGGATCGGCCCAGGGCGGGCAGGGCCTGGGCTGCAAGCGCACGTGCAACGACAACGCCGCCGCCGAGCCCGCCAGAGAGCGACCTTGATCATGGATCACCAACAGCCGGGTGTCGGCCATGCGCGCCAACCGCGCCAGGCGAAACCAGCTGCCAGACACAGAGCCTCGCAAGGGCATGTCGAGCACCAGCAAGGCGAAGGCCCGGCTGCGCAGCAGGGTGTCGGCGGCGAACAAGAGCTGGTTGCGCGGCCCTGCCTTCGCTCGCGCCGCCCGCCGAGACACCGGTCGCACGAAAGCCAGGTTGGCCAGGTCGATGCCCGCCGTGGTGGGACAGAAGCTCCCTGTCCCGTCGACCCAGGCCACGGGCTGCCCAGAGGCCTGGGCCCCGCGCACCGCTCCCAGGGCCAAGCTGGTGCGCCCCCTGCCCGCCACTTCTGTGAGGATGCCCACCGGCCAGCCCCCGCCCAGAAGCTCATCGAACGCTGAGTCCCCGGTGGAAGCCGTGCCAGCCGGGGGCGCCGCCGCTGTT
>CAZIAK010000001.1:0-9259 GCA_964537035.1 uncultured Phycisphaerales bacterium | reverse complement strand
CGGGCGCTGGGGGCGTTCGAGGCGCGCTGGCCGCAGGCGAAACAGAGGCCGTTTGTGGCGGGGCGGCCTGGACAGCGGCGGGGTCAGAAGTCATGGCGAGCCCGTCCAGAGCCCCAGGTGTCGGGTCGGTGTGGGAGTCCGCGGGGAGCGGCTCGGGGTGATCCGGACGGGCTGCCATGACGGACCTAACATTTACCTAACATTGCCATGACGTCAAGAGGCTTCTTGGGAAGGGCTCAAAGGGTGTGGATCAGGGGCTCAGCGGGGGCAAGTCAGCCGCGGGGAAGCGGCAGACCTCTCGCGAGAGACCGCCAGTTGGGGCCCGAGGCGCCTTTCAGGCGCGCTGCTCACGGGCCGATGACCCACGGTCGGCTTGCCCACCGAACAGCCAGCAAACGAGCCTTATGCCTCACCAACCACAACACAGCTGCTCCGTGGCCTTCCGCAAGTTCGCCGCCGACCGCTCCTACTTCGTGCTCGTCGAGTAGAACGACCTGGTCGCGAGGACCCGGCAGCGTCAGCCTGCAGCTTGGCGCCCACCTTCGTTCTGGACCTGGCGGGGCTGGCAAGGCAGAACGAGGGGCTGCACCGAGTTGCCCGCTCCTTGCCGCCCGTTGCCTGGAGGTCTGCCTGTGAAACCCTGGCCCGCCCTGCTCCTGCTCGCATCCTGCGCGTCCCCCCTGCACACTCCCGTCGCGCCCAGCGCTCCCTATGTGTTGGTGCTCGGCACAGCACAAGATGCAGGCCTGCCCCAGATCGGCTGTGAGGCAGAGTGTTGCGAGCGAGCCCGTGCCGATCCTGCTGCGCGACGGCTTGTGGCGTCGCTGCTCATCGTCGACCCCGTCACCGAGCAGCGCTGGCTCGTCGACGCCACCCCTGACATCGCAGCCCAGGTCGAGGTCGCCCGCGAGCACCCGCCGGGCCGGGCCGCGCGACTCGCAGACGTCGGCTCTGCAGGGCGCCCGGCCCTCTTCGAAGGCGTCTTCCTGACCCACGCACACATGGGCCACTACACCGGTCTGGCCGAGCTGGGTCGCGAAGCCTACGACGCCCAGGACCTGCCCGTGCACTGCACCCCGGCCATGGGACATTACCTGTCCCACAACGGGCCCTGGTCCCAGCTCGTCGATCGTGGCGGCATCGCCCTGAATCTGTTTCGCCCTGGCCAGGCAGTGGTTCTCGCCCATGACCCAGACAGTGGCGCGCCCACGTTGACGGTCACGGCCCTGGCTGTGCCCCACCGCCATGAGTTCAGTGACACCGTGGGTTATCGCATTGACGGGCCCCACGCCTCGCTGCTCTACATCCCCGACATCGACAAGTGGGAGAAGAGTGAACGCTCGCTGGGCTCACTGCTCTCTGCGGTGGACGTGGCCCTGCTCGACGGCAGCTTTTACGCCGACGGTGAGATCCCCGGCAGGTCCATGGCTGACATCCCCCACCCGTTCATCAGCGAGACCCTGGCGCAAGTGCAAGAGCTGCCGACCACACCCCGGGCCCAGGTCGTGTTCACCCATCTCAACCACACCAACCCAGCAGCTCAAGTGGGCAGCGAGGCGCACCGCGCAGTGGAGCAGGCAGGCGCGAGGGTGGCCCGGGATGGAGACGTGTTCGGTCTGTAGCGAGGCTCGGCCGGAGCCGCTCAGGTCTGGCCGCCGCGCCGCACGCCACCACCCTCGCTGCGCCATGGCATCCGTGATAGCGTTTCGTCCTCGCTGCCAGCTCTCTCCCGCACCTGACCTCGGCCCCACCATGTTGCGTTCCACGCTCCTCTTGGCTCTCGCCGCACTGGTGCCTTGCTGCTCCCCTGACTCGACGCCCCAGCCGGAGCGAGCCGCCCCGCCCTCGTTCATCCTCGTGTCCCTCGACACCATGCGCGCGGACCACGTGGGGGCCTACGGCTATGAGCGGGACACCACGCCGCGCTTCGACGCCCTGGCAGCCCAGGGCATCCTCTTCGACTCGGCGGTGACCACCGCAGCGAACACCCTGCTGGCCCACGCCTCCATGCTCACCGGCCTGTTCCCCCTGGCCCACGGCGCGAATCACAGAGACGGCGGCCGAGCGCTCAGTGACAGCTGCCGCACCCTCGCCGAAGACTTCGCGGCGGCGGGCTACGCCACGGCGGGCTTCACCGGCCACGCGGTGTGGCTCAACAGCGAGTTCGGCATCGACCAGGGCTTCGACCACTTCGACAGCAGCTGGGATGACGCGGACACGATCCTGGCCAAGGCCGCCGCCTGGGTCGAGGCTCAGGGCGACCGACCGTTCTTCTTGTTCGTGCACCTGTACGACATCCACTCGGAGTTCGAGGGGCGACCCTACGATGCCCAGCCACCGTTCGCAGGGCGCTGGACAGCAGCCTACGACGGCCCCTTCGCCAGCGACTGGGACACACGACAACCCGCGGGGAGCCAGCTGCTGCGCGCGGTCGAGGAGGGTACGGTGCCCAGCACGCCTGCGGACATCGCCCACTTCGTCGACCAGTACGACGAGGGGCTGGCCTCTACCGACCATCGGCTGGGCCGCTTCGTCGACGGGCTCCCCGAGGCCGTGAGCGACCGCTCGTACCTGGTGGTGACTTCAGACCACGGCGAGTCGTTCCTCGACCACGGCACCATGCTGCACCGCTTCGTCTTCGAGGAGGTCATCCGCGTGCCCCTGTTGATCGTGCCGCCCCGCCGCCTCGACCAGCCCCTGGGCCCGCCGCGGCATGTGCCCGAGCAGGTCTCCCTGGTCGATGTGCGCCCCACCTTGCTGGGGCTTGCGGGGCTGCCATCGGGCGAGTGGGTCCAAGGCGCCGACCTCTCAGCCTGGTTGGCAGGTTCGGGAGCTCGCTGCCCTTCGGGGCCCGCCTCCTTGCACATGCAGGCCCTGCGCTTCGATGGCTACAAGATGATCCACCTCAACCCCATGGGCAGCCCCCAGCTGTTCCACCTGGCGGACGATCCAGGAGAGCGGCACGACCTGGCAGGCGACCCTGCACAGACTCAGCGCATGGTGCAGATGGTATCCAGCCTGAAGGGCGCCCTGCGCGAGCAGACCGAGATCTACAGCGCACTGGTGGCGCTGCAGGAAGGAGGGTCACTCGACGTGGAGATGGACGACGAGGCTCAACAAGACCTGCGGGCCCTGGGCTACCTGGGCGACGAAGATGACTCCCACTGACTCCCCGCTGACGCCTGCTGGCGAACGGCGCCCGCACGGCGCCCCGCCCACCTCAAGTTCACTCCCACTCGATGGTGGCGGGCGGCTTGCTGGAGATGTCGTAGACCACCCGGTTGATCCCTGACACTTCATTGATGATGCGGTTGCTCACCTTGGCCAGCAGCTCGTAGGGCAGGCGGCTCCAGTCGGCGGTCATGAAGTCGGTGGTGTCTACCGAGCGCAGGGCCAACACGTGCTCGTAGGTGCGGGCGTCGCCCATGACTCCCACCGAGCGCACGGGCAGCAGCACGCAGAAGGCCTGAGAAGTCTTTGCCATCCAACCGCTGGCGGTGAGCTCTTCGCGGAAGATGGCGTCGGCCTCGCGCAGCACCAGCAGCCGCTCTTCGGTGATCTCGCCCAGGCAGCGCACGGCCAAACCCGGCCCCGGGAAGGGGTGTCGCTCTACGAGCGCGTCGGCGAGGCCAAGACGTCGACCGAGCTCGCGCACCTCGTCCTTGAACAGCAGCCTGAAGGGCTCGATGAGCTCGAACTTCAGGTCATCGGGGAGACCGCCCACGTTGTGGTGGGTCTTGATCGTCTGGGTCGGTCCGCCGTGAAAGGCCACGGACTCGATCACGTCGGGGTAGAGCGTGCCCTGGGCGAGAAACTTCGCGTCGCCGCAGGAGCGAGCCTGTTCGGCGAAGACGTCGATGAAGATCTTGCCGATGACCTTGCGCTTCTTCTCGGGGTCGGTCACCCCTGCCAGCTCGCTGAGGAACTGCGCCCCCGCATCGATGTGGCGCAGATTCAGCCCCAGCCCTTGCCCGAACGTCGCCACCACCTGGGCGGCTTCGTCCTTGCGCAGCAGGCCGTTGTCCACGAAGACGCAGGTGAGCTGGTCACCGATGGCGTGGTGCAGGAGCACGGCCAGGGTCGAGCTGTCGACCCCTCCAGAGAGGCCGCAGATCACCTGGGCGTCGCCCACCTGTTCGCGGATGGTGGCGCTGGCCTCTTCGATGAACGAGCCCATCTCCCAGCTGTCGTCCGCGCCGCAACGCTCGTGGACGAAGTGGCTGAGCATGGCCAGGCCGTGCTCGGTGTGGGTCACCTCGGGATGAAACTGCAGGCCCAGGAATCGTCCTTCGAGACCTTCGACCGCTGCGAAGGGGCAGCCGTCGCTGGTGGCCAAGGCAGCGAAGCCCTCGGGCAGCTCCTCGACCCGATCGCCGTGACTCATCCAGACCACGCTGTGGTCGGGGGCACCGGGGAGCGCGGTGGCAGACAGCTCGGTGTGTCCGTACTCGCCCCCACCCTCTCCCGCCACGACCTTGCCGCCCAGCAAGCGCACCGTGGCCTGCAAGCCATAGCAGATGCCAAGAATCGGCACACCCAGTTCTAGCAGGGCTGGCTGCACCGCGGGCGCGTCGTCGTCGTAGACCGAGCGCGGACCGCCAGAGAAGATCACGCCGCAGAGCTGTTCGCCCTCGCCTGTGATCTTGTCAGGCGCCACCGTGTGATGGTGGATGCGGCAAAACACACCCAGTTCGCGCACCCGGCGGGCAATGAGCTGGGTGAACTGGCTGCCAAAGTCGACGATGGCGATGGTGTCGTGACCAGCACCTGATGGGGTCTGCATGAAGGCTCGTCGAGATCCGTGTGAGTCAAGGAAGAGGGCTGGGAAGAAGAGTGTGGTCAGCGACGGGGCGACTGGTAGTTCGGCGCCTCTTTGGTGATCTCGATGTCGTGGGGATGGTTCTCCCGCAGGCTCGCCGCCGACACCTTGACGAAGCGCGCCTCGCGCACCAGCTCGGGCAGGGTCTCCACACCGAGGTAGCCCATGCCAGAGCGCAGGCCGCCGATGAGCTGGTGCACGTAGGGACCGAGGGGCCCCTTGTAGGGCACCAGGCCTTCGACACCTTCAGGGACCAGCTTGTCGCTCACGTCCACGTCGGACTGCCCGTAGCGGTCTTTGCTGCCGTCCATCATGGCGCCTAGCGAGCCCATGCCCCGCACGGTCTTGTAGCTGCGGCCTTCGTAGAGCACACGTTCGCCCGGGCTCTCGTCGAGGCCGGCGAAGAGCGAACCGATCATCACCGTGCTCGCCCCTGCGGCCAGGGCCTTGACGATGTCGCCGCTGTGCCGGATGCCCCCGTCGGCGATGACGGACACGCCACGTTCTGCGGCCACCGAGACCACGTCCGCCACGGCGCTCAGTTGAGGCACGCCCACGCCGGCCACGATGCGCGTGGTGCAGATCGACCCGGGACCGATGCCGACCTTCAGGGCGTCGGCCCCCGCATCGATCAGGTCACGGGCCGCGTCGGCGGTAGCGATGTTTCCGGCGATCACGTCGATGTCGAAGTCGGCCTTGATCTGCCGCACGGTCTCGATGACGTTGCGACTGTGACCGTGCGCGGTGTCCACCACCAACACGTCGACGTCACCATCGACCAGGGCGGCAGCCCGCTCGAACTCTCGCACGCCAACAGCAGCGCCCACTCGCAGGCGCCCTTCGGTATCGCGACAGGCGCCAGAGAAGATCACCGCCTCGTTGATATCGCGCATGGTGATCAGGCCAGCCAGCTGCCCGGTGGAGTGGATCAGCAGCAGCTTCTCGATCTTGTTGCGGTGCAGTGTGTCCTTGGCTTCGTCGAGCGAAGTGCCCGGCGCGCCAGTGATCAGGTCGCAGGTCATGACCTCGTGAATCGCGGTGTCGGGCGACCGATGAAAGCGCAGGTCACGGTTGGTGAGGATGCCCACCACCACCCCCTGGCCATCAACGATGGGCAGACCCGAGATGTTCTGCTGATTCATGATCTGCTGCGCCTGGCCGATGGTGGCATCGGGAGGCAGGGTGACCGGGTCGGTGATGATGCCGTGGGCCGAGCGCTTCACCTTGCGCACCTCGGCGACTTGCACCTCGGGCGAGAGGTTCTTGTGGATCACACCCAGGCCGCCCGTGCGGGCCAGGGCGATGGCCAGAGCAGACTCGGTGACGGTGTCCATGGCTGCCGAGACGAGGGGCACGCCGAGGGCCAGCCGGGGCGTCAGCTGGGTACCGGTGCAGACAGCGCTGGGCAGCAGGTCGGAGCGACGAGGCACCAGGAGCACATCGTCAAAGGTAAGGCCGTCAGCAACGACGCGTTGGTCAAGGGACGGGACCGAGGTCGGCCGGGCTGGGGAAACGGGCCGGGGCGACGAAGAACGTGCTGTAGTGGTTTCCATTGGGCGATTGGACCACACCCGCAGCGCACATGGAATCCCACCGTGCCACAAACGCTCGCTCTCGCAGAAAAACAGCCCGGCAGCCCAGGGGCGAACCCCAGGACCACCGAGCTGCGAGAAGAAGGAGAGTGCCGTCCCTATCGGGAGCGCCGGGGCCTGACTTGAGTCTGGGAGCGGAGTCTCTTCGGCCGATCAGCGAAGACGGCGGGGCAGGGGCGGGCCCGCGGCTTCATCCCAGCCGGGGAAAATCTCCTCGCCTGTGCCATCCACGGCGGTCCAGAGGGCCACGTTGGGCAACTGCCAACCGCCTCCAGATCGAAACCGCTCGTACACCCCCCACCAGGACCCAGGCGCCCCAGGGAGGCTCTGCAACTGGTGGGTCAGGTGCCGAAACTCCGAGTTCCATTCGTGAAAGGCACCGGGGCTGCCGTCTTGGAGCAAGACCGCGTAGAAGTGGCGGCTGGCCACCAGGGCCTCCACCCGGGCCTGGCCGTCCAGATCTTTGGACTGACGCTGATGCAGCCGGGCGAGAAAAGCCACGATCTCGGTAGAAGCCGTGGGGTGCGATTGCAGCAGGTACGTGGCCTGATCGAGCGCCTCGGTGAGCCGTCCGGCCTGGGCCAGGAGCAGCACGAGCCGAGCCTGCATGGCCCGGTCGCCAGGAGCGAGGGCGGCGGCCTGCTCGCAGATCGCGACGGCCTCGTCGTTGCGCCCCAGCTGCATCAGAGCCTCCGCCTCGAGTTCAAGCAACCTCAGGCTGTGGGGCCAGAGCCGGCGAGCCGACTGGAAGTGCTCGAGGGCGGTCTGCCAATCCCCAGCCTGTTCTGCCAGCTGCCCCAGCTGCAGATCGGGGACGTGCATGCCCGTGTTCAGCTCGGCCAGCCGGGTCAGGTGGCGACGAGCCTCCTCCAGGTTGCCCACCTCGCGAGCTCGTTGGGCTCGCGCGAAGAGACTGCTGGCTGGCATGCGTGCCGCGAGAAAGCCAGCGAGCAGCAGCAAGGGCAAGAGCGCCAGCACCGCCACCAGCCTGACCACGCCGAACCCGTCACCGGGCGCCTCCTTCGACCAGGCTCTTGGCTCAGCAGCCAGCCGCCCGGACAAGGCGATCAAGAGGGCCAGGTTGCAGGCGGTGTCGCCCAGGGCAAAGGGGACCTCGAACAGCCCACCCACGAGAAAGACGACCACCGCCCCTCCCAGCCCCGCGGCCCAGACGGATTTTCGTCGGTCACGGGCCAGATCGGCCTCACGAGAGGAGAGACCCAGCAGCACCTGCCAGACCAACGCGCTCAACAGGCCGAAGAACATGAGCAAGCCCACCAGACCCAGCTCGGCCAGGATCTGCAAGGCGTCGTTGTGGGCGTGGGGGATCTCGACGGCGCGGGGATCGAAGCGGGAATAGGCCACGGGGAAGTTGCCCAGCCCGGCCCCCAGCAGGGGCGCTTCAGCGACGAGTTCCATGGTGCGGCGGTAGACGCCAGGGCGGAAGGACGCGTCTGCGAGGTCGGCGATCTTCAGCTCTTCGAGCAGGCTGACGCCGCGAAAGAAAGCCTCCTTGGCCAGGCCCCTGGCGCGATCGGAGGAAGGCAACAAGGCCGCCGCGATGCAGAACGCACCCAGCAGGGCAGCCGCCCGGCGCCCCGGCCGCCGCACCCGGGCGCGCACGACGAACAGCACGCCGGCCAAGCCCACGCCCAGCAGGGTAGAGGCCAGCCCGGCGCGGCTGTGCAGGAGCACCTGATACCCGACCACGACGACCACCAGCAGCCAGCCACCGACCCGCCGCCCCCGCCCCTCTGCGGTCATGGCGAAGGCTGCGGCCAGAGGGGCCAGGACGGCAGCGTAGTTGGCCGCCATGTTGTTGTGCCCAAAAAGCCAGGACGCGTGCTTGCGAGCCGCCAGCTGCAAAGACATGCCCTCTCGGACCACAGCCACCCCGTCGACGACGAGAGCCACCAGGCCCACGGCGAGCACAGCCGCCACCCAGCTGCTCACCCTGCGGTTGCCGAACAAGGACTGCCGCACCCCGCGGGTCACCCCCAGCATGCCGAAGAGCACGCCCACCCCCACGAGCCCAAGAGCCGGGTTGACCGCCCAGGACAGCGAGCAGGCCCCCCAGAGGGCCAGGCCCGCCAACATTCCTTCAGCCACTGAGGGCGCCATGGCCCGGCGACGCAGCAGAAAGACCTCTGCCGCTTCGAACGCCAGGGCCAGGCTGCCCAGGATGCCCAGGGACAGCTTCTTCAGGGCCAGGGTGTCCCCGTGGGGATCCACGAAGAGCGGCACGAGGATCGCGAGGGCAACCGCGAGCCTTCTGGCTGCACTGGGGAGCGGGACAGGGCTAGACACGGCGAGCATTGTGGCTGGCCAGGGCAGCAGTTGCCACCGCCTCGCCGTTCCCCCCTTGCCCGGGGACAGCGCTTGCGCGAGACCCCGAGGCAGGGCATTATCTGCGCCGTTCGACCTCCTGTTCTTTCCCGACCCATCCGGGAGGTCGCCACCCGCGTCGGGGTGTGGCTCAGTTTGGTAGAGCGCAGCGTTCGGGACGCTGAGGCCGCTGGTTCAAATCCAGTCACCCCGACCACTCACTCCCTTTGCTTCGGTGAGCGCAGAACGTCGGACAGAAGCCAGCTGGTTTCCGCTCGCACGGCTGATCCAGCGGCCTCGTCTGGCTTGCGGTGTTCCACAGGCAAGACTTCGGCTGCCCTCTCTGGCGCTGCCCCCCTAGCCGACTGTGCGTAAACTGCCGTGATGGCGAGTGCGCCTCGGTGGCGCCAGATCGAGGCGACGAACCGAAGGCGAATCAGTGGATTCGTTGAGGATTCGGCAACGAAGAGGTGGCGCCACCGAGGCGTGCTCGACGCGCGGCACTTTACGCACAGGCTGCTAG